>JAJECO010000011.1 GCA_022822005.1 Candidatus Poribacteria bacterium
AGGGTCATTTAGTTTTTCTGTAGGTGCCTGCATCCCGCCTGTCCCGATTCATCGGGGATTTATCGGGGAGGGATTTCCCAATCCCGACACGTCGCTCTATGAGCGACTTCCCGACTCCGACTTTTCAAACAAAACGGGTAATAAGCCTAAAACTGAATAGCCCTACCTTGGGAGCGAGTCAATTGACAATGACCATTAGTTGTGTTAGAATTCTTGTCGAAGCTAAACTATTCTAGACTGCTGGAAGTTTATAATATTCGCGGTTCTTAGTTCATCCTTATTCCGAAGTAAAAAGGGAGGATTTTAATGCGTAGGTTCTGGTTCAGTGTTTTATTATTTGCGATAGCTATTTCACTGATGGTTGCGTCATTGGCGATCGGACAGGACAGTGTATTGGATAAAGTAAAGGACAGAGGGAGGTTAGTTTGCGGAGTATACGGCGGCTTACCCGGCTTTAGTTTTCTCAACCAAGACGGCAAGTGGAACGGTTTTGACGTGGATTATTGTCGAGCACTTGCTGCCGCTATTTTTGGAGATCCCGACAAGATTGAGTTCGTGCCGCTAAAAACACCGGAACGTTTTCCCGCGCTTCAGACAGGGGAGATAGATGTATTAATCCGAAACACTACTTGGACACTTACCCGCGACACTCAAGTAGGGGCAGACTTCGCTCCGCCTACCTTCTATGATGGGCAGGGATTCATGCTGCGCAAAGAACTTGGCGTCACCTCCTTAGAGGAGTTAGCAGGCGCGAGTATCTGTGTTACCGCTGGTAGCACTACTGAGTTAAACCTCGCGGATACGATGCGAGCTTTAGGCGTAGATTTTAAGCCAGTTGTTTTCGAAGAGATTGATACGCTTTACAATAGCTATGAGCAGGAACGTTGTGATGTAGTTACAAGCGATAAGTCCCAACTGGCCGCACGTCGCAATGTGTTAAAGAATCCAGAGGCGCATGTCATCCTTGATGTAACTATCTCAAAGGAACCGTTGGGACCTGTTACCATTCATGGCGACAACAAGTGGAACGATGTCGTTAGCTGGGTTGTTTATGCCACATTCTTCGCCGAGGAGCACGGAATCACCCAATCAAATGTCAGTACTTATGAATCGAAAAACCCAGAGATCGGACGTTTCTTGGGGGAAACCGGCGATATGGGAGGGAAACTCGGTCTGTCAACAGATTGGGCGCGTCAGGTTATCGCTGCCGTTGGCAACTATGGTGAAATTTTTGAACGCAACCTCACCCCTATTGGTCTGCCGCGTGGCGTTAATAAGCCTTGGACCCAAGGGGGCTTGTTGTACGCGATGCCGTTCCGTTAGCAGATAGTCATGGCTGTACTGTGCGGTTAGAAAGGTTATTCATGTATTCTGTCAACCTTCATTAGTTAGACAAACCCCTCCAATAGGAAAGGCTCTCAAGTATGAAACCCACTGATGTTCTCGGATTTGTAATAGGCCTCAACATCTTCTTTGTAATAGGATGTCAGCAGCTGCAGAATCAGATCACAGGGAAACCTGACGATACCGGTGTTTCCGTTTCTGCTGATGATGTTGTGCCCGATGAAATACAAACGGGAACCGTGGTCATTGATGATACAGTTGAAGAGTGGGGTATTGATGAATATGTCCTGAACTCTGCGACGATAACAGGTGATACACTGGAACTCAATGTCTCTTATGGTGGCGGCTGCGAGAACCATCAATTCACCCTGGTTTCCTCGGGTGTTTTCCTAGAGTCATTTCCGGTACAACTCAGGGTAGACCTCGCCCACAATGCCAACAACGATTCGTGTGAGGCATGGCTAACGGTTGATTATTACTTTGATCTGAGCGCAATTAAAATACTGTATCAGGCGGCGTACCAGCAAGGAGCGGGCACCATTATTTTACTTCTTGAAGACGTTCCAAATGGTCAATTGGTCTACGATTTTCCAATGTAGACCACACTGTTCTCGGGATCACGTTACACAACACAATGGAAAACAACTCAACTAAAAGTGTTTCAGAAAAAATCCCTTTTTGGCGGGATGTTCGGGGCCTGCGTGTGCTGTTCCAAGTCATCTTCCTTGTTGGAGTGGTTCTGTTATCTGGAATTCTCTACACAAATATGTTAAGAGGACTTCGGGGACTCGGCCTGACCTTAAACCTCGATTTTCTCAATAACGAAGCTGGGTTTGGGATAGCTGAAGGGATCGCCTATGAACCATCCGATACCTATCTGAGGGCGTTTTGGGTGGGCGTGGTAAATACCATTAGGGTTAGTGTTATAGGAATCGCGTGCGCGACGATCTTGGGACTTGTTATCGGTATCGCGCGACTATCAAGCAACTGGCTTGTCAGAAATCTCGCAGCCATTTATATCGAATGCTTTCGTAACATTCCGCTCCTACTACAGATTCTGTTTTGGTATACGGCTGTAATCCTACAACTTCCCTCGGTACGAAAGAGTCTCACATTCTTCGGGCACGTGTTCATCAACCAACGGGGGGTATATCTTCCATCACCTCAACCTACATCGGGTGTGAAGATTTGGGTCGCTTGTCTTGCCGTAGGATTTATTTTAGCCCTGATCCTCTACCTTGCGCGCTTGAGGGAACTTCGGCAGATGGAACAACCCGGTTTCCCTGCAAAGTGGGCTCTGCCAACGTTTTTGGTAGTTGCCCTTGTGGGCTGGTTTTTGACGCCGGGGAGACCATTTACTTTGGAACTGCCAGCTTTGAAGGGATTTAACTTTGCTGGAGGGATATACCTTTCACCCGAATTCTGCGCGCTCGTGATCGGGCTTGTTATGTATACCGGAGCTTTCATCGCTGAAGTAGTGAGAAGCGGCATACAATCCGTAGCGAAGGGGCAACAAGAAGCTGCTAAAGCGATTGGTCTAAATGAATTTCAAACCCTCAGATTGATTGTCCTACCCCAAGCTTTGCGCGTTATTGCCCCGCCACTCACCAGCCAGTATCTGAACCTTACCAAAAATTCCAGTCTAGCGGTCGCAATAGGCTTCCCAGATCTATTCAACATCGGTAACACGATGATGAACCAAACCGGACAATCCATCCCGATTTTTGGCATGATCATGATAAGTTACCTAATTATCAGCTTGGCCACATCCGCGTACATGAATTGGTACAACCGCAGAATTAACCGAATTGGACGATGAGAGGAAAGAGGCGCGTGGGAGAACGGACACCAGATGTAACAATTAAACCACCCACTGATTCCAAGAGTATGTTGCAGTGGCTGAAGGCGAACCTTTTTAATACTTGGTATAATGCGCTCCTCACCCTTTTGGCCGTTGTCTTCTTATACATTGTCTTTAAGGGCATTCTGAGCTGGGCGTTCACTGAGGCAAATTGGAACGTTATACCTGCTAACTTGCAGATTTTTCTAGTCGGTGCTTATCCAAGAGAAGAAATATGGCGTGTATGGATTGTGATTTATACTTTGGCTCTGATGTTGGGACTGAGTGCCGGCATTTGGGGTGGCTTAGCCCTCCGGCTTGCTATCGTCATCGGAAGCGTTGGGGGAGGTTTGGGGATTATCCTGGCTTTTTTCCCCATCGCCCTCTCGAATAGATTCGGTCTATTGGGCGGAGTAGCGTTCCTGGTAGTGGCATTTTTCTTAATCCGTGGAAAGATAGGATTGCGCCCTTGGGTTCTGGGTGGTTGGCTGCTATCATTTCCTTGGACTATGATATGGCTGCACGGATTCGCGGGTTTACCCACTGTTTTTACAAGCAGCTGGGGCGGGCTTCTCTTAACACTTATTCTGGCGGCTGTGGGTATCGTTGTATCGTTTCCACTGGGAGTTCTTTTGGCTCTCGGACGACGGAGCACTCTTCCTGTGATTAAGTGGGTTTCAACAGCGTATATTGAGACGGTGCGCGGTGTGCCCTTGGTGACAATTCTGTTTATGGCACAAATTATGGTACCCATTTTCTTGCCGGATTTTCGTATTGACAAGATCTTGCGGGCAATGCTTGGTATCACACTTTTTTCTGCTGCTTATATGGCAGAGAACGTCCGTGGAGGACTGCAATCGATCCCGACGGGACAGTACGAAGCGGCTCATGCGGTGGGCCTCAACTACCCTCTTACGATGTTACTTGTTGTCTTACCACAAGCCCTTCGCTCGGTTATCCCGGCAATTGTTGGACAGTTTATCAGCCTCTTTAAGGACACATCGTTGGTCACTGTCATCGGACTGTTAGATTTATTGGGTATAGCCAAAACAGTTATTGCAAACCCTGACTGGTTGGGACTGCAAGCTGAGGTATATCTGTTCGCTGCGATAGTCTATTTTGTTTTTAGCTACTCTATGTCATATATCAGTCTGAGGATTGAAGATGCTCTGGGAGTTTAGTAGGTATGAGATTATCTCGTGTACACTCGGAAGGGAGCGATGAAATAGTGGCAGATCTTGAAAATACGCCAGACGATTCAATCATTATCTGTGAGGAGGTCCATAAATGGTTCGACGATTTCCATGTGCTCAGAGGCATTACTACCACGTTCGAAAGAGGGGAGAAAGTTGTGATATGCGGACCTTCAGGATCGGGGAAATCCACATTTATCCGCACCATAAATCGTCTGGAAACACATCAGCAGGGACGTATTATCGTTGATGGTATCGAACTCAGTGATGACCTCCGTAACATAGAACGTATCCGCCAAGAAGTTGGCATGGTCTTCCAACAGTTCAATCTGTTTCCTCACTTGACTGTTCTACAAAACGTGACGTTAAGTCCCATCTGGGTTAAAAAGATGGCGAAAAGCGACGCGGAATCCGAGGCTTTAGCGCTACTTGAACGAGTTGGCATTGAAGAACATGCTCACAAATTTCCGGCACAGATTTCGGGCGGGCAACAGCAGCGTGTCGCAATTGCGAGAGCCTTGGCGATGCAGCCTAAGATTATGTTGTTCGATGAACCCACAAGCGCGTTAGATCCTGAAATGATTAACGAGGTCTTAGATGTAATGCGTGAGTTAGCTGCGTCCGGCATGACCATGTTGGTTGTCACACATGAGATGGGGTTCGCCCGTGAGGTGGCAGATCGGATTATCTTTATTGATGAGGGAGCGATTGTCGAAGAGGCAGCACCAGCGATTTTCTTCGATAATCCACAGAATGAACGCACCCAACTCTTTATTTCGCAAACGCTACAACATTAGATAGAGCTAAAGTGGATAAAAAAAATTCAAGGTGAGGAACAACCAAAAATTCACCGAAAAGCCTGTTCTACCGCGCAAAATTCGATCTAAATCCACTGTTCGATATTTTTCTATCGGAATTCTTACTTGCATTACTATTCTGAATCAAGTATAATTTATCTGTAACTGTACAATGGATTGAAGAAGTGGTGTTAGGTTCAAATAGAAGCATTTCCCCGGCTGTATGCTGTATTTTGTACCTCTTGCGCTAAATCCTGATTTTCATTTGCAGTTCTGAATCTTTAGGAAAGGAGGTACACACCGATGGCAACAGGTCGAGTGAAATGGTTCAGCGATCAAAAAGGTTACGGATTCATCGTAACCGACGAAGGGCAAGATGTCTTCGTTCATTATTCCAACGTTGAAGGAACTGGCTTCAAAACCCTTGATGAGGGACAAGAGGTCGAGTTTAACGTTGTGGAAGGGGACAAAGGACTCCAAGCCGAAGAAGTCAGAAAAATTGACGGCTGATAAAGCTGACAAAAATCAAACCGGGAAAAAAGGCTCTCAAGTAATTGAGAGCTTTTTTTATTGGATTGGATAGACTCAATGAACAATTAGGTTCGAGTATCGCATTCCAGCAACTTACCCGCCCATGCGCTGCACGAAATCAGAAGTCACTGGTATGGTTTAATAGAGCAAGACTAGCTGAGAAGCTACTGCCTCTCCAAAAAACGAGTCAGATTGGCAGATCTCGTTTCAATTATCTTCCTCTCATGCAAGCGGCTTTATCTTTTTCGGAATACGCCCCAACCTTGACGAATTCTATTTTTCCATGTAGGCAGGTCGTCGCCATCCTCAACGCTTGCGTTCTCATCACTTTCCGAATTTCCTTCTATTACATGCTGGTAGGCAGGTATTTCCTCTTCCACGTCAAACTGGGGCGTGCTCTGGATTAACCCAATATTGCGGCGTGCCTCATCAAAATCCGGATTAATCATTAACGCCTGCTTCCAACAGGCGAACGCCAACCGCGCGTTGCCTTGCTTGTAACAGATAACCCCCAACTTGTTGTAGGCCTCAGTTAAGGTGGGGTCAACAGAAAGCGCTCGCTTAAATGCTTCGATCGCGCTTTCAGTCTTACCTTGGTTCATGTAAGCACTTCCAAGGTTATAATGTATCTCCGCAAGATTCGGATCTTTACGAACGATCTCTTCCCATTGAGCAATCGCCTCTTCAAAGCGATTCTGTTCCCAATATTCAATGGCTCGATCGTTAGCGATTTCAGCTTGCTTACTCATGAATCATTCCAATCTGGTGGTATAGGTGGGTTGTGTAGGCTTGATATTAGCATCCGCGAACAGCCAATCTGTTGCAGTTTATTTCCACTCTTGAGAGTTTGCGTAGATCGTATTTGTCCGGTTCTCTTTACCAAGCCGCCTCAATATCAAGGAAGGCGATTAATTGTAACATTGCTAAACAAACTATATCACATTTCGCAATTTCAGTCAACATCAAAGTCAAATAAACAGTGGCATTTAGAGATACCCGCAGAGGCCCAGTAGGGATTTTAAAACAGCCTTACAAACAGGTTCAATTTGAGTTGATTCGGATCTCCCCGGCAAGATTCCAGCTAAAGTCAAGGCAGTAGCCATGTTTTTTGCTTTCAGGCACGCAGATGATGCAGTACTTACCGTCACGGGCGAAACGATCGGTGATAGCAACAAGATTGAGTTCGTAGGAATAGATCATTTCAATAGCATCAAAAACGAGGAGATTGCGCGTTTGAAAATGTCTATCAAGTAGATCTTCGATAGCGATTTGTATCAGGAGGTGTATCTTTGCTTTCGCGCCGGCGTAGGCAATTGAGGCCCGCTGCTTATCTAATTCATCAAGCAGATACAGATTCAGGTTCACGTAACAATCTGTAGCGTTGTCGTATCTTCCTTTGAGCAGATGCTTGACTAAGTTCGTTTTGCCTGATTGGAAATCTCCGATGAGACAAATGGTCCCGTGCTCAGGTCCCGAATCAATGTGAGAGATTAGAGCTTGGTAGGCTTTCCACTGATTTTTATTGAGCGGGTATATTGGCATGGGGTTAGACTCATCTCAGAGAGGAGACGTCAAGAAATCTTCCCAGTGGAAGTGTGGCAGAGGAAACTCCTCCGTTTCTTTACACTGTCAAAAGGTTGCGGCTTTTTCAAAGAAGTCAATTTCGATCACATCTACGTTCGCCTGTCGAGCATTGTCAGCGACCCGCTGAATAACCATCTCGCGCACAAACGGGATAGGGATACGTTTGACACGGTGGACGACTTCCTCCGTGCAGCGGATTGAGGTATTCCCCAAGAATGGCCCTTCTTCCGACTTTGCCTCAGAAGGATGATCGCATGTCTCCGGCACAAGCTGCTGCAATCGCATTGAGACGTAATCAGTTACCCACCCTTTGAGTGCTTCTCCTTTCTCCTCATTAACAGCAGTTGGCTGGGGTCTCTCGTCCAACTTCTGGCTAATACCAACCAACAAATCTTCCAATCGATTCAACCGATCCTCAACCGCAGATAACCGTTCTTCAACTCTGTTTTCGCTATTCATTATTTTTTCTCCTCAACTGTGCAAACATCATGCGTGAAACGTGGTTTAATTTTGAATCGCTGAGTAGATAAAGACTGACACAAACGCACTGAAAGTATATCTATCAGCTTTATTTTAGCGCCGAGGTCTGAAGGACGGAATTCCTGTCTTATCAAACCGTTTTTTGACAGCTTTCATGATTTCCGGGGTAATTTCAGAGTAGCCGTGTTCGCGGGCATATTTCTCGACACTTTTGGTGACCATCCCCCGCGCGAAGGAGGGCACCCGGTCTAATCTTTGCTGCGCAGCCTCTGTCCATTGTAGCTCGTAGTCGGTTTCAGCTGCGAACGGGGTAGTCTTCTCAAACTTAATGTTTGTCTCTCCGGCCTGCCCTGGTTGATAATCGCAGGAGGGATCTTCAGCAAGATAGTTATCAGTAGCGGCATAGGCACGTGCTCGGCAGCCGCCGCAGACGTCTCGAAATTCGCAGACCCCACACTTGCCCTCCAGTAATTTTCGATCTCGTAACTCTTGAAAGACCTTGGATCGGTTCCACAGCGTTGCAAAACTGTCCATCTTTAGATTGCCAACGCTGACCGGCATATACGGACACGGCGTCAGATCGCCTTCAGGAGTGATACGGCAGTAGTAGATACCACAGGGACACGTGCCACTCGGATACGCTTGTAGGAAAGGCGAGTCTGATTGTTGCTCATAAATGACTCGTTTGTAGTGGGGTGCACATTTTGCTGCGACCAGCATTTTACCGCGATATTTAGCCTGCAACTCAAACAAGGTGGAGAGCATCGTTTCATATTGAGCGGGGGTGATGTCCATCACAGTTTTGCCTCGACCAGTTCTCACAAGGAAATAGAGGTTGAAGACCTTGGCACCGAGTTCATAGGCAAAATCAACAATTTGTGGGATCTCATCGTAATTCCAACGGGTCACAGAGGTCTGCACAAGAAAATCGAGGTTTGCGCGCTTCAGTGCCTCGACACCGTTCATGGTGCCTTCCCAAGCCCCTTCCATTCCTCGGAACTTGTCGTGATTGACCGGATCCACAGCATCCAAACTGATACCTGCGCCAGCGACACCATGGTCGCTCATTCTCTGAACCGTTTCGTCGTTCAGCAGGACACCGTTCGTACCCATCACTACTAAGAACCCGGTTCGAGCTGCGTAGTCTGAGATTTTCAGAATGTCAGGACGCAGCAACGGCTCCCCACCGGTGAGGATCAGAAGAACGTTCGGATTGATTTCAGCAATTTCATCAATCACACGGAAGCACTGGGATTGGGTCAACTCTGAATCCCGATAATACCCATCCGGGAACTCGTTGGTATCCACAAACCCAGCGGGGAGATAGCAATGTGTACATTTGAGATTGCATAGCCGTGTGATATTCCATGAAACGGCTTGGATTTTTGTTTCCATCGTCGTTCCTTAAAACGCAATATGATGTTATGTATTTCACCGCAGAGAACGCAGCGTTTTTTTCATTAGGTTTTGAGCCCAAGGACCCGGCATCTCTGCGGTGCACATGTTTTGACGTGGATCCCCTTCCTATTGATCTCCTATCATCTGGCGGAGATACAGAGAGCATGCAAAGACAACAAGCCCAACACCTATCGTAAAAATTCCGAATAGGTCTACTTTCCTTTGTAGCTTGGCAACCACCGAATCGTCGAAATTGGGATTTTCCACTGCCGATTCCAAACGGCGATTGAAAACGGCGATATGCAGGCTATGAAACAGTGTCATCAGTCCAACAAAAACAAGTTTCGCAATAAAAACAATAAAATAACCGTAGTCCTGAGAAAAACGCATCTGCGTTTTTAGTCCGACGATGAACAGGTTCATCGCACCGGTGATTAGGAG
The DNA here is from genome assembly GCA_022822005.1 of Candidatus Poribacteria bacterium. Taxonomy (GTDB): domain Bacteria; phylum Poribacteria; class WGA-4E; order WGA-4E; family PCPOR2b; genus PCPOR2b. The sequence goes on from JAJECO010000011.1 coordinate 9,609, forward strand.
AATGTGGATTGTAAAGCGGATAATATGCCGCAGGCGATTCCGAATTTCGGACGCGCGTTGGACGCTTTCAACCATTTGAAAATGCTGCCTCAGAATCGGTGTTGCAACGGCAATTGACAAAAAGATGCCACCCAACCAAACGATCGCAGCAGTGAGATGTATCCAACGGATGAAGAGTTCGACAATTGGGAACATAAATGGGTAAGTTGACGTACACGGACCGATCTATTGCAGCTTGTGTGAGATGCATATCATCCGTTTTCGCTGTGATAGCCTCTTACATCCCAAAGTTACCGCGTGCGGTATCCATCACTTCAGTGGTGATTTCAGGGTGTCCATTTTCACGGGCGAACTCTTCGATGCTAGCCTTCGCCATTGAGCGGACAAAACTAGGTACGCGCTCCAAACGCTCCAACGCTTCGGGGGTCCATACTGGCCCGGTCGGTTCCTGCTCTTGAAATGCTTCTGTCACAGCCGATGCGAACGGGCATTTCCCACCGTCTTCGGTGGAACCCACCGGTGCTTCTGAGGTCAGATTATTCGGATTCTTTTGACTCAGGAAGGATTGTACCATCTCCATTGGCTGCGCGGCTTCGCTCCTGCCACCAAGTTGAACATTGAGGGATTTTAGCATCTGGGTTTCCCACGGATTCATGTGCATCGCGAACTCAGCAAAGCAGTCTGGACACTCAAAGATTGCAGTCAGCGACCCTTGATCCGGCGTCGTTGTTTCCTTAAATTCCATCGCTGTGTTACATTCAAGGCATAAGAATTTCATTGACTGACTCCGTTTATATGTTATATTTGCGATTCAAAGAACATCCGAATTTCATCTGTGATGCTGAAAAATGTTTGTCCTGCGGGAGTATCTCGGTATTGATCAACAAACACGCTACCTTCATCTGCAGCGATAGAGATTCGTGGATCGAACGGTATTTTGCCGAGCAGAGAAACCTCAAATTGACTCGCCATCTCCTCCGTGTTGCCCGACGGAAACAGTTCTTCAGTTTTGCCACAATCGGCACACACATAGGCGGCCATATTTTCGACGATGCCGATTACCGGTGCGTTGAGCAGTTTCTTTGCCATCGTCAGCGATTTTTTGACGACAAGCTGGGACACTCCAGAAGGGATTGTAACAACAACTGTGCCGCCGAGATTAGGCAGGAGATCGACAAGATTTGGCAATCGGTCAGTACCGGGGGGAAGATCAATCAGCAGATAATCAAGAGATCCCCACTCGGTATCAGAGAGAAATTCACGGAGGGCACTCATCTCCATAGTTCCTCGCCAAGTAAAGGCATCCTTCTGCGTTTGGGATTCCCAGAGAACTGGAGTTTCGTCATCCTTGAGGAACAGATCCATCGACATCACCTTGACCCCAAGCGGGCTGATGGCAGGTTTAACACCATCGTCACCATAATCAATTCGCTGCCCTCTCACCCCCATCATTTTAGCGATCGAGGGACCATTGATGTCGGCATCAATCACGCCAACATTGTGCCCACGCAACCCAAGTACCGAAGCGAGGTTTGCCGTGACCGAACTCTTGCCGACGCCGCCTTTTCCACTCATGATGGCAACAGTGTGGCGGACCGACGCCAATCGTTGTTGTAAGCGATTGACTTGCTGTGTCACTTGTCCAACGATATTAGAGCCGCCATCGGCGGGAAGGTCTTTGTAGGTTTTCATGTTTTCTCACTAATGATAAATAAACAACGGTATACCCGCCTGCGCCACCAAGGATTTGGTCACACTGCCGAAAACGAACTCAGACACGTTTCGTTTCCCATATGCTCCCATAACAAGCAGATCAATTTCGTGCTCTCGGATGTAGGACAGAATGGCTTCATCTGCCCTTCCTCTCAAGTGGACCGTTTCAGGTTGCACTCCATATCTTTTAAAATAATCACCGAGCCTGCCGAGCAACTGTATTCCACGACTCGCACTATTGTTGACATTCAGGAGAGTGATGTCGCATTGATTCCAGATATGAAGCAGGAGAAACATCTGAATTGCTTTGGTAACTTGGACACTGTTATCATAAGCAACAAGTACTTTTTTAATCTGCCTGACAGATTCGGGAACTGCAAGGACTGCGGTCAATCCTTTATGGAGAATTCTATCCAAGGTGTTGCCCGGTTCGTGGCTGATGTTATACCGAAAAAAGGTCTTCTGCCCAATTATAATAAAATCGTGAAATTTTGATTCCTCAATAATTTCCCGAAATGGGCTGCCCATCTCTGAATGGATTGAGTGGTGAATCTTTTTCTCCTGACAGTGTTTCCCAAAATCCGTAAGAACTCCATTTACTATCTCTCGCGTATCTTCGAGGTGTTGTCGGTCAGCGACCCGATCATAGATTGGTCCAATGGACGCAGAACCCGTTGCACGCCGGATACCGGGCAAATCAATTACGCCAATGCCAGTTAGCGATGCGTTATGTTCAAGGGCGATTTGTGTGGCATATTCGACCGCTGCCTGAGAATAACTTGAGCCGTCGAGACACACCAGGATTTCTGCAAAATGTGAAGGATTTCTGAGAGACATTGGCAAACTGCGATCTAAATTGGCACATGCCCGGTGTGGATATACGCTGGATAATTCATTTTCAGAGGGTGATTAGACACACTATATTTGATAAAGATCAATAGCACACTCTTGGTTCTGTTCCATTTGATCGGGAGATTAGCACGTAGCACCGTCACGGCGTGGGTCACGCCTAGGCCAGTTTCCTGCGAGGGCAAGTTGTGTAATTGATAAAACAATTTTGATATGAGTCAATGGTATTCTTAAAGCAATTCAAAGTTAAATATAACATATCATCAATGGAATATCAATAGGAAATACGTATTACCGGTTTAGAGGAATGAACGAAACCATCCCAAAATATTGCATCTTCCGGGAAATTCGAGATTTCACACAATTTCTTAGCGTGAACTGAGCTCTTTACGCAAAAAAAATAGTCTTGCTGGGAACATCCGCCAAAAATCTGCGTCATCCATAATAAGCGTGTAGCATTTACACTACAACCCAATACTTGATACACGGAGATTCTGATGGCACAAAGTGACTCGGAACTTATAAAGCGAACGTTGGAAGGCGATGAAAACGCATTCGGTTTTTTAGTGGATAAATACAAGGGCGCGGTCCACGCCCTTGCCTACCGCAAAATCGGGGACTTTCACATCGCCGAAGACATTACGCAGGACACCTTCCTCAAGGCATATCAGAAATTATCAACGCTGAAGCATCACGCTCATTTTCCGGGTTGGCTGTATGTGATTGCAGCGAGGTGCTGCATCTCCTGGTTCAGAGAAAATCAACACCCAACCCAATCCCTTGACCAAGTAGACACGGCGCAAATTGAAGCATCGGCTCAAACGAAGTATGCTGATAATCGTTTGCGTAAGGAAGTCCGAGATGCGCTTGATAGCCTGCCTGAAGGTGACCAGACTGTTCTAACGTTACATTACTTGGGTGGAATGACCTACGAAGAAATTAGCAGTTTCATCGGCACTTCAACTAGTGCCATCAAGAACCGTCTCTATCGTGCTCGACACCATCTAAAGGAGGAGGTAATCAAAATGATACATCAAACTTGGGGAACTTTCCAACTCCCACCGACACTCACACAACAACTGATTGAAAACCTCTATCGCCTTAAGCCGACTGCAACACCGAACGGTAAACCGCTCGCGCCTTGGGTCACCGCGATTACGCTAGGGGTGGCAACGTTGCTTGTCACAGTTGGTATGTTCACAACTTCACAATTCCGGCATCCCTATTCTCTTAGTATATCCACCCCAGTAGAGATGGTAGAATTGGCGGAAGCATCGATTGCCATGACTCCCTCGCAAAAACCACGGCTTTCAAATCACTCTGGTGGAGACAAAAGTCCTGCTTTGGCTGTCGCAGCCGGTGCGGACGATACAACGGAGATAGAAAATCCGCGGGGAAGCATTTCTGGACAGGTTATTTATGCGGACTCAAACAAGCCCGCTGCTAACCTACCAATCCGCGCTGTTGGTATGGAACCGGGTATGGAAGTACGTATCACACACACAGATATGGCTGGCGTGTACATCTTGAAGGATATAATCACAGGACCGTACGTTGTCATGATTGGTGATACGTGGGAATGGCACAAGATTTTTGCTTGGCGTGCTCCCGCCCAAGAAGGCATCCATGTGAAAGCCGATAATGTGTATACTGGAGTGGATTTTTTGTTGACCCCGGGGGCGTTTGTGGAGGGTCAGATTACAGACGGTGCCACGGGACAACCTGTGGCAGGGATGCAGATTCAGGTTTACGACGCTACACATCCACCAAGTCAGGGTATGGGACATCGGCTCGAAACTGATACAAATGGACGCTATCGATTCCGTGTGGCCCCCGGATGGGTAGGTATCTCTGCTAACCCAAGTAATACCGGCTCAGAATATTACTTTGAATATCCTGAAGGGCAATCTGGAGAGGAAATCGCGGAGGGTGAAACAATTTCTGACATTGATTTCGTCTGTCATCGTGGGTACACCATACACGGCACTGTCCAGAGAGCAGATAACGAACCGGTGGCGGAAGCATCTGTCCGTTTGGCTATGGGCACTGGGTTTAACCTCCACACCCAGACCGATGAACGAGGACAATTTAGACTCAACGGTATTCCTAGAAACATACATGAAGTAATCGTAGATGCTGAACATGAACTTCTACACGGACGAGGAGCCTGGTCGAAAGGGCAGACAGATCCCGTGGTAATTACAGTTGCCCAACGAATCACTGCCACTATTGTTGGGCAAGTGATCGACGAAAGCGGCAATCCAATCGCCCACGCTGGCGTTGGGTTAGGTTGGGAGGAGGGGTATGATGGAAGATCGACCTCCTCACCCATTACAGAAACCGATTCAGAGGGAAACTTCACCGTGGGCCCGAAATTCCATAGAGAGTGGCTGGAGATTGGTAGAGTCTATCAGGTTTATGCGAAAGCAGCCAACTATGGAATAACCTCCTCTGAATGGTTCACCTTAGGAGAAGGTGCTAGGGACGTTCCAGATCTTGTACTGCCAAAGGCAGAATACTTCATCGCCGGACAGGTTGTTGACTCGCAGGGGCATCCCATCAGTGGAGCACTTGTGAACGCTGAAGGTTCTCGCACAGGAGTAATCACCTTCACGGACTCAGAGGGAAAATTTCACCTGAAGGATATTGCTGATCGCCGCGTAGGTGTATATGCATGGCATGCAGGTTACCTTCCCTCGAACCCGGGTGCCAAATTCGAGGCAAACCGAGAAGACCTGCAACTGGTTTTGCCGCCTTTGCCGCCCAAGAGATCGATGTTAACAGATGACAAAGACAATACAATAGAACCTTACCTAGAACCTTACCCTTTCCCACATCCATTGGAGGGCAAACCTGCGCCTGAGTTGAAGGTTGACCGTTGGTTCAATACCGAACCGATAGGGCTGGGATCGTTACAGGACAAGGTTATTGTCCTAAATTTTTGGTCAAGCATCGTCAATTCAGAAGATTGCACCGTTTGGTTCTCTGTGCTGAATCGTATCCACGACCAATATAGCGATGAAGGGGTTATCGTAATCGGGGTGCATACTTCTGCCGATCTCGAACACTATCCCGATATCCAAGGAGCTATTGACCAAGAGCAAATTAGATACCCAATCGGAATTGCCACAAAGGACTCAGAGAATAAATTCGGTGCCACGTTCAGAGACTACTCAATCGATCCCATTCCAACAATTTTACTCGTAAACAAGGTAGGCGAGATGCAATCTCTGTTCCGAATCGGACAATCTCTTAGCCAATTGAAACAATCTCTTGAAGCAAAGGTGCTAGTGTTGTTGAAGGAGTAAAACGGGTATACAAGAACATGGGAGGTTATCGAATGAAACGAAAACAGCAAGGCTTCATGCTAAAAAGGGGCACAAAAGAACAACGGAGAGATAGCCGGGGGAAAATTTCGATTTCTTTATTATATTCCTTGGGGTTTTTGTTATTACTTCTTTGGTCTGTTGGTTGTAGCCCAAATCTGAATCCACAGGACACCATTTCCAATGCAGGAACAGAAGCTGATTTTAATGGGGTGTTAGCAGTTGTAGATATCTCTGATCCTGCAAAGCCTGTCAAGGTTTCTTCGACTTTCCTTCCTTCAAAACTACACTATTATAGTAGTCTAACTGTCTGGAAGCAGTTCGTGTTAGCAACCACAGCTTATGGCGTACACCTTTTAGATATGGAGAAGCCGGCAGCACCAAGACTGCTGTGGAATCTTCCGCTTCCAATGCTTTCAGGAAAACCCGTGATCTTCAAAAATTATGCTTTTTTCCCGACTCAAAATGGGTTGAATGTCCTTCACCTCAAGAACCCACTGGAACCACAATGGGTGTTTCCAACAGGGGGAAAGGGAAATCTCCGCAGTCACCTCATTGACCTAAAAATCAAGGGAGACTATGCTTATACATACGACGTGCACAAGTACTTGCATGTGTTAAATCTCTCACAGCCTGAACAGCCTAAATTAGTTAATTCCTACGCGATTCAATCTCCTCCTTCCGTTCTATTGCTACGAGCCTTAGGCGAAGAAGCAAGACCAATCAAAATCAACGTCGATTCTTTAACGGATAGAATCCGCGCCTTTCATTTAGAGCGATTATATTTACTGTCAGCCCTTTCGAACCACCTTGCCGATCGGACTAACTTGATTGAGTTAAGTGCCAATTGGAGGGTTAGAGTCGTTACAACCCCGCAATATATCTGCTGGGTGTATCGCTACGACGATTATTCTCAATTGTGGTTCTTACCGTGGCAAGAGAATCATATTTATTCCTTAGATGTTATTCCGGCATATACGAAGTACCTGTATAGTTCGGGCAGGCATCCCGGGGGTGAAGATATAACAGATGTCATTAGAGGAGAGTGGGAGGATGAAAACACGCTTTATCTTATTTTTGAAACCGATTGGAAAACAACGAAAATTAACCAAAGCGAAGGAGGGCGTGTTACAGACTTTCAACTTTCGACGGATTTGGCTTATATCTTAAGGGAACATGGTGTGTTATTTATTGCGAAACTATCTACCACGGACAGGTTGGAATTGAAAGGAATGGCTCTCCTCGAAAACCTCCCCCAGTCATCGCAGACACTTACCTTGGATAAAAACTTCCTTTATGTATTGGGTGAGAAATCCCAACCGGAGGTTCAAAGCAAGTGAGGGGGGAAATTTTCAATAGAGCAGGAAAAGAGGGAAGTTTCTGTGGTTATACCTTATCTTCTAACCTTGCTTGTAACTGTTTAGTCAGTTTTGCAAAGGTGGCAAAATACGGCATAGAGTCGTTATTGCCTAAACTGCCTGAGAAACGTAATTGCTATGTCTATTCTTGCGTCGTTCCCTCTTTATCGCTCTCCGCTTCAGCTGCGTGTTCGCCTTGCTGGTAATATGTCCCAAGCACCTCATTGTCCAGACTCCGTCCCTCCTCAATCACCTGCGCTGCAAAATCTAGGTTGATTGTTGTGAGGTCGGCTTCTTGTGCTCGCTGCTCGACACGGGATTGCGTGATGTTCCGCATAAATCCAGCGGGTACGAGGTTCAGTCGTGCACGGGCATCTAGCGTCCATTCAAGCGGACTTTCAAACGTTTCTTCTTGGGAGGTATCATCGGACTCGCGGGATTGCGCGACAGCTTTCAGTTCAGGTGCATCTTCACGGACAGCGGAAGCCTGATCCATACTCTCGTTGATAATTTGCATCGCGAATTCGTTGGTGATTGTGCCGATCTTCTGAACACGCGCCGATTTTTCGATTCGCGCTTTGACGTTACGTCGCATATATCCGCGCGGGACATTCCGCAACGCTTTTTTGGCTTGATCAGACCACTGGAGGCGCACACCGTCAAAGGTCTGCTCCTCACTGACACCACCCTCCTGATCTGCAACCCTCTGGAGTGAATCTTTATCAACCATCTGGAATTTGTCACCGTCTACGCCGCAAACGGGGCATTTTACGGGCTGCTGGTCTTTGGCAGCATAGCCGCAATCACCACAGATGTAGGTCTTAATAGCATTAGAATCGAGAACTGTTTGCGTTGCGACCTCTTTGGCAACTTTGGTCATCCGTTCCGCTGAACGTCCCGGCATAAAGGTCTCCATCGCCTGCTCAATAACGCTCTCGGTAATCACAGAGTGTCCACGTTCAATAGCAAAACGGTGGACAGCGGTGCGTGCGATGCCCTGCACCTGCGGCGGTGCCTTCGCCATTCGATCTAAGGCCTCCTGTGTCCAGACTACTGTCTCCTCCGCTCTGACATCAACTTTGGGGACGTACCGCTGGCTCGACAGAAACACATTACACGGGGCAAGCCGTAATAAGTTCTCGGTGTTGCTGCCGATATCCATATCGGGATCGCTGTGAACGCCAATTCGACCCAACATCAGCATCCACGGTTCTGTCTTTCGGGCATACTGCAAAATCTTCTCAAACGCTTTGCCGTCCAGCAAGGTAATTTTAAGATCGTAGTTGTGGTCTTCCTTGGCGATAGTCCGGGCAATCTCCAGATGGGATTGATAGATTTTGGCAAGTCCGGTGTCGATGACCTCTTCGTGCAGCTGTTCCTGCTCTTTGAATCGGAAGGTTTTGGAGGCACGCTCGGTTAGCACGCTGACAACCGAATTAAACACCACATAGTGAAGATAGGGATCATACACACCAACGGCTTCAACTTGTCTATCAAATGCCTTACCAAGTCGGATTGCTGTTTTCAGTCCGGCGAAGGATTCGGGACTACCATCAATTCCAACGAGAATATGTCCTTTCTGTTCGTGTATCTCTTCTATGTTTCGGACCACAAGGGTATCGGTCTCAATACGCCGCACAACCCGCTCAACAACACCGCCGAGTAGACTGTCCTTAACCGCCCCCATACCAAGGGCACCCATAATTACAAGATCGTAATCACTTCCTTGAATGTCTTCTGCCAACTTGATGAAGTGCTTACCCTCAGGCATTTTGGCTTCAAAGGGAATGTCATTTTCGGCACATTTCTTCTTCATAACCTCCAAGTACGAATCGGAGATTAACTGTAGCCCCATTGTAATCAATGTGTCATGAATGCGGCGCTGTTTCTCAAGTTCAGCTTCATCTTGGTATTCTTCGGGGAGCGTGTACTCCATTTGCTTGAAGCGAACATCGTGCATCTTCGCTGCATAAACGTGAGAGCCAACGAGTTGCGACTGAAATTTTTTGGCGAACTCCACAGCGAAATTGACGCTCGCGTCGGAATGGTCTGAATTATCGACCGGCACATAGATTTTCTTAAACATTCTTCTCCCTCCAATGTCAACTTTCCATTAACAAGTTGTGTCTATTGACTCTATGTTCCAATGTCTTTTGTTCGTGTTAAGTTTAACTTTCTACTTGGGTCCAATCATCTGACCGGGAACGACAACGCGATCAAACTCTTCCTCGCTTAACAAGTTAAGTTCCACCACAGTCTGTCGTAGCGTTTTGCCTTCCTGATGAGCAGTTTTGGCAACCAATGCCGCATTGTCGTAGCCGATGTAAGGATTAAGCGCGGTGACAAGCATCAGTGAGTCGTTTAGGTATTCTTGGATTTTTTCGCGATTCGGCTCGATACCAACAACGCAGTTTTCATTGAACGAATCACAGGCATCTGCAAGCAAGCGGATGGATTGGAGTGCATTAAAAGCGATAACAGGCATAAACACATTCAACTCGAAATTGCCTGATGCCCCTGCAATCGCAACCGTCGTGTCGCTGCCGATAACTTGGGCGCAAACCATTGTCATAGCTTCGCACTGCGTCGGGTTCACCTTCCCTGGCATAATCGAACTTCCCGGTTCATTCTCTGGCAACAGGAGTTCACCAATTCCGCAGCGAGGACCACTACCGAGCCAACGCAGGTCATTTGCTATTTTGTTCAGGGCACATGCCAGTGTTTTGATAGCACCGAGCGCCTCGACGATAGCGTCTCGAGCACCGAGCGCCTCAAACTTATTCGGCGCCGTCACGAAGGGGAACCCGGTGCGTTTCGAGATTGCGGTCGCAGCTCTTGCTGCATATTCAGGGTGGGTGTTCAGCCCAGTACCGACCGCTGTTCCACCGATAGGCAGTTCGTATAGGTGTGGCAGCGCGTGATCAATAGCCCGAAGCGAGTTATTCAACTGCGTGACATATCCAGAAAACGCCTGCCCCAATGTTAACGGAGTGGCGTCTTGGAGGTGAGTGCGTCCGGTTTTAACAATATCCTGAAAGGCTTCAGCTTTTGCTGAGAGTGCATCCCGCAGGTCCGTCACCGAAGGAATTAGATGATTGTGAATGCGATCGACGACAGCAACATGAATAGCGGTTGGGAAAGCATCGTTCGTAGACTGAGACTTGTTGACATGATCGTTTGGGTGGATAGGTTCCTTACTGCCGAGGACCCCGCCAAGCATTTCGATGGCACGGTTCGAGATAACTTCATTGACGTTCATATTGGTCTGGGTGCCGCTGCCGGTCTGCCAGACAACCAGCGGAAAGTGATCGTCTAGGCTGCCATCGATTACTTCCTGTGCAGCTCTAATGATAATTTCAGCCAGATCCGCGTCCAGCGCGTCCAACTCTGCGTTCACTTCAGCGACAGATTGTTTGACAATACCGAGTGCCCAGATCATCTCACGCGGGAAACGTTCCCCACCAATCTTGAAATTTTGCAATGAACGCTGGGTCTGTGCGCCCCAATACCGATCTGTTGGGACCTCAATCTTCCCCATGCTATCTGATTCAGTTCTTGTTTCCATCTACCTCTCCACACCTACATCATTGTTTCGGGCGAAAGATCCGAAATAGCTTCTTGATTGGGTCATAGAATTGGTCAACCACCCGCTCTTTGAGCGGAATGATGGCATTATCGGTAATCGTGATATGCTCAGGACAGACTTTTGTGCAGCATTTGGTAATGTTACAATAGCCGATGCCATCCGTATTTTTTAACTCCTCCAGCCGATTTTCAGTGTCGAGGGGGTGCATTTCCAGTGCCGCAGCGTAGACAAAAAATCGGGGTCCAATGAACTTATCGTGCAGATCATGCTCGCGCAACACATGGCACACATCTTGGCACAGGTAGCATTCGATACATTTACGAAATTCTTGAACGCGATCAATGTCCTCTTGCGCCATGCGCCAAGTGCCATCGTCGGCGTCGGCTGGTCTCGGATTGAACGGTTTGATTTTTTTCTTAACCTCAAAGTTCCACGAGACATCCGTCACCAAATCCTTGATAAGTGGAAACGCGTGCATCGGCTCAACGGTAACTGGTGCGTCAAGCGGAATCTCGTTAAGCCGGGTCATACACATCAATTTGGGATTTCCGTTGACCTCCGCTGAACAGGATCCGCACTTGCCGGCTTTGCAGTTCCATCGAACAGCGAGATCGTTAGCTTGCTCCGCCTGAATCTTATGAACTGCGTCTAGGACCACCATCCCCTCAGAAACTTCGGTCTCGTAATCGACGAATTTTCCTTCGTTAGCGTCGCCTCTCCATATTCTGAAAGTTGCTGTTGCCATTAGCCCATCTCCTCTATCACGTCTTGAAGGTCTTCACGAAGTTCAGGTATCGGTTCCCGGCTGACCTCCATTTCACCGTCCGCATTCTTGCGAACAACGGTGTTATACTTGCCTGCGCCCGGCTCCTCCTTCTCAGGATAATCGTCACGAGAATGGGCACCGATGCTCGCTTTTCGCTCTAACGCCGCAAGCGCAATGGCTTCGGATATTGTGAGCATGTGTTCCAGATCCAGTGCTGTGTGCCAGCCCGGATTATACTCACGATTGCCGCCGACTCCTGCTTGGTCTGCGCGTTGCACGAGCTTGTGGATTTCTTCCCCCGCATTATGTAACCCATCGTCGCTCCGAGCGATACCGACGAGGTCTTGCATCATATCCTGCAAATCGTACTGGATTTGGAATGGATTCTCGCCATCTGCATTGTCGAACGGCTTTAACGCCTCGCTTGCGACCGCCTCAATCTCTGCTTCGTTTACTTTACCTACGCCGTTTTCTTTGGCAAATTGTGCGGCGTATTCACCGGCACGCTTACCGAAAACCAGTAGGTCGGAGAGCGAGTTACCGCCCAAGCGATTCGCACCGTGCAAGCCTGCACCGCATTCACCACCTGCAAAAAGCCCCGGTACTGAGGTCATCTGTGAGTCCGCATCGACACGAATTCCGCCCATGACATAATGCGTTGTCGGTCCTACCTCCATCGGCTCTTTGGTGATATCAATATCCGCCAACTGCATGAATTGGTGATACATGCTGGGTAGCTTCCGTCTGATATGCTCTTCGGCGTTTGATATTTTCTCCGAAATCCATGAAATATCAAGGAAAACACCACCGTGGGGACTTCCGCGTCCCTCCTGCACCTCGCGGACAATACATCGAGCCACATGGTCACGGGTGAGGAGTTCTGGGGGTCTGCGGGCATCTCTATCGCCCTGTGTGTATCGCCACCCTTCTTCGGGATCATCGGAGGTTTGATTCTGATAAAGCTCCGGTATATGATCAAACATAAACCGATCCCCCTCGCTATTTGTCAGAATCCCTCCCTCACCGCGGACCCCCTCTGTTACTAATATACCTCGCACACTTGGGGGCCAGACCATACCTGTCGGGTGAAATTGCACGAACTCCATATCAATCAGTTCGGCACCCGCATGGTAAGCGAGCGAATGTCCGTCGCCAGTGTATTCCCAGCTATTGCTCGTAATTTTAAATGCCTTGCCAACGCCGCCAGTGGCTAACACTACCGCTTTGGCAGAGAAGATCTTGAACCGTCCTTTTTCGCGCTCGTAACCGAATGCCCCGACAACGCGACCATCGTCTTTCAGCAGTGATATAACTGTGCACTCCATGTGCACATCAACGCCTTGATGGATGCCGTGATCTTGCAGGACGCGAATCATTTCCAAGCCAGTCCGGTCTCCGACGTGGGCAAGTCGAGGATATTGATGACCGCCGAAATTACGTTGTAAAATACGTCCGTCTTGCGTTCGATCAAACAGTGCGCCCCAAGCTTCCAGTTCGCGGACTCGGTCCGGTGCTTCTTTGGCGTGGAGTTCTGCCATCCGCCAGTTGTTAAGATATTGACCGCCACGCATGGTGTCGGCAAAGTGAACACGCCACCCATCCCGCTCATCGACATTTGCAAGGGCTGCGGCAACACCACCTTCAGCCATAACAGTATGTGCTTTGCCAAGCAGCGATTTACACACCAAGCCTACAGACACCCCGGCGGAAGAGGCTTCGATAGCGGCTCTCAGCCCCGCACCACCTGCGCCGATGACTAACACATCATATTCATGCGTTTCGTATTGTACCACTACAAAATCCTCCAGTCCGACAAAACGCCCATCGAACACAACCGAACATAAACATCCGAAAATCCCACCCAGCAGAGACTCATCCACGCCCAGAGCATGTGCCGACGATTCAGACAACTGACGCAGTTATACGCGGTCCGACGAATGGGTGCACCTGAAAGTCTATCGCGGATGCCCCCAACAAGATGACGTAGCGAATGGCAACCGAGTGTATAGCCACCCAGCAAGATAGCATTACCCGTTAAGATTAGTGTGCCGATTCCGATACCAAACGATTTTCCACCGTTCCCGTTGTCAAACCACAGTGCTTTCCAAGCATCATAGGCGAGAATTACTACGAAGATAAGTGCAAAGTACAGAAAGTATCGATGCACATTTTGAATAATCAACGGAAATGAGCCTTCGCCTCGGTATTCCTTACGTGGTTCGCTGACGGTACATGAAGGTGGGTCCGCCCAAAAGGCTTTGTAATAAGCACCGCGATAATAGTAACAGGTAAAACGAAAACCGAGTGGTGCCCAAAGAATAAGGAGGCTCGGTGGAACCCAGAGTGGTAACCAGTCAGGTCTCCCAGCCAACCAGCTATGTCCCGAAATATGTCCTGCGGGATCAAAGAGCAGCGGAGCATAGAAGGGAGACAGATATGGTCCGTGATGATAGTGATCCCCTTGAAAGACCACCCATAGCGAATAAAGACCGAAAACAGACAACCCCAGAAAAACCGCCAAGGGTTGGAGCCACCAAGCGTCGTGACGTCTGGTTTGACCGAATCGGCGGTCGGTTAAAGTTAGTTCCGGATGGTTCATAAACAGACTCCTTATTTTTCAAGCAACTTTTTCATATCCTTACGCAGTTGATACAGCGAACCAGGACTTCGGCTATCATAGTAACCCCGCACCCGCTGATTTTGATCAACGAGCACAAACCGCGTGCTGTGGAGAATCTCGCTCCCACGATGACCGGCGGCTAAGTTAAACCCTTCATGAGCCAACTGATAGATAGCTTCTTTCTGCCCTGTCAAAAAAGTCCAACGACTGCCATCGGCGCCATAATCATCCGCATAACGAAAGAGAACTTCAGGAGTATCCCGTTCAGGATCTACGGAGAAAGAGACAAAATGGACCTCCTCCGCGGTGAATTCGTCCTGAAGGCTCGCCATTTGGATAGTCATTGGCGGACAGATTGTTGCACAACTGGTAAAGATGAAATCTGCGACCCAGACTTTGTCGTGGAGATCAGACAACGCAAAGGATGCACCACTCTGATCGGTCAAGGAAAAGTCCGGCAGTTGTTGTTGAGCCGCGAGTTCTGACAGTGAAGTTGTCGACTCAGCAGTTGTGCCGGACTTTTGATGAACGAATGACCAGAGATTTGCACCCAAGATGCCAGCAATCACGAGGGCTAACCCCCCCCAGAGAAGGCCACGCAGTATACGCTCGTTGGGTCTGGTCTCCTGTTTTGGAGATTTGACTTCGGCTTCCATAGACATGCAGCATAACCCCTAAGACGTGCAACGTAAAATTTTCTCACGTTTCACGCTTGACTTAGTGAGATGCATCAACGACCTGAGATTCCGCTTTAGCTCCCTCATGGCGTGCACCATCCATTAGATCTGGCAGCAACATAAACACGAGAAAAACACAGATGATAAACGGCGTCAGCGCAATTACCATCAAGGTCTTCTGCTCAAATTTTAGATGCATGAAATAGAGCGCGACATAAAGTGCCTTAGAACATGCCATGCCGATCAGCAAGAGTGCGATCACAATCTTGGGAAAAGGCATGTAGACTACGGCAACTTCGGCGATTGTGAGTATGATGAGAATCACAAATATTCTCATATATTTCGGATGTTCTTTATGAGCGTGTTCCATCTTGATTCTCCATGTGATGATTACAGTAGATAGACAAAAGTAAAGACCATGATCCAGACAAGGTCAACGAAGTGCCAATATAGCCCCAAAATCTCGACCTTGTGGTTATTCTCTGCTGTGTATGTTCCCCGCAGCCCCTGAATCAAGATAACAATAAGGTAGATGACCCCACCAGTGACATGTGCACCGTGGAAACCTGTAATTGTGTAGAAGGTGGGACCAAATAGTGTGGAACCTGACATCCCGTGGGGAAGCGTGGTGAAGGTTAGACCGTGCGTAATCAGGTGAGTCCACTCATACGCTTGCAACCCTAAAAAGATTAGTCCGCCCAGAATAGTCAAGCCGAGGAAGGTACACATCCTCGATTGGTTACCGTTCTGGATGGCTTCGAGAGCTTTGACCATTGTAACACTACTACAGATTAACAGAAAGGTCATACCCGCAGTGAGGTTAATGCCGAGCACCTCGGATGGGGGTGCCCATTCTGCGGCGCCAGCGCGTATAGCACCGTAGGCAGCAAGCAACGCACCAAAGGACATTGCGTCACTAATAAGAAAAAGCCACATTCCCAACTTGCCCAAACTGTCGGGCGTGAGGGACGGTTCGTAGACATCTGCGGAATGATCGAGTGTCGTGGTTTGTTCCAATTTTCACACTCCTTTCACATTTGAAGGTGGTTTACGATTATCGGTCCGATGTGTGCGGTAGTAGACGTAGAACACACCACCGCCAATTAGACCGGAAACAATATAGGGCATCGCCATAAGGAATAGAATACTCCACTTGAAGCCCTGAACAATTGGGTCATCCATCGTTTTACATGAGGGACAGGCTTCTGCAACTGTTGGTATCAACAGTGCAAGGACCAGAATCCCTATTATGAATGAAAAATATCGATCAATCATAAGAAAATCTCCTCGTCGTTTTCTTCTTCATTTAGATCAAGTATACAAGGACATATAGAAGGGGCCACAATACAACAACAAACGCCCAGTAGATTGCACAAACTTCTACGCCAACATAGTGATTCCCGGAAAACCGACCGGCTACTGTCTTAGCGAAAACGGCTAACAGCCAGAGGACGGCTACCAGAACATGCAAAGCATGACAACCGATGAGGACATAGAAGACTGAGCCGTATACTCCCGACGAAAGCGTAAATCCATGATGCACTAACCGTACCCATTCAGAACCTTGCACAACAAGGAAAATTATGCCAAGAAGCCCCGTAGCAAAAAGCCAGTTTCTAAGTTCTCTCTGACGATCTTGTCGAATAGCTCGGAGTCCCTGAAACACGGTATAACCGCTCAAGAGTAGGACGATTGTATTGAGTCCAGTTATGCCAATAGGCAAGCGAACATCCGCCTGCGAAGGTGGGGGCCATGTGACACTCCCCAAACGGAACACAAGGAACGTTCCGATCAACCCAGCAAAAAACATGATCTCCGCACCCAAGAGTACCAGCACGGCGAGTCGTGCATTGCTGATGGGACGGTGGCTTGCCCCCTCGGTGCGTTCGTATGATGTGTGCTCTAGCTCGTTCATCAGAATAGGAGGTAAAAGTTAAAAAAGGAGAAAAGTCTCCATCGCGAAACAGTCGAGGTTAGAAAATTTCGATCACAATATATTAGTTTTTGACGAGCGCAAGTATCGTCGCAAGCACGAATAGGACGATAAACACCACGAATAAGAACCAACCGATACGTCGGTTTTGACTCCGTTTTTCTTGGTTATTCTGATTTTGCTGATCTTGTTCCATTACGTAACCTTATCAAGCGCCATGATTAGAAACACGCATGGCAAATATATCAATGAGGCGTAGAGCAACCGTTTTGCTGCGATCATAGATCGAGAGATCGATAGGTTGACCCCAAATCCAAGAAAGATGATGCCCAATATCAGAGCGGCATAAAAATAAACGATACCAGCGATGCCTATTAGCGTGGGCAGTAGTGCGACAACCAAGAGTCCAAGACAGTTGATGACAATCTGTCTGTTCGTGCTCCTGCCGTCAGGATGAATGACTGGCAACAAACGGAATCCAGCTTGTGCGTATTCATCACGGTAGATACATGCAATCGACAATGAGTGGGGTAATTGCCAAAGGAAGAGAATTGCAAAAAGCACACCCGCCTCAATATTGAGTGTTCCTCGCGCTGCAACCCAACCGATAACAGGCGGCAATGCGCCCGGAAACGCACCTGCAACGGTGCATAGTGACGTTTTCTGCTTCAGCGGCGTATAGACAAAGAGATAGGTTACAACAATCGCTGAAGTAACCAACGCGCTTAAAGGATTTACAAAAAACGTTAGATAGAGCAAACCACCACCAGTGAGCAAGACTCCGAAAAACAGCGCTGCAGTCGGCCGAATCCGTTGATCCGGCAATGGACGGTGACATGTTCGCACCATGCGGGCATCTAAATCGCGTTCGAGGTATTGGTTCAGGGCTAATACTCCTGCCGCTGACAACCCCGTGCCGATAATGGCGCATATCAGTTGCATCCAATTAAGCGTTTGTGGTGAAGCGATATAAAAGCCAGCGGAGGTTGTAATCAGTATCATCGAAACGAGCCGCGGCTTCGTCAACTCGACAAAAGTCGACACACGTCGGCTCATTTGAGATAGGTCAACCCCTACGGCCTGTGTCGTCGATATCATGCAGACACCTCGTCGGAAACAAGCCCTCGACTTGTAACAACCTCTGATCTGCTTGCGAACTGAAAAACGTTCAAAGTCAGTATAACGGAGACGATTAGCATTAAAGCACCAATTGCAACATGAGCAGTTGTGATTGTTACACCAGCAACAGGAGAAATACCCCTTCCAAAAGCAGTGAACTCAGCGAGATACGCACCGAAGCCCAATGCCAACTGTACGACAAGCAGACCACTCAGTAGCAAAGCGGGACGAACAAAAGTCTGATTTTCCAAATGATTCTTCAAGGTCCGCCTCAAGAGCAGAAATATGTGAACTGTTACTAACCCTGCGAAAAGCAGATGGGCATCCAGTCGTTCCCCAGCATGTCTCAATATAGCACCGAAGATGAACTGGAGGTAGATAAGCACCAATGTAATGAGAGCCAAACGTCTCAACCGCGCAGTATCCGTGGCCTCAATTTTCACCGATGTTTGCAACCAACTACGCGACGTAAATAACGCAAGACTTGCGATCAATCCAAAAAACGCTTGAGCAAAGCAGGCATGTATGATTGCGAGAACTCTACTGAGGTTAGTCACACGAAGCCCGCCCATCACCCCTTGAGCGATAACAGCGACGAGGGCGATGACGCCGAGCCATTTCATCCATTTTCGCGCATCCTTCGCCCAGATTGAAACCATCAATGCAATCGTCAGCAAACCGACGATAGAACCGATTAACCGATGGCTGTGTTCGTACAGAACACCATGAACGTATACATCGAGTCGCTCGCCCGATTTAATCAGCGTATAGGTGCGTTCATTCGCCTTATCCGCGAGTTTCCACCTGCTGCCCTGTTGCTCAGTTGAAATTATAACATTTTTTGAGATTGAAATCTCGTTTTTTTCAAGTGCCTTCTGCAGCCCTACAGACAAGTTACCTTTATCCAGATCGGCTTGGAGATTCGAATCAATGCTGAATAGAAATCCGCTGACTGTTTGAGACAGCGGATAGAGAAACATATTGTATCCGAAAGTCGTGGGCCAATCGGGAACAGCGAGTCCTGAATCCGTGCTGGTTACGAGTCCACCCATGCAGATTAGGATGAAAGTTGTAACAGCAGTTAGTACAGCAAGTCTATGAAGCCATGGATGATACATTGAACCAGTTCTATTCCTCTTACGCTTTAGCAGCTTGATTTGTTAATTCTGTATTTTTAGATACGGCTTAGCCTTTGTGATAAAGCGAACCAAGTTTCTTTGGAGATATTCAGAGTTGCTCTGAATATCAAGCAATATTTACTATCTATGCCGCACGATTCGAATGACGGTACTAGTTTTTACAAAGAATGCAGTGAACATCAAAAAGGCAAACCAACCAATCAAAATACCCCACGGTCGTTGGATAATCAACGCTCTTGATGTATATACAAAGTAAGATCCGTAAGCAAGCACAGCAAAAAAGAGTAACAACATAAGGGCTTGGAGCAATTCTCTAACGACAAAAAGCGATTTGGGTAGCGAAGCCTCTGCTTCTTCCCGTCGGGTGTGCCCTACGATAAGACCAACTACCATGGTCGTCAACCAACCCAACATTAATCCCTACGGTCGATTATGCAGTTCGTGGTCTGCTTCCCTAGTAGCAATAAAGTGGAGGGTCCCAAAGAAAAGGGCTATCGCGATGAAAAATACCACAGAAAGTAGAACCACTTCTTTCACTGCCCGCCGAAGTGTTAAATGGTATCTGGTATCTTTAGGCACCTGCATTGTTCCGATTTCCTTCTGTTATTTCTCGGTCAGGGCAAGACAGCAAGTCTGTCGATTTTTCACTCTCCTACAGAATCAAGTTTTCCACACTGGAAGTACCATTTTTCAAGTTTCTATAAAAAACATATCCTGCTTATTTAAATTTTTTAATATGCGTGACATTGTTCGTTGTTCCCTACAAACTCAAATCCACCCCTTGCTTCCGTTACCGGTGGTGTTGACCCCTAAGCCTCCGCATCATACTTGCGCACAGAAAATCGATCAAGAATCATGTAAAGTACTGGAATGATGGTCAACGTGCAGATCGTCTGTATGATAATCGCACCGATTTCGACACCCGCCAAAGTTGCCCGCATAACTGCTACCCCACGGTCACCGAGCGTCTGCGGAAACATACTGATGATGATCGTCAAATTTGTCATAATAATAGTCCGTAATTTTAGCGGACACGCCTTCAGCAATGCTTCTTTAATTGGCATTCCACGTTGCCGAAAAATGTGCGTCTGAGCGAGCAGTAAGATTGCGTCATTAACGACAATCCCAATCAACATGATGAGTGCCAACAGTGAAAAAATATTAATGGTCATGCCAAAGATCGACATTGACACCACCGCACCAACAAATCCCAAGGGGAGAGTAAGCATGATCGTAAAAGGGTAGAGATAGGATCCCAACAGGGCAGCAAGTAGCATGTACGTCAGAATGACCGCTTGAACTAATGCCACACTAATCGCCTGATAAGCTTCGATTTGATCTTCGGCATCGCTCCCCAAAGCATTACCTTAATATTAAATATGCGCCGATAGAGGAGGTCCCCAGCAGACACCCGAACAATGCCCATTTAAACTGAAGTTTTTTCGTTTTCACCTTATAAGCATCATAGTAGAAAGCGATATATTCCGGGGACTTGCCCAAAACGCGTGCGGTCGGTAGAAAAGGTTGGTAGAACTGCGAGACAGCAGACCCGACGCCTGGGAAAAAGAAGCCTGCCGTGAACCAGAACGTCCTATTGAGATGCCTTGAAGCGTCTTTTTCAGCATCGGTGATGGCTTGTTCTGCGACAGAGGTCAGCGCATCGGGCGTAATGGGAGAGTCATCGACCGCAACGATTTCGTAGCGTTTCGTTTCAATGACATCGTACTGTTTTGGCTGACCGTTGACATCTACAGTGATTCGCTCGGTTTCTTGGCAAAGTCCGCTCGTCTGTGTTCCGAAGATCAACAGCATGATGAGAAGTCCGAATAAGATGAAATGGGTATTGATTTTCACTGGCGTTTCTCCTCTACTTGCGTTTCTGATAGACGTGTCCAGTCGAGGTTGCTGTCCAAAACAGGACGAGTAATTCGCCATCCCAGGTGTACGTGCTGACAATCGGCTCAGTGGAGCCGTCAGAGAACCAATAGATTGTCCCTTTCCTCTCATCAAAGGATTCAATCAATTGATACGAACCGTAGAAGAACGTGTCGTTCTCTTGGTATTCCCGTGTGAATGTTGTCGTTGTCAGTCGCATAGAGCCAAATGCTTCGGTTGTTTGACCGCCGACTTCTTCCCGGATGAGTTGATAGTGGCCGCTGAGTGCGTCGGCGACGCGATATGCTTTTGAATAGACGATAATTGTCGCCGATTTTGAGGCAGTTTCCTCACCTTGATCCCGGATGGCGATGTGAACCTTAACCGTCTCATCCGGCTGGATTTCTGAAGCGGTGAGTTCGGGAGCCGTCCATTCGACTGTTGCAGTCTCTGTGCTGTTCAAGGTTCCCCCAGAGACGTGCCATGTGTAGGTTAAGTCATCGTTTTCAGGGTCGAAAACGCCGACGTTAAATTCAACGGTTTCGCCATAGCGCACGGCTTCTGGAACGGTGAACGTCTGGATTTCGGGCGGATCGTTTCTCAGGCTTTCAAACTCGTCGCAACCGCCGAGTATGAGTACCGAAACAAGCACAGCAAGGAGAGAACGCAACATTTTTACAATAGAACTCCTTATTCAACAATGTGAATGCCCACACCGTCGGTTAACTGCCGGTGTCCAGAGATAATCACGGACGTTGTTTCGTTGATACCTTCAAGGATAGATATATTTTCGCCCCAAACCAGTCCGACTTTTACAGTCTGTTGGCGTGCTCTGCCATCTGCTGCAATGAAAACGTGTCCTATCCCATTTTGGATGTTTAAAACGGCTTCGCGGGGGAGCAGCAGCGAGTCATCGGGGGCCGACAGGTTAATGTTGACTTCCACAAACATACCCGGCTTGAGCCGGTATTCCGGGTTTGGAATCTCCGCCTTGACTCTTACGGTACGGTCTTCCGGGGTCACAATTGGACTGATGAAACTGATTTTCCCGACGATGTACTGTTGCCCGGTGGAAATACTTACCGCGGTCCCATCTGCTACATTGCTGAGGTCTGCTTCAGCGACCGTAAAAATCACCTTGACCACATCCATTTTGACAATTGTTAGAATTGGTTTCGCCCCCGGTCCACTCGCGGCGAATGCATAATCGCCAAGATCGGCGTTTCGATTCACCACGATACCGTTTACGGGGGAGATTATTGTTGCATCAGCAAGTCGCTTTTTGGCGAGGTTGACTTGTTCATTTGCTTGATCAAATTGCGCTTGTGCGGAGGCGATGTCGTACTCCCATGCTCGGATGTTAACCAGTTTTTGTGCGGATAGTAAATTCGCTTCTGCCTGCCGGACTTGAGATTCCGCCACTTTGATCCGTGTTTTCCAATCCTCGGTATCTATTGTAAGCTGGGCGAGTGCAAGTGATGTCTGTGCTTGATTGAGTTGGGCTTCGGATGCGCTAATATCTTCCTCCCGCGCCCCCTCTTCAACCAAGCTTAACTGTTCAGCAGCACTTTCGTATTGCGCCTTGGCACTGTCAAGTTGGGCTTTGGCGTTGTCGAAATTTTGGTCGCTGATTGCCTCTTTCTGGTGGAGTTTCTGCACGCGATCAAAGTTCGCTCGTGCATTTTCCAACCCCGCTTTCGCCCCGGAAACCGCCGATTTTGCCTGTTGGATTTCCTGATTTCTCGCGCCCTCCATCGCCTTTTTCAGGTTCGCTTCGGCAGCCGTGACACCCGCTTTCGCCTGCTCAAACTGAGATGTCGCTTGTGCTCGCGCCAACGCTTGCGCTTGTTTCAACTGTGCCTTTGCCGCATCGATCGATGCGTGGGCGGCTTTCGCTTGCGCTTCGATCTTGATTTGTGCGGTCGCTTTGACGGTCAAAAGTTGTGCTTCCGCCGCTTTTAACGCCGCTTCTGCCTGTTTCAACGCAAGACGAAGTTCTCGCGAGTCGGTTTGTGCAAGCATATCACCTTTGTTGACTTGATCCCCTTCATCGATCTTCAACACCACCAGTTTTCCAGAGGTATTGGCGTAAATCTCGACCATCGCATCGGCTTCTAAGTTCCCGGTATAAATGATTTCCTGTTCAATCTTGTCACGTTGAGGTGTGGCAACCTTGACCGGCTTAGGCTTTGAAACTTCTTGAGCGTAAGCGTAGTTGAAACTCAATCCGCCGAACCCCACACACAAAAGCAAGATAAAGTTTTGAAATCCATCTAATCGCACCAATCCCTCCTTGTAACGGTTATTCAAACTTTAGCCCCAATTGCGCGTTCCAATCGTGCAACAGCGACGATGTAGTCATGAATGGCTTGCAGACGATTGACCTGCGCTTGTGTGTGGGACAACTCAACGTCCGTGAGCTCAACGCCAGTGATGAGTCCTGCTTCGTGTTGGACATTCGCAATACGCAATCCTTCCTCCGCTTGCTCGACAATGCCCTCTTGCGCCTCAATCAGTTTCTGCGCCGCTTCAAGATCAAAAACAGCTGACTTAACCTCAAGTCTGATACCGTCAACGAGTAGGTCTTTATTCGTCCGAATCTGGTCGAGACTCACCCGTGCTTGATTGATCCGTGCCCGTGTAGCGAATCCATCGAAAATGGGGAATTGAACCATCAATCCAACACTCCAAGAAGTATCAAACGCTTGACGCTCGCTGTCATTGAAGATGTAGTTGCCAAATGTGGAAACCCTCGGCTTATTCCCGGCTTTGGCAACCTTGACCTGCTTCTCACCCATCTGCTCTCGGATTTCGATTTGCCGAATCTCGGGCCGTCGCTCAAGTGCGGTTGCAATCGCCTGGTCAACTTTTACCGACTTCAGTTCAACGTGTAGGCTGCCATCTATTAAGACAGGAGCATCAAGCGGTAGTCCCAGTGTTAGTTTGAAGTTTTCTTCGGCGAGTTTGCTTTGGTTCTGCGCTTGGATAACCTGCGATCGAGTATTGACAACCTGGACGTTTGCGCGAATCACTTCCAACCGGGTGGTAATGCCTGCGGCTTTCTGTTGTTGTGCAAGTTCAGAGCGTCTTTCAACTTGAGCCAATGATTGCTCAGCGACG
This sequence comes from Candidatus Poribacteria bacterium, assembly GCA_022822005.1. GTDB lineage: Bacteria > Poribacteria > WGA-4E > WGA-4E > PCPOR2b > PCPOR2b. The sequence continues at coordinate 33,690 of JAJECO010000011.1, forward strand.
TCAGCGAAAGCCTGCACCAACAGCACGCTGTGGAACGCTTGGCGAACCTTCAGCTCAATATCAAGTTGAACCGCTTCTAACGTTCGTTCCGCTGCCTGCTTGCCTAAAACTGCCTGCCGGTAAATATTGCCTAGTTGCCCCCATGTAAATAGGGGATACGTCGCCTGCGCACGTCCCTGAAAATTGTGTGTTGCACCCATTTCAATTTCGATCGGTTCGGTGTCGGCTGGCAGCCCCCCAAGATTCAATGGGAAGTCTCCATCTAACACAATCGTCGGTAGATCGCCATCGAATGTGTAGCCGGTATCTAACATCAGCTGCGGCAGCAACGCGGCACGGGCTTCTTTGACTTTCTCGTCGGCAAGTTCCACATCTTTCTGAGCGACTTGAAATTCACGGCTGTTGCTCAAAGCATAGCTAATACTTTGAGCAAGCGTGAAAGTTTGTACAGGTTCCTCTGTTGCTGCCGTCCCCCGATTAAGGGTGGAAACAAGAATCCAGCCAAGCGTTTGAAGTAACAAAACAACTCTAAGGTCGGTGCATTTCCTAAACATATACATCTCCTGATGTGTGGCGATGCGTAAATGGTCAGGAGTTCACTGTGGATTCATCAAAACGAGTATGTGAGGCGGTGAGGGAACGAGAGTTTTACTGATACACTCCCTCATCGCCTCAAAGTAATGAGCGGTTGAACAATCTGGAAACGCTATCCCCATTAACTCGCGTCAACGGTTCCTTAGTCTGCCGTGGCTCCGGCAGGGACAGGCTCACCCTCACCGTGCTCCGATTCGCCGTTCGGCTGCGTCTGCGGAATCCAATCTGCCTCAGCATCGGGAACACTGTACTCATAGGGACCGTGATATACGTGCGGAATCGCATCGAAATTGCCATGAGGCACAGGTGTTGGTGCATGCCATTCGAGAGTCGTCGCTTGCCAGGGATTCTGTTCAGCGACTTTCCCGCGGAATATACTCCAGAACACATTGATTAGCAGCAAAAACTGAGCCACACCCAAAATAAATGCACAGACTGTAATAAACACATTTATCGGTTGTGCAGATATCGGTTGCATTTGTTGTAAGAATTCATACTGCATCGGGTTGGCGATCCGTCGCATGTGTCCCCCAACACCGAGGATGTGCATCGGGAAAAAGACACCGTTAAAAGCGAGGAATGAGATCCAGAAATGGATCTTGCCAAGGGTCGCATTCATGTGTCGTCCATACATTTTGGGGAACCAGTAGAAAATACCGCCAAAGATAGCGAAGACGCTCCCACCAAAGACAACATAATGGATATGCGCAACGATGAAGTATGTATCGTGGATGTAGATGTCTACCGGCGCATTTGCCATAAAGATACCGCTGAGACCGCCAATGACAAACATCGAGATAAAAGCGAGTACGTTTAGCATCGGCACAGTGAATCGGATCGACGCACGGTGCAGGGTACCGAGCCAATTAAAGGTTTTGATTGCCGAAGGAACGGCGATTAACATGGTAGTGGTCATGAAACTCAATCCCAATGCCGGGTTCATCCCGCTCTGGAACATGTGGTGTCCCCATACAATCCAACTGAGAAAGGCGATCGCTATCATAGCAAAGACCATTGACTTATATCCGAAGATCGGCTTTCTGGCAAAGACAGGGAGCATTTCGGACGCCATACCCATGCCGGGCAGAATGAGGATATACACCTCTGGATGCGCAAAGAACCAGAAGAGATGCTGCCATAGTAACGGTTCGCCACCACCTGCCGCAGCAAAGAACGAAGTTCCTGCCATCCGGTCAAAGAGGATCAGCGCGAGCGCGGAAGCGACAACAGGGAATGCGAGCAGTAGAAGAATTGCCACGATAAAGAGCGCCCAAATCGCAAGCGGGAGACGGAACCAGGTCATGCCCGGTGCACGCATGTTGATAATCGTGGTAATATAGTTGATAGACCCCATCAGCGAGGAGATACCCATAACAATGAGGCTGATACACCAGAGATTCTGTCCCCAATCCACGCCGCTAAGCTCAGGGACTGAAGAGAGCGGCGCGTAGCCAGTCCAGCCCGCAGCGGCATGACCACTGGGGACAAAGAATCCAGCCATCATGATAATAGTTCCCAGTATATTGGACCAGAAGGAGAGCATATTCAGGACCGGGAAAGCCATATCCCTGGTCCCAATCATCAGTGGGATGAGGAAATTACCGAACGCACCAACGAGTAGCGGCACAACGACGAAGAAAACCATGATGGTGGCATGCATTGTGAACAGTGAATTGAAAAACGCTGGGTCTATCACGCCGCTGGGCATGTTAGTCTCTAACCACGTTTCTTTATCGTCATCGAACCGTTCTTCCCACTTTCGGTCTGCCGCGGTTGTAACCTCGCCTTCCTCCTGATACGCTTTGGAGACCCCAATAATAGGGAGAGGCTTGTCGGGCCAAGCAAGTTGCCAACGGAAAAGCATCGCAAGTCCGCCCCCGACCATGAACATAATCAGGCCGAAGATCAGGAACTGCTTACCGATCATTTTATGATCAAGCGAAAAGATGTATTTACTAACAAAACTCTCTTCATGATGATGATCATGAGATTCATGTGCGTGATCATTCATTCTATATCGACTCCTTTCTTTCGATTATTCTGTCCATCTTTCATTTTTCCATGCTTCGTAATCTTCAGCCGTGTGGACGGTGAGGTATCCGAGCATCCCGGAGTGTCCAAAACCACAGAGCTCAGCGCAGGGGATTTCATACGTGCCCGGTTTCGTTGCTTCAAACCACATGTTTATAAACCTACCGGGAAGGGCATCCTGCTTGAGTCTAAGCTGAGGGACAAAGAAGCTATGAATAACATCATCGGCCGTGAGCCTGATATGCACGACCTCATTGACGGGGACGTGCAGTTGGTTCTCAAGCTGTAGGTCATCGTCGGTGCCCCATTCGCCATCGGGTCCCGGGTAGGTCATGTCCCAGTTAAATTGTTTCCCGTTCACCTGAACGACAGCACCGGGGTTGCCGGGAAACTTGGAAGGGAATTTAATATCATTCCATTGTGGCAAGCTCAACATTGCGAGTCCGAACACAATGACGGTGGTAGCAGCGGTCCACACAATTTCAAGGGTTGTGCTACCCTCAATGTACTCCGCTTTACGACCTTCTTGGAAACGGTACTTGATGATGAAGACGATAAGGACCGCCATAACAGCTACAAAAACAATGGCAGTAATCCAGTAGATTAAGATAAAGAGGTTATCCACCCCTTGTCCAAAAGTTGAGACATTCTCTGGAAGCCATGCAGGAAAATTCAGCCACTTCATTAAGAGCTCCTTTCTAAACTGCTGAATTTGTAGGTCAATCTCTTTCACGCTGCATTCGGACGGCGATGTGCGGTTAAAGCAGCGCCCAAATATGTTACAACACAGAACAAGCCAGTAACGAGCAGCGATAACGTGAGTTGAGGAATCTCCTGAGAGATCGTGGATGCGTTGAAATACAAACAACGACGCAAGGCTGCAATTCCGTAGGTGAGTGGGTTCAACTTCATCGTCCACTCAAGCAATAGCGGCACACCAGATACGGGGAAGAAGGCACCGGAGAGCAGCCAAATAGGGATGAGGATAAGATTCATAATCGCATGAAAACCCTGTGTTGAATCCATTCGCCATGCGATAATTAATCCTAAGTTTGTCAGACCAAAGGACAGGGTCAACATCACACCGAGTGTTGAGAACACAGAAAAGGGATTCAACGGCACACCCACCATCGGTGCGAGAAACAGTAAGAGGGCACCCTGAAAGAGTGCCAAAGTTGTACCGCCAAGGGATTGTCCCAGCACGACAACAGATCTTGAAACTGGCGCGACAAGCACACCTTGTAGAAAACCCTCTCGACGGTCTTGAACGATTGAGATTGTCGCGAAAATTGTTGTAAACAGCAGCGCGAGCGTGATGATACCAGGGTAAAAATATTCTATGTAGCTCGTTCCTTCAGGAACACCGGGAGGATTGAATGAAGCGTTTAGTCCGCCTCCCAAAAGCAGCCAAAAAATCAGTGGTTGCGCAATCGCGCTCACTAGGCGGCTCCGTTGGCGCAGAAACCGGATAATTTCACGCCACCAAATCGTCGCCACAGGAAGTAAGAATTTTGCTATTAACAAAGTTCAGTGGATGTTGTCAAATGTGGTTGCTTTTCAATACTTCTGAATTTTCGTTGACCTTGTCTTCTGCGAAGTGCCGCCCGGTAAGTTTGATGAAAACATCTTCCAGCGTCGGCTTTGCAAAACGCACGGATTGAATTTCGCTTGGAAAAGCAGCGACCACATCCCGAACAAATTCATGTCCGTTGTGGCATTCAATGCGCAGCGTTCCCTCGATTAAAGCAACCCCATACCCAAACTGTTGGTCAATTTTCGGTGCGAGCTGCTCTGGTACTGGAGAATCAACAATGACAATATCTCCACTGACCTGCCTTTTCAACTCGTCGGGTGTTCCAACAGCGGTCAACTTTCCCTCGTTGAGAATCCCAACGCGGTCACACGCTTCAGCATCGCCCAAAATGTGCGTTGTCAAAACCACCGTTGTTTCCTGCAAGTCAGCTAAATAGGTTCTGAAACTTCGGCGTGCCCCAGGATCGAGACCAGTGCTCGGTTCATCCAACAGCAAGAGTTTCGGTCTGTGGAGAGTTGCCTTTGCAAGCTCCACGCGTCGCTGTAAGCCACCAGAGAGTGTTTCCACCCGCTCATCAGCGCGATCCGTCAGTTCAAATTGGTCAAGCGTTTCTTGGATTCGCTGCTTCAGTGTGTTACCACGCAGTGCGTACAGATGACCGTGATGTCGGAGATTCTCTGTGACCGTGAGCTTTTGATCCAGACTTGGATGCTGAAAAACCACACCTAGATACTGCCTGATGCTCTGTAATCCGCTGCCAAGTTGATGACCAAGAATATTGACCGCAGCCGGATCAGCCGGAATCAGGGTGGAGAGTATCTTGAAAAGTGTGGTTTTACCGCTGCCATTTGGGCCTAGAAACCCAAAGACTTCCCCTTGCGAAATGCTAAAGGTTACATCTGCAAGTGCACGTCGAGTCCCGTAAGCGTAGGACAGGTTCTCGACTTTGACAGGGAACATCTTCCCTCATTTGCTTATTTTAGCGCGAGTGTAAAGTCTTGGGTAACCGTTCCTCCGGCTTCAACAGTCACTGAAACAGGTTCGGCTTTATTTGTACCACAGGCCTCTTGCCAATACGCTAACTTATAGGTTCCCGGTGGGACATTCTCAAGCGTATATTTCCCATTCTCGTCGGTAACTGCAAAATAGGGATGGGGGATATACGCGATCCAAGCTTTCATCCACCCGTGCACATCACATTTAACAGCCACGGGTCCTTCCGCTTTCTTTACTGCCTTAACATTCATCTTCCGTCGAGTTCCCGGCTGCGATTTATTGAACGCAGGATTCGTCGAACTAAAGATATGAACGTTATGGTTGATTCTGTCGGGATTAATCATGGTCAATCGTTTCCCGACCGGTAGGAGGCGCACGTGTGGATTAAAATGGCATCCTTTCTGGTCAATTTCGTATTTAGCATCGCTTGGAAAATCCGCTCCTGATGAGATGTCGGTTAGATAAACGATGGTGTTTTGCAGACCATTTCCTTCACCAAGAACAATTGATTCATCGAACTTGTCGGTCTTACCACAAACTTGCGCATCTTTGGTAATTTCCAGCTTTTTCATCTCAGGCGCGGCACCATCAAATTTTACCATCCCACTGATAGTACCGCCGTTAGAGACACTCATTGCTTTATAGGAAGCCGGGAAGACCAGCGATTCAACCTCTTCGTCTCCACCGGCAGCGACAGCTGTGGTAACGCAAACACATGCAATGAGCAGGGTTAGGATTGTAACAACTTTGGTTTTCATCATTGAACTCCTTTTGAAATTATTGTTGAAACAGGTTATAAGTGAGAGGAACCATATCTGATTGCTTCAAATACAGTTAAGACATTTGAACTTTCTTCCTATAAGAGAAATTTTCTCTTTTTTATGATTTACCTCTCATTTGTTGCAGTTGAACAGTATTCTTATGTATCTTGTCGTCTCCTGACGCTATTTTTCAAACCGAAAAGGAGGCCAACAGAAATAAGGGCAACTAGTGGCGGATAGACGAATCGCCTGTTCGATGGAACAGGATCAAGCACGAATGTGTACCACGTTGAAATTGCTCGCTTCGTTTTTACATCACCATTCGAACCATCCCATGCAGAAAAAGCGATGGGTATAAAGACACCCGGTGTAAACTGGACGTCATTTCTTTTATCCTCAGTGGTGAGCGATCTTTTAACCCATAGTTGATATTGTCCATCTTTGTATACACTCTCAGCCTGTATTGGGCTT
>JAJECO010000079.1 GCA_022822005.1 Candidatus Poribacteria bacterium
GCTCGGCTTGGATAGGCATATCCAAGCCCTCCTTATACGTATGCAGTGGATTTGTCAATCCACTGCGAGCGGTGATGGTCTCTATTCAGTGTCCATTCTTCCGTTCCAAGACATTTTTCATAAATAGCAACTTGCGTTATAATAGCACTATTCACTTCGATCGCAGAGAATCATATAACTCCACGATTCAAAACCTATGATGAAAGAGGATCGGCAGACCAAACCTGTGGTACTGTTACTTTAAGGAGCAGTGTATTATGACCTCCAACGAATCGAACAATATCGACCCATTTGAAATACGCAAACTGTACAAATATCTCCGTGTTGCCGATGTCTGCGATGGGATGGACGGGGTTGGACATTTTGACACTGGACTGATGTCCCCTGAAGTTCGCCCACTCTGGCACGGCATGAGATTTTGGGGCGTTGCCTTCACCCTCCGCTGTATCCCTGCCAACCGTCCAATGTGGAAACTGGATACTACCGAAGAGGTTGTCAGAGCACACGGAGTATGGTTTAACGAAGTTGGGAACGTCAGCTACCGCGATGAGATCCAGTCCGGACATGTCATCGTAACAGGGACAGGCGGGGCGCGGGAGGTCGGCTTTTGGGGATCTGCTAACAGCTTAAACATGATCGCGTCCGGCGCGGTTGGAATTATCACGGATGGGCACTGCCGTGATACAGATGAGCTAATTCTGCAACAGACGCCGATATGCTCTCGTGCACGCGGACGCACAATTATTCCCGGACGTATTGAGGCGGTGGAAACTCAAACCCCTATCGGCTGCGGCGGCGTGCAGGTACGTCCCGGCGATATTGTGGGTTGCGACGGTGACGGCGTGGTTGTTGTGCCAATTGAACTTGCTGAACAGGTTGCGGTACATGCGCGTGCGGTGCTGCTGGCAGACATGCGTGCACGAGCGGAACTCTATGAACGCTTGGACATGACGCCGGATGAAACGGTTGACCATGAAACCGTAGCGGCTTATTATCGCCAATTTGAATAATTGGGTGTCGAGTTGATTTAAGCCAGTAATTAGGTATTCCCACTTTAATCTAAGTTTCGACCTCTAGATCATTAATGAGGAAAAATCCATGAAGATAACGTATCGCGCAGGCGCCATTGGTAGGACGGGCAAGGGTGATTATGGCCATGGCCTCGATGTAGCGTTTCAGATCCCTCCCAATACCATTGAAGGGCTCTCGGACGTGCAGTTCATTTCCATCGCAGATTCGGACCCGGAGGGGCTTCAGGCGGCTGGAGAACGAATGGGGGTAGAAACGCGTTACTTGGACTACCGCGAAATGCTGGAAAAGGAAAATTTAGATTTGGTGAGCGTTGGTCCCCGCTGGATAGACTGTCATGCGGAGATGGTCATCGCTTGTGCCAACGCCGGCGTGAAAGGGATTTTGTGCGAGAAGCCGTTCGCTCGAACCCTCGCGGAAGCCGACGCCATGATGGAAGCTTGTAATCGTAACGGGGTGAAGGTAGCGGTTGCACATCGACGGGCGTGTGCTTACGAACAACACGCCAAAAGACTGGTCGATGAAGGCGCGATTGGAGAGGTTCAGGTGCTGCGCGGTCACGGCAAAGCGGATCACCGGTCCGGCGCAATGGACTTGATGGTGCTGGGGACGCATATGCTGGATAGCATAAGGTACTTTGCCGGTGCCGATGTTGCATGGGCGCACGGGCACGTGACACAAGATGGTAAAGAGGTCACGCTCGCAGACATACGAGAGGGAGACGAGGCGGTCGGGTTGCTCGCTGGCAACGGTTTGGCAGCGTATTACGTCTTTGAGAACGGGATTACCGCCCACTATGAATCGTATCGAGGAAAGCCCTCCGGCAACCACACGAGCAGTCGATGGTTCGGATTTGAGGTTCACGGCACCGAGGGAATTATTTCGCTGCGCAACTCCCCCAGCGGGGAGATGTATCTCTACCCTCACGGGTTGTGGATTCCGGGGGAAGCGGAATGGGAACACATCCTTTTGGATGAGTGGGAGAAACACCCCGACGGCACACCCCGATCAGGTCAAGAGCAGATGCATCTCAGTAACCAGATGATCGTGAAAGAACTTATCCAAGCGATTGAGGAAGATCGTGATGTGGTTGCGGTTTCCAGCGGGGCTGATGCACACGCGGCGTTGGAGATGATTATGGCGGTCCATGAGTCACAACGTTTGAAAACACGGGTATCTTTTCCGTTAAAGAATCGGGAAAATCCTTATGAAGTTTGGCGTAGCGGGACAGGAGCTTTATAGCAATATCAACCGTCTGCTTGGATGGTACTATAGTAAAGTTTAGAATTATGGTAGATTTTAGAATTACTTATGCACCTTCCATGCACAGCCAACCCCCTAAATCCCCCTTGTCAGGGGGACTTTAGCAACTTCTCGAAGGTTGGAGTTATTGGTAAGTGTCTACTTATTTCTCTAATTCACCATAATTGGACACTTTGTACCGGGGATGGGAAAATTCGGGCTATCACCCCGGTAGGTGCGGTTTCTAACCGCACCGCATCCCGACGAGTCCCCGATTACATCCCCGATGAATCGGGACAGGCGGGACAGGCTGTCAAACATGAAAACTATTGGCTCTTCGGTGCCTTTAGCCCCAGCGGGGCGACATGTTTATAGCACACGCATAAACAAATACCCAAAAGCCCCGGTTGCCTTGAATCCCGATTTATCGGGGAGGGGCGACATGTGCAGCCCAAGGGTAGACCCAATGAGTTACCCTAATGAATCACAATGAACGTTTCAACAATGTGGGGAAGACCCTCTCACTAACTAGCACCAAAGGTTAATATGTATATTTATTTGTATTGTTCACCATAATAGAACTCAGCAAATGATGAAATTTTGCTTGTTAGAATCATAATACTTTTTTGGAGGTACATTATGCTGATTGGATATGTCAGCGACGAACGTTATGTAGCAATTCCTGATGTGTTATTAGAATTTGTAAATGAATCAGGCTCGTATGAAGCCCGTTCACGGGCGACGGGCGGGATCTACGCGGACCTGTCACCAGGACCTTACAAGGTGACGCTGTATAAATCCGGTTTCGGCGCGAAGAGCGTGAACATGACAGTCCGGGAAGATGAACCCTATCAATTTCGTTTGCTTTCGGACTGTTTGCTGGGGTACGCCTGGCCAAAGTGGGTCCGGTCGGGTGAAAAATCCGAGTTCCGTGTACACGCGGTTGAGGCGTATCAACTATCGTTGTGGCGGTATGGGTTCGAAAAGCAATTTATCCGAGACCTCGGCTGGCATGATGAGCATGGTCCTCGTGCGACGATGCAGATCTCACCGGACGGAGATTTCACCCAAACTGGCATAGAGTGGAACAAGTTCGGATATACGAACCCCCATCATCTCCAGTTCGTTGAAGCACCGGCTCGAAGTGGACTTTACTACTTTCATGCTAAAACAGAATCAGGTGCCTTCTTTTCTTTTCCGTGGATTGTCGCGCCGGCGAAACCGCAGGCACCGATCGCCGTATTGGCTTCCAACATCAACTGGAACGCTTATAATAACTTCGGTGGTCGGAGTAACTATATCCATCCCGACAAGTTCCCACCGACCCCCACCATCAACGCCCGACTCGATCTCAAGCGATACACCAACCGCGATCACCAGCACTTCGACGCGGACGAATACGCTCCGTTGTCCTTTGATCGTCCTGAATTGATTAATGTTGTCGATGAAGACACGGAGATTACGGATCCAGTCGAGGGGCGTTCTGCCTGTCATGTCGCCCCTGCCGAATGGCGGCTCTTCGGTTGGCTCGAACGTGAAGGGTTTGATTACGATCTTTACTCCGAGACACAGCTTCACGAAGGGGTTCTGAACCTGGAAGACTACAAAGTTCTGATGATCAGCACCCATCCCGAATATTGGTCTGCGGATATGTACTTTCGGCTCAAAGCGTGGGTATTCGAGGGCGGTGGCAAGTTGATGTATCTCGGAGGCAACGGTTTGAACTGTGAGGTCGAGTTTCTCAACGAATACACAATGGTGGTTCACAACGAAAACTGCGGTAGCGGTAGTTTCACCACGCTGCAGAAGGTTGGATACGAAAGCAGATTACACCTACGCCATGAGTCCGAAGCCAATCTCTTGGGTGTGGTCTGTAGTGATACCGGCATTATGACCGGGGCACCCTATCGGGTGATTGATGATTCCCATTGGATTTTTGAAGGGACGGGCTTGAAGAACGGGGATGTGTTCGGGGAAAAGAGCCTACATATGCGCTGTCCCGGCGGCGCTTCGGGTCACGAAACCGATAAGATGTCCCCAAGCTCTCCGAAGAACACTCAACTACTTGCCAAGGGACTCAACCCTGACGACGGCGGCGCCGAAATTGTCTACCACGAACCCGATGGCGGGGGTGCCGTGTTCTCCGTCGGTTCTATTACGTATCCCTGTTCTGTGATAGTGGATGACACAATTTCAAGAATTACCACCAATGTGCTGAACCGGTTTCTGGAATAAGAAACCATGGAGATATCCTCGCAAATAGGAGGATTACAATTTTCCGGAGGAGACACAGATGCACATCAGCCAAGACGCTTATAATCATTACTGGGAAAAGGGTTGGGTCGCTATTGAAGAGGTCTACAGTCCCGACGAAGTTGAAGATATTGCCCAAATTGCTATCGAAGTCAGCGACCGTGAGATGGAGACCCCAGAAACCACGGATCAGGGAATCGGTTACGCTGTCGATCGAGCGGAAGATGGTACGATTGCACCGCGAAAAATCAATGCACCTTTCCTCAAAGAACCTGACTTCCAATCCTTTGTCCTTGACCCTCGTCTCTCGCGCATTATTAAAGATCTCATCGGCGTAGAGCCGGTGTTGGTTACCGATCAGATTTTTATGAAGCCGCCGCATTTCGGCAGCGCGAAACCGTACCATCAAGACAACTACTACTTCAAATGTGATCCGGCTGACCACGTAATCACCGCTTGGATTGCGATGGACGACGTAGATCAATCTAACGGCTGCCTTCGCTATATCGAAGGTTCACACAAGGGACCGGTGTTGCCACACGAAACCCCGGACCCGGATGAGCCATATAACCTTGTGCCGCCACCGGAACTGATCAATCTATCGCAAGAGGCGCTGGCAGAGGTCAAGAAGGGTGGTGTCGTTTTTCACCACTGCAAGACGCTGCACACCTCCCATCGTAACGAATCCGATCGCTGGCGCCGGGGTTATGCCACACATTGGGCGAGCGCGCAAACGACGTGTGAGATTGATACAATCAAGAACGGTTATTTTCAGCGGGATGATTTCCCGGAAACAAAGTAAGCCTTAATCTCTAATATCAATCAACACGAGAAAGGAATGGTAATTATGACCCAACTTCTCGAAAAAGCACTCATCGCGGTTTATAAATTGCCGCCTGAAAAGCAGGATGCGATTGCGGCTGTGATTCTTGAAGAACTTGAAGATGAACAGCAATGGGATGAAGCTTTTGCTGCATCCCAGGATAAACTCGCCCAACTCGCTCAAAAAGTCCGTACTGATATTAAAGCAGGTCATGTCACAAAAATGGGGTTTGATGAACTGTGAACTCGTATTTGGTGGCGGCAAAACCACAACCATCCGAGTTTGCAATTCAAGCGGGTACATCCTATCGAACCAATTTTCTCAATACGAGTGAGAATCGGTTGGCGTGCTTTGGGTTTACGGGAGGGTGAGTCAGTCTATTGGTTTTGGATCGGCTCTCGCGCTGACGGTTACGGCATACGGCGTATGCCTACTACCTTATTGACCGATTGCTCAATGAACTTTGAGAGACTAACAAGTCGTTGCAGCCCGAGGCGGGGTGTTACAGTATTTTCCTTGACATTTTAAGCCGAATGGCTGAATTCTACAGGAATAGCACCATGAACTATCGGCGTCTGGGGCGGACCAACCTGCAAGTATCGGAGATTTCACTGGGCACCGTGGAGTTAGGCATGGATTACGGTATCCCAGCGCATGGAGCACATCGACGACCGTCTGGGGCAGATGCAGCTCGTCTACTCAACCGCGCGCTCGACTTGGGTGTCAATTTAGTTGATACAGCACGGGCTTATGGGGAGAGCGAAGTCATCGTCGGGCAGGCGCTGAAATCGCGTCGGGACGAATACATCCTTGCGACCAAGATTGGCTCTTCAAGTTGGGAAGGGTATACCAGAGCAAAATTGCGAGAGCGCGTGGAGGCGTCGATTACCGAATCGCTGCGAGCGTTACAGACAGACACCATTGATCTTCTCTACATCCACAATGCCACCCCTGAACTCATCCAACAAGGAGAGATTGTAGAGATTATGGAGCGAGCGCGACAAGCGGGGCACGCTCGCTTCATTGGCACGACTACCTATGGTGAAGCCGCACCATTAGCCGTGTTAGAAGACGGTCACTTCGACTGCATACAGGTTGCCTACAACCTATTAGACCGACAGTTTGAAGAACGGGTGTTGCCGTTGGCTACGGACAAAGATATAGGGGTTGTTATCCGGTCTGTCCTTCTGAAAGGGGCATTGACCTATCGCTATGAACATCTTCCCGAAGAACTCCGCGAATTGCGGGAGGCGGTTGATGAAGTAAATTCACTATGTAGTGTACAAAGTAGCGATCTGCCGGAATTGGCATACCGTTTTGTGCTGCGCCATCCTGTTGTTTCCACAGCGTTGGTGGGCACTGCCCGAATTCATGAGCTGCAGGAGATCGTTTCATTTGCAGGGGGCGCTGCGCTTCCGGCGGAGTTGCTAAACGATATTCGAGAGATTGTTGTGAGTCCGGACCAACTCAATCCCGGCACTTGGCCATTTCGGTAACAGGACGGCACACGGAGAGTAGATTTTTGATTTTTAACCCCCTAAATCCCCTAACCCCCCTAGCCCCCCTTATCAGGGGGGAAACTTGTCAGGGGGACTTATGAACGTGCTGTGTAAGTCCTAGATAAATAACCTTTGGTGTGAGTTGATAAGTCTGAAAGCCATCCGTCAATCACACAAATTACCGCTAATTTTTTATTTTTCGCGGGGATTGGCGCAGATTCGTGGATGAATCGCGTTTCACGTTTTACGTTTCACGTATAGAGAGGTGAAGCATGTATAACTCAGTCAAGGTCGCAGCAATTTCGATTAAACCGAAGAAGTGGGATAAAGCGGCAAACGCTGACAAGATGGAGGCATTTTTTGTTGAAGCCGCCAAGGAACAGCCACAGTTGATTTTGACGACAGAAGGGGTGCTTGAGGGCTATGTCGTCATGGAGGTCATCGAGGATCGGGAGACGGCGGAGCGGTTAATAGACATCGCAGAACCGATTGATGGTCCTTACATTCAGCGTTTTCAACAACTTGCCAAAAAGTTAGGGATTTCTCTCTGCTTCGGTTTCGCTGAACGGATCGCCGACGAAGCTTACAACTGTGCGGTGTTTATCGATTACAACGGCGAAATTTGTGGGAAGTATCACAAGACGCAGCTCGCTGAAGGTACGCATTCCTCTTGGAATTTTAACCGTATCGGCAAGACGTTACGCGCTTTTGATACACCAGTTGGTCGCGCTGGCGCTGTCATCTGCAATGACCGATGGAATCCAATGATAGCACGCACACTGGTGCTCGATGGAGCACGCCTGATCCTCATCCCGTCCTATGGATCGAAGAGCAAGGGCCAAAACGAGGCGGTGCTTGCACGAGCGCGAGAAAACGGGGTGCCAATTGTCGAGGCAAATGTGGGTATGAACCTCATCATCAGTAAGGGCGAAATTGTCGCTTATAAGTGGGGCAACGACCAAATTTCAACGGCAGTCATTGATATCCCTGAACCTCCATCGCAAAAGGTAGCGCGTCGTGCGGAGCAAGCATATCTGCAATTGCAGGAACCAGAGATGGACAAGCGATATCAGAAAACGATGGAGCGGCTATCCGAATGAGCCTACGGAACCGCTAAAAAGGTTGGCGCCTATACTTCTCGGTAGTTTTGTGAAAAACCGAGTTAATTTTGTGTTTGAATTAAAAATGGAGGTATGCTATACTAGCAAATTAGCAAAAGAACCTCGACACTGTCGAGTTGTATAATAGTGAGTACCTAGACGTAATTTGGATAGATTTCTGGGTGCCGAGGCAGAAGGGCGAATATCGAAATAGTTATGTTTAATTAATAAAACAGCCATCATGATTGATGGACGAATGAGGAGGCAAGATTTACCATGAAAAAATTAAATGTGAGCGCATTGATAAGCAGTGCCGGGCTGCTTGTCTTAACCCTACTGGTTGCTGGCTGTATGGCAACGACATCGCTAAAAAATCTTCCGGCCGTTCAACCGGCTGAGACCTTGCCAGAAAATATTGTCGTTGAGGAGGCTACAGATACGTTTAAGATTAGGCCTCCCACGGGAAAAACCCTCTCAATAACCAAGGATAACATCACGGTTCAGATTGTCTATTGGCGCCGTGCAGACCTTGATCGCAAGTATAATCGTGGAAATGCTTATTCCCCATTCTATGAAACTGAAGCGCTGCACCAAGGCGACAAAACGGATGTCTTTTATGTTAAAGTCACAAACAATGCCGCCACCCCCGTAGTCTATCGGATCCAAGGTACTCGACAAGTCCCGTGTGAGATGATCGATCAAGGGGAGAACCGCTATGGGTCATTAGATTATGGCGCTCTAAAAGAACGCTTGACTTATATGTCCCGCGCATCGGGAATATATGTTACAAATGGGCTCAAAAAGGCGAGAGAGATTTTGATAGAAACACAACTTCTCGACACAGAAAAGGGGATTCAGCCCGGTGAGAGTATCGAGGGATTTCTCCCATTCTATCAGATGAAGCACAACGCCGAAACCTTAACGGTTATTATTCCACTTGAGTTAAAACCGCCGGAAGGCACCGCAACTCGTTACAAAAGAATCATCTACGAATTTCCCTTCATGCACAATAAAGGGATCCGGCTTGCACAACCGGCACCGCATCGATACTAACGGTGGCTGACTAAGCGACAGGTGATGAGTGATACAAAAGGGATTGCTCATCACTTGTCAGCCTTTATTGTGCAACGCTTTATTGTGCAACGGACTCGCCGTCTCATCAGCTCTTTATAATTTTGGAGGGTGGCAGCGAGTTCAAAAACTGTTTGCCGTAAAACTTGGTCCTAATGCGCGAATCGAGGGCAACGAAAATTCCTGTGTCCGTTTTTGTGCGAATTAGACGCCCGAACCCTTGCTTGAACCGAATAATTGCTTCCGGCAAACTAAACTCCATAAACGGATTTCCGCCTCGCTCTTCGATCTGCTTGACCCTCGCCTCTATTACCGGATGTGTAGGAACCTCAAAAGGTAGTTTGGTAATAATCACACTACTGAGCGACTCACCCCGTACATCAACTCCCTCCCAAAAACTGGAAGTCCCAAACAGGACAGAATCGATGTCTTCCCGAAACGCTGCCAGCATTGCGCTGCGCGAAAGTCCCTCTCCTTGCTTGAGCACCTCAATCCCAAGTTGCTCAAGATCGGGTAGGATGTTCTCGTAGACCTCGTCCATCATCCGGTAGCTTGTAAATAGGACAAAGGCTTTGCCATGTGTCAACTTGAGGTAATTCAGGATTTGCGCAGTAGCAGCTTGTGTGAAGGTGCGATCTCGTGGGTCCGGCATCCGTGAAGGGATATGAATCTCCACCTGCTCCTGATAGTTGAAGGGCGATCCGACCAACAATTCACGAGAGTGGGAAAGACCAACCCGATTCCGAAAGTAGTCGAAATTCTGATTGGTCGCGAGCGTGGCACTGGTCATGACGATGCTATCCAGTTTATCAAACAGGTGGGCGTTTAATTCTTCACTCACGTTGATTGGGGTTGCATGCAACACGACTCGATCGAATCGGCCTCGCGTTGAGGTGTTGATCCAGTAGACGTAATCCGGCAGTGTGTGGCTAACCATCACATCTAAGTCGTTACGCAGTTCACGGCAGCGGCGCAGATGGGCATCAATCTCTTGCTGATCATCCTCAGTTGTAGCGGCATCTTTCATCGACTTCAACCGGCTTTGGAGTTCACGTAACGGGTCCTCCAATACATTGTGTACGAAATCGGCTTGATCAACGGTATGTGTGACGCCATGTCCTCGATCTCTTACCCCTTGCCGCTCCAACCAACTCATAAATAAACCAAACTGTTGGTTTGCCTCTTCTCGTGCGTCCTCGACAAGTCGAACCGAACCTGTTGATTGGAATCGGATAAAGAGTCCTGCCTTCCCCTGCGGATTGCATAGAGAATCTAAGAACCTCTTGACCCGTGTATTGCTGAACTCAACGCTTGTGTGTTCCGTTGCGGTTGCTTCAAGGTGATGTGCTTCATCCAGGATTAAGTATCTATATTCTGGCAATATGGCTGCGTAAGGATTGGCTTTACGCAGCGCCCAATCCGCGAAAAGCAGGTGATGATTAACAATAATCAGGTCGGCTTCATCCACCTGTGCACGCGCTTTGAAGTAGAAACAGGTATCGTAGGTCGGACATCGCTGGCGCAGGCAGTTATCCGTATCCGAAGCGACCTTATTCCAAATCTCAAACATCGGTTGCGGTTCAAGGTCCGCCTTGCTTCCGTCTTCAGTGACGTCGACCCACTCCACAACGCGAGCCAGATCTTCCACCTCTGCCTTTGTATCAAACAACCCTCGCTCATAAGTCATCAGGCTCTCCAACCGACGACGCGAAAGATAGTTTCCACGTCCTTTGGCGAGTGCCGCGGTGAAAGGTTGCGGAAGCACCTGTTGGAGAAACGGTATATCCTTGTAAATCAGCTGTTCTTGCAGGTTGATGGTATTGGTCGAGATCACTACTGGCTCATGAGTATCAAGCGCAAGATCGATTGCGGGCAGAAGGTAGGCAAAAGTTTTACCGACACCTGTGCCTGCTTCAACGATGAGGTGTTCGTTGTCCGAGAGCGCGTTAGCGACGGATTCCGCCATTTCGAGTTGTTGCGGTCGAAATTCATAGTCTGTTAGCTGCTTCGCAATTAATCCATCAGGACCAAGGACTTCCTGCAAGTTTGATAGCGTTTTTTTCATTGTCACTTCCCTATAGTCCGACACCCAAATAACTGAGGCACTCAGGAATGATTTATAGTGGAGCTTGGAATTAATGAGACACGCCAAACCGGTGCGGTTGGAAACCGCACCTACCAGGGGTGAAAGTGTTTATTTCTTTAGGACTTACGCAGTTGAATGCTCAAAGCCTCATAATTTGGTGATTTATTACCGAATAACACGACTCGTGATGCCCGATGAATTGCACAGCTACAGTAAATCCGTAGGTTTGTAGTAGTCCCGATAAATCGGGGCGTCCGGACGCGCAATGAATTGCGCTACCACAAACTGAAGTGCGTAACTCCTATTATTTAGAATCCACTATAATATCTGTGATTCAATAACTTGATTCGTCAATTCGATGCTTCACTCCTGATTAATTTTAAGCGTGACTGTTTCTGTCCCCTGCTCGGTATAAACATTCTTGATTTCAAAAGAGATCTCCGATTTCCGGAGTGCGTTTTTCAGCGCTTTATCGTAGTCTTCCATGTTTTTGATTCGCTGGTCATTGACTGCCACGATTAATGTGCCGATTGGGATCCTTGCGTTTAGGGCAGGACCATCAGGACGAACCCCTTCGATAATGACGCCCTCATCCTCAAGGCTCAAGTAGGTGTAACGCTCAAAGTCTTGGTCACCCAATTCGCGGACAATGACACCCACCTTCGTCCAAGATTCCGAATCTGACTCCATTGCCAATCCTGTGTAACGCCGCGGCATCCTACCAATCGTTACGGAGAGTTTTTTGCGCGCCCCACGGCGAACGACTGTAAATGCTACCTCCTCACCAACCATCGACTCAGCAATAAGGAAACTGAACTTACGGATTTCTCGTGTTTCTTGTCCATTGTATGCGACAATGATATCTCCTACTTCCATGCCCCCTTGTCTGGCGGGTGATGGGTTAGCAAAGCCAGTTACCCGGATACCTTGATCATGTTGTCTCATTAAAATTCCCAGCCAGCCGCGTATCACCTGTCCATTCGCAATAAGCTGGTCGCTAACTTTCCTCACAAGGTTGATGGGAATAGCAAAACCGGCACCGGCTTTGACCGCCTCTGCTGTCGGGACATCGTCCGCACGGCGAATCGCGGAATTGATACCGATAACTTCGCCGCGGATGTTAAGTAAGGGACCACCACTGTTTCCTCGGTTGATCCACGCATCGGTCTGAATAAAATCTTGATAGTGAACCATAAGCCGTGACGGTAATGAACGTCCTTTTCCGCTGACAATCCCGGTAGTCACCGTATAGTTAAGTTGGAATGGATTGCCGATTGCAATTGCAAATTGTCCAACTTTAACCTTATCTGAATTAGCAAAAGGAAGTACGGGAAGGGGTTCTGGTGTATCAATTTTCAACACGGCAACATCTGTGTTTGGATCAACCCCAATTAATTGAGCATCCTTGAACTCCCTGCTATCAAATAGTCGGACGGTAATCTGTTTTGCACCGTCCACAACATGGTTATTGGTTAAGACATAACCATCTTTGCGAAAAATAAACCCCGTTCCCTCTTGTCGGTCAGCATTTCGAGAGAGGATACCTTGCCTTTCCACGTTCAATGCTGTGATACCAACAACGGCAGGATTACTCTTTTCGGCGATACTAACAAAAGCATTTTCAATCGATTCTAACAGTTGGACACCGGATGGGGTACTCTGGGCTGGATCGACGGGAGGGAGTTGAGCTTGGCTGCAGGCGAAGAGCAGAAGAAACGGAGCAATAGCGACAACCAGACTGAAGAAACAACGGTATTTCACGATATTTTCCTTTGTAGAGTCGTATTTGCGGGCGGATAATGGTGGAAAATATAAACTTATGTTATTATACCGATGCCTGTTTTACTGTGTCAAGTATCAAGTCGTTACGGCTGAGTTGGGAATTTTACAATCTGGAGGGTTAGTATGACAATTTCACATCTTTTTTCATTGGAAGGGCGGGTGGCACTGGTCACCGGGGCGAGTCGTGGGATCGGTAAGGGCATTGCAGTTGGTCTCGCCAGTGCTGGGGCGAATCTCGCACTTGTTGCAAGATCCGAATCGACACTCATTGAGGCGCAGCGGGAGATACAGGCGATAGGGGTTCAAGCGGAGATTTTTCCTTGCGATCTGAACGAAACAGAGAACATTCCGGATCTAGTCGCAGCGGTGGACGCGTCGTATGGACAGATCGATATTTTGGTCAATAACGCAGGCACAACGCACCGCGACGATGCCGTTGATTTTCCGGAGGACCGATGGGATGATGTGGTGCGGGTCAATTTGAAGTCGGTGTGGTTGCTCTCCCAACAGGTTGGACGGGCTATGGTCGAGCGCGGCAGCGGAAAGATTGTTAACATCGCATCGCTCTTGAGTTTTTCTGGCGGTATCCGGGCATCAGCATACGCTGCAAGTAAAGGCGGCGTAGCACAACTGACGAAAGCACTTGCTAATGAGTGGGCTTCAAAAGGCGTTAACGTGAACGCAATTGCGCCGGGGTATATCAAGACCGATATGGCAAGTGCACTTCTGAACGATCCGGTGCGAGTCGCAGAACTGATGAATCGAATCCCTGTCGGTCAATTTGGTACGCCCGATGACATAGCGGGCGCGGCAGTCTTTCTGGCATCTGAGGCGGCCTCATACGTTCACGGGCATATTCTGACTGTCGATGGCGGTTGGATGGCACGGTGAGGAATAACAGGTAATGTGTCTCCGTTTCGAGAGTGTTCCACATGTGTAAGAAAAACTATCTGGATACCTGTTGAACGCGTAGGGGTTGGGTCATATCGGTATCCGACGATACCGTGTCTTGGTTTACGGATATGCCCTGCATAAATGTCAGAGTGGGTTTCGGTTGCGGGTGTGGCGGGCTTTATCTCTGGTCATTCGCTGTGGGATTGTGTGTCAGATAAGCAGAGGTGGCTCACCAAACGACAGTCACGCCGCGTGCTTCAAGAGCCGGAATGTGTTGATTGCGTGAAATGTCGCTCAAGTTATTCCCTTGGAGTTCTATCTTATCGCCTGCCCCGATCCCCACGTTATCTAGCAACGACTGAATATCTACAATCTTGTTATTTCTCAGATTGAGTGTCCTTAGCCGAACCAATCCCACAAGCGGGCTGAGATCGGCTATGTCGTTGATAGCCAGATTGAGTGTCCCTAGCCGAACCAATCCCACAAGCGGGCTGAGATCGACAATGTCGTTGCCAGAGAGATACAGGATCTGCAGGTTGATCAAACCGGCAAGCGGACTGAGATCGGCTATGTCGTTGCCAGCCAGATTGAGTGTCCTTAGCTGAACCAATCCCACAAGCGGGCTGAGATCGGCTATGTCGTTGATAGAGAGATCCAGGTACTGTAGGTTGACCAATCCGGCAAGCAGGCTGAGGTCAACAATGTCGTTGCTAGCCAGATCCAGGTACTGTAGGTTGACCAATCCGGCAAGCGGACTGAGGTCAACAATGTCGTTGCCAGAGAGATACAGGTACTGTAGGTTAACCAAACCGGCAAGCGGACTGAGGTCGGCTATGTCGTTGCTAGCCAGATACAGGCGCTGTAGGTTGACCAAACCGGCAAGCGGACTGAGGTCGGCAATCGGGGTGTCAGAAGTATCTAACATCCTCAGATTGGTTAATCCCGCGATCGGTGAGAGGTCGGTGATGTTGCTTCCCCGCAGCTTTAACGACTCTAACTTGGTCAATCCCGCCAACGCCACGAGCTGCTCGTCGGTTAGATACGTGTCCACTATTTCTAACTCCACCAAGTTGATACACGCTACCAATAACTCGAGTTCATACTGTTCGATAACTGGGTAGTACGCCGACCCCCTCGTCACCCGTAGATGAGTCACCGTTGCCAATTCAGCCTTTGTGGCGTTAATGGGGTTTTTCCCCAGTGTCTTCCACAATGGCCCTACAACTGTCCCAAGATGACCCTCACCCACCTCCTCATTATCCAGTGAATCCACTGGGTCGGGACTCGGTGGCTCCGCCGTGTCCTGACCACAGGCGACAATCCACACCGCTGCCAGGCAGCCGAGGAGTGTGATTCTGACGGTTTTCATTGGACACCTTCCTTATCGTACTAGATTCGAGAAGTTTTATCACAGAACGGGCTGCAAGCACGCTATATGCTGCATTTCGTCAATCGAATGGATTGGGGAATTTTGCCCCAGCCATGGTGGGTGGGTGGTTTGGCGGAAGAATTACCTTTACATACAGTTCTATGTCGAGTTGACAATTCAGCACTGCACTCAGTCCCAAAATCATTGATTCGACTGCAACCACTTTGAAAACCGTTGCCGAAATGTTAAAGGTATTCATCCATTTTATTTGGAAACTCTCTGTACCTCAACAGCATACATTGTGCACTCTAAAATCCAACATTGACCAACCGCACCATGTAATCCGTTTGGGGACGATGATTGGGGAGTTGTGAACTTTGTATACTCATCGTTGGCAGGTGGAGTGTGAACTTATCATTAGCCAATGAAATGCTGGGCGGTTGCTTCCGTTTTGACCGCTGATAGCCGATGGTGGCACCGATAGAACTCAATATTGACCATTTTAAGGTTGCCTTGAAAGAGCCCCCTCCGCTACCAAATATCTCCCCAACTGCATAAACACCACCAGCGCATCCAAATATTCCGCCCGCCATTCCGCCGAACATGAACAAGGGATCCGCGCCTTCTGGTTCGTCTAGCATCATAAAACAGGGAAGTGTGAGGGCTATACCAATCAGAGCACCTATACCTGTTCCGATAAACCCACCAGTCACTTGCCCTGCGATGACGAATGCGCCATCCCTTTGGCTTGAATCGGTCTCAGCAGCTATCCCTTGTTTGATAAAAACCAAAAAGAAACAGATGAGCAGCAAAATTCCCATCTTTTGACGACCCATCAGTCTTCCTCCCATTCCCGCATCTTGCGACTCCTCGCTCGATGTGGATTAGATTACCGGGGGGGTAGCGATTCTTTGTTGTCTTAGGCGCCCCCCGTGAAGATTGCCCGTTTTAGCCCGTGCCTCTTCTTCATATCGGTTTCTATCATACCCATATCTTATGTGTTGCTCTGGATACAGAAAAAATTCTATAAAGTTCTGTTCGGTCAAAATTATAGTGGATCTTAGAATTAATGAGACACTCCAAACCGAACCGCATTGTCCCCAGGCCCGGTAGGTGCGGTTTTTAACCGCACCGCATCTCCCGATTCTCGGGATTCTCGATGCAATCGGAACCGACGAGTCCCCGATTACAACGGTCATGTTCACACCTCAATTCTGATTAGTCGTATCCGAGCGTGACAATCCACATAGCTTGCTGCTGGGGATTGAGGATTATATACTCATCGAAGAACGAGAAAACGTGCGACCATTCATGAAAGAGCTCAGGTCTTTTGTGGTGGTAATCATCGTACAAAAACTCTGTCTCAAACTTCTCCGTAGCGGAGGCTACCCACTCATCCCCTAGAGACCTTTTCCAGTATAGATACTCCGTGTGCTTGTCTTGGAAAGTCGTGTCAGTTGACAGAGGGTCACTCTTGACAGAGTTCAGCGATCATCGTGGCGTTCTCACCGACCTGGTCCCCGAACTTCTGGTACATGCCGATAAGGAGGGCGTCGTTAGGTTTGATGTTTTTCAACGCGAACGCAAACTCTTCGCGGATTTGTTCCTTCGATCCAACCGCGCGACCGGCGGCGAGCACCTTGAAGACAATACACGGTCTGTCTGTTTGCAGGATCTGTTCACACATCTTGGGACGATGTTCGCGCAGATAGACCTCCCCCAAGGGTGGGTAACCAAACCTCTCCTCAAATTCCTCTCTCCCACCACGCAGGTTGTAGAGGGCTGCCATATAGTAATCAATGTCCCAATCCTCGTCCTCTGCGATACTGATGAGTTTGGGGTCGTGGGCGGATAAGCCGACCAAGACACCGGTATCTCGAATGCGTTTGAGGATGTCTTTGAGCAGATCGAGTTTGTTTTCGCGGAGACAGCGATCGCCGATTCCGCCGCCATGGGGTGCCATACCGATTGGGTTATGTCGTGCGACTTCTGCGATATGGTGAGGTTCATCGTACCACTGGGATGTACTGAGGCATAGCCACTGGATTGTGCCACCTTCCTCCCGGTAACGGCGTAGATCAGAGAGGGAACGTTCCGTGATTGTGTTCTGCCAAGCGTTGATCCCAACAGCTTCGGCGCGTCTCAGTGTCTCCATCACGGAATCCGGTGCGTGTGCCTCCTGTTGGTGTTGAGCCAGAAGTTGGTTGAAATGCGAATAGCCGTAGATTGGGTTATCACCGATGATGAGTCGGCTCACCTGATACGGACCGAGTGAGATGGTTGGCAAGGTGGGAGCGGTTGCATTCATATTTAATGCCTCCTTCGGATTTTGAGTGTTTGCATTATAGATAATCGGATACGCCTTGTCAACGGCTTTCCGATGCTCAGGGTTTTGTTTGACTTCCCAAACTCCGCTGTGATAGAATGACGTAGGTTGCTAGCGTCCAAGCGAAATTCGAGACCAGCATACAAATATTGCATATCCTCGTCCAACACGGTGGAAAAATATTATGTGTTAGTCATTTAAGCGGATAATCACCCTAAAGGAGGGGGAATAATGGGCAGGACTAATGGGTATATCCTGATATTGTTGCTATTTTTGGCACTATTGGCGGTTGGCTGTGGTGGCACGCGTCAGGGAGGCTTCATCAAACTTGACGGTGGTGTCGGGGCAGTTGCTGCCAGCGAACAATGGGAGGTTATTAAATACAAGGCGTGGAGTCCGAGTCCCATAAGACAGGTTCTGAATTTGGGAACCTTGCCCCCAGAGACTCGCAAGGTGATTGGGCGTACCTCCTATAGTGAGACTGTCGTTGAGAGAGGTCCAGCAGTCAACTTCAAAGTTGGCTACGGAATCTCCGAAAAATTTCTCGTTTCGTATTCGTTAAAAGGTTTGTATTCGTTTAAAAGACGAAAACTCACTTCGGGCATGATGGGGATCACATATTTCGTAAAAAAGACTGTACCCTCCTTGTTTTTCGATATCGTTTTGCCTATGTCCGAGTATGACTTTTCTGAGATTTCTGACTCCGTTCTAGGTCCGGGTGCTAGTGTCGGTGTTGGGTATGAGTTTCGGAAACACTGGGCTGTACAAATGGATTTCGGTTTCGGTGTTCATAATGCCGACCGTATTTCCTGGGACCAGGGGCCCGTTTCCACCGATGATTATATCGGGACCAGTACTATCGACGTTGCTACGGAAGCGAATAGCCTTTCTCTTAGATTCATGATCAGCGGACTCTTGTACTGAAGCCCTATCCGGAATTCGACCGTATTGACTATGCTTAATCCTAGTAACACGTAGAGCATATGCAGCAGCACAGACGGGCGCAGCCGCTGCAAAATTTGAATTTCATTTCCGGCCGGGGTCAGAGAAGGTTGCGTTAGACGTCTCCTTACAGTCAGGAATACAGCAATGGGTCAAATTAGCATCGTTTTAATCGCAGGGGTGATTTTCCTATTCTTCTATGAGCCCTCGCAGGGAGTCGGGGAGTTTAATCAGCTACTCACCTTAATCGTTACGGCTGTAATAACCATTTGCCCACCGCTGCTTGCTTATTTTTTCGGCCGCTATGGGACACGCACATTGCCAACGGATCAAGACGCCCGGCTGCATCGATTATACCGTATCAAACGGTCTGCGATTATCTTTGAATGCCTCCTCTTGATCGGCTATATCTGCGATGTCTACCTGTTAAATCTGCCGCTATTGATCGGCAAAACGTTGGCGTGGTTTCCTTTAATTAATACAAAGCACCTTGTGGGGATCGTCCCGTTGGTTACTGGGCTGATGCTCATCCGTCTCGCGGTTTATGAAGTTGAGCAGCGAGTCACATCGAGTAACTGGAAAAGGGAAGAGTACCTCAGCGTCCATCTGAAATTTCTGTTATTGCCGCTACTGCCGCTATTTGCTTACCTGTCCCTGCTTGATCTGATTGCCCACATCCCGTTCCTTGCCAATCACACCTATTTGCCTATCGCACTTATGATGTCGCTGATTTTTTTAGCGTATATCTATGCCCCCCTGTTATTGGGTCTCATTTGGCGAACGACTCCGCTGACGGATGTTAATCTCAGGACCAAGCTCCACCGATTGGCTGCCCAAGACAACATTAAATACAAGGACATTGTTATCTGGCAGACGGAATCGGTGGCTAATGCGGCTGTGGCTGGAATCGCCCCATGGTCCCGGCAGATTTTCCTGACGGATGCTTTGCTGCAACACTTTTCCGACGATGAGATTGAAGCTGTTGTCGCACATGAGTTTGGTCATATTCGTTACAAGCACATTTTAACCTATCTCATGTTTATGATTGTCTATTTTCTCAGCTATGCTATCTATTACACCTACATTGGGGGACCGCTTGAATCGCTTCCGTCAACATCTTCCCTATTGCCGGCAATCGGTTTGGTTTTCTTCATATCCCTCTACTTTGTTATCATTTTCCGCGCTCTGTCGAGACGTTTTGAGCATCAGGCAGATCTGTACGCCGCCACATTGACAGGTAAACCGGACGCACTCCAACTTGCGTTAGCCCGACTTGCATATCTCAACTGCACACCTCGGTCTATCCAACGTCTGTTCGAGCTATTTCAGACGCATCCTTCGGTTGACCGACGGATCAAATTTATCGAGCGGTTCAAGGGCGGCGATCCGTCTGCTTCACGCTACCAAAACTACCTGCTTGAGGTCAAGCTGCTGTTGATTTTGTTACCAATGCTCGCTTGTATCCTCTTTTTTAGCACTCCATCCCAGTTAGGATGACAACTGACTGAGCCCTTCACATATCTCGATGTGTGAAGGGTTCGACATCTCAGATCGTTGAATTTCGGTGCTTCACCGGAGAAAAACAAATGCAACAGAACCGTACACTTGTAGAGGAACTTAAGGACTTTTGTACCAAAGAACGTGAGCGCATTTATTCCCGCCACCGTTTTGGGATTGGAGGCAGGGAGGTTGTCGCAGAATATACCCGTCTCGCAGATAACGTGATTCAGCGCATTTATCAATCCGCGGTCAAATCGGACAGTGGTCGTTCTGGATTGTCTGACGATGCCTCGATAGCCATCCTCGCATTGGGCGGTTACGGTCGGGAAGCACTGAATCCCTATTCAGACATCGACATCATGTTGGTCTATAACCCTTCGGAGCTGAACGTGAGTCAGGTAGAACCGCTCGCCAACCAACTGATTACGACACTGTGGGACATCGGCTTTGAGGTGGGTCATAGCTGCCGATCACTCAAAGAGTGTGTTCGTGCAACCTACGATGATATTTTCTCGAAAACCTCAATGCTGGAAGCGCGGTACATTGTCGGTGCAAGACGGGTTTACCGTCAATTTCAGCGATTGACCTCCAAACATTTTTTCAAGAAGCAGGTAGGCAAGTTCATTGCAAAAACGATCGAGGAATGGAGTGCCCGTCACGAATCTTACGGCGCAACGATTTACTTACAGGAACCCAACATCAAGGAGAGCGCCGGTGGGCTGCGAGACTTTCATACAGGCATCTGGGTTGCAGCGGTTCGCTTTGGGGTTAAGGACCTTGAAGAACTCCAAAGACGAGGGATTATCCCCCGGGCAGTTGAGCAATCGTGTGAGGCGTCGCTCGATTTTCTGTGGAAGTTGCGTAATGAACTCCACTATGTGAACCATAGAAGAAACGATCAGTTAGTCTTAGATGTACAAGAAACCATCGCTAAAAATCTCGGGTATAAGGATAATGGACATTCGCTCGCAGAAACAGCGATGATGCGGGATTATTATCTACACGCAGAGCACCTCTATGAGTTTGCAAAACTGATCATAGATCGGGTGAAGCACCAGGGATCTCCGATAAATCACTTGTTTGAGCGCTGGCAAACCAAAGCACTGCCCGATGGATTTACAGTTGTGCGGGCCGAGATTGGTTTTCAGGAAGGTCAATTCGACTTCAGGAACGACCCCACACGGCTGATGAAGGTCTTTGCGCACCGCCAACTATTGGGAAATCGAATCAGTGCGGATGTGCGGCATCAGATTGTCGCTAACCTTCATCTCATTGATGAAAAATTTCGACGTTCCCCCGAAGTTACTGAATGCTTCCTGTCCATTCTGCGTTCTCCGCAGTCGGTTGCGGAAGTGTTGCGCCGGATGCATCGTTGGCAGGTGCTGGACCGCTATCTACCTGAATTTGGCAAAATCCGATCATTGGTGCGGTCAGATCGACCGCATCAATACACCGTTGATGAGCACACCCTATACGCGATTGAAAATCTCGAAGAAGCGACGTTAGCACAGTTGGAGGATGGGCAAGTTTTTCTCGATATTCTCAAAGAGATAGAGAAACCGGAATTGCTGCGGTTAGCAATCTTATTACACGATGTCGGAAAAGGGGTTGATGGACCGGGAGGACATGACGAGCGCGGGTTTGAAATGGCACAAGCCGCTTTAGACCGCATGGGTTTGGACACCCTGGATAAAGAGGTAGTGTTATTTCTCATTTTGAGACACTTGGACATGATCCACACCGCGCAGCGACGGGACCTCGATGACCCGCAAGTTATTGAACGATTTGCGGAATTGGTTCAGGATGAGCAGCATCTGAAGATGCTGTATCTCTTGACTTTTGCGGACATGCGAGCCGTAAGCACAGAGATTTGGAACCAATGGAATGCGATCCTGCTTTGGCAGCTTTACACACGGACACTTGAGTTCATGCAAGGTAGGATGGAACTCTTAAAACCTGAAGAACTGCAAGTACGGGTGACTCAACTCATCGGCGAAGCAATTGGAGAGGCTGCAATTGCTCGACATTTTGAGACAATGCCCGACCAAGAACTGGTTTCGCAGACACCCGATCTCATCGGCAAACAGATTCAACTCGTTCAGAAGTTAGGGGATCAGCCTATCGCAGTTTCTCAATTTGCGGAGAATCAGAGTTATACTCAAATCGGTATCTGCACACGTAATGCACGAGGTATTTTTCGGCAGATTACAGGAGTATTGACGATCGAGAATATTAATATACTAAGGGCTATGATCAACACGCGTGGCGATGGTATTGTGATCGATGTTTTGAATGTGACAGATGGACAGACGGGTAAGGGCTCAATTTTAGATAGGTTTCACCAGATTGGTGAAACACTAACCGCTGTCTGGAATGGGGACGTTGATGTGGAAACTGTCTTGCAGGAGCAGCGCGAATCGGGACCACCCTCTCGCCGCCAACGGCGGAACATCCAACCGAGGATCCGAATTGACAATGAGGGGTCAGATCGCGCAACGATTATTGACATCCGCGCTCAAGATCAGGTGGGTCTACTTTTCACAATCTCCGATGCCTTCTATAAACTGGGCTTGGATATCCATCTTGCCAAGATTACGACCGAGGCATTTATAGCAGAGGACTCATTTTATGTGACGGATACCAATGGGGCAAAGATTACAGATTCGACACGGTTGGGAAAGATTCAGGAGGCGTTAGCGCAGCTGGAAATTTTTAGCGCGTCGGTTGGTTGAATCTCGGATCACCCTGACCGAACCTTCAGGGCGGATTCGCCACAGTGCCATAAGCTTACACGTTCTATAGGGGTTCAAGCGATTACAGGCACTGTTGTGGAATGGCAACCCCCTAAATCCCCCTTGTCAGGGGGACTTGTTCAGGCGGTTACAGTCGCTGTTGTGAAATGCTCACGAACAAAGGGCCAAGCGCCGTCTTTATAGTAGCGGTGTCCCCCGTCGCCGATATGGAGTTGGCAATTTTCCGGTACGCCAGCGACTGTGTAGACTTGCTGCAGACGTTCAAAGGCAGATTTGACGTGCTCAATCGGAAAGATGGGATCGTCTTTCCCAGCGATCGCGGAGAAAGGGCGCGGGGCAATTAGTCCGGCGACATCGTACATCTCACCCAACCGCATGATACCCGGCACATAATTGCAGTCGCAGTGATGGATGGAACCGATGCTTCCTTCGAAAGTGCAGAAATAGCTGCTTGGGACAGCGACAGAGATGCGAGGCTCGCAGGCAGCAGCAAACAGGGATACGGTGCCGCCGCCAGAATTTCCGGTAATCGCGATCTGCTGTGCCGCCACGTTTAGATGCGTTAGTGCCCAATCGATCAGACGGGATATGTCCCAAACACGCTCTCCGATGGGCGTACGCCCTACCAATAGACCGTGCATCAACGCAATTCGGCAGGAAGATGTTTTGTCATTTTCCTTGTCCGTCTCGGTGCGCGTCTCACCAAAAGCGCGGACGGTTGGTGCAATCGCCAGATACCCCTCTTCCACCGCTTGACGGGCGATGTCTCGCTCTCCTTCCAGCATAGATTTCTCTTCATCTTCGCTGTGCGCAATCCCGACGTAGATGTGCGGATGATTGTGACCGTGCGGTGTGAGCACCAGAGGCAAGGGGCCGTTCTGTGTTTTGGGACGCAGTAGATAGAAAGGCAATGGCACGGTTGGCTCAACCCACAGATGCCACCGTTCTCGAATATGTGTCCCCATATCTTCGGATTGAGACATCTCTGCACTCGGTTGATACCCCTGTAGATCTGACTCCATCTTGTCCAAGCCGAGCGCCTGACGCAGACGGGTCTGAAAAGCTTCGCGCCAAGCAAGCCACTCTTCCTGTGACGAGCCTCGAAACGCAAATTCCCTCGGTACAGATGCATATAGCTGCTCGAAATGCTGCACGGCATCGTACATAGAATTCCTTCCTTCGTAAGGCGTGAAACTGGTAACCCTCACGTTTCAACCCTGATGGTGCTCTATTTTTCCGGGGATTGATTGTGCATCACAAGATTAAAGAAATCGGTGTTATCCATTACATCAGAGATGCACGCTGCGTTGGCGCCCCAGCCGTATACAGGGATATTCGTGGTTGTATGACCGCCGGTGGACCAAGAGACAGTTGGGAAAATACCCCTACCGTTGTTTTCAAGGACTTGCAGCCCGCCGGTTTCATGATCGGCGGTGACGATAATGAGGGTGTCAGTCCGTTCTTTCGCCCAGTCAAATGCAACTCGCACCGTTTTAGAGAATTCAAGTGTCTCGTAGACATTACGCTCAATGTCGTTAGAGTGTCCAGCATGATCGATTCTGCCCCCTTCAATCATCAGAAAGAAGCCGGTCGTATTTTTTGCTAATATGTTCAGCGCGGTTGCCACCATCTCAGATAGATGCGGGAGATCGCCAAGTCCATCGAACTCATAAGGCAGATTTGTATCGCCAAACTGACCTGAAACTCGATCAATGTTTTCGGTGTCCAAGGATAGGAGCCCGTCCCGATCTGTAATAACAGTGTAGCCGGCTGCTTCCGCTTCTATCTCGGTTAGACCGTTGCCACCACCACCGAGCAGCACATTCGGACGGGTCTGATTCAGGTAATCTTGGCCAATCTCTGCCAAATTACCGCGTTTAGGTTCGTGGGCACCGAAGGCAGCGGGAGTAGCGTGGGTGAGGAAAGTAGTAGAGATTAAGCCCGTGCTCTTACCCTGGTCTTTGAAACACTCTAAGAGTGTATATAGTTCGTGGCCATCCCCCGGCAAAGCGGTGCTGATGACGCCGTTGTTGACCTTGGAACCGGTTGCCATTGCGGTTGCAGCTGCTGCTGAGTCAGTTATAGGGGCATCGGCTGAATGCGTCGTCACCTCGCCTTGATAGGGGAACGCCTCAAATGAGAGCGTTCCAGTTTTGCCGTGAGCATATAAGCTGGCTGCTTTGACTTTTTCAAACCCCATCCCATCGCCGATGCAGAAGATAACATTTGTCGGCGAATTCACTGTTTTATCCATCAATCTTCCTTTCAGGTCATTTATAGATTGCGTCGTTCAGACGCGAACGATTCCCATGCTGCTCCGTTCTTTCCTCTGCTTTGTCCACACGCTTACCTAACCAACTGGTCTGGGTTATCCATCACCTTTTCAATGGCTTCGACGTATAGCTTCATCAGATCGAGGTCGTTCGGTGGATTCACGTCGAAAAGGTAGAAATGGGAATCGATGAAAGCGGTAGCGTTGGGATAGTCCTCTGTGCGATATTCCACCGGCTGGGCATGGCCACAGGTCCAGGGACACCCTTTTCCGTAGCCAATTTGGGCTTGAAAGATTTCTTGTGCCGGCACGGGTCTTCTTTGCCACTGTCCAACATGTAATCCTTCCGCGGTCAGCGCTTCCTGAACCTTCTCGCGGAAAACCCTCGGTGAGACGGAAAGCCCCAATTCGTCTGGTTTGACGCCGATCACATAGTTATAGAAAACAGACTCACACTGCGGTGGAACGTGCGGCGTTTCGATGCCTTTAATTTTGGAGAGGTGTTCCGTAAGGAAGTTGCAGTTTCGGATGCGTAGGGCGTTGTTCGCATCCAGTCTTTTTAGTTGGCTGCGGATAAATGCTTGACCGAACACATCGCCACGGTACATCCACCCCAGTCCAAAAGCATTATACTCCTGCTCTTGTCGCTCTCTGCCCGGCACAACTAATTCACCGAAGTACTGAAGTAGTGCTGCTTGTTTGTGATAATCTTCATCGTCGGTGACGAATAGACCGCCCTCGCTGCCTGTGGTCAGCGTTTTCGACATCTGGGTGCTAAACCCGGCGACATCTCCAATCGAACCGCACGGCATCCCCTTATACTTTGCGCCGTGCGCCTGTGCGGCATCTTCGATAACCTTGAGCCCGTATTGTTGAGCAATCGCGAGGACTCCCTCCATATCCGCTGGCATCCCGTGGATGTGGACAGCAATAATTGCTTTTGTCCGTTCCGAGAGTTTGGCTTCAATCTGCGCGGGATCAATGCAGAACGTCTTGGGATCAATGTCCACAAAGATTGGGATTGCGTTGTGGTGGAGGACACCGGCTGCCGTTGCCCAGAACGTAAAGGCTGGAACGATGACCTCGTCGCCCGGCTCGATCCCCAACGCGGCGATGCACATGTGGAGCGCGGCAGTACCACTGTTGGTTGGGATGCAGTACTTTCGCCCCACGTATGCTGCCCATTCTTGGGACAATGCTTCGGACTGAATCTTACGCTGTTCGTTGATGCTGTCGTTGGACAGCACCTCCATCACTGCCTGCCGATCTGCATCGGTAATGTGGGGCCAGGGTTTAATCGTCCCTTCTGGGACTGTTGGTTGTCCACCGTGGATTGCGAGTTGTTCTGGCATGGGTTACCCTTTCCATCGATTTGTTACGCTATGGACCTGTCGCCTCGCTGAAGTTACGGAGCATAACATAATACGTAATACGCGTTGCATGAGAAGAAGCGGAACGGAGATATCCGTTGGCTACGAACTACACTCGCTGGCCCGAATTGCATAGGCTTTAAGACCGAGTTGGGTTTCACAGCTCCCGTTCAACCAACCTACATGCTATCCGCAGGTTAGGAAACCCCGGGGCGATGAAATTACGCTTCTACGACATCGCGCATCCCTTCCCACTCGAGCCAGATATCGGTCATCGCTTCTGGCCGGTAGTCGGGGTGATCGACATGACGTAATCGGAAAAAGATTGCATACCGTGTGTGCGGTGAAACATTTGGCGCTGCGGTATGTGCGATCTGGTAGTGCGCCAGAATGACATCGCCGGGCTCCCCGATGATTTGATGTGGTTCCGGCAATTCGACGGGCGGCATTCCCTCAAGCAGCGATTCGGGTCCGTATTCCTGAAAATACTTCTCGTAGACGTGATGTGTCGCGGGCCACACTGTAAAATTGCCAGAGTAAGGCTGCGGCACATGGCTGAGGTAGACGCCCACCAGCATCGTGAAGTTTCGGATCACGCCCTTGGGGACCCCGTTGTGCGGCGAGTGCATTCCATCGAGATGGCCGCCCGGTTGTGGTGGCGGGTCCTGCATACTCGGAAACCGGAGTGCAATTTGTCCGCCCTTTGCGGGAGTAATTTTCCCTGTCCCAATCGCTGATTCCGCCAACTCCCACGCGGGTGTTCGGTTGAGCAGGTCCGTGATGACGGATTCCCCTTGTAGCTGTGGACAGTACGATCGAGATCGAAAAGTTACCATATCGTCAGCGTTCATCCCTTCGCCGACACCGCTATTGATCGCCCGGAGGGCGGCGTCCACCATCACTTGTGGTACAACACCGGGAACTTTGACAAACCCATTTTTGAAGATTTTCTGTTTTTGTGCGTAGGTAAGCTCCATAAGTTGCTGTTACTCCTTCTCATTGGAAAAATTGGATGAATCCTTAGACAAAAAGTATGCCACGCTGGTATAGGAAAGTCAACTGTAAAAAACATGAAACGTGATGCGTGAAACGTGAAAAATTATTGGTTCATTAGTTCATTGGTTCATTGGTGCGGCCGGGCTTGGAGGTCGGGATTCGGAGATCCCTCCTACAAGAGAACTGAATGCCCTTCGTAAATTCGGAAAAAAACCTTGACAAATCGGCGGGAATCTATTACAATAGTGTCAACTGAATTCGCTGGAATTCAATGCCTCCTTGCCGCGGGCGAGTGGTGGAATGGCAGACACAATGGACTTAAAATCCATCGCCCGTAAATGGGTGTGAGGGTTCAAATCCCTCCTCGCCCACCATTTCCTTCCTAAATCTTGGCGCAGGGTAGAGCAGTCTGGTAGCTCGTCGGGCTCATAACCCGGAGGACGGGGGTTCAAATCCCTCCCCTGCAACCACTTGGTTCTATTGGAGGCAGGAAAGCCTACGGGAAATGTGCTTTTTCAAGTGCGTTTCCCTTTTTTCTTATGCCGGTGTAGCTCAGTGGTAGAGCACACGACTCATAATCGTGCTGTCTGGAGTTCAACTCTCCACACCGGCACTCACAAGTCATCATTTAGCCGCCTTGCGCGGCTTTTTTATTTCTGATTTTGTGGGATCCGTCCGCAATCCGAAACCCGTTCACCTCGCAAAACGTCCAAGCTTGCAAGATTAAACCGAGATTCTGTCATGGCTGCTGGTTTTGTGCAATGCACCTACCACTTTATCACTCAACATCAGATGATTCAACCGAAGGAAACAGTGCTTGTCGGTGTTTCTGGCGGTGTTGATTCGCTTGCCTTGCTTTACGCTCTGCACACGCTACGCAATCAACTTAATTGTCACCTCCATATTGCCCATTTGGATCACGGTTTTCGCGAGGATTCGGCGGATGATGCAGCGTATGTTGCTGAGCAGGCAGATCGGTTGGACCTCCCGATTTCAAGGGATAGGATTGACGTGCCGCAGCTGATACGGGACCAGAAACTCTCCGCAGAAATGGCAGCACGACGTGCACGATATCAGTTTTATGAACAGATCTCTGAGCGGATTGGGGCGACGAAGATTGCGTTGGGGCATCACCGTGGCGATCAGTCAGAAACGGTCTTGATGAACCTGCTGCGTGGTGCGGGCGCATCGGGCTTAAAAGGGATGCTTCCGGTGCGGGCTGGGAAGTTCATTCGCCCCTTACTCGCTTTTTCAAGAAAAGAGATTGAGGACTATGTGGCGCAGCTTGGATTACGCCCCCGTTGTGACACCACAAATTCTCAACTTGACTACCTCCGTAATCGGGTTCGGTTAGAACTTATTCCCAGTTTAGAACGTGGTTACAACTCCAATGTCCAGAACGCCTTGAATCAGACAGCCGAACTACTACAGGCGGAATCAGACTATCTGGAGGCTGTCGCTTATGATGCGTTTCAAGTGTGCCGGACAGCATCGTGTCGGTCGGATACCGTTATTCTGGATCGCTGTTTATTTCGAGAGTATCATTTGGCGTTGCGTCGGCGAATCCTGCGCCTGGCTGTTGCAGCGGTTTTTGGAGAGGTCAGGGATTTGTACTTCAATCATTTTGAATCGATGCTGATCCTGATCGATAGAGAGGTCCCGAACAGTGTTTTGGATCTGCCTAACGGCGGGGTGTTTCGCCGAGCATACAACCGCGTTTTCATCCAGAAGTCGATAGACAGTTACCCCTCATTTGAATATGAGGTCGCGGTGCCGGGGCAGACCTCGCTTCCACCATTGGATGCGGAGATGATTGCTACCGTTGTGGAACGACCCATGGATTGCACAGCGGCGGATAAGTTTCCCGACGGTAAATTTGAAGCTGTATTTGATTTAGATCGGCTTCAACTTCCGCTGAAGCTTCGACAGCGACGGGACGGTGACCGGTTTCAGCCGTTTGGAATGCAAGGCAGAAAAAAACTGAAAGATCTGTTAATTGATGCTAAAATACCTCGGCAGGAGCGGGGACGGGTCCCGGTGCTGATGAGCCGGGATGAGATTATTTGGGTCATCGGCTACCGAACGAGTGAGCCGTTCAAAGTTCGGACTGAGACGAAGCGTCGGCTATATCTAAGTTATTCATCTTCTACCAAAATTGATCAAAATGGAAATTGAATCCACTCTAATATCCGAAGCAGAAATTCAAAAGCGGGTTTGGGAGTTGGGGCAACAGATCTCCGAAGATTACTCCAATCGCGAGCCGGTGCTGGTCTGCGTTCTTAAAGGCGCAGCCGTATTCTTTGCGGACCTGTTCCGCACGGTCTCGATTCCTGTGCGTTGTGAGTTCATCCAACTTTCAAGTTACGACGATAGAACCGAGTCGTCTGGGCATGTTCGGACAGTTCAGGGATTGAACGGAAACCTTCACAACGCGGACGTGGTTGTTGTCGAAGATATTGTTGACACAGGACAGACCCTGAGTTTTCTCATGAAGGAGTTCCAAGCGTTGGAACCTGCAAGCGTGAAGGTGTGCAGCCTCTTAAACAAACCAACACGAAGAATAGTGTCCGCAACGATTGACTATGTTGGTTTTGAGATCCCAGATACCTTTGTCGTTGGATATGGCTTGGACTATGCGCAGAAGTACCGAAACTTGCGTGAGATTTATCACATCAAAGCGTGAACGGACAATCCCCTTGATTTCCTGTGTAAGATAATTTATGGTGAATTATAGAAATAAGTAAACATTACCCATAACTCCGACCTCCGAGAGGTTTCCAAAGTCCCCCTGACAAGGGGGATTTAGGGGGTTGGCTGTGCAGTGGGAATGTCTAAGTAATTGTAAAATCTACCATAATCAACCGCAGAGACACAGAGAACGCAGAGGAAAGGATTTTTTTCTTTCGTCTTTGTCTCGGCATCTCGACATCATTTCTCGTGTTTACTATGCTACCCATTTAGATTTCTCTCAATAGCCACCGGACTGCGTTCTGCTGAATCTTCACGTATGCCGGATTCCATAGCGCAGCAACGGTATGGCCTGGCGAGAGATAGCAGATCCGTCCCTTACCGTAGTCATAAGCCCACCCCGCCTCGCAAGTTGTGCCGAGTTCGTTGAACCCCAACCCATCCTCGTTGATGCTCCGCATGAAAACGTGCGCTGGATCGCCGTCGTAGGTCATGTAGTGCTGCTCGTCGGTAACAATAAAGTCGCTGGCACCCTGCGTGATGGGATGGTCTGGGTCGGTGAGTGTAACCTTGAACGGTCGAACGGGTGGGTGTCCTTCGGTTGCTGCACCTAAGACAGCGCGAAAGGTCGCATTGCCTCTGGCGATATAGGTCGAATTGTGGTAAAACAGGGCAACCCCACCGCCTTCGACGAAATTTTTGACCGCCTGCGCCTGTGGCTCGGTGATCCAATCGACAGCGGTTGCCTCGACCTCTGGCACTGGTGGTTCGCTTATATTTGGCGGCAGCGATCCGCCTGCACCGTAGCCTTGGGGCCAGATCATGCCGTCTCGAAAGGTGATTAGCATCTTGTAGCCGCGTAGCGTTTCTGCATTGAGCAGCTTGACATCGTCGGTGAAGTCGATGGTTAGTCCAAGGTCACCCACCAAGGTTTTGCCCAGCGCGGTACGAATGTAGTCTGAATTGTGGTAGCGATCGCCGATCACGGCAAACGCTGTGCTCTTTTCTGGCATGTGAAAGTAATCTCCTATGTGAAAGGATTAGCAATGTTGTGTACCCGTTAATGAAAAGCAGTGCGTGAAACGTAATGCCTAAGAAGAAGCGGAACGGAATGGGAACCTCCGTTACCTACGAATTATGTTTGGTCTATTGAATTGGCTCGATCATCTCAGTGGTCGCTGATTCGCGGTCTGCATCAATGCGCACAAGGGACTTCCGTATCATCAGATAGGCGACAATTCCAATAACCCCATGCCCAACGGCAATACCGACAAAGGTTCCTTTTAATCCGTAGATTATTGATCCCAGATACGCCAACGGTAGGACGAAAACGAAGAGATGTAGTATGATGACCAAAGATGCGTGCAAAGGTTTTCCTAAGGCGTTAAACATCGAATTGGCCAACGCAGAGATGCCGTACATCCCATAACTGATAGGCACAATGTGTAAAAAGAGAATGATGGCAGCAATTACTGCCTTGTCATCGTTAAAAATTGGTGCGATGACACCGGATAGGAGGTAGAGGAGAACAAATGCGAGTCCTCCCCAGACCAGCAAGACTTTGACACCAAACCGTAGCGTTTCCCGAATTCGGTCATAATTGCCCGCACCGAAATTCTGACCGACAAAGGGTACCACCGCCAGAGAGAGCGACCTGATTCCAATTAGCAATACTGCGCCTAATAGCCCTCCGACTCCAAAAGCTGCGACAGCTTCCTCTCCAAATTTGGAAATTATCCGGACAATAATTGCCGTTGACAGCGGTTCCATCACATTTGCCCCCGCTGCGGGAACACCGACGTAAAGAATCCCTTTCCACGAATTAAAGGTGCGTTTTGGATCGAACAGTGGCAACCGAATCAGTCGCTCACGTTTCCCCAAAATCCACAATGAGGCAGCGAATGCTATCACCCAAGAACTTACCGTTGCCAACGCTGCGCCTTGCAGCTCCAGTCGCGGAAACGGACCGATGCCAAAAATTAGAAATGGATCCAGAACGATATTGATTATACCGGCGATGCTCATAATTATCGCGGGCGTTTTGGTATCGCCCGTAGCGCGCAGCACAGCGACGGCGACCATTGGAATGATGAGAAACCCCACACCCAGACACCAAGGGATCATATAGTCCGAGATGAGCGCGAGCATCTCCTCTTCCGCACCCATCAGCGAGAAGATAGGCTTCAACTGTGTAAGCCCGACAAGGGAGAGGACGGTGACGATGAGAATGGCTAATCCCAATCCATCGGTCGCGAGTCGCTGCACTTTCGGTTGATTACCCTCCCCAATCGCTCTGGCGATGGTGGATGAGACGCCAACGCTTAACCCTCTGATGAGGTTCATCACGATAAAGTTGATGGGGAAGATAAACCCCATTGCCGCCAACGGTTCGGCGCCCAATCGTCCGATATACAATGTATCAACGATGGCAAACAGTAGAATTGCCATAAGCCCGAACCCCGTCGGTATCGATAGTGAAATGAGTGTTTTTCCGACCGGACCTTGAAGCAGTTTTGCTTGATTTTTATCTGATTTTTGATCCTTCACTTTGCCCTTTTCGTTTCGGTCAATTTCAATTATAGTCGATCTTAGAATTAAACGTTGCCCTCCACAATGGCGATTTCTTCGTCGGTCAAGCCGTAGAGCTGATAGACCACCTGATCAATAAGTGCATCGGTAGCCTGAATGCGGGAGTGTAGGGGGTTGAGTTTGTCGAGGCTATTTGTAAACTCACGCTCTAACGATTCTTGAAAATCTCGACTTGATGGATCGACGTCAATGCTGCGGCGGTTGCTCCTGAGAATTCCAAGGAGTTCTTCAAACGACAGATCGAAGTAACCTTGGATCTTGGTCTTGTTTTTGAGCATATCAACTTTGACCCCGATTTCCCGTTCCAGCCAGTGTAGGAAGCCCCGAATCTCTTCCCCTTTTGTTTTGTTCATCTCAACCATCCGCTCTGCGAGGAGGGCGAGCAGATCGTGGACAACGTCGGAACGCTCTGGATCGGCGGTGAGGTGGTGCTTCACGAAGCCAAGAACGCAGTCAGTGCTTCCTCTGTTGAGGCAGCGTTGGTAGAGGGTTTTGGCTTTTTCGAGTTGGCGGTCCCGTTCGTCGGCAGGGGTAGTGAAGTTGATGCGGCGGATGGGGAGTTCCTCCATGTATTGAGAAAAGAATCGGAGTCGTCCACGTTGATCCGCTTCTCCAAGTACCGCACAGATGTGTTTGAGATAGTAGAAAGTTATACGGGAATTTAAGAGGGCAAGTAGATACAAATCAGAAGTTGAGATAAAGTAGGTTGTGTTTGTTGAAAACAGTCCCGATTGGTCAAAGCAGAATCGGCAGTTCATGCCGATGTCGGGATAAACAATTTTTGGTTGTTCAAAGTCTTCGTAGTAAGCTATCGTGTCTTGAATCTCAAACCACTTGTAATTCCCTTTTTTACGTCCCTCCCATGTCTTTTTTTCGTCCCAACCCTCTGGACGTGGCATGAGTCGATCTTTGTAAAAGTTAAGATGCCTTTTAATTGCCGGATAAAGGTTGATATCAATACCTCGTCGTGCAAAAATCAGATACCGCTCGCGAAATTGGATCTCATATTTGCGGATATCATCCCCGGCGACACACGGCTTGATAATTTCCGTTGATTGAGGGTCTTCGGCAATCAAGCGATTGCGTGTTTCGGCGTCAATAATAAACGCCGGATTGAATCCTGTGATGAGCCCTCGGCGCATCTTGCCTTCACAGTATCTAATGAGAATTCTACTATTTGTTCTGATTTTGTTCAAAATCCTGATTTCATCGGCAGTGGCTAATGTCCAATTTTCACCTAACGCCTCCTGATTAAGCTGCTCACCGATGCGGTCAATTTCTGCTTCCAACGAATCAAAACCGAGTGTCTGCATTTGGGTGAATCGGAACGCTTGTGTGTCGACAGATTCGCGCTGGGTTAGGAGGATTGTGGTCATTGCGGTGGCATCCTTGAAAACAGGTAGCTCACCAAAATCGACAATTTCATTCAATGTAGTGTTAGCTGAAAGATAAACACGCAAGCCTCTTCCATAATTCGCCCGCATGAATTTAT
Organism: Candidatus Poribacteria bacterium; assembly: GCA_022822005.1. Taxonomy (GTDB): domain Bacteria; phylum Poribacteria; class WGA-4E; order WGA-4E; family PCPOR2b; genus PCPOR2b. Next base: position 34,077 of record JAJECO010000079.1, read on the forward strand.
TCGACACGATCATGCCGAATCGTCCACGCTTTCGCACTAACTCATGCGCTTGTTCAACAAAGTAAACGTAAAGGTCAGCGATACCACTATAGGTCTGATATGTTTTAAGAAACGGCTTTATCTCGCTCAATGCCTCTTGTCTGATGTACGGCGGATTCCCTATCACCGCATCAAATCCCGGATTGTCCTTCTCCCGTCCGTATTGGTCACGGAAGATTTCGGGGAACTCAATTTCCCAATGGAAAAACTTCTTCTCCACCGCTATCCCCTGGGCTCGACGATAGAAGGGCAGGCTTTCAAGGGTATTGGTGTCTCTGGAGTGGAGGACATTCAGGGCTTGATGATAGTCAGATTGGGACACATCGTTTCCGAAGTAAACGCTTGTCCAGAGGTTCGCCACACCTTTGTGAAAACGGAGCATCTGTTGAGCGATGTCTAATTGGTGTTCTTTCGCGTGGATCTGGTCGGCGGTCCGGCTCTCGGTCTCCTCAATTAGCAGGTAGTGTCCGATAGCGGTGGCAACCCTGTCAGCGAAGGGGAACTCCATCGGAATCTCCGCCTGGGTTTCGCTTGCGTTGCGGCGACCTCTTCGCAATTCTGGCAGGTTTGAGAGGTTCTCAATTTTTGCGCCGATTAGCGAATTGCCGCAGCGGATGTGATGGTCGAGGAACGAGAGGGGTTCGCCCTTCGCCACCGTGTGGAGCCAGAGGGAGAGCTTTGCCAACTCCACCGCCATCGGGTTGAGGTCAACGCCGTAAACGCAGGATTCGACAACGCGCCGCCGCCAATATGCGAGTTCTGTCTCTTCGTCCGTCCTTTCGGCTATGTGCGGCGCGTCCGGGTGTGTGATCAGTGCTTCGGCGAGGTAATCGACAACGCCGACAAGGAAGTGACCGCTCCCTGTTGCGGGATCGAGGATTTTGAGCGATAGAATTTCCTCAACGGTTTTGCCCTCACAGAGCGGCGCGAGCGTGTTTTCGACGATATAGCGGACGATGTAATCGGGGGTGTAGTAACTGCCTGTCGCTTTCCGATCACCCTTATCGGTCAGTAGATAGACATCGCCCTCTGTATAGGCGACCTCCTGATTGGGGGAGGATTGCGGCGCGACCGTCTCGCTGCCCTTCTTTGAGACAATGACCAGATCTTGGTCGGCAATCTGGGGTTGGTATTCGAGCAAGCCTTCGTAGACATCTCCGAGATGGCGCACATCAAGGTCGCGGTAGGTGATCCGTTCACCCTCTTTTGTCCGTGTCAAGAGTTCGATAACCCCTGCCAGTGCCTTGTTGCCAAGTTCGTTGTCCTCAAGAAATGGGTGGGACGCTGGATTAAAGAGTCCACCGTTGTATTGGGGGATAAGGTCGTCCCAACCGTCGTTGATAAGCCCAAAGAGTCCACGCAGTCGCGCCCAATAGTCACTAATCGTCGGGATGATTAGATCGTCCCGATCCACCGTTTCGTGGATTGTCTCCGCGAGTGCTGCGAGGCTGTAACTTGCAGCATAGTTAGGATTTTCGACAGGTAGCAGCCCACGACTTTCGGCGTATAGGATAAAAAGAATACGGTACAGCAGGATCAGGCAGTTGGTCTGAATTTCATCGAGTGGCGCGTTAGCCCTATCGAAACGGTTGCGGGGGAAATTGAGGAAACCGTCGATGAGCAGGCGTAGGGCATCGTAGATACGGTTCTTCAGGTCATCGGAAACGGCGACGGTGTATTGCTGGCTCTCGGTCAGCACGAGATCGAGGAAAGGGGACTCGCCTATAGCCGGGAGGAAAGCATCGCGACGAAAGAGACAGTAGAAATAGCGAAAGGCGTCTATGTCTCCGTTTTCGGATAGAAGTGCGGTGAGATCCACCTCATAGAAATTATCGAGTCGATAACTGGTCCGGCGGTGGTAAAGCCGCCACTGCCTACCGTTGGTCAGGATGCCCCATTCTTTATCCGCTCCTCGCAGATAGAAGTCGATCTGGTAGTTCGGATTATGATTGGTAAACGGGTCGCTTCCTCCCTGAATCTTCCTATCCAGATTGCGAGACCACGCTTTGGCATCGCCGATGGCGAGAGCAGTATTGAAAAATTGATTTGTGTTGATATGAGGCTGCGCCGCATCGTGGGCATCGCTCGATGCGAAGAAGGCATAATCGGGAACCTTGGCTCCCTGCGATGTATGGAGTGTGGGCTGCACCTCGAAGGTATGCCCCAACTGTTCCAGTAGAGGCTGGATGAACTCGTGTTCAGTTTGTGCTTCGTTCAGGTATTCTGCGTTGGGTGCGACGGCGTCAAAGCGGGATTTGATCGCAACGTAGTCCGATTCAATGTTGGGCGTGTCCGTCCACTGCGATTGTTCGACGATAAGGGAATCGAGGTAGTAGTTTGAGAAGAGCGATCGGTTTTTGACAGCATCGGGTAGGTTCATAGATAAGGAATAGTACGTAATACGTAATGCGTGAGAAAACTCATTAGCGGTGGATTTGACAATGCACTGCGATCGATAATTGATTCAATTTAGCTTTGATTCGCTCGGTTTGCAGTGGTTTTTATAACTGGGAACTTAGGTTAATTAATGGTAAATATGGGCTGTCATCGGCATCAATTCTACGCCATTTATTGATTTCTAACACCCTATAGGGTAACATATGTTAAGTATAATGCCAAAAATTATGTTAATTTTTTCTCCGTCTGATGCGTCCAAACCCAGACAGGGAGCGGGTTTGACGGACACGGCAAATTTTGCAAATCACCCCGACAAATCGGATGGAAAACGTCGAAATTTTTTCAAAAGTGTTAGATTTTGTTAGATTTTGCCAGGTCATTGTGGATAACTTTTCGCCTCCGATTCACCAGATCTCCACGGTCATTTTCTTACGCATTACGTAAGTTGTTAGGGCGTGTTGACATTTGTAAACCTATCTGCAATCGTAGGAGCGAGGGGACCTCGCCTATCGAACAATGTGGGTTGGAAAACCCAAACCGTACAGGTTGAATCAATGGGAGATTGTAGGTCGAGATTCATATCTCGACGCTGAAACGTCAATTTTGGTCCGTTCCGAGACCAGGAAAAATCGACCTACAGATTTGCGCGTGTGCAGTGGATTTGTCAATCCACTGCGACCAGTGAGGAACTCGATTTCGTTTTCATGCTTCCGCTTTGCGACATTTCACATCAATAGCAACTTGCGTTATTATAACGCAAGGTCGCGACTCGGAGGGTACGCCCCCTACCGTCCGTTTTTTGTAGGAGGGAATTCCAATTCCCGATTATTGCACTTGCGTTATTATAACACAGGTTGCGGTATGGAGTACGTCTATTACTAATTATATCAGGGGTGTGGTGGTGAATAAAACAAACTTCCACGCACAAACCAACCACCCTTTCCTAAATGATAGTTGCCCCCTTACGACCAAATCACCTGTCAGGTTTTTCTACCCTGCGCTTCTTGCCATAAGGCGTAGTTGTTTGGTATACTATCAGGACCTACGCACTTCAGATTGTAGTTGCCCGTATCGGGACAGGCGGAACGGGAGATGCCTCTCCCACGATAGGATAGAAACTCTTGGAACGGAGGCATTGACTGTTCAACTACGTCAGCCCTAACTATAATCAATTGTCGGCTCACCTATCAAGGAATTTTCTTGATCCTGTTTTTTTGTTAACTACGCTCGGATCAAGACAAAAAATCACAATGCAGATATCCATCCTTTTCAGGGATGGACCAACTCTATCTAAAGGAGATTTTATATGGCAAGGAAGCGAGAAGTGGAAGAAGCGCTAGATGATATAGAAGAAGTGGAAGAAACAGTAGGAGAAGCGGCAGAGGAGGAAAGTGCTTCCTCAGACGATGAGACAACAGATGATGAAGCGACAGACGATGAGATAGCACCAGACATTATAGAAATTATAGAAGAGGTGGAAGAGGATCATACTTCTTTATTGGCATCTCTTGGGGCAGATTTGGAATTCCTACATGGCGATAACATGAGCTTTTATCAGGCTAACAAGGCATACTATGAAGATCGAAACTATGAAGAAGCTGTCATCGAATTTCAAGCCTCAATTGAATATGAAAAAAAATCAGAGCCATCGGGTCCTCCAAATGCCAAGGAAGCAAAGGATCCGGAAAATCCATCCGATCCAGAACCGCCGAATGACATCCTTTGCAAATCGCTTTATTGGATGGGGGAGGCTTATTTCAAATTGGACCAAATAGATCAAGCTGTTGAAACGTTTGGGCAGTTATCAGATCATTATAGCCTACACTATCTTGCAACAGCAGCCGAACGGCGAATCGCTGTGCTGCAGCTCGATAAAGAAAGTGAGTCCGCATAATGGATAAAATTATTGACCTACGAAGTGACACTGTGACGAAGCCGACCGATAGGATGCGTGAAGCGATGATGAACGCAGAGGTAGGCGACGATTGCTACGGGGAAGACCCAACTATTCATCGTTTGGAAGCGTTGGCAGCGGAAAAGATTGGTAAACCGGCAGCGATGTACGTACCGACGGGGACGATGGGGAATACCGCTGCTATCATGACCCATACCCGTGCTGGCGATTACGCAATTATGGATGCCGAGTGTCATATTTATTACTATGAGCACGGAAACCTGTCCTCATTAGCCGGGATTATGCCGATTGTGATGAATAGTGCGGATGGTGTTCCGGATCTCGATGAAGTAGAGGCATATCTGCAGCGGGATCCAGCCAAATTCCCGAAAACCAGCTTAATCTGTCTGGAAAACACACACAATCGTCGCGGCGGACGCGCTATTCCGTTAGATAGGATGAGTGCGGTTCACGAATTGGCGCAGCGGTATGGGGTCCCGGTTCACTTGGACGGTGCACGCGTCTTTAATGCCGCCTATGCGTTGGGTGTTGAGGCGCGTGAGGTTGTAAGCCATGTCGATTCGGTTATGTTCTGCCTCTCGAAGGGCTTGTGTGCGCCAGTAGGATCCATGCTTGCTGGTGAGGAAGACTTTATCCAAGAGGCACGACGCGCTCGGAAACGGCTCGGTGGTGCGATGCGACAGTCGGGGGTGCTTGCTGCAGCTGGTATTGTCGCGCTGACGGAGATGCCGGATCGACTCGGTGAAGACCACGCCAACGCGAAACTCCTTGCAAAAGCGTTGTCTCAATTTGATGAATTAGCACTGCATCCGGAAGATGTGCATACTAACATGGTTTTCGTCGACACAAAACCGTTGGGAATCTCGGCAGCGGACTTTGCAGACCGTGCCTCACAACACAATATCAAGGTTTCTGTTTATGGTCCGATGACCGTCCGAATGGTAGCGAACCACGATGCGAGCCGTGAGGATGTGTTGTACGCAGCGGAAACATTGGTGGATTTGGTTAAATCCCTTGGTTCATGTTAAGAAATCGTGCAACAAAAACTTTGTAGGGGTCGGGTCACTCGACCCGCACTAGCAAGTAAGAGCGGGGAAACCCCGCCCCTACGATTTATCTTCGTGCTTTGCACTTTCTTTTTTATGAGCCAATCCCTTTAGAGTGCTAAGAAGCAACGACAAGAAAACAGGAGAATTGTTTTATGGTGAATTAGAGAGATAAGCAGACATTTACCAATAACTCTGAACGTCACGGAGTTTCCAAAGTCCCCCTGATAAGGGGGATTTAGGGGGTTGGCCGTGCATTGAGAGTATCGTAGGTTGGGTTGAACGGGTCAAACCGAATCCCTATCAAGGACGGTAGATGCTCTGTTTTTCAACAACACTGCTTTGTAGATAGAGAGAGTGAAACCCAACGCCTCTATTCGCTGCCGATAAAATGTTGGGTTTCACTCCACTTGTAAATTTTCAACCGGAATCGTCCCTTTAACCCCATTTGTCATGGGTGGCATTTTCATCGGTTCCGTTCAACCCAACCTACGGACTAAACTAGCTAGGCTCTGTTGACATTTCATTGTAATCAGACAGTCAAGACGGTGCACAGATGCCTGATTCCTCGTAGGGGTTGGGTTTCCCAACCCTTTTTTCACACGTCAGAGACGATTGCGGACTGCTGTAGGTCGATTTTCCAAAATCGACGTTACAGCGTCGAGATATGAATCTCGACCTACAATCTACAATCCATTCAACCTGTATGTTCAATGGGCGAGGGAACCTCGCCCCTACGATTGTAGATAGTTTTACAAATGTCAACACGCCCTAGATAGATACTGTAAAATCCTTACAATAGGTAAAGGAGAAATGATAATGTCAAAAAGAAGAAAACGTAAAAAGAGAAGTAAACCAATGAACCCCGAAAAATATGCACTATACACGCTAAATATAAAACATAGAATACATCACATCCTAACTATGGATAGTAGAAATGCTGATATAGCAGAAATAAAAGATACAGGAATACATATAGCCTGGGATATAGAACTAGAAGAAAAGGCATTCCAAATCCGAAAAATCACAGAACTTATAGCCTCAGCAACAATAGAAATAGCAGGAATTACCAAAGGCATAAACATGGAAAAACCTATTAGAATATTTGATAAAAAAACACAAAAAAAAATGTTTAAGGAAACAGGGCAAAAAGACTATCCCTATCCCAAGCCATATAAAAACAGACTCTCAGAGTATACAAAGGAAGATTACCGTACACTAACACCCGAAGGGGAAAAACTAGTGGTAAAACTACATTCTATAGAACAGTATCCTAGTCCCGAAGACATTATAGCGATATACGATAACTCATCAGATATAGTACACTCAAATCCTAGAAACATAAGCTACAAATCAAGCATGAAACATAAGAACAAAATTATAGATTGGACACAACAAATTATGAAACTACTAGATAACCATACCATAGAAATTCCAAGAGAAAATAAATCTTATTTATGCCAGCTTCACTTTGATAAAATAGAAGAAAACATAAATACAATGAACATAATACCTACCTCAATTACACATACTAGTAAAGGTGATGACATCCGCCTCTTATTTACGTTACCGTCACACATCCCGCAATTTTCTATTCCAAAACTCTATACAGGACATCCCTCATAAAATCATAAGCCTAAGAAGCAAATAAGTGTTTAACCAATCCCAAAACTACTCATTGCGAAACATAAAAACAGTGAGAAAGGAATTACGAACACAATGGGAACTTCCATAGATGTCCTGAAACAGAAAGCCAACAATCTACGCATCCACTCAATCGTATCGACATCTGAAGCTGGATCCGGGCATCCAACAACGTGCCTGTCCGCTGCGGATATTGTCTCCGCGCTGTTTTTTCGTGCGATGCGATACGATCCCACAGATGCACACAACCCAAGAAATGATCGCTTCATCCTATCCAAGGGGCACGCTGCCCCGTTACTTTACGCGGCATGGGCAGAAGTGGGGATAATCCCCGCCGAGGATCAACTCACCCTCCGTCGAATTGATAGCGACCTTGAGGGACATCCTACGCCCCGTTTGGAATGGGTCGATGTCGCCACAGGATCGTTGGGACAGGGATTGTCAATCGGTGTTGGAATGGCACTTAACGGCAAGTATCTGGAGCAGTCAGATTACCACGTTTACGTCTTGATGGGTGACGGTGAAACTGCGGAAGGCAGCGTTTGGGAGGCGGTTGCGTTTGCGGCACACCGCAATCTCAGCAACCTGATCGGCATCGTCGATGTGAACGGTATGGGGCAGAGTGAACCAACGATGTATGGGTTTGATATTGACTCCTACTGCCGTCGCTTTGAGGCGTTCGGTTGGCAGGCGATCGGGATTGACGGACACAATTTTGACGAGATCCTATCCGCGCTGGATACAGCAAAGGCGACAGAAGATCGTCCCACGATGATTGTGGCGAAAACTTTCAAGGGCAGGGGTGTATCTTTCCTCGAAGACAAGGGAGGTTGGCACGGCAAAGCAATCTCAGAAGGTGAGCAGCTGGATGCGGCTCTGAAGGAATTGGGGTCTTTGCGTACGAATGGCAGTTTTGAGATTGATGCAGTGCCCGCGGTCACTGCCGCTGAACCTCACATAAAGGAGATGGCTGCCCCCAAATATGAACTCGGCGAAGAGGCGGCAACTCGTAGCGGCTACGGTTCTGGGCTTGCCAAATTGGGGGATGCGAACCCGTTGGTGGTGGCAGTGGATGGCGATGTCAAAAATTCCACCTACGCTGAGAAGTTTATGCAGACGCATAGCGATCGCTATTTTGAGATGTACATCGCCGAGCAGAACCTCGTTGGGGCAGGGATTGGACTGGCAAAGTGCGGTAGAATTCCGTTTGTTTCTACCTTTGCGGCGTTTTTCACTCGCGCTTGTGATCACATCCGCATGTCCGCAATTTCTCAGACGAACATTAAGTATGTGGGCTCACATTGTGGCGTTTCCGTCGGTGAAGACGGACCCTCCCAGATGGGACTGGAAGATCTCGCTATGTTTCGCGCGCTCCCCGGATCGGTTGTCCTGTACCCAAGCGACGCTGTTGCAACGGAACGGTTGGTCGCACAAGCTGCGGCGCACCGAGGTATCGTCTATATCCGCACTTCGCGTCCGCCGACACCAACACTCTACACAGCTGCCGAAGAATTCTCGATCGGTGGAAGCAAAGTGCTCCGATCCAGTGATAGCGATCAGGTGACGGTAATCGCAGCCGGGGTTACACTTCACGAAACATTGAAGGCGTATGACGCTTTGGAGGCGGATGGTATCTCGATTCGTGTTATCGATCTCTACTCGGTTAAGCCGATTGACGCAAAGACAGTTCTTGAGGCAGCAGCCGCCACCAATAATACGTTAGTGACGGTTGAGGAGCACTATCCAGAAGGTGGACTCAACGACGCGGTAGTGGATGTGGTTGCCCCTAAAGGGGTCACGGTCCACAAACTCGCGGTCAACGGGCTGCCGAGATCTGGCAAGGCGGATGAACTCTTGGAGGCGCACGGCATCAGTGCTGGTGCGATCATCCGAAAAGTGAGGGAGATTCTCAGAGTGTGAAACGTGATGCGTGAAACGTGAAAATCAGAAACCTGTGGAGATTAGGGGGTGTTGACATTTTGGTGCTGCTAATTTAGCAAACACTGTAAGTGTCGGGATTAGTTTGCGGGGTGAGATCACAATCTAAATGAAGATTAATTTACGCACATAGTAGATCCCCACTATTAGAGACGTTCGACCGAGAAGGAGAATAAACAGAATGAGTAAACCTCGTCGCAATCATATCGTATCTCAATTTTACTATAGAAACTTCACATCTACTCCCCATAAACCTTAAGAATCAGCAAAGAGTTTATACCTTAGACCATAATGGCATTATTGAAAATGCTGAAAACAGTGGTAGGAAAATAAAATCTATATGCCATGAGATAGGGTATAATACTGAAGCAATGGAAGAGATTTTTAGAGTAGCAGAAAAGCTTGCGGCTGATTCTATACCTAAAATAATACGTGGTAACTTTCGTAACATAGATTTACAAAACGTTCGGGGTTATATTGGATATTTAATCGCTAATCAGCCATGCATCAGACAATCATTTTTCGATAGCATAATAAAGATCACAAATGCTTTAGATGTCAAAGACGGCATTTATGGAACAGGAGAGCTTTACACGCTGATGCTTACCACATTGATAGGCAATGAATTAATAAATTGGGAATCTTACATCTATCGTATTCAAGAGGTGAAACACAACAAATACAAAGATTTATTTGTTACAAGCGATAACCCTGTTCATACAAACAGAATTGATGCTATTGAAGTAGGTCGAATGCCAATGTATGGGGATGTTGATAACGCAAGAATGGAGGATGGCAAAAAAATCGTCAAATACTATTGGGATATACCAACTCTTTCCATTAAAGAAGATACATACTATTTTCTTCCTTTGAACCCTGTAACTGGATTTTTTGTGTATAGATCGCCTGACAGATTCATTCCAGATGATCATGTAGTTCAAAAAGCAAACTTAAATCAATTTAGAAGGGCAACTAAATTAACAATTGGGCATGATTATCAATTGTTAAAAAATACATACAAATCTCATGTAATCAATAAGTGAGTTAATTTATTAATTTGGTAATGTGTGGTGTTGATTGTCTGAATCAGGATTTACAGGATTCAAGGGTTTACCAGATTAGAGACACTTGTTGATAGAGAATTGTCCGTCGTAGAATTACCGTTTTTTTTACTTCATACAGATTGTGCTCCAAAAGACGACTTCGCAATGAAAAACGGAGTTGGGTTGCACTCTATCTGTCGATACGCAGGCGTTGTTGAATGACCGAGCCTTTATTGTACTTGATAGGGCTCCAGGTTTAACCGTTCAACCCAACCTACGTGCTAGCATTACCTTGTTCGATCAATCTCCGCGTCAGCAAAGGCACGCGATAGCGTTTCATAAGAGAGGGTCGCTGCTGCAAGCGGATCATAGTTTTCACGGGCTTGCACCATGAAACTAACCTCCGCAGTGATGAATCCGTCGTAGCCGTACTGCTGCATCAGTTTCAGGTAGTCCACGTAATCGAAGGGGCCCTCACCGGGAATGAGGAACTCAAAGTCGGGCGCGAGCCCGCGCTGATCCTTAACATGTGTATGGGCAGAATGCGGTGCGAGGGCAGCGACGCTCTCCTCAGTAGGTATGCCGATGATATCAAAGTGGCTAATGTCGAAATTGACCTTGAGGTAAGGAGAACCGACGAGATCGAGGAGTTCAAGGACTTTATCAGGCGTATCGATCAGCCCGCCGATGTGGGGCTCCATTGCAACGGTTACACCGAGTGTTTGGGTATATTCGACGAGTTCACCGACTCGGTCAGCGAGGAACTGTTTTTGGGCGTCCCATTCTTCCGGTTGACCGCCTGATGTTGTGTTGATTGCCGGTGGACTATCTCCCTGCGCGAGTTCAACTCCAAGCTCGGATGCACCTTTCAACCGCCCCATATTTTGTGCATGTGCTTCGGGGTCTGTCTCCATCAGACTTGAATGCGCGGCGAGTGCCGGTAACGTCAAGTTGTGCTGTTTCAGCAATCCCGCAATCCGCTTACGCTCGGCGGCGTCAAGCGTGCTTAATTCGGTGATGAAACGGGGTCCAACCGCCAGCTCCATCCCATCAAATCCGAGCTGTGCAATATGGGGAATTGCTACATCAATGGGGACGGTCGGCATTCCCCAGGTACTATAACCGAGATTCATGTAAATATTCCTTCTTTTGTTGGTTCATTGGTTTATTAGTTCATTGGTTCATTGAAGAGCTATTATAAGGCAGTTGGTGTTTACATACAAGACAAAAAGAAGTAAGCTTTTCTCCTTCATATTATGGTGAACAATACAAATATGTAGACGTTCACCAATAGCGTCACTTATCGAAGCCTCATCAAGTCCCCCTGACAAGGGGGATTTAGGGGGTTGGTTGTATATCGAAAGTGTATAAGTAATTATAGAATTCACCATAAAAGATAGGAGACCTTGCCACGAATATTGGATAAGGATAAATTGGCTGTAAAACGGAGGATTTATATGGCTGCGGAAAATTGGGGACCGGTTGGACCGGATTTAAAGACGATTCGGGCAGAATATGCCGATCCGCTTTATGCGTTATCTCAGGCAGAGATGCCCGCCATTATGCTTCGAGGTGCTTACGACGCGGATCAATGTACCCCACTGATCCAACGGTTCTATAACATGGGACTGGCGCGCAACCCCGAAGACAGCGCGTATGGCGGAGACGCACGGGTAAGAACTGACATCGGTACGAGTTTAGGGATTCGGGGATCAGACCAAGAGCGTTTCTTCCAACATTCGGACGCCACCCATCACCTGTTCAAATTCCTATTTGAAGGGTTCGATAATCCAGTAGACCTCATCTACGATTCATTGTCCGCCCTTTCACCGGACAAAAAGGTCACAACCGCATACGAGCCGGATGGTAGCCGTTACGGGCCTGCGATTTTTCGCATCCATTACCACACCCAACTCTACCATCCGCACATTGACAGTGTGCGGCTGCGGGAGGCACGGACCGATTACGCCGTATACCGTTTCGATCATCAGTTTGCAGGTGTATTGTGTCTGCAAAACGCAGATGAATTCGACGCAGGTACGCAGGCGATTCTGCACCGATGTTTATGGACGGAAGATGTCCAGCCATACATCACTGAGAACACCTTTCACGAGTACGCAGCTGAAAACGGCATAGAGAATTGTCGGGTCGAACTTGAGCCGGGCGACCTGTACTTCTTTAACACGCGCTGTATCCACGAAGTTCCCCCGGTGCAGGGGAACAATCCTCGTATCGTTCTGGCGGTATTCATCGGTTATTCTGCGGGCGATGATGAGATTTTTGTGTGGTCGTAGGCACAAAAAAAGCCATACAGCCTCAAAGGGGCTATATGGCGGATTAATGCCGGAGGTCGGACTCGAACCGACACGAGCCAAGGCTCACTGGATTTTGAGTCCAGCGCGTCTACCGATTTCACCACTCCGGCAAAAGCGTCCCTAATTTTAGCATATCCCCCTTGAAAGAATCAAGGGCAAAATCTGGCGACTATGGTAGATTATAGAACTATTTAGGCATCTCCTATGCACAGCCAATCCTGGTCTCGATTTATCGAACCCCCTAAATCCCCATATCAGGGGGACTTTGGAAACTTCGATAAGCCAAGCGGTGTGGTACGTAATGCGTAATACGCAAAGAAAAGCAATTTCTTTTTACGGATTTACTTCTATGGCGTTAGGTTAGCTTGCGGATAGCATCCCCAGCCTGAATCCTCCCGGCTTGAATTGTCCGTATAAATAAGCCACGAAGTCGTTGAGATTTATAGGTTTCGCCGTTGACGAGTTCAAGGGCGTCTTTGCCGTACCGGCGCTGGAACTTTTGACAGCCGGTATGTGGGACATCTGTTACCTCAAAGGTGGCGGTGCCGATTTGTAATTGCGTACCGGTAGGGAGATTTTCCTCGCTCAGATCCAGATCAACGAGTAGGTTATCCCCAGCAAGGGGCATCCGTGTATCATCACCAGCGACTATCTTTAGGAATCGGGAATTCATCACCGAAATTTGGGCGCCCGGGTTAGGACTATTTGGTCGTGCCCAGCGATCTCCTTCGAGACCGCCATCAGGGCTAACTTCAGCTTCTTGGGGAGTTGCCCGTTGTTCATCAGGCAAACGAAGAACAATATGTTCAAGAACACCGTGGTCTTGAGGACTCTGTTCGGCTTGATTCATCTGGGCTTCAATTTGAGCAGCTGATAAATGCTGGATTGCCATCTATTCCTCCGTTAGTGTGGTGATGTGGATTTTTGAGTGCCGGAACTCTCTACACCTACCGCAAAATGTACCGTCTAATTGTAGTATAGAACGGAAGAAATTAAAAGGAAAAAGATTTCCTGATCGCATACGGGTATGTGTCCCTTACATATTTCCTGCTACCCTTTTGGGTTGACGGTCAATTAGGGATTGGGTAGAATTTACCTTTGAAAGGTGGGATTCAGTTTGTCAGTTCGTGTATTTTTACTTCTGTTGATTTTTCCTTTTGTAATAGTTGCGTGTGGAAGTTCACACAATCAGCCGACAATCGAGCAGTATAATCGATTCGCGATTAAATCCGCAGAGTTGCAGTTGTGGAACGAAACGATTTTTCGTTGCCAACACATTTTGAAGATTGAGCCGCAAAATGCAAAAGCGCTCAACAATTTGGCTGTCGCTTACGAAGCGATAGGCAAGATCGACGAAGCGATCGAAGCGTATGAACGCGCGACAGAATTGGAACCTGAGAACAAGTTCTATCGCTTCAATTACAGGAAGTGCCGAATGCAGGTCCAGCGTAACCGCGTCAAGTCGCCACCCTCGGAAGAGGCGGACACACCAGATCAACCCCAATCAGATCAGGATTCAGAGCAATCTGACTCCTAAAACAAACCAATGAACCGCAATCAACCGATCAATACCTCAACCCGAATCCAGAAAATCCCATTCGTCATCACGCTGCTGGTATGCTCAGTAATGTGCTGGGGGTGCGCGTCCGCAGTCACACGGGTCCCGATCAAGATTCAGGTTGAATCCACAATTGATGTTACCAAGTACTCAGGTTTTGCTGTGTTACCGTTTGTCGAAGTAAAGGATTCAGGGAGGCAGCGGATAGCATCTTCCGACGAAACAGGGGAGGACATTGCCTCCTTGATGCGAATTGGATTGGGCAGGAACCAAAACTTGGATGTTGTCAGCACACAGGATACGCTGCGGTTATTTAGTAATGAAACGCTCGATGAAGATCTGTTAGTAGATGTGTCGGAGTTGGTACGTATTGGTCAGTATTTTGAGACCGATGCAGTTATTGTGGGCAGCTACAACTTCTTTGCACGGAGCCAGCCGAGACGCTACTATGGGGAGCATTATTCGAGAAGACTTCAGAGGTATGTTACTGACTATCAGGATTACCTTGAAAAGACCTACGTCCTTTCACTGAGAATTGTCATTGCCAGTGTGGAGACGGAGGAAATTATACAGGATGACACGTATGAACGGCGTGCGTTTCAGTCGCATAGTGTCAGTTCATTTCTGATGTCAGAAGTCACGCCGCATCAGGGCGTGCTAAAGAGTTTAGCGCGACAAGCAATCTCGGAGTTCACGCGACAAGTTTCACCGCATTACGAACAAGAGGAAAGGTATTTGGTTAGATGATGCAGACTATACACCCCCCCTCAAACCGATTGGCACCCCGACTTCGTTCTGAGAGTTTTCGACCTATTCTTCTGTCCCTTTTTGCACTGCTCCTTTTTCTCTTAGTTAGTAGTGGCTGGTCGCAAGGTTTTGGTAAGAATAAGGTCACAGACCAAGATTTTGATTGGTTGATTCACCGAACCGAGCATTTTGACATCCACTATTACTCGGGTGAAGAGCAGTTAGTAGCCATCATGGCGGACATTGTTGAAGAGGCTTACGAAAAGCACAGCGAGGATTTTGAGCACGAACTTAAGGATCGGACACCGCTCATTTTATATCAATCGCACAAAGATTTTCAGGAGACCAATATTACGTTGGCAGAGCTGCATGAAGGCGTTGGTGGTTTTGCTGAACTGCTGAAGCGGCGCATGGTTATTCCTTTCACAGGTTCAATGTCTGCATTTCGTGAGGTTATCTTTCACGAGTTGGTTCATATCTTTCAGTATGACATTATCTATCAGAAACCTGCGGGGCGTTTTTATAGTGGTGAGTTTCTGTATAGCCCCCCAATCTGGTTTATAGAGGGGACAGCAGACTATTTCGCTAACGATAATAATGCCGTTGGAGAGATGGTACTCAGGGATGCAAGTCTCGCCAATTATGTGGTTCCGCTGACGCGGCTTCAGGATTTTCGAGTGCTCGGATCACAGGTGTTTTTAGGCTATAAGATAGGCCAATCCGCCATCGCCTATTTTGTTGAGACCTATGGGAGGGATAAGGTCGGACAGGTGATGCACGAACTGACGCATAGCCGCACCAAAGACCTCAACGAAGCTTTCAAAAATGTGATCGGCATTGGTCTTGAGCAGTTTGATAAAGAGTGGCGTTTGACCGTACAGAAAAAGTATTGGCCCATGATTGAGCACAAGGATATGCCAGACTCGATTGCCAAGAACCTAACAGAGAAATCGCGCTATTCGCATAATGTGAAACCGATTTGGTCTCCCAGTGGTGACCTCATCGCTTATATTACAGGTAATGATGGATTCAGCGAAATTGTCCTTGTATCTGCTCGGGATGGCCGCCGCTTAGAACGTATTAGCAAAGATTTTTTTGGGAGCGAATATGAGGAGATTCGTAGTGACGGCAGTGGACTGACTTGGTCCCCAGATGGCGACCGCATCGCCTTCATCGCTAAGCATCGCGAGTCAGAATATTTGCTTGAGGTGAACGTTGTCAGTAAGCAGCTGGAACGCCGCATCAAACTCAATTTTGACGCGGCCGGTTCGCCGAGTTACGACGGTAGTGGTGAACGGATTGTATTTTCCGCACTCAGCAGGGGACAGACAGATCTGTTTATTCTCAACCTTGCGACAGAAGAACTGACACGCCTGACGAACGACTCTTTCGATGATAGTCACCCCTCATGGCATCCAACGAAGGAAGAGATTGCCTATGCTTCGGAACGGGGTGGTAAGTATAGGTTGATTATCATAGATGTCGACACTCGGAAATCACGGCAGTTGCCCCAGGGCGAATATAATGCGGTTGGTCCTCGCTGGACACCCGATGGTGAGCAACTGCTTTTTTGTTCAGACCTTGGTGGTGTCTATGATCTGTGCAGTATGACACCGGCTGGTACAGACCTGATGCGTTTAACCAATATTATTACCGGCTGTTTTAACCCAAGTTTTTCACCAGATCGTAAGCATATCCTGTTCGGCGCTTACCAATCCGGGAAGCAGGATGTTTACGTTATGGCGGCAGAAAAGGCACGTAACGAAAAGATTGAGATACCGCCTTCTGATGAATCTACCGAAGTTATCGCGACTGCGGAACGGAAACAGCGGCGAATTGGGCATCGGAAGTACGGCACGAAAATCGGCTTAGACGCTATCTTTACCAACTTCAGTCTCGGCGCCGATGGTTTACTGCGTAACTCGACAGAGCTTGTTGCAAGCGATATGATGGGAAATCATCGCCTCGGATTGAGTGTTCAGAACCAAACGGGATTCCTCGCTCCGGACTTCATTGCTCAGTACGGTTCTCTCGCACGTCGCGCGGATTTTGGTGCCTCTCTCTTTAACTTTCATGAGTATCACCTACTGGGTACAACTCGGAATCGTCGCCGCATTTCGCAACGCTTAACGGGAATTGCTGGTTCTGTTATGTATCCGTTCAATCGGTATCGTCGGGTGGAGTTACAAATGCTGATGTATTCCACGCCCTACGCTTTCAGATTCGATACGACACACGAAGATAATCGTGGGCTCCTGATGCTTGGAACGCTTTCTTTCGTTAGCGATACAACACGATGGCAGGTGTTCGGTCCCTATAGCGGCACCCGCTATAATCTCACCTTTGAAAAGTCATACCGTGCGACGGGCAGTGATCTTGAGTTGACCAATCTGGTTTTTGACCTACGCCGCTACTTTAAGTTGGGCAGACGTTCGACCTTTGCAACTCGCTTGCTGCTCGGTGGGAGTTTCGCAAGAGACAAGTCGTTGTTCTATCTCGGTGGGATCGACACCCTGCGCGGCTACAGTTATGAAGAACTAATTGGAACACGGATGGGGTTGCTAAACGTCGAACTTCGGATTCCGTTTATTGACGAGCTCCGTTTCGGTTGGCCCTTTTCATGGGCGATTGGCGGGATTCGCGGGATTGTCTTCGCCGACTTCGGAACGGTTTGGTCGGAGGAGGAATTCAATGCCGACAACCGCTACTATCTGCTCCGGCGTGAAGGCAATCGGCTTCGTCTTGACGATGCTAAAGGTTCAATTGGTCTTGGGCTTCGATTGCAGCTTGGATTTTTCTCTCTCGACTTTGACGTGGCGCGACGTACAGATCTTGCTAGTATCGATCCAGATACGACATTCCACTTTGGCTTAGGTCAGGCGTTTTAGATTAGAACTTTACTGATTCGTTACAATATGCTAGTCACCCTAGCTTACTCTTAATTAAGGAAGGATGTATGCAACCAAACTTGACTCGACTGATTATTACCCTCGTTGTTTTGGCAGTAATTATTGGCGGGGGCGCCATCTTCGTGAAAATCTATCCTGACCTACTCTGGTTTGATATGATTGGCTATCTCGCGATTTACAAAAAGGTGCTACTGACAAAAATAGGTTTGGGGGTTGTCGTTAGTGGCTTTTTTCTTGGTGTGACCCTCATTAACCTCTATCTTTTGTATCGTTTTACCCCACCTCGGCTGAGTCCGACACTCGTCGAATCTATCCCGCTTGAAGGCATGCCTGATTTTAATCTGCGGAAAGCCGTCTACGTTGTGCTAACACTCCTTGCGATAGGAGGGAGTATTGTGGGTGGTTATGCCTCGACAGACTACTGGGAGCAATTTCTCCGCTATTCAAATGCCAGTGATCTTTCGTTTCAATCTGCAACGTCGCTTAGTGCACCAGCAGATAGTGATGCGACAGAGATCCTTATTTCTGAGTTGGAGTACAGTGCGAAAGGATTTAGGGTAGGGGATGAGGTTACCGTTGAAGAGGGGGATAGCAGTCATGCAGCACAGATCCGTACGATAAGTCCGGGGGCGGATGGGAATGTCAGAATTGGATTAAACCAAGGACTTAGCTTCGATGCCACCGGAGATGCTGTTTTGGTAGGAGGTGCCCGGGATCCAATTTTCAATAAGAATGTCAGTTACTATGTTTTTCGGATGCCTTTGGAACGCCTGATCTGCGGCTACCTCTTTGGCCTATTCATGCTGGTCACCCTTTTTACGGGGGTGCTCTACTTTTTTCACGGGTTGCTCATTAACGAAAACAACCGTTTTGCACCGCCGCAGCGGGTTAAGACGCATCTGTTCATTCTGATTGGGTTGACGCTGCTGTTCCGTGCATGGAATTACCAGTTTGTGATGTATGACCTGCTCTACACGACCAATGACGTCGTGCGGGGTGGTGGTGGCTACGCAGCGATACAGGCGCGGCTGCCGGTGTTATGGATACTGCTTGCGATCACTGTTATCTGCGCGTTGATTTTCTTCATTAGCATCTTTTTACGGCGCATCTCCTTCGCTGTTGGGGGTATCATTGTGCTTCTGCTTGTTGCCTTTATGGGACAAGCCTACCCTCGCATTGTTCAAAATCTGAAAGTTGAACCGAGCAAGCAGGAACTTGAGAGAACATATATAAATTACAACATCAGAGCAACACTACACGCGTATGATCTGGAGGATAGTACCGTGACTGAGACGGAGTACCCTTTGACGGGGGAATTGTCTTATGACAACATCACGGGACCAGAAAACGCGGCGGTGATTAATAGCATCCGGCTTTGGGATTGGCGCCCGTTGCGGCGGACTTTTAGGCAGCTGCAGGAGCTACGCTCACAATACGATTTTGCTGACGTAGATATTGACCGTTACCTGATGGAAAATGGCGAACCCCGACAGGTGATGCTTGCTGGACGTGAACTGAATATTAACGATCTGCCGCGTGAGGTGAGTCGGGATTGGTTTAAGCGCACCTACGTCTACACGCACGGGTATGGCGCGGTGCTAAGTCCTGTGGACGAAATTCTGGACGGGAAACCGAAGATGTACATTCGGGATATGGATCCAATTAATTACGAACCTGAATGGACATATCGGTTTGACGAGAACCCCGGTCCCCGAATTTACTACGGCGAACGCACCAACCATTATGTCATTGTCCATCCAGACCGTTTGGAAAGCCTTGAATTCGATTATCCGGAGACATTTGGGCAAGATTTCGCGAAATACTCGTATCAAGGTGAGGGCGGTGTCAGTCTGTCTTCGTTCTTACGGAAATTTGCGTATATGCTGAAATTTAATAACGCGCTCAATTTCATCCTGCCCGGCGAAATACAATCAACAAGCCGTGTCCTTTATAACCGAAACATAAAGGAACGAGTCAGTCAAATCGCCCCATTCCTGAAATATGATGTTGATCCTTACCTTGTCCTCCATAATGGTCGCTTGATTTGGATGATCGATGCGTATACAACGACCGCACGTTATCCTTACTCCGCACCAATGCAAGACGCCATCCGTAGAACCATTGCAGCGCAGGGTGGCAGACGTGCTGCTGGACGTATCATGGGAGGCGAGCGACCGTGGGGGAATTACATCCGTAACGCTGCTAAAGTCACAATCGATGCCTACGACGGTAGCGTGAATTTTTACCTGATGGAGCAGGAGCAGGATCCAATTGCGGAGTGTTACCGCCGTATCTTCCCGGATCTATTCAAACCGTTCGATGCGATGCCCGAAGACCTGAAGGCGCATATCCGATATCCGACCACTATGTTTCTCATTCAAGCGCAGGCGTATCAGGACTATCACATGAAAGATCCGATTACCTTCTATGCGAGTGAAGATCAGTGGCAGATTGGCGAGGAGCTTTACGATAACACCGAGCGTCCCCGTCCCCCACAGGCACCGCAACCGCCAAGCCCATTTGCACGGACCCAACAACTGCCGGATACAGTTACGAATGTGCAGGAAGTTGCGCCTTACTACGTGGTTGTAAAAATACCGGGAGAGGAGCGCGCGGAATTTGTCCTGATGCTTCCCTTTACACCGAAAAACAAGCCGAACCTGACCGCTTGGATTGCTGCGCGATGCGATTTGCCACAGTACGGACAACTGCTGGTCTATCGTTTCCCGAAGGGAAAACTCGCTCCCGGACCGATGCAGGTGGAAAACTTCATCACGCAAGAGCCTGGCATTTCCCAGCAGATTAGTTTGTGGAATACGCAAGGTTCGCGCGTTCTGCGTGGGAATTTGCTCATCATCCCGATGAATGAGGCAATTCTTTATGTTGAGCCGATTTACATCCAAGCAGAAAACGAAGAGTCTGCGATTCCTGAATTGCGGCGCGTTGTCGTTGGCTATAAGGAAAATGTCGCATGGGGTGCCAGCCTTGATGAGGCATTGATTAACATGTTTGGCAAGCGGTTGGAGGTCGCATTGGCACAAGACAGCCCTGCTGCTGAAGCCACCGAAGCGGTGAGCGCAGCCGAGTCGCTATCTATTTCGACATTGGCAATACAGGCGCGAAAGCAATTTGAGGCGGCACAAGCGGCGCAACGCGCAGGGAATTGGGCGGAATATGGACGTTATCTTAATCTGCTTGAAGCGACCTTGAAGCAGCTTGAGGCGGATGCCAGATAAGCATGAAACCGTGAAGTAAATCCTAAAAATAAATAGATGCTTTCGCACCTCGTGTATGGTAGGCGCTGTTTTCAACTGCGCCTATCCGGTGCGGTTTCTAACCGCACCTACCGGGTCTGGGGGCAATAATGAACCAAAAAGGAGGTGAATTAAATGGGGCTTGATTGGAAACCACGGCATCGGGATATGCTTATTGGTGGCTATTGGTGGTTGGCGCGAGTTACAGATAAGGCACGCGCTAAACTGAACGGTACTATCGGTGAGTACATCTACCCGTGACCGCAGGACAAAAGGTTCCTGGAGGAACACAAGTTAGATGCCGACGAGTTTGTTGAGATGGTGAAAAGTAACCCATCAGACGACGATATGATCGCCGCGATGCAAAAACTGAATCGGTAGGGAACGCAGATCTGCGTTCCGTACAGGAGCGATGAACAGGGGAGTGGGCAGCGATCTCCTCCGATACACCGGGATTTCGCTGCGCTCAACCTGCTCCAATTCCCAAAAGATACATATCAGAACCGACAATATAAAACGGAGAATGAACCGTAATGAAAAAGACAACCTTGTTTACTTTCATCCTATCGTTAGTCTCTGCATTATTTCTATCAAACAGCTTCGCACAGGAGAACCCGCAGTGGCAGCTGCCGGATGGTGCTACCGCACGTTTCGGCAAAGGGTGGATAGCTGGACTTGAATATTCGCCCGATGGAACCCGAATAGCGGTCGGCAGTTCTATCGGTATTTGGCTGTACGATGCGGCAACCCTTCAAGAGATTGATTTGCTCACCGAGCACACGGAAACAGTCTCAGCCATCGCATATTCTCCGGATGGGAGCATCCTTGCCAGTGGGAGTTGGGATGATACTATTCGTCTATGGGATACCGCAACGGGTGAGAGCATCAACACCCTTACTGGGCATGAGGAAGGTATATTGAGCATTGCCTTTAGTCCGGATGGAAAAAACCTTGTCAGCGGGAGCTACGATGACACCGTGCGCTTATGGGATGTTGACACCGGTGAGAACACTCAAACGCTTACCAAACATGACGATTGGGTCTCCAGTGTTGCCTTCAATCAGGATGGGGACATGATTGCTAGTGGGAGTTGGGATCAAACCGTTCGTGTGTGGGATGTGGAGACGGGCGATAATCTCCATACCTTTATCGGACATACCTCTCTCGTCGAGACGGTTACTTTCGGTTGGGGAAGCACACTCGCCAGTGGAGATTTTGACTCGATGATCCATCTGTGGAATGTTAAAACAGGCGAGAAAATCAGAACGCTCACCGAGCATACTTCGACTATCTACGAGGTCGTCTTTTCTCCAGATGGGGGCATATTGGCAAGCGCAAGTGAGGACGATACTGTTCGTCTGTGGAATGCTGCTACGGGTGAGACCGTTAAAACCTTTACCGAACATACAGCTGATGCCTATAGGGTTGCGTTTAGCCCGGATGGCAATACTCTCGCAAGTGGGAGTGGGGATGCGACCGTCCGTCTGTGGGATGTTGATACCGGCGAAAACATCGGAAGCCTTACCGGGCATGAGAGTAGCGTTTTGAGTGTCGCTTTCGGCCCGGGGAACCGCACACTCGTTGGTCGGAGTTGGGATCAAACAATTCGCGTCTGGAATACCGAAACGGGAGAGCGGCAGCACTTCCTTGTGGGACATACGGACGATGTGGATATCGTTGTTTTCAGTCCGGATGGCCGCACAATCGCCAGCGGCAGTCAGGACAACACTGTTCGCCTGTGGGACGCTGAGACTGGAAAACATTTGAAAACTCTCGTCGGGCATTGGGCTTATATCATAACCATTGCTTTCAGTCCCGATGGCACACTCCTCGCTAGCGGCAGTGAGGACGATACTGTTCGTTTGTGGGATGCCGAGACCGGGGAGCGTCTGGCACGCCTTCGGGGACATTTTGCTGGTGTCGAGACACTCGCTTTCAATCACGATGGCACAATGTTCGCAAGTGGGAGTCGAGATGCGGTCATTACTATATGGGATGTTGCCACCAGGGATTGGCTGCATTTTCTCTTTGGTCATCGTGGACATGTTCTCACCGTTGCTTTCAATCCGGATAGTACAATCCTTGCAAGTGGCGGGTGGGACAATACCATTCGCTTGTGGGATGTCGCCACCGGTGAGGAGATGACGCTTATTCAGGCGAGCGAGTATGGGGTCGAAAGTGCTATTGAGAGCGTTGCTTTCAGTCCCGATGGAAAGACTCTCGCAGCCGGAGGATGGGGTAATGCGGTTGGCTTCTGGGATGTTACAACAGGTGAGCATATCATAACTTTTACCGGGCATACCTCTCGGGTTGAAAGCGTTGCCTTTAACTCCTATGGCACAGTCCTAGCAAGTGGAAGTCGGGATGGCACGGTGTTGTTATGGGATATTCCACTGCCTCCAGTCTTCGGGGATGTCAACGGGAATAGAATCGTGAATATCTTGGATTTAGCACTGGTTGGATTGCATTTGGGACAGACTGGGGAAAATGCGGCCGATGTCAATGAGGATGGCATTGTGGACATTACTGACCTGCTTCAGGTCGCCGGCGCGATTGGAAACACTGCTGCCGCACCCGCCGGACGTTCTTTAGCACGAGCGCACCTCACCCCCGACGATGTTGAGGGGTGGATCGCCCAAGCACAGGGATTAGATCTGACGGAGGTCCGCTCGAAAAGAGGAATTCTTTTCCTTGAACAACTCCTCGTAGCGTTGGCACCAGAAGAAACAGTACTCTTGCCGAATTATCCCAATCCGTTCAATCCAGAGACGTGGATTCCCTATCAACTTGCCAATGACGCCGATGTAACACTGACGGTTTACGACACAAAAGGCATACCGGTGCGCCAATTCGAACTGGGGCATCAGTCCGCAGGCTTCTACACCACTCGGACGAAAGCCGCTTATTGGGACGGACGTAATGAAAACGGCGAATCGGTTGCAAGCGGGGTCTATTTCTATCAACTCCAAGTGTCTTCATCCCGATCTATCGGGGCAGGAGATTATACTGACTTACGGCGGATGGTAATTCTCAAATAAGAGCACTAATTGGCGCGAGAATCCGGGGTTGGTTAGAGAACTCGGATTCTGGATCTAAGCCACCTTTCGCTCATTTGCCCTGTATTTGGTAATCTGTAAAACTGATAATCAAAAAGGAGAATTAATCTCAATGAAAAGGACAGTGTTTTTTAGCCTTATTTTATTATTACTTTCTACTCTATTTTTATCAGATAGCTTCGCCCAAAATAATCCGCAGTGGCAGTTACCCGAAGATTCGATTGCGCGATACGGTAAAGGGTGGATAGCTGGGCTTCAGTATTCGCCCAACGGCGATCGACTCGCAGTTGCTACCGCCATCGGTATTTGGCTCTACGATACGGAAACCCTTCAAGAGGTTGACCTGCTTACCGGGCAAACGGCAATATATGAAAATGCGACGTATTCGCCATCTTCTATGGCGTATTCGCCGGATGGGAGTATACTTGCCAGTGGGGGTTGGGACAGAGCTATCCGTCTGTGGGATACCGCTACAGGCGAGGACATCAAAATCCTTACCGGGCATAGGAGTGGTGTTCGGAGTCTCGCTTTTAGCCCGGACGGAAAGATTCTCGCGAGTGGAAGTTACGACGATACTGTTCGCCTGTGGGATGTTGACACAGGTGAAACCATCCACACCCTTGCCGAACATACGGATCGGGTCAACAACGTTGCTTTTAGCCCAAATGGGGATATAGTCGCTAGTGGAGGTTGGGATCAAACCGTTCGTTTGTGGGATGTGGCTACGGGTCAACTCCTCAGAACTATCGCCGGGCATACGTCTCTTGTCCGGGCGCTTGCTTTTAGCCCGGATGGAGATATGGTTGCCAGTGGAGACTACGACGCAAGGATCCGTTTGTGGGATGTTGACACCGGCGACGAAATCAGAACACTCATCGGTCATACTTCTATTATTTACGATCTCACTTTTTCGGATGAGGGTATCCTAGCGAGTGCAAGTGAGGATGACACTGTTCGCCTGTGGGATGTTGAGGCCGGTGTTACCATTCACGCTCTGACCGAGCATACGGCTGATGTCATTCAGGTTGCATTTAGCCCGGATGGACGCACACTCGCAAGTGGGGCATGGGATGCGACCTTTCGCCTATGGGACGTTGATACAGGTGAGCACATTGAAGCTGTTACTGGGTTCGCGGACCTTGTTTTGAATGTTGCGTTCAGTCCGGAGGGACGCGTACTTGTCGGTCGGAGTTGGGACAGCACCATCCGTCTGTGGAACACCGAAACCGGAGAGCGCGAGCACTTCCTCTTCGGTCATACGGACGATGTGGACGTAGTTGCTTTTAGCCCGGAGGGACGTACACTTGCCAGTGGCAGCAATGACGATACGGTCCGTTTGTGGGACGTTGACACCGGCGCCCACCTGAAAACCCTCGTGGGGCATAGATCTTATATTATAAGCGTTGCTTTCAGTCCCGATGGTAGCGTGGTAGCGAGCGGAAGCGAGGACGATGATGTCCGCTTGTGGGATGTCGCTACCGGGAAGCGTTTGAGAACCCTCCGAGGACATAGGACCGGCGTCGAGAGCCTCGCTTTTACTTCTGATGGAAAGATCCTTGCAAGTGGGAGTCGAGATAGTACTGTTCGTCTGTGGGATGTCGACACCGGAGAAACGCTACACGTGCTTGGAGGACATTACCTTCATGTCCTGACCGTTGCTTTCAGTCCCGATGACAAGATCCTCGCGAGTGCCGGGATAGATACTGTCATTCGTCTGTGGGATGTCGATACCGGTGAGATCGTGCTAGAAATTGATAGGGAGGTTCATGGTGTGGAAAGCGTTGCTTTCAGTCCCGATGGAAAAATTCTTGCAGTTGGGGCGTGGGATGATACGATGAGTTTGTGGGATGCTACCACCGGTGAGTTATTGAAAACCCTCATCGGTCATACGAATAGTGTTGAGAGCGTTGATTTCAGTTCTGATGGTACCATGCTCGCCAGTGGGAGTTGGGACGGCACGGTGCTTCTGTGGGATGTTGCACTACCACCGCCTCCCGAGGAGCCACCACCGCCTCCTGTCGTCGAAGAACCCCTGCCGGTTGAGGACGTAAACGGGAATGGAGTGGTCAACATCTTGGATTTAGCACTGGTTGGATTACGCTTGGGACAAACAGGGGAAAATAGTGCTGACGTTAATGGGGATGGCGTTGTGGACATTGCGGATTTGATTCAGGTCGCTGGGGCTATCGGAAACGCTACCGCGGCACCTGCCGCTCATTCTTTGGCACTGACTAACCTCACCCCCGACGATGTCGAGGGGTGGATCGCCCAAGCACAAGGATTGGATCTGACGGGCATAAACACACAAAGAGGAATTCTCTTCCTTGAACAACTTCTTGTAGCATTAGTTCCCAAAGAGACAGTACTTTTGCCGAACTATCCCAACCCGTTCAACCCGGAGACGTGGATTCCGTACCAACTCGCTCAAGATGCGGATGTGACCCTTACGGTTTATGATATGAAAGGTACGGCGGTGCGCCACTTCGACTTGGGGTATCAGTCCGCAGGGTACTACACGGGTCGGACGAAAGCCGTTTACTGGGACGGACGTAATGAAATCGGTGAATCGGTCGCAAGCGGAATTTATTTTTATCAACTCGACGCAGGCGATTATACTGACCTACGACGCATGGTAATTGTCAAATAAGCGGGCGAAAGAGAACCCGAGTTTTTCTAACCTAAACGGTTGAATAATCAACAAAATGGGATTAAAATATCTTTCACCTAAAATTGTACAACCCATTAACGGAGGTTTTTATGATCAGTCAGATTAAACCCAGTTTTTTGTTTTATATGCTTACGTTGTCTCTATGCCTCAATCCCTTTTTCTTAAATAACACCGATGCACAAACCGATAATGACTCAACTCCTGCCGCCCCTGAATTCACCTACACTTATGAGAGTATTGATGTTCCCGGTGTAGATTTTTTAGCGTTGACGGCGAGTAGCGACTTTGAGGATTACGCCGGCTACACCCGGAGCCCCGATGGTGAAAAAACAGTCGGATTTACACTCATTGACGGTGTTTTTACGACTTATGATTTCCCCGGTTCACAGAACACTTATTTCTATGCGTTCGGCAATAATGGGTTAGCCGCCGGGCACTACGAGGATAGTGATGGCCTGTACCACGGTGTTATCTTAGAAAATGGCGAACTGCGGCAATATGATTTTCCGGGCGCGGTCCAAACGGAGATATATGGGTTCAGTGATTCGACGGAGGTGCTGACGGGCAGTTTTATAGATGATTCCGGCGTTCGTCGTGGATTTTCAGGGGACATAATCGTTGAAGTGCCTGATGCAACAGCAACATACGCCGATTTTGTGAACGCGAGTGGCGCTATCACAGGAAGTTACATAAGTGCTGATGGTCTATATTATCCATACGTGCGCACCCCGAATGGAACATTTGTATTTCACGACTATCTGGACTCTTCAACTCTGGAGTACTTTTTTGTGCACGGTATCACTGATACAAGGATTATCATTGCGCGAGCTAAAGCGATAGGTGATATTCCGCGCTCCTATGTCGGCACATCCCAGCAAGGACTATCTGAATTACAATTTCCGGGCAGTGTTAGCACAGAGGGTTGGAATATCAATCAAGATGGGTCTGCCGTCGGGTATTACGACTCAGGGGATGGACGTAGACACGGATTTATAGCCAGACCGACTGAGGAAACTGCTGAAAAATTTAGAGATATAGCTTATCCCCCACCGCCTGAGTTCAATTTCACCTATGAGAGTATTGATATACCCGGTGTAGATTTTTTAGCGTTGACAGCGAGTAGCGACTTTGAGGATTACGCCGGCTACGCCCGGACCCCCGACGGTGAAAAAGAGGTTGCCTTTACGCTCATCGATGGTGTCTTTACGACCTACGATTTCCCGGGTTCACAGAACACCTATTTTTATGCGTTCGGCAATGATGGGACAGCTGCAGGGCACTACCAAGATAGCGATGGGCTGTACCACGGTGTCATCTTAGAAAATGGCGAACTGCGGCAATATGATTTTCCGGGTGCCGTCCAAACGGAGATATATGGGTTCAGTGATTCGACGGGTGTGCTGACGGGTAATTTTATAGATGATTCCGGCGTTCGTCGTGGATTTTCAGGGGACATAATCGTTGAAGTGCCTGATGCAATAGCAACATACGCCGATTTTGTGAACTCACAAGGTCTTATCGTAGGCAGCTACATAGATGCTGACGGTTTATTTCACGCATACGCGCTCTCCTCCTCTGGTAGATTTATACTTCTTGACTATCTTGAACCATCAACTCTGGAATACTTTTTTCTGCACGGCATTAGCGAGGGCGAGGGAAGGAGTGTATTTATAAGTGCCCGATCAAAATTTGTGGATGACATTCCACGCTCCTATGTCGGCTCATATCTGTACGGGCTACATGAATTGTGGTTTCCGGGTAGCGTTAGCACGGAGGGCTGGAACATCAATAAGGATGGCTCTGTCGTCGGGCACTATGACTCGGCGGATGGGCGGAGGCATGGGTTTATCGCGAAACTCGGCACTAAGGCGGAGAGCGACTATTTTGGCAACGCCTACCATGTCACACTGGCTAAAGGTCTGAACATGATTTCTGTGCCATTGGCACCACCGACACCGCTGAACGCTAAGACACTTGCCGGTCTGACAGCGGCGACAACTGTCATCGCATTCGATGAGACCAATCAACAATTCGTTGGTTGGACACCAAGCGCACCGGACGACGGGTTTCCAATCGAAGGTGGGAAAGGCTATATTGTCAATGTCCCACAGGCTCGCCAATTTGCCTACGTCGGTTCCCAATGGACAAACCAAACGGAGAACGCTGCAGCGGCACCTCCTATATCCGTGGATACATTCCAAGAACAGGAAACGTGGGCGTTCGTTGTAAGCGGGCACTTGGAAGGGCAAGCTGCATTTGACGGCTACCAAGTCACAGTTCGTAACCTCAGAACAGATGGCGTGATAACTGCCTCAGTGCAAGGCGATTACTTCGCTGCGGCAACAGCTGACTTGGCGCGACGGAGCGTAGTCCAAGCTGGAGACGTAATTGAAGTACGGGTTACCGGTCCGAGTGGAAACGTTGAATCAGACGCCTTCACTTCTATAGTAACACCTGAGGATTTGGCAAACGCGGTTCTGTCTATCAAGCTTGATCGCATTGGCCAACCGAAGTTGACGCAGTTGTTGCAGAACTTCCCGAACCCGTTCAATCCCGAAACTTGGATTCCATACCAGCTTGAAAAAGCGGCTGATGTCACGCTCCATATTTATGATACCTCGGGTGGCATTGTCCGAACGCTGGATCTCGGTTTCAAGCAACAAGGGTTCTATATGACGCGTTCTACAGCAGCGTATTGGGATGGACGTAACAATATCGGTGAGCAGGTTGCCTCTGGGGTTTACTTCTACAGTTTGAATACCCCTGACTTTTCGGGGACACGGAAGATGCTCATATTAAAGTGAGGGCAATCCGTATAGAACCGACAAGTGTCACAGTTGTGCCATCGGTATAATTGTGACACTCCGTTAAGCCCTAAAAAAGCGATTGAAACATTATGAGACTGGAAGATTACCGCAACCTGCTGGATCAGATTGATGATCAGATTTTAGCCCTCTTACAGCAACGGGCAACTATTGTCAAACGTGTTGGTGAACTCAAATCGAGCACCGGTGTTGAACAGATTTATGCGCCACATCGAGAGCGGGAAATTCTCTCACGGTTGGAAACCCAAAACCGTGGGCAATTCCCCTCCGACGCGCTACACAAGATTTATACCGAGATCATCTCCGCCTGCCGTGCGCTCGAAAGACCGTTATCCATCGCCTTCCTCGGTCCCGCTGGTAGTTTTGGTCATACGGCGGGTTCACACTTCTTTGGTACGTCAGTGGAGTTTATCACGGTGACACCCCAACCCGACATTTTTACAGCGGTCGAATCCGGTCGAGCAGATTACGGTGTTGTCGCAATTGAAAATTCCACACATGGCACGGTCCGTGATGTTTTGGAGATGTTCCAGTACACAAGCCTTCAAATTTGCGGGGAGTGCTTCTTGCCAATCAAGCAGCATCTCCTCTCAAAATCTCAGTTAGCAGAAATTAAAAAGATCTACTCCCACCCACAAGCGTTTGCCCAATGTCGTCAATGGCTTGGTCAAAATGTGTCAGGTGTCCATCAAATTGAGGTTTCCAGCACATCAGAGGCGGCGGAGTTGGCTTCCAGTGAACCAAATGCGGCGGCAATAGCGAGCGAACTCGCTGGCGATATTTATGGGCTATCTGTGATAGGTGAGTCAATTATGGACGGACCAAACAATACGACACGTTTCCTTGTTATTGGAAGCCACTCGGCGGCCCCAACTGGAAACGACCGAACATCCATCATTTTCTCTGTTAAGGATAAAATTGGCGCGTTGTGGGAAATACTGCAGGTATTGAAAAACTATGAGATTAATATGAGTAAGATTGAGTCTCTACCCTCTCAGGCCAAAGCGTGGGAGTATGTTTTCTTTGTGGACTTGGATGGGCATGCGGAAGATGAAAATGCCCGAAAAGCACTTACAGAAATTCAGGAGTTGTGCGTGATGATGAAAATTTTGGGGACTTATCCGATTGGGGAGCAGGGTGAGGAAGGATCTGGTAAATTCTAATTAACACCTACATCCAGTAAATTAAGATTAAAATCAAGTTCACTAAGCTATGCGTGATTATGCAGGGGATTAGTGATTTCGTGCGAATGTAGAGCCACACAAGGGTAACCCCCATGAGGAATATTGGAATCC
Organism: Candidatus Poribacteria bacterium; assembly: GCA_022822005.1. Lineage (GTDB taxonomy): Bacteria > Poribacteria > WGA-4E > WGA-4E > PCPOR2b > PCPOR2b. The sequence continues at coordinate 64,726 of JAJECO010000079.1, forward strand.
CTCCCAAAACCGACGGCATGAAGGAACGGATGTAGCCGTGTAGTGCTGCAAAAAGGAGCGCGCTAAGGACAGTTCCTTTAGCCTGACCAAATCGACTGGCGAAACCGGTATATGCAATCCCCCGAAAGAGAATTTCCTCCCCCACCGGCATTAGAATTAACATCACAAAACCGAAGAGAATAACTGTGCTGTCCCCGAAGTTTTCTGGTATGCTGCTTGACCATTGCTGCTGCTCCCATTGGACCAAGTTCCCCAGTCCTTCGAGGGGACTGTGCTGACTGAACCAATCTATCCCCTGCATGAAACCTACAGCAGCGAAAGCCAAAGCGGGGGCGAGAAATAGAGGCAGTCCAAAATCGGCAGGGCTACCGCTATATCCCAATCCAATAGACCTTACAGTTCTGCGGTAGCGACCAGTTATGCAGAATAGAGACAGCCAAATCAACACATTTCCGACGATTAGCTTAATGCTCCAGAAGTGGGAAGTTGGAAGTGTGTATACAGCGTCTGCTTTTGTCAGCACCTCCAGTCCTTCTCCCATCAAGATAGCGATGTAACGCGCGATCTCTTGAAATAGAAAGGTTATTAGAAAAATGACGACTGGATCTGACGGCTTGAGATAGCCGTGCAGCCTTGCCACTGTTTCTTCTGCTGTATAGAACTGATCGCAGCGCCCACACTTGCGTGACCATGCTCGGTTATCGCGCTGACATTTAGGGCATGTCCAGATGAGTTCGGGGATTCGATTCCAGAAGTAAATCGGGAAAAACGCCTGTGGAAGGAAAAAGGTGCCCAAAGCCCAAAACCTAGATCGATCTTGTAGTCTACTATCGTTGTATACCCAAAGGGCAAGTGCGCCGTTGATAGCCGTGCTCAAAAGCACTACGTAGACATTTTGCATTGGCAGATTCCGTGGCTCCACTGACGAAGATTTGGCGCGCATGGTAACATATCCAAACGCATGTGTCAACGACCATTTTTGATCTTCACATCGTTGCGACAGGTGTGCTATAATCAACTGAGTTGGTTCATCGGTTCATTAGTAGTCGGTCTATTGAACAGGAGAACCCGACACATTACGCTTCAAATAGGATTTCAATACATAACCACGCGGGTTTCCGGAGGATCGGAGGGAACAATGGTTACTTTAGGTACTGGAGATTTTACATATCAAACATCGGGGGAAGATTGGGGCAACATACCCGAAGATTGGACTTACAAAGAGGCTACTGCTGTCGCTGTAGATGCGGACGATAATGTTTATGTCTTTAATCGCGGGACACATCCGATGATTGTCTTCAATTCTGACGGTGATGTACTTCGGACATGGGGAGATGGCATATTCGCCAATCCACACGGCGTAACCATCGCTCCTGACGGTTCGGTCTATTGCGTTGATAACGGAGATCACACCGTTCGTCAGTTCACACCCGATGGGAAACTGTTGATGACGCTTGGCGAGCCTCATCGACCTGCATCTCCAATGAGTGGCGAACCTTTCAACCTTCCAACACACTTGGCAATCGATCCACATACCGGCGACCTGTATGTGGCTGATGGATATGCCAACGCACGGGTTCACAAATTTACGCCTGATGGCCGACATCTGTCCTCCTGGGGTGAGTCAGGGACGGGTGAGGGACAGTTCAACATTGTCCATAACATCACAACGGATAAGGATGGCTGGGTGTACATTGCTGACCGCGAAAACCACCGGGTACAGGTATTTTCTCCCGATGGGAAGTACGAAACGCAGTGGTTGAACCTATCCAGGGCTGCCTGTATCTGTTTGGACACCAGTGACGAACCGCTCGTTTATGTCGGCGAGTATTTCGGTGGTATTGCGTCAAATGCAATGGGTACCTGTTTGGGACCCCGCGTCAGTATCATAGATACGAAGGGAAACATACTGGCACAACTGAGCGACCAATCTTATGGAGATGAACCCGGCCGGTTCTACTCACCGCATGGAATTGCTGTTGATTCTAAGGGTAGCATCTATGTCGCCGAAGTCTCTTGGAGCGACTATGGCAGTCAGATGGATCCGCCGAGAGAACTTCGTTCGCTCCAGAAGTTAGTTAAGCAGAGTTAAAAAACGTGAAACGTAATGCGTGAAACGTGAAAACCATTTGTCCATTTTAGCAAGTTCGGGCGGGGTTCCCGCGCTCCCGCGATTTCTGTTGCACTATTCTTCAACATGAGTCAAGATTTATCTAATCTTGCTGACAAGCCCCCTTCCCTTTAGGGAGGGGATGTAGTCAGCCAAACGACTAAAAGTATGCTAAACAACTTTACTTCCAAAATATTGATTCAGTGACGGTTTGAGTCCAGGTGGACAAGCAGGCAGGGTAAAATCTTCCACCGTCAATTTTACTGGCAATGAGATTCCTGATTCATGACGTTTCAATCCCTTTTGGATTCACTATGCACGGGTAGCGGGCAGTCCGTCTACTGTCATTCTTTTGCGTTACTTGTGCGGGCTGGGCAGCCAAAAACGGGGCAGGGCATTGTCCCATGAAGGAGCGGATGTAAGTGGCGGGTCACCGTCCAATCCGTGTTGATTGCACAATTCAACATCTTGAACGGATGGGAATCCCCACCCTTCAGGGTGTGGGAGTATGTCAATCTATATGTTCCCGTTTTACCGGGAATGCGATGGTGTCCGTATATTTCTATGTCTTCCGTTTTTGCTTGACCATCCTCTCTGCGGGTGATATGATTATGAAATGTTAGAATCTTTGAGTTAGATAGGAGGAAGTCCCTATTTGGAGATGGCAAGACGCAAGCGCAGAAAACGGTATGCATCACCACCAAAGGTCGCTGGCTCTTCAACGGTGGATAAGGACTCTCATAACTGCGCCGCGGGCCCTTTCCGCATTCGGCTTTATAGCGATCCAGTACTGCGAGAAAAAGCGCTCCTCGTTCAGAATATTACGGATGTTGAAAGGAAACTTGCAGAGGATATGTTAGCCACGATGTATGCTTCACCGATTGGGGTGGGGTTGGCGGCACCGCAGGTTGGGATTTTGAGCCGACTGATTGTAATTGATTTAGATCGAGATGCCCCGGAAGGATCACCATTGGTTCTGTTTAATCCAACGATTCAGAGCTTAGCGGGTGAAGCCACTGAGGAGGAGGGGTGTTTGAGTTTCCCCGGTATTACGGCTGATGTCAAGCGGGCGGCGAGGGCAGTCGTGACGGCGCAAGATATTGATGGTGAACCGGTTCGGATCGAGGCGGAAGATTTACTTGCCCGCGCCCTACAGCATGAAATAGATCATCTTGATGGCGTCTTGTTTATCGATCACGTCAGCGGTCTGCGGCGGCAACTCCTTCGTGGAAAACTCAGAAAACTTCAACAGCATTCGGAACAATAAAAATCAGAGAGGTCAAACAGATGTCGGAAGCAGAAAAATATCCAGATATTGATCAGAAACTGAATCAACTCGATAAACTATTAAAATCCTACGGAAAAGTCATCGTCGCGTTCTCTGGCGGAGTAGATAGCACCTTTCTGGCGGAAGCTGCAAAGCGAGCGTTGGGGGAAAACGCCCTTGCTGTGACAGCGGTTTCTGACTCTTACCCGGAGCGCGAGATGAAGGCAGCACAGGACATCGCCAAGCAGATTCGCATCCGTTATGAAACGATCAATACCGACGAATTGGAAACTGAGGGATATGCGAGCAACCCGACCAATCGCTGCTATTTCTGCAAGACCGAACTGTTTGAACAGATCCGTCCAATCGCGGAACAATATAAGATTGGCACTACTGTCTACGGGGCAATCCCTGACGATGTTGGCGATCACCGCCCCGGCATGGACGCCGCTAAACAGATGGGCATTCAGGCACCGCTCATCGATGTGAATCTGACCAAAGCGGAGATTCGTGAGGTTTCAAAGCATTGGGGGCTGCCGACGTGGGACAAACCCGCCTTTGCATGCCTCTCCTCCCGTTTTCCCTACGGTACACGGATTACTCGCGAAAACCTACGTCTCGTTGATCAGGCGGAACAGTTTTTATTCGATTTAGGTGTTCGCCAATTCCGTGTACGCCATCATGATACGCTCGCTCGAATTGAGGTCGATCCACAAGAGATTGAGTTCATCGCTGCCAAATCCATCCGCACCCAGATTAATGAGAAATTCAAATCGCTTGGGTATGAGCATGTCGCCCTCGATTTGCAAGGGTATAGATCTGGAAGTCTAAACGAAGGATTGCTGAGCCTTTCAAAATTGACTGCCCATTAGAGAGTGATGGTAGTCCACAACCTTTCACTGTAAATCCACCGAAAATCTGCACACCGCAAAGATATGCTCCACCTCTCCATTTTGTTCAAAAGTTCGTTCATTAATGCCCCGATGAACCCATAGCGCGCTCTTGACTATGTTTTGAACCGATCCCTACACATAATATTGTATGATGGAGAAAGTTAGTGGAATTAAAAATGTCCTCGAAACAAAGGAACAAGAATCGTTAGAAAGATGCAGCAGCCACAGATCCAACCCAATCAACAGACTAATCCCCTCATCGGTTCCGAATCCTTCAGCTGGAACAAATGGGACGCTTGTACCCATTGCGGGCTCTGTTTACCGACCTGTCCGACTTACCGCGAATTAGGTCTGGAGACCGATTCACCGCGTGGAAGGCTTTATTTGATGGGGGCGGCATTCAGGGATAAGAGCCCGATGCCGCTCAATGACGACTGGGCAAAATATATCTATCGCTGTCTGGACTGCCGTGCGTGTGAAACGGCATGTCCCTCTGGCGTACATTTTGGCGAGGTTATCGAAGAAGCTCGTGCGATTTATGAACTGAACGCCGATCGTCCAACGGAGCAGCGGTTTTGGCGGCGTCTGGCTTTTAAGGAGCTTTTACCTGATAAGGATCGCTTAGATCTCATCTTTGAACTGATGTGGTTGTACCAGCGCCTTGGGATTCGCTGGCTGGTGCAAAAACTTGGAATTCTCAAACTGATGGGCAAATTGGGAGAGATGGAATCATTGCTGCCTGACATTCCGAATCCGTCCCTCAAGGACGGCATTCGGGAATTTACCCCCGCCAAAGGGGAGGCGAAGCATCGGGTTGGGTTTATCTCTGGGTGTGTGATGAATCAGGTGTTCACCGAAACCAATTTGGCGACGATTCGCGTCTTGACAGAAAACGGATGCGACGTCATTACCCCCACACAGCAGATGTGCTGCGGCGCGTTGCATGTCCACAACGGCGTTCGAGACACGGCATTGGAACTCGCTCGGAAAAATATCGATGTTTTTGAAGCTGAAGATGTGGAAGCGATCATCATTAATTCGGCGGGCTGCGGGGCAACCTTGAAAGAGTATGAAGCCTTGATGGAACACGATACTGTCTACTCCGAAAGGGCAAAAGTATTTAGCAGTAAAATGCGGGACATTAGCGAGTTTCTCGCGGAGATTGAAATGACACCACCGGCGGGAGAGATTAATCGGCGTGTGACGTATGATGAACCGTGCCATCTCGTGCATGGGCAAAAGGTCCAATCTCAACCTCGCACCCTCCTCCAATCAATTCCGGGGTTGGAACTTATCGAGTTGACTGAATCGGAATGGTGCTGTGGTAGTGCCGGCATTTACAATATCACGCAGCCAGAGATGTCCCGTGAAATTCTGGAGCGCAAGATGAAGCACATCACCGAGACAGACGCTGAAATCGTTGCGACAGGAAACCCGGGCTGTATTCTGCAGATCCAACTCGGCGTTAAAGAGAATAAATTGCCCATGAAGGTGATGCACCCGATCGAACTGCTCGACCAGTCATATCGGGGGGTTGATCCACTCCGATAAAACCGGACTTCAAAGCAACTTGGATAGACGCCGGCAAAGACATTCTGTATCTAACAGGACTTACGCACTTCAGGGCGGGGCAAGATGCCCCGCCTACGGTTAGTTGCGTAACCCCTATGGTTATTAATCATGAAAATCACAGACATTCAGACTTTTATCGTTGGGAACCCGTGGAAAAACTGGGTGTTTATCAAACTCCACACCGATGATGGCGTTTACGGCGTTGGTGAAGCGACAAGCCACCGCAAAGCGAAAACGGCAGAGACCGCCGTCATTGAGATGCGCCGCTATTACCTCGGTCGCGATCCTTTCAACACGGAAGAAATTTACGAAGAACTTACAAAGGGGAGTGCTCCTTTTTATGTAAAAGCAGCGGTGGACATGGCGTGTTGGGACATCATCGGTAAAACAGTTCAGTTACCAGTTTATCAACTGATCGGTGGGGCGTATCGGAATCGCATCCGCGCTTACGCTAATGGCTGGTATCAGGTAGATCGCATCCCTGAAGCGTTTGCTGAGAAAGCGAAAGCGGTTATCGAAAAAGGTTATACTGCCCTTAAATTCGATCCCTTTGGAAATGCTTACGGACGAATAGCCCCTAGCGAGCTTGACCTTTCGATCAATATCATTGCGGCGGTGCGGGAGGCAGTTGGACCGGATGTAGAGTTACTCATTGAAGGACATGGCCGTTTTGATCCACTGCTCAGCGTCAAGATCGGGCGCAGGCTGGAGGCGTTTGATCCGGGCTGGTTTGAGGAGCCGGTGCGCTCGCCACAAATCGACGACCTCGCTTTCATTGCTTCTAAGCTGCCGTTTCCCATTGCGGCTGGCGAAGGGTTATCCGGCAAAGAAGCGTTTATGGAACTGCTGGATCGGAAGGCAGCGCAGGTGATACAGCCGGATCCCATCCCCGCCGGTGGCATCACGGAAATGAAGAAGATCTGCGCCATTGCACAAGCCCATCATGTGTCCGTCGCCCCGCACAACGCACAAGGTCCCGTTTGTACCGCTGCTTGCCTCCATATCGATGCCTCGACGCCGAATGTTATGATCCAAGAGGTTTTTGAGGACTTTGCGACACCCTTCGCCGAAAAGATTGTTGATTATCCCATAGAGATCAAAGATGGCGACGTCATCATTCCGGACCGCCCCGGTTTGGGGATAGATCTCAACGAAGCGGAGATGGCAAAATACCCCTACGACGAATCATACTTCTTGGATATGTACGGAGAAGGTGGCTGGGAGAAGCGGAATTTGGGTAACGCATAACAGGAGACAATGTCGATGATTCGTGTGATTAAGCCAGAGGGTTTCGGCAATATTCAGTTAGAAGATGCACCCATTCCTGAGATTAATAGCCGTCAAGTTTTGGTGCGGACGGAAAGGACGTTGATTAGTCGCGGTTCTGAGCTATTTCGGCGTTATATTAGCGAAGAAGCACTTCCGCATTCGATTATGGGGTATTCCCTCACAGGTACCATCGAGCAGATCGGGGATGATGTTACAGAGTATCAAGTTGGTCAACGGGTGATGGCTGCCGCACCTCACGCGCAATATGTCGTTGGAGACGCGGATTCGACACGGGGCCATTTAGTTCCACTTCCCGATGATGTTTCGTTCGAGGCGGGAACGTTCCTCCTGCTTTCTACAGAAGCGACGGCGTGGGCGGCATCTTCAGGCGCGCAGGCGGGAGATACGATCGTCATTCTGGGGCAGGGCGTCGTAGGCAGCTTGATGCTGCAGATTCTACGCGGATATGATCCCGCCAGAATCATCACGGTTGATGGACTGTCGTTACGTTGCCAACTCTCAGAGGGATTGGGTGCGGATGTGGTAATTGATGCCTCAGAAGAGGACCCCGCCGAGGCGGTGCAGCGTTTAACCGATGGCAAGGGTGCAGATCTGGTCGTTGACTGTGTCGGCGGACATGCGGGTGTCAAATCGTTTGATCAGGCACAGGATATGGTGCGACGGGGAGGTACCCTTCAACTAATCGCACTGTATCAGGGGGAACCGTTGCCGTTGCATTCATCGAAAATTATGCACAAGCGGCTTGTAGCAGGTATTCTCGTTGACGAACCGCTCTCACAAACTGCGTTCCGAGCGTTAGAGAAGATTCGCACTGGAAAGATCCAAACTGATCGGATGATCACCCATCGCTTCCCGTACACCCAGGCGAAGGAGGCGTTTGATTTCTTATGGAATACCCCGGGTGAGGCACTCGCGGTCTTATTGGCTTGGAGGTAGTGGCTAATATTGGATTAAATTGACCGTAGAGACGCAGAGCGTACAGTGTTCTTATTTTTAACCCTCTAAATCCCCAACCCCCCTAGCCCCCCTTATCAGGGGGGAAATTTGTCAGGGGGACTTACGAGCCAACTGAGTAAATTGTAAGCAAGTTGTCATCGTCCCATAAAACCCGCACTGACACTTATTTGAGTTCATACATCACCGATGCCACGCCAACGATTGCGGCGGTCTCTGTGCGCAAGGTATTATCACCAAAAGTTGCAGGCAGGCAGCCGTTTTGAATCGCCAATTCCACCTCTTCGTCTGTAAATCCTCCCTCAGGTCCCACAACAACCCCAACCGATTTTGTCTCTGCGTGATTGCGTAATATCTCTTTGAGTCCGTTCCGCTTTTCGCCCTCCCACAAGAGAATTAACAGATCCAAGTGGTCTACCCTTAGCAGACCCTCTTCAAGCCGTTGAGGGGCGAGTACGTGCGCAAAATGGGGGCGTTTGCACTGTTTGGCCGCTTCGTTTGCGATCCGCTGCCAGCGTATCGTTCGTTTTTCCTGAACCGAGGATTGGGGCATTGAACGCTGACACACCATTGGCACAATCTCGCTCACACCAATCTCGGTCGTCTTCTGCACGATAAGATCCATTTTGTCAAATTTGGGCAAGCCTTGAAACAGAGTAATATACGGCGGGGTGCGTACGTGAAACTGATGCTGGAGACTTTTCGCCTGTAGCGGGGAGGTGCGGGTATCGCAGAGCGAAGCAACATAACGGTTGCCCACTCCGTCAAAGACTTCAACTTGGTCATCAACCCTCAAGCGGAGTACGTTGAGCAGATGGTGTCGCTCAGGCTCGCTGATGCGGATGGTGTCTTCGGAGATTTGGGAAGGGTGAACATAACAGCTGTGCATGGATCGGTCTTACCGGAGGTTAGGGTGTGCTGCGGAATTAGCATTTTACATCGGTCCAAAATGTTCTTTGATTGCCTCCTCCCCAAAGTCGAAAACTTGCTTGGCAATTTCTAAGAGATCGGGCGCGAAACGAGAATTGGCAACGGCTTGTTTGGCTTCCTCACCACCGAAGCGATCCAACAACAAGAGAAAACCTCCAATTAAAATAGCACTAGACACCACTCCAAAAGCACCCCCAATGATATGATTGATCCACCCTAAGACCCCACGCTCTACGACCTTCTGAATGTGACTAAACACCATATCAACCACGATACTCACGGCGCCCACGACAGCAATAATACTAATCCACTTGGCGAGCGGTTCTTGCTTTATGAAGCGGAGGAGGAAAGGGGTCACGTCTTGCCAGACTTGGCTAGCGACGAATGCACCAGCAGCCAGCGCAGCAATTCCCCAGACGCTCCGTGTAAAGCCCGCCCGAAGGCAGCTCAGACCACCTATGCCAGCAATGATTACAATGGCAATATCAAGTTTTCCCATGACTAATCCTCCTATGCGATTATGCAATGCTCTGCGTTTGAAGCAACGACAATTTCTTCCTCTGTTTTCCTGAAAACCTCTTGAAATGCAGTATCGGTTGATTTTCCATCGCCGAGGTGTTTGAGAACATCTCGGAGCGCATCAAAGCTGAACTGCTGTATCAGGTATTTGGTGGTTGCGTAGGACTGGAGGTATGCTAAACAACGTTGTTTCTCCGGCAGGTCCTGAAACGGTTTTTGCAGGAGGTGGAGAGGTAAGAGATGTCTATCTCGGCTTGCCTGCTGCAAGCGTACCTTCTCGGAGTTCATCAGCGGACGTGCTATAAATTGAGCAAGCCCTTCGTCAAGCCAGTTGGGACATCGCCCCTCTGCGAGTAGGTCGATGAGGAGGTGTGTCCACTCGTGGCGAACAACTGCGTACAAAACGCCGATACTGAGGCCGCTATAAGGACGATAAGTCAGCCGAATGCTTCCATTGTCATAGCAGGCAACCGCCCACTGTGGGAGCGAAGCATTGGAAAACAGTGTGTGGTTCGCATCTTTAACGGGGGATGTTGTGCTGCTCACCGGATTTGCAGCGTTTGGCGTATCAATTTGATTGGCAGCATCAATGAAGACAGGAACTTTGCATCGCGGGTAGCATTGGAAAGCTTTGCCAACTTCCCGGTAGGTGTGTTCGATGATTCGGGACACGACTCGTAATAGGCTTTTTGGGATTGCCTGCCCACCGGTGAGGGTGAAAAATTTATGTTCGATTTTGGGGAGATCCCCTCCGTTCCGAGAGTGTTTCATCTGCACGGTATTGACTGACTGATATTGATTGGGGGCATCAAGAGCTAGATTTAGTTCATCGGTTAAGCCGTCATAAATACTTTTTTCCTCAAGGATACGCTGCTTGCGGCGAAGGGCAGTTGGGTAACCGGGACGTAGCCTTAGCGCAGTGTCCAACGATTCAATCGCTTGATTCCAGCACCCTAATTTTTCATATGCCTTTGCCAAGTCTGCATACGCTTCCACACACATCGGGTCGATTTCTAAGCCTGCCAGATAATATTCAACAGCTCGAGCATAACATACTTGCCGATACAGATTTGCAGCGCGGTTAAAATGGGCGAAAGCAGCTTGTTTCTGACTCATGGGTGAGATTAGCTCATTTAGATTGGGATTCAAAGCCATGTGGCTACCATTAACGACTTGAATCATTATACCTTAGACAGTTGCAAATTCAAATAGAAAAAAACCGCATTCCTCTCCCCGCTCAATGGCAGAAAGAAAAATGCGGTATCTAATGATGGGCAGGGTATTATACACGCCCAAATCTCTTTATTTTAGTTGTACTGCATCACAAAACCGCAGGCTAACTCATTGGCTAAATGTGCTCAATATCTGTGACTTCACAGACAATCCCACTGAACCCAATGCGCATACCTTGTTCAACGACGGTTGCTTCTTCAATACGAAATCCATCAACATAAGTCCCGTTTTTGCTACCGAGATCAGTAAGATAGACCTCGCCATTTTTCAGATAAAACCGAGCATGTAAACGGGAAAGTGTTCCTGTTGGGTCATCAAGTTGGATTTGTGCTGCTGCGCTGCGTCCTACTGTCATCTCTTTGAAATGGACCCAATGGACCTGTCCGACATCTGGACCTTCAACGACTTCAAAGGAGACACCAAGGACACTGGCGTCCCGGCGAAAGGCAGCTACCTCAAGCACCTGCCCACCGATTTGTACCCTTGAGGAAACATGAAGTGGCGTTGGTTCACTGATTCGAGCACCATCAACGGACGTACCGCTATCGTTGTCAAGATTTGTGATCAGCATCTCATCGTTATCGACGGTAAGTAGCGCATGACACTGTGATACAGGGGTATTGGCATCTAATTGGATAGTTGCCTCAGACCCAGATCCGATAATCATGGGTTGGAAAGAGATGTCATATTCACGCTCAAGTTCGTCGCCCTCTACAACCTTCAATTTCAGACATGCCTCTTCCACCGGAGAGGTTACCGATTCGCCCTCTTCACCGTCAAGGATGACTGTCTCATTAAGCGGATCCACTGCTTCAGGAATTGGCGGCGGCAAATCGCCGGAAACATGCGGTAGTGCAAGTTCGCTATCACCCCCGACCAAGTCAGGACTGTAAGCTGGCTGCAAACCGACTTCATCACCGCGCAGGATAGCATCTTCTGTAGCATCACGACCAATTGACTTCATCAAATTGTTAGCAATGCGTCGTTTCGCTCCAGGAAGCGGGGTGACGTTTTCTCTCTCCTCAAAACGGTGATGTGCAAAATCAACGAGTTCTTTCAAAGGGTCCAGTTCTGGATATTGTTCGCTCGCTTCTAACAACCGAATTTGCTTGCGGGACAGCCTTTCCCCTCGGATTCTGCGTGTATGAATCTCTAGCATCTCCGCTTTTCTTATTTCATCTTTAGTGAAATTTTGTGTTGATTTTTTCCAAAATTTCATATGATCCTCCCTCGTAATTAAACCCATTTTAGACCCTTTCTGGTAAGAATTTGGCGCAACTCCTCTGTGCAACGGAAAATCCAGATTTTCACCGTTCCTTCCTTACGCTGGAGTGTTTGCGAAATCTCGGCGATACTACATCCTTCCAGGTGGCGCAGAATCCAAGCAACTCTGTGATTCGGTTTTTTCACCATCTGGAGTGCCCATTCAAGGATCTCCTGAGCTTCTCGGGATTCGACCTGCTTTTCAGGCGTTGGTCGCTGGTCTTGGTATTCAACAAGTGGCAATTCAGATTCATCCTCCATACTTAAAAGTGCTTCGCGAATCCTTTCTTTCTTGCGGATTGCATCGATTATTGTATTTTTTGCAACAACGTTCAACCACGCTTGAAAACTGCCTTGAACAGTATCCCATTTCTCGATCTTCTGCCATACTTTCATAAAGATATCCAAGGATATCTCCTCAGTATCCTGATGATTACATAGCATTCGATATGTTTTACTATAAACCCAGTTATAATGTTTATCAAACAACGATCGAAAAGCCTCTTCGTTCCCAGCCTTTGTCAACGTTGCTAGTTGTGTATCTTCTTGATCCGATAGGTCATCGATCATTTTGTCTGTCACAGTAGGCGCCTCCTTGTCCCTATCGTTAACAAGATCGTATTACCCTAAACGCATTGAGGGGGCAATATGTTTCAGAAATTCTTGAATTCAATCAGGAGTACCAACCTTGCAAGACCCAACAAACTAATTTCGGTGCGATCCAAGATGTGAAAGGGGAGCTTCACGCTGCCATTAATAACGTAACCGCTGTCTTCAAAACGTCCTGTTCTATCCTCAGTTTCGCGAGCCCCGCCTCATGTTGCACATATAAGACAGTGTTTTCAAGGTTCATCGGACTCGGGATCTCTTGGATGAGTTTATGCAGACGCCTTATATCCGTTTTCTTGAGGCTTGTTTCCTTTTCCACTTCGGCAAATAGCTCGACGGTGCTCTTGGGTGATGCCTGTTGCGGTGGCGATTTTTTCTTCGCCGTTGGTGCATTCTTCCTTACAGTTCGGGCAGCTTGCTTTCGCGTCGTACCTTTTTTAATCTTTCCGGTTTCGATCGCGCTTATCCCACAATCCTTGCACAACTTTGCGGTTACTGGCTCAATCGTCATCGTTACAACCAAGTCTGCGATTGATCCGCAAACTTCGCATTCGGTAAGACTTTCAATATGCGTGAGGATTGCTCCTTGCAGCTTCAGCAGCTTTTCTTTGTCCGCTTTGTTGGTACGCTCTTGTTCACAGATCTGGATAATCTCTTGCGCTGCTTTTGCAATCTGTTGTAAATCAGCCATATAAAATCCTCCTGTCGATATTTATCGATTTGTTATATATAGTATAACAAATTGAATCGCCTGCGTCAAGGATTAAGATGGATCTTAGCTTAAGCTCCCGCATGAGATATACTGAGCATACAAGGTAGTTGCCACACATATGTTTTACGCGTCACGACTGTCTTTATAGAGTTTGTACTCCAAGCTATCCGTGAGGGCTTCCCAACTTGCCTGTATGATGTTTTCCGACACCCCAACCGTGCCCCAATGCTCTTTCCCATCACTCGCTTCAATCAGCACCCGAACTTTGGCACCGGTGCCGGCTTGGGTATCCAGAACCCGCACTTTATAGTCGGTTAAGTGTACATCCTGCAGCGAAGGATAGAATCGCTCAAGTGCCTTGCGTAGCGCGCTGTCGAGCGCATTGACAGGACCATCACCATCAGCGGCGGTGTGCTCAACCTCGCCATCGGGCGCCATTACTTTTATCGTCGCTTCAGACCGTATACCGTGGTCTTTGACCTTCTCAATAATCACGCGAAATCCGAGCAGATCGAAGAATGACTGATAGCCGTCTAAAAGCGTCCGAGTCAGTAGTTCAAACGATGCATCAGCGGCTTCATATTGATAGCCTTCATTTTCTGCTTCTTTCAACCGATCAAACAGTGCGATGACTTCTGGTGAGTTCTTATCGTAGTTTGGATAGCGTCTTTCGATTTTTTTCAGGATGGCACTTTTACCCGCCTGATCCGAGATTAGGATACGTTGCTCGTTGCCAACCAATTCTGGATCGATATGTTCGAAGGTGCGCGGATTCTTGCGGACAGCGTCAATGTGCATACCACCTTTGTGGGCAAACGCAGAACTCCCGACATACGGCTGACGCTCGTCATGTGGCAGATTTGCTAATTCACTGATAAGGCGTGATGTTTCCGTGAGTTGACTGAGACCTTCCTCGCTGATGCAGTCAATCCCTAACTTAAGTTTGAGCGTCGGGATGATAGACGCGAGATTTGCGTTGCCGCAGCGTTCACCGTAGCCGTTGAATGTCCCTTGCACATGAGCGGCCCCCGCTTGCACAGCCAGCACAGCGTTCGCAGCTCCCATGGCTGCGTCGTTATGGGTATGGATACCAACTGGCAGGTCGATCTCCGCCATGACGGCTCGCACACCTTCTTGAATTTCCAGAGGCAATCGCCCCCCGTTAGTGTCGCATAGCACAACACATCTCGCACCGCCTTGTGCCGCTGCCTTGAGTGTTTGCAGCGCGTAATCCGGCTGGTCATCGTAACCATCAAAGAAATGTTCCGCGTCGTAAATGACCTCGCGCCCGTTCTCGACCAGGAAGTGAACTGAGCTTTCGATGAGTTCGATGTTCTCCTGTGCTGTGACACGAAGCACATCTGTCGCGTGGAGTTCCCAACTCTTTCCGAAAATCGTGACGGTGCGGGCACCTGTATCCAGTAACGCCAGCAGATTGGGATCTTCGCTGGGTTGATAACGTGGATGGCGCGTGCTACCGAAAGGCACAACCGCTGCCTGTTGGAGTTGGAGCGCCTTCGCACTTTTGAAGAATTCTATATCTTTTGGGTTTGAGCCGGGGTAGCCGCCTTCAATGTAGTGGATGCCCAAGCGGTCGAGGGCTTTGATGATGATCAGTTTGTCCTCAACTGAGAAAGCAACTCCCTCCCCTTGGCTTCCGTCTCTGAGTGTTGTGTCGTAAAGTTCAAGCATATTGCTTGTGTTTCCTCCTCATCTGCTTATTTGCAGCGGGTCTTGTATATATTATGTCCCCATCTGTAACTGTTGCGATTTTGCCATTGCGTCTTCGGCTTCCTGAATCATCCCTTTGCGCTGGTAACAGATCGATAAACTGGTGTAATTAAGTGGATCGGTCGGGTCAACATCGATCGCTTTTTTGATCGCATCAATCGCTTCATCATATCTGCTCATCCGTTCGTATGCGTGTCCAAGACCAATATGCCCATCCACATAGTCAGGGTATTGTTCGACAAGCTGATTGAACGTAGCAACTGCCGCCTCAAGTTCGTTGTTCCCGAAATGTGTCAAAGCCTGATCATAAAGTTCCTCTTTTGTTGCCATGTTTTTTCTCGCTTTCGCTTGTCCCGATACGTCGGAATCCCATCCCTGTCCGGTTCGTATAAAAAATCTGTGTGATTAGCAGATAACGCATTCATTATACTTTTGACACGTGGGAATGTCAAGGAGGGATCGGCGAACAGTAGGGCTATTCAGTTTTAGGCTTTTTACCCATTTTGTTTGAAAAGTCGGAGTCGGGAAGTCGCTCATAGAGCGACGTGTCGGGATTGGGAAATCCCTCCTACAGAAAAACTAAATGACCTTAGAGCAGCGGATTGGCCGTTTGACTCAAATCAGCAACTATGCTATAATCTTCCGCTGTATTGATGATTTTTTAAGTGATTACAATCGCTACGATAAACGAGTTATTTCTTGTTAAGAGAGGTTAATTATGCCGAAGCGAGTGAACAGAGCAATTGAACTACTTGAGCAAGATCAGCCCGTCTACTATACAGGCAGCCACACAGCCGCCAATCTTACCTACGAGGCTGGCAAAGAGATGGCAAAAACGTGGGCAGACTACATCAACATCGGTATGGAGCATGGTCCCCTTGATTTGGTAGGTCTGGCGAACTATATGCGCGGGCTTGTGGACGGCGGACCAACCAACAGCGGTCACGTAACGCCGGCGGTCGTCGTAGAGTTGCCGATGGACGGGTCAAGTCCTGATGTTATGCGAGCGAATGCGTGGCAGCTTAGACAGCTATTGGCGATAGGTGTACATGGCCTTCTGCTATGTCATGCGGAATCTCCAGAAGCGGTGAAAGCATTTGTTGAATGCTGCCGGTATCCGTTCCAGACGATCGGTGTTGGTACGCAGCTGGATGTTGGACGTAGAGGCTCAGCAGGACAGGGATCGGCCGCACCTATTTGGGGTGTTTCCGTTGATGAATACTTAGACAAAGCTGATCCTTGGCCCCTGAATCCGAATGGTGAACTGATGCTTGGGTTGAAAATCGAGAATGTACGAGCAATCGCCAATACTGAGATGACGCTTAGGGTGCCCGGCATCGCCTTTGCCGAATGGGGACCTGGCGATCTCGGTATGTCGTTTGGTTACAAGAACTCCCCAAGTCCGCATCCGCCCGAAATGGTTGAGGCGAGAAATCGGGTATATAATGCGTGTAAGGAGGCGGGTGTTGCATTCTTGGAAGGCGGCAGCATAGAAACACTCCCGGAGAGAATTGATGGGGGCGTGAGGATTATGGGAGGTAGTCCGGAGATAGCGGAGGCTGGTAGAGCCTATAGTGGCAGGACGATGCCTGTGTAACTCGAAGATGTGGATTTGCCGGACAGGGCGTGTGTGTATACCGCGCCTTGTCACGAAACGTGAAAGTCTCTATATCTCAGATTTCATGTTGGACGCCGTATGTTCCTCAACGGCAATCTCCATAGGAGAAGCAGATGAACAGTGACGTCAAAGCTGCAATAGATTGCTTGACAACCTACGGTTACTGCCTATTAGAGGATCGCATCCCCGAAGATACAGCATGTGGTATGGCGGAACGATTCCTTGAGTTGCACGCGGATCCGGAGTGTCAAATTTACAATACGGGAGATGAGCACTATCAAACGTTATTTGGCATGATGAATCTGGACGACCGAGTATGGGCGTGTGCCAGTCATCCGGACACGGTAGCGATTGCGCGGCATTTTTTGGGACAAAACTGTCGGGTGGTCGAGGCATGTTCCAAGCCGACTTGGCCTGGTGCGCCGGGGCAGCATCTGCATGTGGATTCTGCGCGCGAGTTCCATGAAGTGCCGGATGTGCCGTGGATTATTAACAGCATCTGGATGCTGACGGACTTCACAGAAACTAACGGTGCAACGGGTGTGGTGCCAATGAGCCACCGTTCACGTCGCAAGACGCCACCGTCGGATATCACCCCAGACAGCCCGTTGATCAAGCCGATTACTGGTAGGGCGGGCTCGGTCATTATGTGGCATGGCGGCACGTATCACCAAGCCCGCGCAAATACGAGCGATCAGATCCGTGTTGGACTGAATATCGCTTACTACCCGCCGTGGTTCAACAACTGGATTGAGGGCGGTCACCAACCGATTTGGCCCGAGACGTACGAGCGGATGCCGCCGGAGATGCAGCAACTGTGCCCCGGTCTTTTGGGACACAACCGTGCGGATAGGTACGAGACGCTATAACCATTGATGTTGGTTTGTAAACGTCGATACGGTCCCCGGTTCGTTCACTGGTTCATTAGTTCAGAAGTTCATTGGTTATGAGAGTTGGGTTTCACGCTCGGTATATGTAAGAACATCGTGTTGAACAGCAAAAACCCTGCTACCCCTAATAGCGATGCGTTTTTAACCGTTCAACCCAACCTACGATGCTGTTGAGATCCAACTACGCCGACAGCAGTTCTCTCCCACCTAATCACTGGCACCCATCAACCATTCCAAGTTAAATCGCGCGACGCTGATCTTTTCCCTGTCACGAACAACTCCGTTGGTATACAGACAAAGGATTGTTCCGTCGGGGGTTACTGCAAGATCGGAATAGCGTGACAATCCCCGCTCAATCCTACGTGAAAAGTCCCAACTCCTGCCTTCATCACGGCTGATGCGGATTGTCATATCTTTCGCCGGAGATGGATTGGAAAACAGGAGGAGATCCTCACTTCTTCCCTCGCCCCCACGGTAGCGGGTTAAGCCGGCATGGAGATTGGTGTCTGGTACTTCTTCGTGTTGACCGTGTTCACAGAAGGTTTCGCCGTAATCGGTGCTGCGTGCGAAGTGGCGTTTGCCAGTGGCAAGCGTGTTCTTGCGATAACTGACGTAGATACCGCCTCCCGTCGTTTCCACGAGACTGACCTCGTCCGAGCCTTCGGGTAGGACCGCACCCGCCCTCCAATTTTGTCCGCCGTCGTCGCTGTATAACAAGCCACCACGAACCCCCGGTACCTGTCCCGGTTCACCCTCCTTGTAAAGAAACGCCGGTATGACCAACCGATCCTTGCGGGGGCCAAAGGTAAGTTGGATGCCGTGGACACAGTTGTTGGGCCAACCTGCCCAGCCATCCGCGTTCGGTTCCGGCCGGACATAGGAGGGATCAGACCAACTCCGCCCTTCATCGGTACTTTTGAGCAGATAGAAGCCGCCTCCCTGTTTCGCGTGTTCGCTGAAGTAGCCCAAGTCGTCTAATATGTCGGCGGGCATTTTCCAGAAAGCCACGAATATAGTACCCGTCGTACAGTCCTCGAAGATGGGCCCGAGATAGGTGAATGCCCCTGCCTCCTCGAAGATGACCTCCTGTCGTTGCCAAGTTGCGCCGTTATTTTCGCTGCGTGACATCAGGATGTCGACTTGGTTGCCGCCATCGCCCATCGAGCCGTGTCGTTTTTGGCATACGGCGATAGCTGTCCCTTGTTTTGTGGCGATCAGTCCCGGCAGATGCACGCCGAACCCGTCATAGTCGTGATATTTCAAAGCTGAAAGGTCCACCTCAATCGGTAGATCGGCGAGGGCTTTTCTCTCCTCTCTGGTCAACCCCGTTAGATGGATAAGGACAGATTTTGGCTCCCGTGTGCTGTAGTAGATTTGGGCGTTGGCACGTTCTGCTCGTTCCCAGTGATGGGCTGGGGCTTGTGTCAGCGTCTCGCCCTGTCCGGGCAGGAATACATCAATTTTCTCAAAGACCCTTTCGCTCATATCTTTTTATCCCTCGTCGCCAATATAGGGCTATTCAGTTTTAGGCTTTTTACCCGTTTTGTTTGAAAAATCGGAGTCGAGAAGTCGCTCATAGAGCGACGTGTCGGGATTGGGAAATCCCTCCTACAGAAAAACTAAATGATCCTCGTCGCCAATATGTCATACAGCCCCAGTCTTAAAGAGCCAAAATAGGTAAGCACAGCCAAATATCATCCAAACCCATGCAATCGTTTTCATCACGTAGCTTGGCCAACCTCTCTTTGTGAACTGGTACGCAATATGATTAAACAGTAACATCAACGTTACCATGGGAACGAGATAGGTGTGATAATCATAATTTTGTCGAGGCAGCAGAAGAAATAGGTTGAGAGCTATTAGGAAAAGAATAAATCCCAGCATACTATACTTATAACTTAATGCTGTCGAAATTATGCCTCTACTCCTTTTTGATTCTTTTTTTTTCTCAATTTGGATGCTTTTTCTAAGTGCCCGCTGCCGTTCCTGTTCGTCCTCAATTTTGGCTTGCAGTTGCTCTTTTTCAGCATCGGTGAATATTCTCATGGGGGAATTACCTCCCAACATCAATTGGTGAAGAAATCGAAGATATTACTTAGGCGCGAGGTGTCCGCTCTGTAGACCTCAGTGTACTGACACTGTGTGCATGAAACGGTAGTAAATTTTTTGTTTTGAACATCGAACAGTTTGGCAAGCGTACCGCCTGCTGCTTGGAAAATATCGGTCTCGAATTCGTCGTTATCGCATTTGGGACATTTCCATTTTTCGTGTCGCATAACCGCTTCCTCCTTCTGTTAGGCTCTATTGATCTTTGGGTGTCGAGATATGAATCTCGACCAACAGGCTGGATTGGAACAAGCAACATGATAGCACAGATCGAAGAAAGACACAAAGAGACGCAAATCTGCTCTCCCCTCATTTTTCTGGACGCGCCGGAATGTCTATGATACAATCGATTTTGTGAGAGTTGGGTTTTCAATCTCGCTATCTGTGAGAAGGTAGCGTTGAGAGGGCAAAACTCTACTCTCTTTGGTAGATAGGCACTTTCAACCGTTCAACCCAACCTACGATGCTGTCGTCTCACTGGAATTTAAGCAAATAGAGGTTACGGCATACGGAGCCCCGATGAATCCCCGATAAATCGGGACTCCGACAAGCCGAGAGCAGGTCCCGACTCGTCGGGACTCTCGGAACGGAACAGGCGGGATTCAAAGCAATATGCCTACTATTATCAATGGAGGATCCATGACTGCACGGTGTGAAGATATAGATTTCGATCTAAAGATAGCGGAGTTCAGGATTAACGGCTACGCGGTGATAGAGGATGTGTTGTCCGTCGAGACTGTAGATCGCATCCGAGAGGCGTTCCTACCGATGCTGGAGCATGTCAGGACGCGCGAAACCGGTTTCGCCGAGAAAGAGTGGGGCGACTTGCGGACGGGTTTTGGTCGCCAGCAGATTATCAACCGATACACGTTGACGATCCCGTGGGTGCAGCCGTTTGCCGATCCAGAGGTGTATGAGAATCCGGTCATTCTGGAGTTTCTTAAGCGTTATTGGGGTAAGGACGATTTTTACATCAGGTGTCTTCATTCCAACAACCCGTATCCGGGGAGTGAGTTTCAGCGTTGGCACAGGGACACCGGACTGGCGCGGGAGATCCCGCATGTTGGGCTTGATACCTGTCCGATCCTGGGCGTCAAATTTCCGCTCGTGGATACTTCAGAGGAGAATGGCAGTATTGAGGTGTTGCCATCGACGCAGTACATCGCTAACCCGGATTTAGAGAGCCGCTACGATGAGGTGTTGACAGAAGGCTCTTTTCCGTCCGCCCGTCGACTGAACATGAAAAAAGGCACGATGTGGATACAGGATGTCCGTACACTGCATCGCGGAACACCCAATACCTCCAATGGACCACGCCCTGAAATCGTGGTCTGTTACGGACTGTCGTGGCTCAGTATTGGTCATGCGATGAAAGTGCCGCCGGAGACGTATGACGGATTTTCGGAGCGGGCACGGGAACTGTTTGAATTTTGTGAAGTTGTTGATTACTAATGTTCATTAGTTCACTGGTTCATTGGGTAATTATGGTAGATTTTAGAATTACTTAGACACTCCCACTGCACAGCCAACCCCCTAAATCCCCAACCCCCCTTGCCCTCCTTCCGATTTTATCGGAATCCCGATGAATCGGGACTTGTCAGGGGGACTTTGGAAACTTCGCGAAGGTTGGAGTTGTCCGTTCCGAGACCAGGATTGCTAAATGTCTCCTTATTCCTCTAATTCGTCACAATGAACCAATTACCCAATAACTGACTTACGTTTCACGTCCCACGCTTCAACAATGTGTTATTCTTTGTCGGAATCGGTATTCGATAAACACCAGTCGTAGGGTCCGGGGCCTGTATGGGAAACCATCTCGGCGATTTGACGGCGCATCGAATCCACCCGTTCACGGTGTTCAGACTGAGCGGCGAGATTGTGCATTTCGTCCGCATCAGTTTCAAGGTCGTATAACTCATCGATATCAAAGCGGTTACGGATATATTTCCAACGTCCGTCGCAGACCATTACGTGGGCGGCAAGCTGCTCCGCCTCCTGTGCGCCGCGATAGATTGCTTCATTGCTGGAAATCTCGGCAAATACCGGTTGGAGATCGGGTTCCCTGCCCGCGAGAATATCCGTTGCGACGGAGCGCCCATCAATCGGCGATGGCGGTTCCTCCCCTGCCAACTCAAGCAAGGTCGGCATCAGATCAACTCCAGCCAATGGCGTTTTTATCCGTGTATCTGTAGGTAGTGTCCCACCCCAAGAGAGCAGACACGGTACGCGAACCGACGCTTCGTACATGAGGCATTTCTCCGTGAAACCGTGGTCGCCGAGCATCTCACCGTGATCGCTGATGAAGGCGACAATCTTGTTCTCCGTGATGCCACCCGTCTCAAGGGCACGGAGCAGGCGGTCAACCTGTGCATCGATATGTGTGATCAGGGCGTAGTAGTATGCGATTACTCGACGAAATTGGTCATCGGTTACGGTCGGGGGGATGCGAAACTTTGCACGCGCTTGGTAGGCTGGCTTGCCTTCGAGAGAATCCCGAAAGGAAGTGGGTAGTGGCATCTGCTCTTCTGGATAGAGTTCAAGCAGTTCAGGTGGCACCAAGACGCGCGGGTGCGGATCTTTGATGCTTATGAACAGGAAGAATGGGGCATCGTGCGGTTGTTGGATAAATTCAAGAGACCTATCTATCGTCCAAGTGGTGCGCTGTTGTCGGGGATCGGTGATCGTCCCAAATTCCAGCGTATTTCCGTATTGTGTCATCCCTTCGGCATCTTTGAGGTAGAGGTTGGGGATTCCCGCGTGATCAAAGGAATCGAAGAGCGGATCAGGATAGTCTTTGCCGAGATAGCGGTAGGTGCACCAGAGGTCATCAAATCCGTGCTGGGGGAGGTGGTCGTTACCGAGATGCCAAGGTCCGATCATGCCGCATTGATATCCAGCAGATTTGAGGACATCGCCGATGGTCACGCGATCAGGGGGTAGATAGCTTCCCCATTTTCCAACCATGCCGGGACCGTAATTTTTTAGTTGCAGGTGGGCGTGTGGGTAGAGTCCGGTCAGCCAACTGGCACGGGCGGGTGAACAGACAGGAGAGGCACAGTAGGCATTTTCAAAGCAGATTCCGCTTTGCGCCAAGCGATCGAGGTGCGGCGTTTGGACCACTGAGTTCCCTGCGAATCCTGCGGCATCGTAGCGCATCTGATCGCACATGATCAGTATGATATTGGGGCGGGAGTGGGGCATGATATTCCTCAGAACGTGAAACGTAATGCGTAAAACGTAAAGATATAGACCTTGTGTCCTTCAGTTCTATAGTAGATTTTAGAATTAATTGGACACTTTCTACCGGCGCAGTTGGAAACAGCGCCTACCAATCTAAAAGCAGATACGGGCGCAGATTTCGCAGATAAAAAAGGAAAACGAAAGAAGTCTGTGTTCCCTCGATAAAATCGGGATTCAGAACAACATATCTGCTACTAAATTATAGCAGAAGGCAGGACCGATAACCATCAATTTATAGGGGTCAAAATGGAACGACAAGATAACAACAGCACACCTATCCATATCGGCACAGACCGTCAACTGTTTGTGGACGACTTCTGGATTGCTGCAGCAAAAGATGTCACACGGCGTCTGCATGAACCTGTACAGCGTGAGATTGTAATTGCCGCTGAACATCCGTGGGAACGGGGCGGTGTTTCCTATATGGTAACGTTCCGTGAAGGGGACCGATTCAGGGCGTGGTATCGTTGTGATCAGGAGATGCCGATTCAGGGCGAGCGTCAAACACTCATCGCTTATGCTGAGAGCACGGACGGGATTCATTGGGAAAAGCCACGACTCGGACTGATTGATTTTCAAGGCTCAAAGGATAACAACCTTGTTTGGACGGGACCGGGTAACAATATGTCGCCGTTCTTTGACCTTAACCCCGACGTACCGGACGAAGAACGGTACAAAGCCATCGTGCGTACGGGTGATATACTCGCGCTGGTTTCGCCTGACGGGCTGCGCTGGCGACTGATGCAAGATGAGCCGATTCTAACAGATAGACCCTTCGATTCGCACAATATCGCCTTTTGGGACGCGACACGGGAGGAATATGTTGCCTATACGCGGGGTGTGGCGGGTGAGGGTAACTTCAAAAATGGAGTGCGCTGGATTCGCCGCTCGACTTCCAAGGACTTTCGGCACTGGACACCGCTTGAATCGATTGACCCCGGCGACACCCCCTTTGAGCATCTATACACCAACGCCTGTGTACAATATGAGCGTGCACCGGGGATGTACCTGATGTTTCCTGCGCGGTTTGTGCCAGAGCGTGAGCCGATTCCGGATTGGGAATATGGTTCGGGTGTGAATGACATTGTGTTTATGTCGAGCCGCGATGGGATCCACTTTGATCGCAGCTTCATGGAGGCATTTGTCCGTCCGGGACTGGATGAAGGCAACTGGCATGAACGCGGGATTTACATGGAGCGGGGTATCCTACAAACCTCGCCCGAAGAGATCTCGCTATACAGTATGGCGAATTGGCGGATGCCGAGTGTGCATATCCGTCGGTTTTCGCTGAGAACGGATGGGTTTGTATCGGTCCACGCAGGGTATGCCAGCGGTGAGTTCGTCACCCGACCGTTGGTTTTCGCGGGGGATACTTTGAAGCTGAACTTTTCGACATCGGCGGTGGGATTTGTTCGGGTTGAGATTCAGGATACCGAAGGGCGGCCACAGTCAGGTTTCGGGTTGGACGCGTGTCCTGAAATATTTGGTGATGAGATTGATGGTGCGGTCAGGTGGGACGGTGCGGGAGATTTGCACTCGCTGGCGGGTCAACCGGTGCGGCTACGTTTCGTCCTCAAGGATGCGGATCTGTTTGCGTTTCGGTTTGAGGGGAATTAATCAATGTCTGAATCACCGACTATGGTGAATTCTACAATTACTTATACACCTTCGATGTACAACAAACCCCCTAAATCCCCCCCGATAAATCGGGATGTACCACTTGTCAGGGGGACTTTGGAAACTTCGCGAAGGGCGGAGCTATTGGTAAAGGTCCACTTATTTCTATAATTCACTATAATAATTGGAGGCGCGACTATGCGTTTCGTTTTATCGACCGTTGGGACGAGTATCCTGACCAATCAGATCCGCAACGACGACCCCAGTGGCTGGCGGCGACTGCTGCGCGATTCAGCGAACCGTCACGTGGAGGAATTGGATTCAGAGACGGTAACGGTGATCGATACACTTGGGGATCGGGCACTGGAGAAACTTCTGCAAGAGGACTCCCAACTAAACCGTCGAATCAGCGCCGAACTGAATGGTATCTACGGCATCTATAACGGGAAACTGCCGCAGAACGGCCCCGATCAGCACTGTCTCATCTGTACCGATACCGCCCAGGGGCAAAAGACGGGTGAACTGGTTGAGGATTTTCTTAAAGAGCACGGGGTTAGTGTATCCTCCTACACCCCTGAAGGGCTTTCGACAAAAGATACTGCTGCTTTCACGATTGGGATAAAGGATCTTATCCGGTGGCTGGAGGAAAACGTGCCGTGGCGACGTGATAGTGGCTATCACGTGATTTTTAATCTCGTCGGAGGCTTCAAAAGTCTGCAAGGTTACATGAACACTTTTGGCGCGTTTTACGCCGATGAGGTGATTTATATTTTTGAAGCAGAAACTGCTGACTTAATCACCATTCCACGCCTCCCGATTCAGATTGATACGACCGTGATTGAGGAACACGTGACGGAATTTGCGTTGATGGACGCAGGGAAATTGTATCCGCGCCGCGGCGTTAAAGACATCCCGGAGACGCTGCTTGAATTTATAGATGAAGCGGACGATCAGACCTATGCGGGGTTATCGGCGTGGGGAACTTTGATCTGGAATCGAGCCAAGTCGGATTTACTGGCAAAAAGGTTATTACCATTCCCGCGGTTGGAGTATGCGAAAACTTTCCGCGATGACTTTAACGATGAGAATGATCCCAAGGCACGTCTCAAACTGCAAGAAACTTTAGCAAAGGTCACATATATGCTCGAAGAAAGCAACGGCAACCTAACACCGCTTAGACAAGATAGGGGACTGCAATTTGAACGATTCATGACGGTTGACGGCATCTACAAGTTCCGTATTACCCAAGCCGTCCGCGTCAGTTGCACAGTTGCTGACGGTGGATTAATTCTCCGACATTATGGGGGGCATGATTACGTGTACGGAAACCCGTAGGGTTGAGGAAGCTGTTTATCTGAAAATATGCTGTAGCAATCAATAAAAAAAGCCGGTGGAACTTCCACGTTCCATCGGCTTTTTTTGTTTCAATTCCATAAAAGGTCACATTCGGTATCAGAGCACTCATTGGCGACTTGGGTTTCAATTCCACAATGGTTCGATTATGGTAAAAATTATAATTACTGATACATTTGAATAATAACCACTGGGGTTAGGTTGCCGCTGTTGATAACGTCAAACGTGATGCATGAAACATGAAAACTATTGGCTTTTCGGTGCCTTTAGCCCCGGAGGGGCGACATGTGCAGCCAAAGGGTAGAACCAATGAGTTACCCTGATGAATCAATGAACGCTTCAACAATGCGGGAAAGACCCGCTCACTAACTAGCACCAAAGGTTAATATGTATATTTATTTGTATTGTTCACCAAATGTCCAATCTGTGCACTACATGACATGTGAGTGGGTTGGCAAACCGTCATGGCTATGTTCTATGATGCTGTGGTGATGTTCGCCGGATTCCTCGACAGGATCAATATGGATAACCGCCCGCGAAAGATAGCTCAAATGGTGAAAAAGCTGATGTTGAACCTCTTTTGCTATAGCATGTCCTTCAGCGACAGAGAGGTGTGGTGTTACGGCAATATTCACCTCCGCATGCAGGCGGTGCCCGATCCAACGGCTGCGGACATCTGTCACCTCTTCAACGCCCTCAACATGGTGAGCGGCGTGGTTTATCTCATCAATTACGTCGGTTTCCACACCGTCCAGCATACGGGTAAATACCGCTTTTCCTGACTGCAGCACAATCCCAAAAATCGCGATGGTGATAAGCACCCCGACGATGGGATCTGCAATCGGATGGACGAACTTTATCCCGAGTACTCCCACTAACACCGCGAGACTTGTCCAACCATCAACGCGCGCATGATAACCGTCCGCAACAAGGGCGGCACTTCCAATCTCTTTGCCAACCTTAATCCGAAATATCGCAACCCCTTCATTGCCTATAAAGCCGATTATTGAGGCGGCGGCGACGATCCAGAGGTGCCCAACAGTTTGAGGGTTAAAGAAGCGGTTGATTGATTCATACCCTGCAACAATTGCGCTGAACAGTATCATAAATACGATTGCAATGCCCGCTAAGTCTTCAACCCGCCCATATCCGTAGGTGAAGCGTTTACTCGGTTTTAAGCGGGCAAACGAGAAAGCAATCCACAACGGAATCGCAGTTGCTGCGTCGCCAAAGTTGTGAATTGTATCAGAGAGTAGAGCGACACTGTTGGAAATCACAACCACGCCGACCTGTAACACCGCAGTTACCATTAATCCCAAGAAAGACCATTTTATTGCCCAGATGCCACGTTCTGTGGTTACAATGGAGGGGTCTATAACGCCGTGCGTATGACCATGTTCGTCGTGATCGTGACTGTGACCGTGGTGATCGTGTTCGTCATGATCGTGATGATCGTGACCATGATGGTGGTGATGTCCGTCGTGATGATGATGCGTTTTTTTTCTGAACATTTAAGAACCACCTCCTACGGGTTGGCGGATCTGTTAGACAGTACCCCCTGAACGGTTGTTTTGTTCTTAAAGTCTCCTTAATCTCGTGGTAAGGGTAGGTGAATCTTCGCGCTGTCCCGTGATTGCGAATACAATGCTCCGAGCATAATCTCCAATGTATGTCGAGCACGGCGTGGTGGTGAGCTGCTTGGCACGTCATTCCACACCATCTGAGCGAGTTCCCGGACAGGATGGATTAAAGAATCACCGAAGTAGTCTCCGTAGGTTTCGCCTTGGGGCGCTGGCGCGTCCGTTGCTGTCCCTTCGGGTTGATCCGTTTTCCACGCTTTGCAGTGGTTATCGTTTAAAACGTAGCGCCCATTTGGTCCCTGGAGATCGAATTCGCAACCGGCGGGCGTCATCTTGGCGCTGTTCACGATACCGCGCACCCCGTTGGAGAACTCAATAAAAATTGATGAGCCAGGATCGAGGGCAGGATCTTTTCCACCCTCCCCTTTGTACTCAATGCCATAATCTTCAAAACCCTGCTCGTGTGCGGCGATGAGCCACACCGGGTCCGCATCAGCAAAGTAACAGACCGCGTCTATGAGATGGGTGCCGTTACGAAAAAGCATTGATCGGCGACCTCCCATGTGTGCGATGATACGGGTCAGTCCACCGATTTCACCTTCCCGAACCGCAGTTCGCACCCCTTGATATAGCGGCAGCCAGCTCCGTGTGTGATCCACCGACATCTTAGTCCCGTTGCGCTCAACCGTCTCGATAATCCGATCGGCATCGTTGAGGTTGATTGTCAGCGGTTTCTCACAGAGAATCCCCTTGACGCCGGCGTCCGACGCGTCACAGACCGGGTTGGTATGATAATCGTCCGGTGTTGCGACACTGACGACATCAAGATTCTCCTTTTCGAGCATGGCGCGGTAGTCGTTGTACTCATGGACCGAGCCGCGTGTAATCTTTGAACGCTCGAAGAAGGTGTCAAGAACGTCGGGTTTCAGGTCACAGACTGCGACAAGTTCAAATTCGGGAGCATTGGCGTAGGCGTATCCATGATATGATCCCAAACCGCATCCGATAACGCCCGCCCGTAATTTTTCGTTGCTCATCGTTCACCTCGTTATGTTGGTCTTTCTTACAGTTCAACAGATTGGGGTTGAGGTAGCCCTGCAGGGAATCCGTAGGGAAGATCATTGCGATCCGCGGGCAGGGGCCAGCTTTGTCCACCCAGATTCTGAAACGACTTGTGGCGACCACAGAGCCATAAGAACATCTCCGACACCTTGATTGTGTCGCGGAACTGCTCCACGTATGCCCCACCAGGACCAGTGTATTGAGCGGTAGCAAAATCAAAATCTGGTTCCGTTATCCAGTCCCGTTGTGGGGGAGTCGTACGCCAGTAGAAGTACTTGAGTAGATTACGGATGCCCGACCCAGTTGAGGAGCCGCGGCGGTGCCAGATATGGTATACGGTGAGGAAGATAGAGCCGGCGGGCGCGGTAGTGGGGATAGCACCCTTGATGCTAGCCAGATGCCCCATAAACCTTGCTTTATTACGCACGAGATGGGTACCGGGCACAATCTGTGTTGGTCCCATTTCAATGGGCGTATCCTGTGGATAGTAGAAAACCTGCAAAAAATTGAGTTCGTGCGTGTAGTGATAGTTGCCATCCACATGCCACCCACCCACAGATTGGATGGGACACTCCACGCGATGGTTGCTCATCAATATTGGCAGGTGAAAGTTAATCCCCAGAAGGGAACGCACAGCGCCAGCCGCTGCTGGGTGAACTATCACATTCTCAACGAACCAGTCTTCCTTCAGGATGCCGCTTGGCTCCATATTGGGGTGTTGATCACAGTATTCCATCGCTCTGCGATTGACCTCATCGGGGACAACACCTTCAAGCATCAGATAACCGTTCTTGCAGAACTCTAACACCTCAGTATCCGTCAGAGTCGGTTTGCAGTCGTAGGTTTTCCGTTCTGATATTCGCATAGTTTACCTCCAACGTTCAAGGATAAATTCAGCGCCCAAGCCGTAGAACTCTTTTTCATCTACAGTAAGCAGCGCCATATTTGGGAAAGAGATAATCCGCCAACCATCCCGGACAGCTTCTATCACTGTCTGATAGGGCCAATCCTCTGGATCAGGCGGACCCTCACAAAGTTCTCCATCCTCAACCAGCAGCATACCGACCACCGCCGCTCCGGGTGAGGTGGTTACCGCTTGCAGATAAAGGATATCCTGCCGTTTTGGGTTGTCCGCTCCCACGATGTCCGCGAATCCCTCGCGCAGACTCGTTTCCGTCAGTGTCCCTTGTTGGAGTTCCGCCACTAAGGTCTCCATGGTTTCTTTCTGGGTTTCAGTCATCACGCTTTTTCCTCGTTCAAGGTTGTGGTTCCACTGGCAAAAATTCCAATTATGCCTCCAGCGAATTATACACGAATTTAGTTGCCGTGCCAACAGAAAACGTGATACGATAAAAAAACCTTCTACTCCCTTGGTGCGCCACCGGTTTCCGGGTCAGAACGTCCATCGAAAAGATCGAAAATCCTTTGTAAATTTCTATGCCGTGTAGGCACTCATAAAAGCTATATAAATCGTGATTTTATAACTCTACAGCGGATGGGACGTATGACAGCAGCCCTGTCCAACTCTTTAGATCAAGATCTCAGAAAGGAATTAATATGTTAAAGGCAGGATTTATCGGTGCCGGCGGTCGCAGCCAAGGTGCACACTACCCAAACGTGAACCGCCTCGAAGATGATGTTGAGATGGTTGCTGTATGTGAGATTGATGAAGAGCGAATGAATCAGGTTGCCAAGAAATATGAATTCGCGCATACGTTTACCGATCATCGTGAAATGCTCGACAGCGTTGACTTGGATATCATCTACTGCGTGATGCGTGAGGAATGGATATTGCAACCCGCGCTCGATTGCCTCAACGCAGGGAAACATATCTTCATCGAAAAACCACCTGGCGCAAACAGCGATGAGACGCAACAGTTGTTGGACGCAGCGATTGCGAACGATGTCTATGCGATGGTCGGTTTTCAACGCCGTTACGCTGCGGTGACCCGTGAGGCAATGCGCCGTGTGGCGGAGAAGGGACGTGTTTCTACAGCGATAACTACCTTCAACAAGCAGATTCTCGGTGGCGATGGCAAGGAGTTTACAACAACGCTCTGGAACGATGTATGTCACGTTGTCGATCTGCTTCGGTATATGGCGGGTGGTGAACCTGTCGAGGTAACGGCGTATCGGGATAAGTTCGGCAGCGAAAGTCGGAACTGTTACACCGCACTCGTTCGTTTTGATAACGACGTGACAGGTGTGTTACTTGGGAATCGAGCATCAGGAGGTCGGGTGCTTCGTTCAGAACTGCACGGTGTGGGGATTGGGTGTTACATGAAGATCCCGGCGGAGATTGAAATTCACGAGGACAACGAGAGCCACACAATGGGCGGTTGGGAGGTTGATGGCGTTGACGAGCGGGATACGCCTCGATATGAAGGTGTTCTGACGATGCACGAGCACTTCGCAGATTGCGTCCGTAACAGGAAGGTTCCGATCAGCGATCTCCGTGACGCGATTCATTCGATTCACCTTGTTGACCAGATTGAAGGGACTTTACCCGACTCATAAAACGTAAGAGATGTCTAAGTGCTTGGGAGATTAGCCGATGTTGGATCCGACAGCTAATGCCTTGGTATGTGGAAGTAGGGATTTATGGAAATAAATCAAGTCAAAGCACATCTTGAAAGCGACAAAATTCAGAAAATTAAACTCGCTGGCTTCGATATTGATGGGGTTATGCGTGGCAAATATATCTCGCTTGACAAGTTCTTTTCTGCTATCGAAAAGGGTTTGGGTTTCTGTGATGTGACGTTCGGTTGGGATATGATTGACCAACTCTATGAGCAACCGACCGTCACGGGATGGCATACCGGGTATCCGGATCTCCTTGCCAAGATTGACCTAAGTACGTATCGCGCGATCCCTTGGGAGCCGAATACAGCGTTGTTTTTGCTGGACTTTTACGAAAACGCGGATCAGCCGCTTGCGGTTTCCCCACGCCAACTGCTCCAGACAGTCGTCCGTAAAGCGAACGATATGGGATTCCAACCGTTCATGTCAGCGGAATATGAGTACTTCATCTTCCGAGAGACGCCCCACTCTCTCGAGGATAAGGGGTTTGAGAACATGACACCGCTCTCGCCCGGTTGGTTCGGCTACAGCGTGCTACGAGCGTCTGCAGCTGCGGAGATTGTTCACGCAATTATCGATGGGATGAACGAATATGGCATTGAGCTGGAAGGGATACATACAGAAACAGGTCCCGGCGTCTATGAAACTGCGATTCAGTATGATACAGCATGTAACGCTGCAGACAAAGCCGCCCTGTTCAAAACTGGCGTGAAAGAGATTTTAGCCAGACATGAGCTCGTTACAACCTTTATGGCGAAGTGGAGTTTAGATTACCCCGGTTGCAGCGGTCACCTGCACCAGAGTTTATGGAACTTGGAAGGGGAGGCAAACCTGTTTGCCGATGAATCCGATGCTTCGGGTATGTCTCAAACGATGAAACACTATATCGCCGGGCAGATAGCTGCAATGCCTGAAATGATGGCATTCATCTGTCCGACAATTAACTCCTACAAACGAACCGTCCCCGGCGCATGGGCACCAACCAACGCCTCTTGGGGAATTGAAAATAGAACCACCTCCCTTCGTGCAATCCTTGGAACCTCCCCTACATCCACACGGACCGAGTATCGGTTAGCTGGTGCTGACGCCAATCCACATATCGCTATGGCGGTTAGCCTCGCCGCCGGGTTATACGGTATTGAACATCAACTTGATCCCGGTGAACCTTTCAGTGGCAATGCCTACAATGCCCCTCGCAGGCGGTTTGAACTTTTGCCGAGGTCCTTAGAGGACGCAACAGATGAGTTGATAGACGGTGAAATTAGTCGTGCCTGTCTTGGTGATGCGTTTGTGGATCATTTCATAATCACACGTGAGCATGAAATTACGGAATTCCGCCGCGCCATAACGGATTGGGAACTGAAACGATACTTTGAGGTCATCTGATACTATGTTTTCCCAACCGATTCAGTTGGCGATGTTTGATATGGCTGGGACCACTGTCAACGACAAAGTCGACGGATACCCGCTGATGGTCATCAGTATGATGCGAGCTTTTGCGAAGCACGGAATAGAGCTTTCCTCAGACGTAATTAACAAGCATCGGGGGAAGCAGAAGTTTGAGGCCATCCAAACCCTTCTGAAAGAGGTTGCAGAATTATCCCCCACCGATGCCGAGCGCGTTGGAGATAACGTGTACCACGATTTTCTGCATGGACTGGAAAACAACCTTTCCCGTATCTCGGAGATTGACGGCACGACCGAGCTTTTCCGACACCTCAAATCCAAGGATATCCACGTTGGGGTAGGAAGTGGATTTCCGATGCAGATTGTTCAGGCAATCGTCTCTCAGTTGGGTTGGTTGGACAAGGGGTTGCTCGACTATGTAGGGAGTGCCGAGCAAATCGGTGTAGGGCGTCCTAACCCGAAAATGATTCATGACGCTATGCAACAGTTCAACATTACAGATGGACGAAATGTCCTCAAAATTGGGGATACTGTGGTTGATGTTCAAGAAGGAAAGAACGCCGGTGCATGGACGGTCGCCGTATTGACTGGATCTCAAACAGAGACCCAATTGATGGCAGCGGAGCCGGATTACATTCTATCAAGTATTCGAGAGTTGAGAACGTTAATCCCTGGGTAAACGCACCCAGCCATGGCAGCTATCGCGCAACCTGTTTGAGCCACCCCCACATCGTGAATTGCTTACCTACGGGAGCAACCGTGAAAGGAGGACTATACCACGTAGGATGAGAATCACGCACTACCGGGCTGTTGGTCAGGTTTTGCTGGTTCTTGCCATCAATGTCCATCACGTAGATTTCCCAGTTCCCATCCCTATTCGAAGAGAAGGCAATCCGTCTGCCATCTGGGGACCATGAGGGTTCACGGTCAACGTGGTGATTTTTGGTAAGTTGTTGAGGAATCCCGCCATCGGCGGTCATCACGTAGATTTCCATGTCTTCCCCCTTCGGCACAGCAGTGAAAGCGATTTGCTTGCCGTCGGGAGACCATGAAGGTGCCCAGCTATCACGGTGACTTCCGGTGAGTTTATGGATATTTCCTCCATTGGTATCCATCACATAGATGTCCCAGTTAGCAAACTTGTTGGAAGCAAAGGCAATGCGTTGGCTGTCCGGGGACCACGAGGGATTACGGTCAATATGGAAACTGTTGGTGAGATTTCGATGATTACTTCCGTCGGCGTCCATTACGCAGATATCTGTCTTTTCCCGCTTGCCAGCCCTATCAGACGTGAAGACAATGCGTTTGCCGCCTGGGGACCATGAAGGTTCCCAGTCACTATGACGATTGTCCGTGAGCTGTCGAAGATTCCCGCCATTGATGTCCATGGCGTAGATATCCCAGTTTTTATTACTCAGGGAAGCGAAGGCGATACGTTTGCCGTCCGGAGACCAAGAGAGAGCGTTGTCAGCCCAGAGATTATCAGTAAGTTTTTGAAGATTCCCGCCATCGGCGTCCATTACGTAGATATCTACCTTATCATTAATCTCAGACGTAAAGGCGATTTGCGCCTGCGCGTCAACACCTACCATCAACGCTGTCACAACCGACAGAGCAATGCCTGCTAAGATGAAATATGCTGCGTTATGTTTCCGTTGCATCTGACGTGCCTCCCTCCCTTTCAAAAACGGTTATTGGACGCCCCCTTTAAGCCAGCCCCAGATCGCGAATTGCTTGCCCACAGGAGCAACTGCAGCAAAAGAAGGACCATACCACGCGGGTTGAGAGTCATCCGCTATCGGATTTTTGGTTAGGTTTCGAGGATTCTGTCCATCAGCATCCATCACGTAGATTTCCCAGTCCCCGTCTCTCTTGGAAGCGAAGACAATGCGTTTGCTGTCGGAAGACCAGGAGGGTGAGTTGTCAGGATGGCGGTTCGCAGTTAAGTTTCGAGAATTTCTGCCATCAGCGTTCATTACATAAATATCCGGGAGTTCATTGTGCCAATCCGTAATCCAAGATGAGAAGGCGATGTATTTGCCATCTGGGGACCAAGCGGGTGGACCGTCGCGGCGGGCAGGGCTTTTGGTAAGATTTCGAGGATTCTTGCCATTGGCGTCCATCACGTAGATGTCCGGGTGAGCCTCCCGTTTAGATCGGGCCACGAAGACAATGCGCTTGCCATCTGGGGACCAGGTGGGGGAATATTCGACATGGCGACTAACTGTGATGTTTTGAGGAATCTTGCGATTGACATCCATCACGCAAATTTCCCCATCATCACCCTTCAAAGAAAAGAAGGCAATACGTTTGCCGTCGGGTGACCAAGCGGGATCACGATCAATGTCGGGATTGTCTGTGAGTTGTTGAAGATTATTCCCATCGGCATCCATTACATAGATGTCCCAATTCCCCTCTCTGTCGGATTCGAAGGCGATGCGCTTGCCGTCGGGTGACCAAGCGGGATCGCGGTCAGTTGCCGGATCGTTTGTGAGTTGTCGAGGATTGCCACCGTTCGTGTCCATCACGTAGATGTCCGAGTTTCCATCTCTATTGGACACAAAGGCGATTTGTGCTTGTGCGTCGATACCAGCCATCAGTGCCGCTAAACCTAAGAGGACAACCGTGGCCAGCGCGAGATTGTATCTCCGTTGCATCTGCCGTGCCTCCTTCCTTTTCAAAGACGGTTATCGTGCGACCTGTTTGAGTCTGCCCCACATTGTGGATTGCTTGCCCGAAGGGGCAACTGAAAAAGTGGAAGCAACCGCAAAGGCAGGACCAAACCACGCGGGATGGGATTCATGTGCTAAAAGAGTGTTGGTTAGGTTTTGCGGATTTCCCCCGTCTGAATCCATCACATAGATGTCCCAATTCCCGTTCCTATCAGACATAAAAGCGATGCGTTTACTGTCGGCAGACCATGAAGGGTAACTGTCAATCGCGGGATTGTTTGTGAGGTTTTGAAGGTTTCCCCCATCGGCATCCATCACGTAAATATCCGTTTCCTCCCCTTGAACCGCTGCTGTAAAAGCGATGCGTTTACCGTCAGGAGACCATGAAGGTGCCCAGTTATTACGGTGACTTCCGGTGAGATTTTGATGATTCTCCCCATCTGCATCCATCACGTAGATGTCCCATCTGGCGCCCCTATGGGAGGCGAAGGCAATGCGTTTGCCGTCGGGAGACCAAGCCGGGTAACGGTCGACATGATGTGAGTTTGTGAGTTTTTTAGGATTCTCTCCGTTCGTGTCCATCACGTAAATATTTGCTTTTCCCCAGTCCTCCGCTCTATCGGACGTGAAGGCGATGCGCTCGCCATCGGGGGACCATGAAGGTTCCCAGTCACTATGAATATTTTTGGTGAGTCTTTTCGGGTTCCCCCCATCGACATCCACTATGTAGATGTCCCAGTTTCTATTGTTTAGCGAGGCGAAGGCAATGCGTTTGCCGTCGGGAGACCAAGAGAGCGGATCGTCAGCCCAGAGATTGTTTGTGAGTTGTCGAGGCTTCTGCCCCTCCGCGTCTATCACGTAGATGTCCACGTTGTCATTAGTCTCAGACGTAAAAGCAATTTGTGCTTGGGCGTCAACACCTATCACCAATGTTATTAGACCCAAGAGGACAACGCTAACTAGGATGAAATATGCACTATTCCATTTCCATTGCATCTGCTGTGCCTCCTTCCCTTTCGACAGCGTAACACCTATCCGATCTGGTAACACCCGACTGAAAATTCGATTCTGGCGGCGCTTTTAAGATAGCTGGTGTTGCCATCTAAACATCCTTCAATGGGGCATGTCTATAGAATATTGTCACTGACTTAAAAATTTACAGGATATTTACATTCATTTGCAACCAGTTTTTAGAAGTATGGACATAATCTGTCCATACTTCTAAAAAAGTGACCGAAATTCTTGTGTGATTGGTGGGTATTTTTATAATCACAATGGGGAGAGGTAGGGGTTTTTGAGTTGATACTTAAAATGGGAGAGCCAACTGCAATATCAGATCAGCCTGCCGTGCGTGCCCATGCTTCCGCAAACGCTGCCGAACCATCGTCGTCCCAAAAATACATATCAACCGGATGATTGTAACCGGGACCGTGTCCATCAATGAAACTTGGTCCGGTGCCCAAACCATCGCCTACAGTACGGACTGGCAGCCGCGCGTAAATCGGCGCGAGTCCTTCATATTGAATCTGTATCAAGGCGCGTGGTAACGGATCTGGCTCAACCTTTGACCAGTGGACAAGTGCGTCACGGTCGAGTGTCACGCCCAATCCCGGCTCTTCTGGCACACGTGCTGTTCCGCCAGCGACCTCTATCGCCGGTGACACGATGTCTTCTGCCCATAGATGGGTGCAGGTGACGTGGTGCAGCGTCGCCATTGGGAAAACTGCTGCCATGTGTGCGATGAACGCTCGTGTGATGTTTCCCCCTGTGTTCTGCATCATGAACGGTATATTTGCCGCTTCGAACAGGCCCGCTCGCTGAATCACCTGTCCAGGGGGCGCGTGCCCCAGCATGTAACCGTCTGCGAGTCCCATGAGTGCCTCCCGTCCACCCAACGGCAGGTGGTGGAAGTAAATAGGCAATGGACACTTGCTG
Source organism: Candidatus Poribacteria bacterium (assembly GCA_022822005.1). Lineage (GTDB taxonomy): Bacteria > Poribacteria > WGA-4E > WGA-4E > PCPOR2b > PCPOR2b. The sequence continues at coordinate 101,869 of JAJECO010000079.1, forward strand.
CGCAGCACACGATACCCTTCAAAATCGTGTGTGCGCAATGGGTCTTCAATCGCCCCTGCGACGGGCAACTGTATCAATTCTCGCGCCAAGTCCAAGACATGCTCCACTGTATTGTCAAAATTGATATCGTAATGAATCTTAAATCCGGGTGGTGCCACCTCTTCAAGTTTAACCTGCATTGCCTCGGTCTGTGCTACAACGTTGTGGCAGTGGAAGGTGTGAAATTTGAGCCAAGTGTAACCTGCAGCTGCTGCGTGCTCTACCTCCTCTGCCATCTTCTGAGGTGTCTGTGAGACTGTCCATGCGGCCATCGGGACACGCGAACGGACTTGCGGTCCGAACAGCTTATAGGCAGGAACATCGTTGTACTTGCCGACCAGATCGTAGATAGCCGGAGCGAGAGCGATAGGGAGAGCCGGGTGCGCTAACCAATCACACGGATTCGTACCGCGCAGCTGTTCTATCCATTCATCCATCCCCTCCCACAACTTGCCAACATGTTCGCCTAAGCCTTCCAACCCGTTATCGGTGCGAATGACAAAGACCGTACGATAGCGGAAATCAAGTCCTTGATAGCGCGTCAATGCCTCGCTATTCCACGCCTGAAACGGTGGACAAATAACGTGTGTTTCGATATCAGTGATTTTCATGGTTTTGTCGTCTCCTCTTTTAAGCGAGTTCGTAACCTTTGTGCATGTTGTCGATAAAGCGATGAACCGAAGACGCGGGGATAAAGGCGAGGTACAGCAGAATCATAGCCAAAGTGAAAGTGCGGATAGGTAATAGGAGGTAAAAGAGAACATGCAAGACGATTCCAGCCGGCATCAAGTATTTACGGAATCTGGGGATATACAGTCCGAAAGCCAGCAGGAATTCCAGTGTCACGGTAGTAATTGCGACAACAGAACAGAATATAGAAAATCCGGGAATACTTGCATAGTCATATCCCGCATAATAGTTGTAGACGAGGAGTTCTATACGAGCACCACTCAAAAATCCCCAGTAGAGTTTTTCGTAGCCGGTCCAAAAATAGACCATTGATACCTGAATCGCAATGAGGCGCAAACCCCACAAATTGCCAATTTCAGGTGGTGATGGCAAGCCGGACGATAGCGAACGGCGGAGTGCCAACCAACGATCTAAGGAGTATGAGCGACCGCACGGTGTCAGCGCAATAAAGAAGACAACCATGACCAAGAGAAAGGTATGATGATGCCTGAATGACTGATGTATGTTAAACATAATCGAGACAAGGATGGCGGCTCCGATTGATGACACGCGCGTCCATAGCCCAATGCACATCAGTCCGGTAAAGAGGAAAAACGCAGAATTGAGCAGAATTCCACTTGGTCGTACATCCCGACAGAGTATCAGTTTACTTGCCCATTCAGACCAGATGAGCAGAACCAATCCGATTCGGATTAGACCTACCGAACGGGTGGAATCACGATAACACAACCCCCAGTTATAGAAATGTTGTAAGAGACGTAACATAGCTTGCAGGACTGATTATGTTTCCGCTGTTCCCCTTTGTTATTCGATGTGCTTGTCCACATATAGCGTTTTCCAGCCGTCGCGTGTGCCGATACGTGCATTGACTCGCAGATCAACGACAGCTCCCACTTTCTGTCGTATATGTTGTCCCACACGCAACACATCTGTTTCCCCCATAATCCGTCGGGAGTGGTGGTGTGATCCCAGCAATTTGTCACGACCTAATACTTGGAGATGATCAATGTGCTCGATACGTCCATCTGGATGTCGGATGTAAAATTGCACATCACAGACATCGATTCCACGAGTATGGTACATCCGCCATGCCCGAAAGAGATTGCTTTTACCCTTCAAGACTTGCGTATAAAAGGGACCAAAAACGACATATAGCGTTAGCAGCGTGAAAGCAACTACCCGGCAGACAATTACCAACTTGCTCTCAGCTATTTCCTCCATCGCCGTTTTTTCAGATTGGTATTGATTGGCTGGTGTCATTGATAATCTTCCCTTGGTTCAAAGGCATCAATACACTTCTCATATAGCAGTTGGGCTAAAAGCGAACGACTATTTCTACATCTGTCAGCACGATGTCAGAAGCAACCTTCGGGTGGCGCTCTTCAAGCACAACCTTGATTTCGTGAGAACCCGCGCCCGGAGGCGGATCCACATCGAAACACAACCACGCCGCCCCGCTTACATCCGAAATACGGTGTGGGTCGTTAATGGTGCAATAGCGGAGTGTGGGTGCATCAAGGGCTATTCCATCCCACGAGACCCGTACCACATCGCCGCGTACCCACTGATCGAGTCGTACCCGTAACTCCACCTGTTTAGGGATGTTAGCTGAGAAGTCGTCTGCCACATTTAGGTTGATCGTTGGACCTTCGCCAGTGAGTGTCTGCTTGAGCGCGACGGGGACCTCACCCCAAAGGCGGTCATTTCGGTAAGCGCCCCGCCATTCTCCCGTTTCTTGGAGAAAGCGATGGGTAGCCGCATAAATTTTGTCCGTGCCTTGCAGCGTGTCGGGCGAACCGATTTGTGATAGCAATTCCCGTCTTGAATCTCGATTCGCGTGCCAGTTAAAGACATAGATGCCATCGGCTCCTGCGCTGTGGTAGCGGTTGGCGATGGCACGGGTACGCATTCGGTCTTTGGTCTCAGTATCTTCGGGACCCACGAAGGGGTCGGGCAAACCGCCATCAAATCCGGGGTAGACAGCGATCGGTTTATCTTGGCATAGCTCAACAAAAGCTGCAACGTCCAAGGAAGGATCTGTCGCGGCACCGCCAGCGGGAATCAGTATGTCTACCAATCCCTCATTTACCCAAGTCGGAATGTCGTATCCAATATTGCGACACATCTCCAGTGTACCAGACACACGCGCTGCTAAGTAGAACGGTTTGCCACGTTTCCGCGCGAGCGCATCGGTCATTTGTCGCACCGCGCGCTGGAGGTCGGTCAGGACATATCGGAGTCGGTAGGCTTCGTCTGCGGGCAGGTGAAAGGCGTGTCGCTGCCAATCCAATTCGACGCCATCCCAGTCGTATCGCTCGCAGATCTCTTTGATGTGTGCGTAACGGTGTTCTCGTATTTCGGGGACAGCGAAATTCCATGAAAGCGCGAACCATTCCGATGTCTGATCACCGAGCAGCCACTCTGGATGTTCGATCCGCATCTGTGTCAGTTCTGTATGATGCAGCGTCTCTAAGTCAGCGATCTGTGCCCCACTGAAATGATTATCGTTCATACGCACTGAGGCGTAGACATGCATACCAAGTTGGTGTCCACGGTCGATAATGGCTTGCTGCGGATCTTCGCCGCGTTCCACCATCTGACGGATGTTCTCGGTGTGAGTGTACGACTGAACGCTTTCATAACGGCGACTGTGGATATCGCCGAGTTGTTCAAGGACATTGCTCTGCCAGCGGGCAGCGTGTTCACCGATGCACCAGAAATGGGCGCCAACCTGTGTGCCTTCCAGAGGAGCGTAAGCCTTTTCTAAGAAGGCACGTACAGATTGTGGGGACTCAGAGTAGCCGTGGGGCGCGCCATCCCAGTTGTAGATAACCCGATATTTAGGGGGAATGGGCATGGTCGTTTTCCTTCTGTTGGTTCATTTGTTCATTGATTGATTGGTGCAACACAAGTGTGGAACGTGGATCTGTGTTCTATGCAGGGGCGAGTGTGCTAATGAACTCTTGAACGAATGAACGCTTCTTTGTTACTCCCACTCTATTGTGCTGGGTGGTTTGGAGCTAATATCGTAAACGACACGATTGATGCCGCGCACCTCGTTGATGATGCGGTTGGAAATGACACCCAGTACGTCGTGTGGAATCTTCGCCCAATCTGCTGTCATGCCGTCGGTGCTCGTCACAGCACGTAACGCTACAACATTTTCGTAGGTTCGCTCGTCGCCCATCACGCCGACACTTTTGACAGGCAGAAACACGGTCAATGCTTGCCAGATTTCGTCGTATAGTTCTGCTTTTTGCAGCTCCGCGATGAAGATTTCGTCTGCCTCGCGCAGCATGTCGAGACGCTCTTGAGTGATTGGACCCAGTATGCGGACGGCTAAACCGGGACCGGGGAACGGGTGTCGTCCCAAGACAGGTTTTGGGATATCCAACTCTGATCCGACTGCCCGCACTTCATCTTTGAACAGTTCACGGAGCGGTTCAATCAGTTTGAACGGCAAATTCTCAGGGAGCCCGCCGACATTGTGGTGTGTTTTAATCGTTGCTGATGGTCCCTTAACGGACACACTCTCAATTACGTCAGGGTAGAGTGTGCCCTGTGCTAAGAAGTTGATCTGACCAACTTGTGCTAACCCTTCTTTGAAGACTTCAATGAATTGGTTGCCTATGATTTTGCGTTTCTGTTCTGGGCTTTCAACGCCCGAAAGATATTCGAGAAACCGGTCGGTTGCGTCAACATAATAGACATCAATACCGAGGTCTCGAAAAGTTGACAGTACCTGATCCGCTTCATTTTTCCGCAGTAAGCCGTTGTTGACAAAAACACAAACAAGTGCATCTCCAACAGCGCGCTTAAGTAACGTTGCAAGCACTGTCGAATCGACACCTCCGCTCACAGCGCATAACACGCGAGCCCCATCCGTTTCGGTGCGAATTTTCTCTGTGGCTTCGTTGATGAAGGACTGCATAGTCCATTCAGCACTACATTCGCAGACTTCATGGACAAAATTGGCGAGCAGCCGGTTGTCATCTTGCGTATGGATAACCTCTGGGTGGAATTGCAAACCGTAAATATCCCGATCCAGATCTGCTATCGCTGCAATAGGCGAATTGGGTGTATGGGCAACGGGATGGAATCCATCGGGTAGAACATCGATTCGATCCCCGTGACTCATCCAGACATCCATCGTCTTCGACAAGTCCGCAAACAACGGGATCGGCAAATCTACGGTCAATTCAGCCGAACCGAATTCACGTTCATCGGCAGGGTGCACTTTTCCATCAGCGGAAAGGTGCGCGATGAGCTGCATACCGTAACAGATACCGAGAATCGGTACGCCGAGTGTTAAAATCCTCGAATCCGTGAGGGGCGCGTCTGGTGCGTAGACGCTTGCAGGACCACCAGAGAGGATGATACCTTTCGGGTGTATCGATTCGAGCGCATTAAGCGGAATATTATAAGGATGGATTTCACAGTACACCTTGTGTTCGCGCACACGCCGTGCGATTAGCTGTGTATACTGCGAGCCGAAATCTAAAACAACTATGGTTTCACGTTTCATTGTGACTAACCTTCTGATCTATTAAGTCGTAAATTTATTCTATCATAGAGTTGTTAAAACCGTCAATTAAGCATTTATCAAAAATCGCTTGGTTTTAATTGTGCAATATGTTATAATTAAGCACTACGCATTATATGTCTATTAGTTGGTGTTAACTTATAACCTACAAACAAAATTTAAGGAATCTCTAAGGAGGCAAATCCTAATGGCACATACACTACCCGACCTGCCCTATGCTCATAACGCTTTAGAACCGCACATTGACGAGCAAACGATGCAGATCCATCACGGGAAACATCATCAGGCTTATATTACAAATCTCAACACCGCCCTTGAAGGACTTGATGATTTGGCAGCCCTATCGGTCGAAGAATTGCTCAGCAACATCGACCAAGTGCCGGAAGACAAACGGCAAGCTGTTATCAATAATGGCGGCGGACATGCCAACCATTCACTCTTCTGGACTATTATGGGACCCGACGGTGGCGGCACCCCCACACCAGAGGTCACCGCTGCAATCGAGTCCGCTTGCGGATCACTTGAAGCTGCCAAAGAGCAATTCGTGACAGCTGCGACAACCCGTTTCGGATCCGGTTGGGCATGGGTTGTTGTTGATGAAACTGGCAGTATCCAAATCTACTCGACTGCTAACCAAGATAGCCCCATCATGCAAGGTCATACACCGATACTGGGGCTTGATGTGTGGGAACACGCGTATTATCTGAAGTATCAGAACCTGCGTCCCGCTTATATCGAAGCTTGGACGAACGTTATCAATTGGGAAGAGGTTGCCAGGCGTTACGCCGCTGCAAAAGGCTAAGGCAACAATCACGACCGAGTTAGCGCACCTTCACTGAAACATCTGAAGGTGCGCTGCATCTCAAAAATATATAATCGATCTGATTCAAAACTGAATATACAAAAGCGATGAAGGGGAGGAGTAAGTCGAGCGGTCTTGACAGAGCGGGAAATCCACCGGCTGAGAGATTTTCCCAAGTAACCTCGACCGAAGGTCGCCCCGGAGCTGCTAACCTGAAAACGCCCCAGTAGGGTTAGCCGGGTTGATGCACGTTACGCATACCAATGAGTGCCCTTTTATATACAATGTTTAATCGACACAAGGGAATTGGAGTGGTACCACGGTAAGGACTTTAAGAGGAAGCCCTTCTCGTCTCCAAGTATATCCTCGAAAGTTGTTCCCTAACATTTTCAATTGGGGAAACTTCTACTGAGGGTTGGAACGGGAGGGCTTTTTTATTGGACATATTTGTAATAGAAACCGTTAGGATTGACGACGAGGCTTCCTTGGGGAATTAGATGCAAGTTCTAACCTCGTCGGTGCAAAATCAAAGAAGCCTGTGACTGTTTAATTTTCATTCAAGGATTTGAACGGATTTTATCCTGAGAAGCCACCAATCCTTGAATCCTTACAAATTTGAAGGAGAGTGTTATGGAACTATCAGGAGCAAACATACTGATTGAAAGTCTCAAACAAGAGGGTGTGGAGTATATTTTCGGTGTCAATGGTGGCGCAGCGATGCCAATCTTTGATGCACTCTACGAACACCCTGATGTCAAGTTAATCATGATGCGGCACGAGCAAGGTGCGTCACATGCCGCCGATGGCTACGCTCGAGCAACAGGTAAGGTTGGTGTTACGCTTGCTACTTCGGGTCCCGGTGCAACAAACTTAGTGACCGGTATCGCAACCGCCTATATGGATTCCATTCCGATGGTGGCGATCACTGGACAGGTTTTTACCCACCTGATGGGGAACGATGCCTTCCAAGAATGTGACGTGATAGGTGTGACTCGCCCGGTCTGCAAGCATAGTTACTTAATTAAAAGCGGTGATGAAGTCGCTGAGGTCATAGCGGAAGCGTTCCATATCGCTAGTACAGGGAGACCTGGTCCCGTCGTTGTCGATTTCGCCAAGGATGCACAGATCCACGAATCGTTGTTCCGCTACCCAGAGAAGATCAATATCCGCAGCTACAAGCCGAAGGTGGAGGGGCACCCGCGCCAGATCGCGAAAGCCGTTGAGTTGATTCACAATGCAGAACGACCGATGATTTATGCAGGCGGCGGTGTGCCGCTCGCTAACGCGTCTGAGGAGTTGCGTGAGTTGGCAATTAAAACCGGCATTCCGATTACCGTGACACTGATGGGGTTGGGCGCATTTCCCGAAACCCATCCGCTGGCAATGGAGATGCCCGGTATGCACGGCTCCTGCTGTGCTAACTACGCATTTACTGATTCTGATCTGGTCATTGCGGTCGGTGCTCGGTTCGATGACCGTGTTACGGGTGACTTGACAAAATTCGCGCCGAACGCAAAGAAAATCCATATTGACATTGATGCTTCTTGTATCGGCAAGAACGTCCCGATTGATGTGCCGATCGTAGGCGATGCTAAACGCGTATTGGCAGAAATGAACAAACTGGTGCATCGTGTGGACATCGAGCCTTGGATGCGCCAAATTGATGAATGGAAAGAGCAGTATCCCTTTGAGTACCAACAAAACGGTGATAATATCATGCCGCAGTATGTAATTGAGCAGATATATGACCTGTATTCCGACGCAATCGTCGTTGGGGACGTTGGACAGCATCAGATGTGGGCGGCACAATATTTCAAATTCACCGAGCCGCGTCAATGGTTGAACTCCGGTGGACTCGGTACCATGGGATTCAGTTTGCCCGCAGCGATTGGAGCGCAACTCGGTTGCCCTGACAAAACCGTTGTCAACATCAATGGCGATGGCTCCTATATCATGACGATACAAGAGCTTGTTCCCGCCATCACGATGAAGCTCCCGCTCAAGATCTTCATCATTAATAACATGTATCTTGGTATGGTTCGACAGTGGCAGGAACTCTTCCACCAGAAACGGTACGCCGCCGTCGATTATCATGATAACCCTGACTTCGCACTGCTCGCTGAGGCTTTTGGGGCAACAGGAATCCGTGTTGAGCGAATTGAGGATGTCCGTCCGGCGTTAGAGAAGGCAAAAGGCATCACCGATGGGCCCGTTGTTATTGATTTTATCGTCGATGAAGAGGAAAACGTGTTCCCAATGGTTCCAGCAGGTGCAGGACTTGGCGATGTTATACGAGGTTTAGCATAATGACTGAAGAACGACACATCTTTTCCGTACTTGTTGAAAACCGGTTCGGAGTCCTTGCACGAATTGCGGGACTGTTCAGTGGACGTGGATTTAACATTGACAGCCTCAATGTTGCGGAGACAGACGATCCGGACGTTTCGCACATGACAATCGTCACACATGGGGACACGCAGATCATTGAACAGATTTACAAGCATCTGAACAAGTTGATTGATGTCATCAAGGTGACAGATCTCACTGTCGAAAATCATGTTGAGCGGGAGATTGTACTGATTAAAGTCTATGCCGAGCCACAGCGACGTGGGGAAATTCTCCAGATTATGGAGATTTTTCGCGCCCATACGATTGATGTCAGTCCCGACTCTCTGATTATTGAAGTGACCGGTGACGAAGGGAAGTTGAAGGCGGTTGTTGATTTGCTACGTCCCTATGGCATTCAAGAACTTGTCCGCACCGGCAAAATTGCAATCATGCGCGGGGCCGCAAAGTAATGAACCTATTTTCATGTTTCACATATAAGGAGTATTCATGGCAACAATTTATTACGATAGCGATGCAGATTTTGATTTACTCAAAGAGCGAACGATTGCGGTTATCGGCTATGGTAGCCAAGGGCGCGCCCAAGCATTGAATCTGAAGGACAGTGGTGCAAACGTTGTCCTTGGGCTGCGCCCCGGCAGCCGTTCTCAACCGGATGCAGAATCGGAAGGATTGACGGTAAAAAGTATCGACGACGCTGCTGCTGAAGCAGATGTCGTTCAGATTCTCATCCCGGATGAACAACACGGGGCGGTGTATCGGAATCATATTGAACCGAATCTGGAAGCTGGCAACATGGTGATGGTTTCGCACGGTTTTAGCATCCATTTTGGTCAAATCGTTCCGGGAGACGGTATTGATGTGGCGATGATCGCACCAAAGGGACCGGGGCTGCTCGTGCGAGAGGTTTTTGAGGAGGGCGGCGGTGTGCCGTGTCTCATTGCTATCCAGCAGGATGTAACAGGACATGCCAGAGACCTCGCACTCGCTTATGCGAAGGGGATCGGCGGCACACGGGCTGGCGTCATTGAGACTACTTTTCGGGAAGAGACGGAAACAGATCTCTTTGGCGAGCAAGCTGTGCTTTGCGGCGGGACTACCGCGCTCATCAAAGCTGCTTTTGATACCCTTGTTGAGGCTGGTTACCAACCTGAGATGGCGTTCTTTGAGTGCTTGCATGAGTTGAAACTGATTGTAGACCTAATCTACACAGGCGGACTCAGCAAGATGCGCAACGACGTTAGTAATACGGCGGAATTCGGCGATCTTACCCGCGGTCCTCGTGTCATTGATGAAGGTGTCCGAGAACGTATGCAAACAATTCTTAAAGAGGTACAGAACGGCGAATTTGCACGGGAATGGGTGCTGGAAAATCAAGCGAATCAGCCCGTGCTGCAAGCACTGCGTCGTCGAGAATCAGAGCTGCAGATCGAAAAGGTGGGGCAAGATCTACGGAGCATGATGAGCTGGCTTGATGAGTAACAGTTCCATCGTTAAATAGCATATCCCTATTAAAGTCGTCACTTCGATTGCAATCACATTATCGAGGTGACGATTTTTTGTTTCGGTCTTGGAAAGGTCATTTTTTCTTTATGGATAGAGTTGAGAACGAGGTCGAGCAGCATGAAAAACGCAATCTTATCGTATTTGCGGCTAACCAGATCTTTATGCGGCTCGGTTGGATTTTCAAGACTGAATCGGTAGTAATGCCGGGGTTTTTAGATGTTTATACCTTATCGGGTTTTATCCGAGGACTCCTGCCCCTCATCTCTCGAATTGGGCAGAGCATCCCTCAAATTCTTATCGCACACCGTGTGGCAAAAATGCCAAGAAAACGAATGGTGTTTATACTTTCCGCCTTCGGTATTACCTTTCCTTGGCTAGTGCTGGCACTGAGCCTTGAATTTGGGAGTTGGTCAAACAACACAATCGTAGCGATTTTTCTGACACTGTATGGCTTACACTGGCTGACCTACGGCAGCAATGTCCTAGCACACGGCACACTACAGGGAAAACTGATTCGTCCTAGAAGACGGGGGCGTCTATTGGCTTACGCCAGTCTCATCGGCTGCACGTTTGCAATTATTATCGTCTGGCTTGTGATGCCACATTGGGTTCGCGGCGACACCGCTAATTATGCTTGGATATTTGGGATGACAGGGATGTTCTTTGGTTTTGCTGCGGGTTCCAGTCTGTTTTTCCGTGAGCCTCCTGATGACCATGCCGCGCAAACTATACCTTTTCTTAAATATCTTAGTTCCGGCCTGATGCTGCTGCGATATGACCGGAATTTTCGTATATTCGCGATTGTCCTGATGTTGTTCTATACAGGTTGGCCCATTTTTCCGCACTATACCATCTTTGGAAAACGAACGTTAGGATTGGTGTCGAGAAATTTCGTGACGCTGTTGATTGCGCAAAACACGGTCAGTGGACTCGGTGCCTTGGTGATGGGGAATATCGCAGATCGGTACGGCAATCGGATTGTGATGCGTGTGCTAATCTTTGTCGCCGCATGTGTGCCGCTGCTAGCGGTTGGACTGAGTCGCCTGCCTATGGGAGCAAGCTGGTACTGGCTTGTGTATGCTTGCTTGGGATTTACGCCGGTATCGGGTCGTATTCTTACAAACTACACCCTTGAAATTTCTCCGCAGGAAAAGCACCCGCAATACTTGGGGCTGCTGAGCGTTCTTCAGACAGTGCCGTTGCTGGGATCGCCGGTGGTTGGTCTGTTGATTGATAGATTCTCTTTTGAGTCCGTGTTTATCACGTCTTCTGTTTTGGTCTTTTGTGGTGTCCTGCTTACCTTTCGATTAGTCGAACCTCGATTTAGCCGTTCTGTTTAATTAAAATAGGTAGGATCGGTCTGATCCTATCCTGTCATAGGAGCATAATTATGCCCAATGAAATGATGACCACTTTTGAAAAGCTCTGGATTACCCTTCGCGCTGCGTGGTGTGACAATCACGACCTTGATGGCGCATTGGCTTTCAGCCATGACCGCGGAGCGATGGACTTCTTTCATCGCGTTGTACAGGTGAACGTAGACGACGCTCAAGTAGACAGGTTGATCGACGATGCGATTCGCCTGTTCCAAGAAAAAAAATACGACTGCATGTTCACCCTTTCGCCATTAGATCGTCCTGTTGACCTTGGTGAGAGACTGGAGAAGCGCGGTTTCACAGAGGGTATGTTGGCGTCAGCGATGGTTTATGACCCACCCACTGCGCCACCGTTCCCCCAAACTGTTGCGGAAATCAATATCTCGCCCGATGATGAATATGATCTGTGGGCAGATGTCATGTGTCGCGGATTCGGTCATGACCAGACAATGGGAGAGATAGGGCGTGATGTGCTGATTGTGCCTGAAGTGCGCCGCTATCTCGCACGTGTGAATGGAGAGCTAGCGGGCACGACGCTGATCTATTCGCAATTCGGTATGGGCTACGTTGACCATGTTGCGACATTGCCGGAGCACCGCCGTAAAGGGATTGCCTCTGCTATGGTTACACGAGCGGTTGCGGATTCGCAGGCGATGGGTAACCGCTGGACAACGCTAGAGACGACAACAGGTAGTAACGCCGAGCGGGTATATCAACGACAGGGATTCCGTATTGCCTATCATCGACGACGCTATATCATGCCTCATGGGTAGGTAGGGGCGTGGGCAATAGCAGAACATTAGAAGCCCCTCAATAATTGTTCCAACAGAAAAGGAGTTCGCAACATGGCGCTGCAAGCTTGGATACGCATCGGTCAACCACTTGAACCAGTGATGAACGATTATGAACGGATCTTTGACGCTTGGGAAGCGGGTGGAATCAAAGGTTTTGTTTTTGGTCGCACAGTTTTTGCGGATGCAGAGGGTCAATTTACCGTTCCTGCTTTCCCGTCCAACCCTCAAGTGTATCGCGATCGTGGGTTAGAACCAAACCTCCGCAACACAGAAACCGATCCGTCTAAAGAGAAGCTGCTCCATGCGATGCTTGACAACGCCAAATCGCGCGGCTGGGAGATTTTCATCTTTGCCCCCGGCAGCGGGGCAACGGGTGCGAAACCGCTTCCATTGGAAGAGGATCCCTACGGCGCGGTTGCAATGGCAGCGATTTGGGATGAGACATTCGGCAGCTTTCCACAGGTGGATGGCGGTATCATGGATGGCTGGACCGAGTCCGCTTATGAATTGGTATGGCACCACGGAAACGCTGTGTTTGCCGATATACCTGAATCAACCAAAGCCCAAGCCGCTGCCAGAGGATACGATCCAGAAAGACTTGAACGCGGCAGATCTCATCTCCATGAGCGTTTTCGCAGTCTCACCCCCGCTGAAGTGCGCTACTACGGTCCCTACGGCGTGCTGTCGGAGATGACCCTTTTCGATATCAACGAGGATGCTATTTATTGGCTGCGTTGGCGGCGGGAAGATGGGATTAAAATGGGAGAAGCATTTCGGGGTGAATTGGACAACTTCCCACGCAAGTTGTTATTGGGGAATGGTCCCCGTTCGGCTGTATTCTCCGGCATGACTGCGCTCGATTTTCACGCATGGGATCAGATAGTGGATATTCTGCTGGTCAAGCACTACTTCTGGCATCGTGGCTTCGACGGTATGTACGGCACTGTCGCCCGTTGGGTGGAACAGATTCAAGAATGGAATCCTCGTCTGACCGAACAGGACTGCTTTACGGTAGTGAAGGCGTGGTTAGGCATCGACTTACCGGAGGTCAACTCTCTATCGGACATGGATTTAGGGTTCCCTCAAGCCTTCTTCGACCAAGTTGTGACGACTGAAACCGAGCGAGCGCTTGCAGCGATCAGTCAGCCGGAGAAGATTGTTCCTTGGGTGGATACAGGGCGGATGCCGCACGGTGGGGATCCGATGACCGCCGGAGATCTGCATCGCATCCTCACAGCCTCAGAAGAGGCGGGGCTGAAGCGTTTCCTATTTCATAATCACGCACATCTTACGTCAGCGGAGTGGTGCGTAATCTCCCGGCTATGCGGGCACGCTTGGGATGAAGATCCCAACGGGTATTGGCCCCCCGCGACACCGAAACCATCGACTTACTGATTGATTAGAGAGGAGGTCTACTATGGCTAACTTAACGCTTCCTGTGCGTTGGTATAGCAATGAAACCCAGCACGGCGAGTTGGAACTTGAATTAGAGCGAACCGCTTTCATGATTGTGGATAGCGATTGTGGCACCGGGAATCGGTATGTCGAAGATGGGATTGCTCCGGCATTGGCTGCAGCGCGCACATCCAGCATGAGGGTGGTTTTTATTCACAACGACTTTTCCCTCGTTGATGAGCCGGGCAGTATCAAGCGAGAGATTCACGGTATCCGTTGGGGCGACGCGCTTGCTGGAACGAGACCGTCACCCGCATCAAGAACGCCCTATAAACCGAATTATTCCCCATCAATCCAGCCGTTACCGCATGAGCCAGACTTTCCCAAGCGGGAGTGGTCGGCGTTCCATGAGACGCATGTCGATTACCATCTGCGGTGCTACGACATTAAGAATTTGGTCGCAGTTGGATTCAGCCAGCGTGCATGTTTATACCAAACCCTTGCCGGTGCAGTCGAACACAATTATCGGGTCATTATGCTGCGAGATTGTACGCATTCCGCCGAGTATCCCGATACGGTCGATCCGAACTTACCAGAGGGAGGATGGCTACGGAAGGTGATGATACGCAACTTTGAACATATCATTGGGTACACCTCGACCTCATCGGATTTTGTTGCAGCGTGCGAAGTACTTTAAAGTTCGGTGAGATCAGGATATTGCAAATCTGACTCACGCGTGTACCATCAATCGCCCAACATGAGCGACGACCGATTCGGACAACCCTTTAAGGTTATATCCGCCCTCCAATGCTGAGATCAACCGTCCCTCACAAGTTTCCGCAGCAATTTCGCAAAGGATGTCAGTCAAATTGGCAAAGCCGTCTGCGGTCATATTGATCGCCGATAGCGGGTCTAAACGGTGTGCGTCAAATCCAGCCGAGATTATCAGGAAATCGGGAGAGAAATCAAGTAACGCTGGCTTGAGAACTTTTTGGAAGGTCTCGACATAGTCACTGGGTTCGCTACCCGGAGGCATCGGTATGTTCAGTGTTGTACCAACAGCCTCACCTATGCCAGTCTCGTCTGCCATGCCGGTGCCAGGGTAGAGCGGCACCTGATGCGCCGAGAAAAAGAAGACGGAGGGATCATCGTAAAAGATATCCTGTGTCCCGTTGCCGTGATGGACGTCCCAATCGACAATTGCGACGCGACCCACCCCATGTTCACGCTGAAGGTATCGTGCAGCTATCGCGACGCTATTGAATAGACAAAAGCCCATCGCACGGGTTGGGGTTGCGTGATGACCGGGCGGACGAACAAGCGCGAAGGCGTTTCTCACAGTCTCTGCCATGACCGCATCTGCTGCCCTCAACACGCCTCCGGTCGAAAGACGCGCAACGTCATAGGATGCGGGTGAGGTTGGCGTGTCGTAATCGAGGGGGAGACCGTTTTCACAATACTGCTTGATCCGATCGATATGATCTTGGATATGCGCATAACACATCTGCTCAAGTGTTACAGGAGTGGCTTCGATCTGGTGCAAGTCGTCCCAAAAGTCAGAAGCCTGTAGTGCTTTTATACTTGCTTGTAGACGTTCCGGACGCTCAGGATTCTGTACGCCTGTATCATGCTTGAGATAATCGGTGTGGTAGACAAAACCTGTCTTTTTCTGAGAAGTCATAGTTGGTTCCAAATTGAACGTGGGTATTTACTTCATATTATAGATTGTAGTCTTTTTCAAAGCATACCGCAAGCGAATTCTCTGGTCTTGACATCCCTTTTCACTTCTGCTATGATACCTCAACTGCCTTCAAAAAATCATATGTATATACCGTCAAAATAGGGTAGAGATGAAAATTCAGAAAATCTTTCTTGGCGCAGTTTGGTTTTTCATCAGTCTAACTAATCCAATTATCGGTTCTGCTCAAGTACACACATCCGGAAATATCGAAGTCCATATAGTCGGCGAGGGTTCACTGGGTGCAGTCCGGGACGATGAACTCGTCTACAACTTTAGGTTTCCTAAATCTGGAGAGAATTACTATCTTCACGAATTGTCGGAGATTTGGGTTGGTGACGCAAATGGAAATGTAGCGAGCGCATGGGATTTAGATCCCGATGAACCCGGCCCTCTCACAATTGGAGAGTGGGAAACTGTATCAACGAACGCTGAAAAAACAGATCTCGACGAACGACATACAATTATCGCACAATACAATTCATCCGGAGTTGTCGATTTTCCGCTCAATCTTTCGGTTGACCAACAGAGTTTTGCTTGGAGTACCAACAATCATCCCGATGCAGATGATTTCGTTGTGATAAGATTAGTTGTGACAAACAACAGCAATACAGGGCTTGAAGGTATCTATGTGGCAACGATGGCGAATTGGGATGTTGATGGGACAGATTTAGAGGCTGGAGAGTTAAGCCGGGATTGGGTGGATTGGGATGAAACATATCAAACGTTGTTCACCTACGATGGTGATGATACTGACGGAATCAATGAGGTTCACACCGGCCTCACCTTGCTGGACGGAAAGTTAAGCACCCATCAGATCTTTCTGTTTTACGGTCCCGAAGGCCGTCCGACCGCCAACCTTTTTTTCGATGAAAGCCGATCCGAGTTCATGGCCGATTCGACTGCTTTTGCTGCCAATAAGAGGGATCTCGAGACCCTTGGATTTCCGGCTTGGGATTATGTGTCCATTATCTCAGCGGGACCCTATGACATACCAGCTAAACAGTTTATCGCTGTTACTTTTGCCCTTGTTGCTGGTGAGAACTTAGTAGATCTGCAGAAAAATATCAGTGCCGCGAGAACCGTTACCTTTAGGCCGCACCGATTGGGCGCTGAGGTTGTAAGAGGAAACGTCCGGTTGAAATGGGAACCTGCAATTAATTTAGGTTTGGCTGGCTATGCTGTCCTAAGGCGAACGAAGAGTGAGAATGAATTCCAGCAGGTTGGTCGGGTTACCCAAGCGACTACCTTTGACGACACAGGGGTTCAAGGAGGCGTAGAATACACCTACAAGATCCGTCCTGTTCATGCCAGTGGACAGCTGCTTGAATTTGATTCTTCGGAGGTCAGTATTATCCCAGGTGATGTTCCGGACGCGCCCGTAGGATTAACGGCGACGTTCAACGAAGACCAGATTATTCTTAATTGGACAAAATCTACTCGTCAGATCAGCAAATATCTTATCTATCGCAACCGCACGGGCAGACCGCCATGGACGCAGATTGCATCGGTCCCGCCGGGAGTTTCCACTTTTGTTGATCGGGATGTCTATCCAGGGTCAAAGTATTTCTATGCAGTCGCGGCGACAAGTCCAGCCGGCGGAGAAGGTAAACTTTCCCAAATTGCTGATGTTACCCTCCCTGAGGAAACCATCATACCCCCCGAAGCCAACTTGGATAAAGTGATCTTTGTCCCGAATCCATACCGTCTGAACGGGAGCGCGAATGGGATGGAGTTCCGCAATCTGCCTGACCGTGCGACAATCCGAATCTACAACAGTACCGGTGATCTCATTAGACAGATTGATCATCGCAACAACACATCCATGCAACGTTGGGATGGGCGGACGGAGGCAGGTGAACAGATTTCTGCCGGCATCTACGTCTATCACATTGAGTCCATGAGGGAAGGGCAAAGGGGAAGGAATTCGGTAAGTGGGAAGTTCGCAGTGATTCGTTGAGAGAGAACACGTAAAATAAAAAAAGCGACGCTACATGATATGTGCGTCGCTTCTGCTAATAGATGCCGGGAAGGGGATTTGAACCCCTACGGGCGAAAGGGCCCACTAGATCCTGAATCTAGCTTGTCTACCAATTCCAACATCCCGGCGTAACCTCTTGGCCGCCGGTTTGACAACCGCTACAGTCTACATCAAATGCGGTTAGCTTGTCAAGGAATTTCTCTTTCCGAACAACCTATACTGAATTTCACTCGCGCATTTTCCAGCGTATATCAAGCGGAAAAACCTGTAGTGGCTAACGTTCATCTGCGCGCTTTAATCTCGCCCCATTTTACGGCTATTTTGCCGGTAGGTTCGACGGCAGCGACTGGCGCATACTTGTCGAGTGACTTGCCCCGCTCCCCTAACTCTTTGGCTTCTTTAACTTGAGCCGCGGTCAGCGCGTGGCTGAGGACCACCACTTCATCCATGACGCCTTGGACATATCCCAACTGATCTCTGCGCACTTTGCCGGCGTCCGGGTCGCGCAAATCGTGGCCAATGGTCAACGGGAATTCAGTTGGTCGAAACGCGCCTCTCTGTTCCTTAACGATTTTTTCTTTTCCGTTAGTATAAACTCTGACCTCCTTGCCATCGGCGACCCCGGCAACGTGATACCAATCGTTTGCTACAAGAAAATCTGGATCCACCGCAGCCGTTCGTCCGCCTTCCGTATTGGCATCAAACGCGAACCCGCCCAGCTTAAACCCTTCACGAAACGTTCGCAGTGAATAAGAAGCCCAAAATCGCTTGTTTGACTCCTTAAAAGGCGCGTTTTTCCAGACCAAGGACTGATCTCTTCCGAAATCGGGTCGCGTAAATTTAACCCAGCACATCAACGTGACCTGATCCGTCGCATTTAGGCTGTTGTCATGGGGAACCTCAAAATAGGAGTCCGCCCCTTCCTCCAGTATGACACCGCCAGCAACCTTTCCCTTTGGCGTCCAACCGGCCCCCCCTTTGAAATCGCCGTGGTTACTATTTGGAGAAGAATCCCTGTGTGCATTCGCTTTGACATCAAATGTCCAATAACCGAGGAGCTTGGCATCAACATCTATCAGAAAAGAACCAAGAAGGAAGATGAGCACTCCCCCAAAAATGATAAATCGTCGAGACATTGGTCATACCTCCTGTTAGCCGAATTAACTTCCGCTAAGGTGTTGCAAGCCTAACAAAGATTAAACTACTTTGCCGTTTTAATCTCGCCCCATTTAATCGCTAATTTGTCTTGAGGCTCCACCCCGAAAACAGGCTGAAAGCTCTCAAGTGACTTCCCTCTTTCGCCCAGTTCCATTGCTTCTTTAACTTGACCCGCGGTCAGTGCATGGTCTAAAATCACCACTTCATCTATGATACCCCGAACGAATCCCAGAAAGTGTCGCGCAACGGGTTCATCCGGATCGCGCAGATCAAATCCAATTGTCAACGGGTCATCAGAAGGTTGGAATACGCCCCGCTGGTTGCCAACCGCTTTCTCTTTTCCGTTGGTGTAGACTTTAACCGTTGTACCATCAGCAGTTCCTGCAACGTGGTACCATTCATCCACGACGAGCGGAAAATCTGGATCAATTGCAGCTGTTCGTGCTTCCGTCATATTTGCGTCAAACGAAAAGGAACCTCGATTAATCCCGGGGCGATAGAGCCGCAGGGCGTACGAAGTCCAGAATCGCTTGTTTTCCGCAAAAGGAGCATTTTTCCAAATCAAGGAACCATCCTCACCAAAACCTTCAAAAGCACCGGGATCCGTAAATTTGACCCAGCACATCATGGTGATTTGCCCTGTCTTCACGTTCAGACTTTCATGATGAGGGACTTCGAGCCAAGCTTCTTGCGCGTTCTCCAGTTGTAGTCCTCCACGAACTTTGCCCTTGTCCGTCCATTGTGCTTCACCGATGAACGCCTTGGTTTCCCCATCGTTGCGGTTTGGCGAGGAATCCTTTCCCAGATTATTTTTATCCTCGAAAGCCCAATAGCCGAGGAGCTTGGCATCAGTGTTAGTCAAGGGGCAACAGAAAAGATAGATTAACAGAGCACCAAGAACTAACATAATACGAAACATTAATCGTCCTCCTAACTCCAGAGCGGATCAGGGATCAACTGACTCGCACAACCCCTACTGTCTCGCTTTAATCGCGCCCCATTGGGTGGCTAACTTGCTCTCGGGTTCAACGGCGAAGATGGGATTGTAACCCTCAAGCGGTTTTCCTTTTTCGCCCAATTCCATTGCTTCTTTGATTTCGGCGCCGGTCAACGCCTTGTCAGCGACGATAACCTCATCCATGACACCGTTCATGAAAGCAAAATGTATTAATATAGGACGCAAATCATGACCAATCGTTAAAGGCAGGTCGGAAGCTTGGAACTCACCCCTTTGGGGGCCCTTCCCTGTCTCTTTGCCGTTGGTATAGACCCGGATTTCTGTCCCATCAGCGGTCGCTGCAATGTGAAACCATTCTTTCTCCAGTTGATCCACTTCGGGAAATTTTTTATCAACGACTGCGCTACGACCCTCCGTCATATTGGCATCAAATCCGAAGCTACCGAATTGCGATTTGGGACGCCATATACGCAAGGCGTAAGATGCCCAAAAGCGTTTGTTTGTTTCAAAGGGTCCATACTTCCAGATTAAGGACTGTTCTCGACCATCACCTGTAAAATCACCGGGATTACCAAATTTCGCCCAACACATCAGTGTAATCTGATCCTTCACATTGAGGCTATTATCGTGGGGGACTTCAAGCCAAGACTTACCATCAAATTTGATTCCACCCCCGACTTTGCCCTTTGCAGTCCATTCCGCTGAGCCTTCGCCTTTTAGTTCACCATGATTTCGATTCGGAGAAGAATCCTTGCCAATCTCGTTTTTGCTCTGGAAAGCCCAATAACCGAGGACTTTCGCATCAGCATTAATCGCTGAACAACACAAAAAGCAGATTAACAAAACCCAAGTACCTAAAACGGCACGAAACATTAAAAATTCTCCTTTTATCTTAGAGCCAATCGGTCAGCAAGCGCATGTTTGATTTAGTCACAAACAGTTGTTACCTCCCCGCTTTAATCGTGCCCCATTGGGTGGCCAATTTGTCCGCGGGCTCAACGGCGAAGACGGGATTGAATCCTTCAATTGACTTTCCTTTTTCACCCAGTGCCATTGCTTCTTTGACTTCGGCTGCGGTCAGTGCCTTGTCGGCGACCACAACTTCATCCATAATCCCATTAACATAAGCATGATGCGCCAATATGGGACGTAAGTCGTGACCAATCGTTAGCGGGAGATCTGATGCTTGGAACTCGCCTCTTTGGGCTCCCTTTCCTGTCTCTTTGCCGTTGGTATAGACCCGGATCTCGGTTCCATCAGCGGTCGCTGCAATATGATACCAGTCTTTTTCTACGTCACCTTGTTCAGGAAATTCTTTGTCGACAGCCGCACTGCGTCCCTTTGTCATGTTCGCGTCGAACCCGAAACTACCGAAGTCTGATTTGGGACGCCAGACGCGCAAGGCGTAAGATGTCCAAAAGCGTTTGTTTGTTTCAAAGGGTCCATACTTCCAGATTAAGGACTGCTCTCGACCACCGCCCGGGGCAAAATCGCCAGGCGCACTAAATTTAACCCAACACATCAGGGTTACTTGATCTTTGAGGTTAAGACTGTCATCATGAGGGACTTCAAGCCAACCATTACTGAGTTCTAGCCCGCCGCCCACCTTGCCTTTTGCAGTCCATTCAGCGGTGCCTTGTCCCTTCAACTCTCCATCGTTGCGGAATGGTCCCGAATCCTTGCCAATATCATTTTTGGTATTGAAAGCCCAGTAACCGCGGACTTTTGCATCAGCATTCATCGTTGACCAACACAAAAGGCAGCATAACAAAATCCCAGTACTTAGAATGATGCGAAACATTGGACATTCTCCTTTCATCTTAAAGCCAAATCGGGTAATGAACGGATGTGTTTAATTTTAGATGCAGCGAACCGTTACTTTCTTGCTTTAATCTCACCCCATTGCGTGGCTAATTTACCTTCGGGTTCAACAGCGAAGACGGGATTGAACCCTTCAAGTGACCTTCCTTTGTTACCCAAATCCATTGCTCCATTGATTTGAGCCTCGGTCAGTGCTTTATCCACGATTACAACTTCATCAATGATCCCATAGAGAAATTCACGCCCAGCTAGCAAGCCGGGACGTAAATCATAGCCAATTGTTAAGGGGAGGTCTGTTGCTTGAAACTCCCCTCGTTGCGGGGCAGCTTTCTTCTCTTTTCCATCGGTATAAATCCGAACTTCTGTTCCATCGGCGACACCCGCGATGTGATACCACGTTTTGTCCGCATCCCCTGGATCAGGAAAGTCCGGATCTGCTGCCGCACTCCGACCACCTACCAAGTTGGCATCAAACCCGAAGCTACCAAACTTGGTATGTCTACGCCATACCCGCAAGGCGTAAGAGGTCCAGAATCGCTTGTTTGTGGCAAAGGGACCATTCTTCCAAACAAGGGTCTGATCTCGGCCGGTACCACCAAATGGATCACCCTCGCCGCTAAATTGAACCCAACACATCATGGTAATCTGATCCTTCACATTGAGGCTATCATCGTGAGGTACTTCAAGCCAACCGTCTTTCAATTTCAACCCGCCACCCACTTTGCCTCGTGCAATCCAATCCGCAGTTCCGTTGCCTTTCACTTCTCCATCGTTGCGGTTCGGAGAGGAATCCTTGCCAAGCTCATTTTTGCTGTTGAAAGCCCAATAGCCGAGGGCCTTGGCATCAACAGTTATCACGGGAAAGCAAAGACAGTAGATGATGACACAACCCAAAATAATCAATCGTCGAGACATCAGTAACACTCCTTTCATCGAAACATCTTATCTCCCCACTTTTGTTATGGGAAGGTAGATAGTATCAATCCGTGTTATTGGTCCGTTTCACTTGCTTCCTGCTTTTAGTTCCCCCCATCGGACAGCCAGTTTGCCTTGGGGGGCAACGTCAAAGAGCAACTCGAAATTGTCGAGCGACTTCCCTTTCTCACCCAACTCCATCGCTTCTTTGACTTGGTCTTGGGTTATTGCCCTATCGAGAATAATCACTTCATCGAGCAGCCCGAAGTGATAGGGCTTAGATCCACCTCGATCGGGTGGAATGCGCAGATCAAAGCCAATGGTTAACACCTGCTCCGAAGGTTTGAACTCGCCCCGCTGGTCAGCGACAGCTTTTTCTACCCCATTGGTATAGAGTCGAACCTTTGAGCCATCGGCGGTAGCTGCAATATGATACCATTCGTTTACTTCGGGGTGGTCTTTATCTCCGGGGGCTGTAAACACACGCCCCTCAGTCATTTGGGCTTCGAATATAAAACTTCCCAACTTCTTTCTTGGACGAAGTTTCGCCAACGAATAGGATGTCCAAAATCGCCGGTCTTTCTGATCCCCTTCTAATATAAAGGGACCATTCTTGTAAATCAAGGACACCTCGCTGGATTCCCCTAAGGCACCGGCGTCAAAATTCACCCAACACATCAGGGTAATCTGATCCTTGGCGTTGAGACTGTCATCATGTGGGACTTCAAGCCATGAAATTCCATCCAATTTCAGGGCACCACCGACCTGTCCCTTCACATCATGGGCGGCAGCCTTTTTCGGTTCGCCGTGATTGTCAAAGCCCGAAGAGTCCTTCCCTAATTTATCTTTGTCATCAAACATCCAGTAACCGAGGGCTTTGGCGTCAACATGGCTAGGCAACACACTGAGAACATAGATGCACAGAAACACAAGAATTGGTCCAATACGATACATGGATAGCCCTCCTTTTGCAAAAAACCCACTATCCATCTCAATACGGGTCAGATAGTGGGTCTATGGTATTTACACAGCATGCAAGCAGCTTACTGTCTTGTCGATTTAATTGCGCCCCATTGCGTGGCTAATTTGCCTTCGGCTTCCACCGAAAAAATCTCCACCATCTCGGTGAGGGACTTCCCCCTTTCACCGAGATTAAACGCTTCTTGAACCTGAGCTGGGGTCAGTGCCTGATCGAGAACCATCACCTCATCTATGGTTCCCCGCAGATGGCGCCTCGCACCGCCGACGCGATCCACCGGAACGCGGTGATCATAGCCGATTGTCAAAGACTGCTCGGAATTCCTAAACGGCCCCCGCTGTGCACCTTTCGCTCTCTCTTTGCCGTCTCGGTAGATTTTAATTTCAGTGCCATCCGCCACCGCTGCAACGTGGTGCCAATCATTTGGTTCAGGAATCAGCGGATCCCCGGGCAATACAGCCGATCGACCGCCTTCTGTGTTCGCATCGAATCCAAAAGTACCACATGCACATCTATCGCGCCACTTGACCAATCCGTAAGATGACCAAAACGTCCGGTCCTTCTTGTCACCTTCCAGTATGAAGGGACCGTTTTTGTAGATTAAACTCTGTTCTTCCGCGGGACCGCTAAAACTGATCCAACACATCAGAGTGACTTGGTCTTTGACATTCAGGCTGTTGTCGTGGGGGACCTCAAGATAGTGTGGCGCTTGGTCTCCGCCCCCTGTTAGATTCAAAGCACCGCCGACCTTCCCCTGCCGTGTCCAAGCCCCTGCTTTCAACTCTCCATCGTTGCGGAAGTGTGACAAATCCTCCCCGAGCTTCTTTTCGTCGTCAAAAGTCCAGTAGCCGAGGACCTTGGCACCTGCATCTATTGGTGAGAACAGGCAGATTAGCGGGATGCCAATTAAAAATAATAAAATAATACGAGCCATGATAATCCTCCCTAATATCCTTAGCTATCCTCCTCTAATCTTTATGAAAATTGTGGAAAGGAGGCAAGTTAGACTTGCCCCCAAGTATTGAGTTGACGTTTGTTTTCTATCGACCGGTCTTGATCTGCGCCCAAGTCATGGGTAGCTTTGCCTTTGGATTCACTGACCGAAGGTTCGCGTCCTCAAACCAATCGATCATGTTCCGCCAGAGGAGCCATGAATTTCCTTGACCTAACTCCTTCTGACCGAAGCCCATGTTCATATTGGTGATTTCGGCACTGCCACTCAGGACATAAGCCCCTCTTTGAACTCTTCCATAGACAATGATGGCAATATTGGGATCGCCGATATCTTCGGCTGCCACCTCAGCGTGTCCGGGCAACAGACCTACATCGTAACCGGGAAAATCCCCGTCGCCTACGAAGGTCGGATCTGGAGACTTGGAGGTGTCGATGATACCGCCCACCATATCTTTAGTCAGCGGCGTGCCCTCAACATAGGCAAGGCAGCATTTGTCCGCCACAGGGAAGCCAGCCAACGCCTTGTCCATACCGTCCCAAAGCGCTACCAACGGTCTATCTTCGGGATCCCGACCGCCGGTGCTGATGACACCGTGACCTTCGTCCATGAACTCCTTGAGTTTGTTACCATTTTTTTCAATCCATGCTTGCAGGTCAGGACTATCCCGCCAGATGTGGTAATTGAATACAATAACATCCCACTCGCCACTCCAGAGTTCCCTTTCAAATCTGGCTACATCGTCGCCAATGATCTCCAGAAAATCTTTACCTTCTGTAAAGCCAAATTGCTTGAAGATCGCGTCGTACCACGTACCTTGAAGCGCGGTTTTAATTTTTCCGCCATCAAATGCAGCGGGATCTCGAGCGGGCGGTCCCCAAACACCCCAGCTTTCGGGCGTGTTGTTAAACACTAAAACTGTGACGTCACGTGCCTCAACGGCTGAGGGTAAGCTCCAAATGGCTCCAATAGCGAGGAGCGTTATAAGGATTAAGGATATTCTTATCCGTAACATTGTCTTATCCTCCATAATTTAAAGTGTCCATCCAAAAAATCCGAGGGAGTTACCTATATATTGCGCCGGTCTTCCCATCTGACTTTCGGGATAGGTTTATTAATCGTTTTCAACTTCTTGAGTTAGGTAGCATTGTCACCAACAATACTCCTTATATAATCCAATTTATCAGAATTACGAGTGTGTGTCAACTGAAAAATTACAAAATTTTTAAGAGTGTTAAGCAGATATGACGTTACACTTGGATGAACAATCCTACAAATATAGCGTATCAATACGCTTAAAATCCTCGCGGACTATTTC
This sequence comes from Candidatus Poribacteria bacterium, assembly GCA_022822005.1. Classification (GTDB taxonomy): domain Bacteria; phylum Poribacteria; class WGA-4E; order WGA-4E; family PCPOR2b; genus PCPOR2b. The sequence goes on from JAJECO010000079.1 coordinate 127,180, forward strand.
ATGGTATCTAAATGGGGATCTATTGAGAGGCACCAATAACCGATCCCATCTCCTTGCAAGCTACAAGACAATCCTTGACAAGCAACAGGAGATAGGCTAAAATTGCACATGGAAAGCGAATCGACAGTTGGAGGAGAGCAGTGGCAGGACTAACGCGGCGTGATTTCATTAAAACATCGGCGTTGGCAGGTGCTGGTTTGATAACAGGCTGCCTGCGGCAAAAGCCAGAAGGGGTCATTTTCAAAGGTTGGCCCTATGAACCGGACCTTGTGCGCAAGAATATCGAATATTTCGAGCGTCAATCTAATGTGAAGGTTGCCTACGAAGCGGTATCGGGCAACTACCACGATAAGATGGTTGCGCTATTCGTTGGGAAGACGCCGATGGATTGCTGCTACGTTCGTGACGATGATCTGGCAGAGTGGGTCGAAGCTGGTTGGCTGCGCCCTTGCGATGACCTGCCCGGTGCCGATCAGTATCTGGAAGATATCTTCGATTATAATACGGACGCAATGACCTACGGGGGCAGACGCTACGGTCTTCCCTATTATACCGACTTTACTGTCTGGCTCTATAACGAACAGATGCTTCAGGCAGCAGGCTTCGACGCGCCAGCGCAGACCTTGGACGAATTGACTGAACAAGCGATTAAAGTCAAAGAGGCACGGGTGAAATCTCCCGACGGGGATGTTATCGAATATCCAATTGTGCTGGGCTTCCGTCAGAATGTCACCGGTTTCAACGACTGGTGGTCACTGAACTATGCAAGCGAGGTTGATCTGTTTGATGATGACATCAACCCAATTTTCCCAGACGATCAAGGACGCCAGGCGGAGAAGATCCTTCAGTGGCTTGTCGACGGCATCCACAAGCACCGTATTATCGACATCAACTCATTAACCATGCCGGATATTCGAGAAAACATTGCAGCGGGTAGACAGACATTTTGCTTGATGAGCAAGTACGACGTGGAATGGATAAACAATCGCGAAAACTCGGCTGTCTCTGAAACGTATCTGAACCAACGCGGCATCCCCGAAACAGAAGCTCTCCACGCAAAGATTATCAAGATGGCACGCCTCCCTTCTCTCGAACCCGAACAGCACGGCACTTTGGGGTGGACACGGATGTATAGTCTAACCGCTCACTGCCAAGAGGACCAACTACTGGAGGCATGGAAGTTGATGCAATTCCTCGGTGGCAGGGACGCGACCGGTGACTATTATACCGCGCGGCGTTGGTTCCAGCTCCGGGGCTTGGGATTCGCGTTCATATCTCTGATGGATGATCCGGAGATTGTTGCGCTGACGGAGAAATGGGGCAATATTCAGCTTGTTAAGGAACTATCGAAGGTCGCCCGCATCCGGGAAAACATCAAAGCCCCATGGTTCCCCGATTTTAACGTGTACTACCAACCGGAGATCCAAAAAATCCTGCTGCGTCAACAATCTCCCCGCGATGGACTGGGACGGATGGCGAAGCGGTGTCTGGACTTCAAGCGAGAGTGGAGCTAGCACGCTGATAGCTCGTGTCTGAAAGTATGAGCAGGAAAGGGAGAAGTGACAGAAATAACGCGGCGTCATTTTCTCAAAACATCAGCGTTGGTCGGTGCTGGCTTGATGACAGGCTGTCTGCAGCAAAAGCCCGAAGGCGTTATCTTCAAGGGGTGGCCCTACGAGCCGGACCTCGTGCGTAAAAACATTGAATATTTCGAGCAGCAGTCAAACATCACTGTCGCTTACGAGGCGGTGTCGGGTAACTACCACGATAAAATGGTTGCGTTGTTCATTGGCAAGGCACCAATGGATTGCTGCTATGTGCGTGATGATGACTTTGTTGAATGGATTGAGGCGGGGTGGATCCGTCCGTACGAGGGGATGCCCGGAGCGGATGTATACGGCGACGACATCTTCGATTACAACCTTGAGGCGATGAGTTACAAAGGGGAACGCTACGGGCTGCCCTATTACACGGACTTTATGGTATGGGCATACAATGAGTCGATGGTACAGGCAGCGGGATATGAGAAATCAGCGCGGACCCTGGACGAGTTGATGGAACAGGCGATAAAAATAAAGGAAGCGCGGGTCCGCAGTCCTGACGGCGATTTAGTTGAATATCCGATTATGCTGGGTTTTCGGCAGGTCGTTACCGGCTTCTTTGATTGGTGGACGTTGAACTACGCTTCCGAGATTGATCTGTTTGATGACGATCTGAATCCGATTTTTCCCGACGATGAGGGACGACGTGCGGAGAAGATCCTGCAGTGGATCGTCGACGGTATCCACAAACACCGTATTATTGACATTAATTCCCTGACTTCGCCACTAATCTTGGAGAATTTCGCCGCAGGGCGTCAAGCGTTTGCGATGATCATCCGGCACAATATGGAATGGGTCAATAATCGCGAGAACAGTGCCGTTGTCGAAGCCGATCTTCGGGCGCGGGGTATCCCCGAATCTGAGACCCTCTATGCTAAACCCCTTAAAATGACATACATCCCTTCCCTTGAACCGGGGCAAAACGGTACGCTCGGCTGGACGCGGATGTACTGCCTAACGACGCACTGCCGTGAGGAGCACTTGTTAGACGCTTGGCAGTTAATGCAGTTTCTGGGCGGCAAAGATGCAGCAGGCGACTACTACACAGCGCGGCGTTGGTATCGCTTATCCGGTTTGGGCTTTGCCTTCAAGTCCCTGCTCGACGATCCCGACATTATCGACCAGACCGAGCTATGGGGTGACATCGAGATGGTCAGGGCACTGTCGGAGGTAGCACGTATTCGCGAAAATATCAGAGCCCCATGGTATCCCGATTTCAACTTCTATTCGCAGCCCGAAATCCAGAAGATTCTGATCCGCCAAGTTTCTCCACGCGATGGGTTGGCGCGGATTGCGAAGCGGTGTCAGGAATTGAAGCGGGAGTGGACTTAAAGATTAGTGAGGACTTTTAACTGTGAGTGAAAACACTTTGGAGGATCCAACCGTCGCAGAAAGCAAAACCGTTTCGGGTTTGACAACGAAAGAGCGTGGCGACCGCATTTTCGCCTATCTGCTCAATGTGCCGAGCGTCATTCTCATCCTTGCACTGATCGCGTATCCGGTTGTCGTATCGTTATGGACCAGCTTACACCGCTACAATCTGCGCCGGCCGGACGACCACGCCTTCATTGGCTTGGGTAATTATATTGATGTATTGACCAGTTACGATTTTTGGCACTCGCTCCGTGTTACACTCTATTTTGGGGGGATGTCAGTCGCGTTGGTTATCGTTGTTGCGATTAGCATTGCCGTACTGTTCAACGAGCAATTCAGAGGGCGAGGACTCGCGCGCGCGCTGTTACTAATTCCGTGGGCAGTGCCGGGTATCGTCAACGGCTTGATGTGGGCGGGTCTATTCGGTGAGCACGGCGCGTTTAATCAGATGATGGGCGATTTCGTCGGGTTATTCAATCGTCTAACGGGCGCTGAGATTGAATATCTGGGCATGGCTTCGCCGTTTGTCGCACTCAACGCCGCGATTGCCGCTCACGTCTGGCGGAGCGTACCGTTTGCATGTATTATATTTTTGGCTGCGTTGCAGGCAATTCCTGGTGAACAATACCGCGCGGCACAAGTAGATGGCGCGAGCGCATGGCGTCGTTTCCAACACATCACGCTGCCGTGGCTGCTGCATCCAATTATGATCGTCGCTATCATTGAGACAATGAATGCTTTCCGCGGTGGCTTCGACATCATCTACGCCCTAACTGCGGGCGGTCCTGGCGATGCGACCTACGTCATCGCGTGGCAGACTTACAAAGAAGCCTTTGGACGCCTCAACTTCGGCGGGTCAAATGCCTACTCTTATCTAATCACGCTTATTACCATGGGACTGGCGATTATTTATATTCGGGTGTTGTATCGTCGAGGCACCGTTCAAGGTTAAGAAAGGGATTTTGTGAATAGACCGGTTGTCAAACGAACTATTTTATATGTACTTGTAGTGATTGCAGCGCTGTATATTGTAATACCGTATCTGTGGGTTGTATTGGTTAGCTTCATGCAGGAGCGCGAAGCGACTCAACTGCATTGGATTCCACGCGAGCCGACGTTGGAAAACTATCTGATGTACTTCCGTGTATACGGTGATAGTGCGGAAATCGGTGCGGCAACAGCGCGGCAGTTTCCGCGTGCGATTCTCAACAGTTTCATCATCGGGGGGACGGTGATGTGTATCAATCTGTTCTTCGGGTCGCTTGCAGCGTATGCGCTAGCACGGATGAATTTTGGTGGTAACCTTGCCCTATTGTTGTTCTATCTCGGTTCGCGTAGCGTGCCGGGTGTGGCGATTATGATACCGATGTATCTCGTCATGCGGAGCTACGGTTTGTTAGATACCCACATTGCGGTCATTCTTGCGCATGTAACCTTTACGCTACCGTTCACTATCTGGATCCTTAAGGGGTATTTCCAAACGGTGCCACTCGATTTGGAGCGCGCGGCACGGGTCGATGGATGCTCCCGTCTCGGTGCACTGTTCCGTGTATTCCTGCCGGTAACGACTCCCGGCATGATTGCAGTGGGTATTTTCTCCTTCATCTCGTCGTGGGGCGAGTTTTTCTTCGCCCTTTTGTTCACCTCTACCATATTCTCAAAACCTGTGACTGTGGTGGCGTCGGACTTTGCACAGGAGCTGCAAATCGACTTCACAATTATTGCCGCCGGTGGAGTGTTGGTGGTACTGCTTCCGATTGTCCTTGCGTTCATCTTCCAACGATTCATCATTCACGGCATTGGCGGCGCGGTGACGGGATAGCTCTAAAAAAAGAAAAGCGGTAAAATCTGCGGAGGGAAGGATAGGTAATTTTTCGTGAAGCGAGGAACAGCTATATTAATACTAATGTTGCTGTCATCATCGACCTCCGCAGAGGTGCTTCGTCATGATTTCAACAATCTGGATTTGGAGGGTTGGGTTATCAGCGAAGATCACCAGATAGCATCAATTGAAAATGGTGAGTTGATTGCGGGTGTTCCGCCTCCCCAACCAGACATCACAACTCTCGTTTTGTTACCCTTTAAAGGGATGCCCGCCAGCGATTATGATGTTGCGGTGTCTGTGAGACTCGATCTTTTCGTGGTCCACCCGATTGTTGCTAACGGAACAGGGATTGGACTCCGTGGGCATTCAACTGAAAAATTCTTCGGGCTTGTAGATAACGACAAGTTACAAGATCCACGATCTCTGGGGGACTTAGGTTACTATTTTTTTATCGGACAGAACACCGAGGGAAAGTGGGGTGTTGGCGCATCAATTTGGCATATCGAGCAGGTGGTGGTAAATGCAGAAGGAATTATTCGGGGAATATTCATAGAGAATACATTGCTGAGATTTGCACCGTTTGATGTCAAGTTAGGTGAGTGGTATCGCCTACGAGTCATTGCAGAGGGAAATCTGTTCCGAGTCTTTGTCAACGAAGAGCAGATGTTGGGATTGAGAGATGTCCGCTATTCCGAAGGGATAATCTTTTTGTCGTCGGGATTCGGCAACCTTGCTCGCTTTGACGACTTTGAGGTAACATACGATGCTGCTGCCGCTGTACAACCGCAGAAAAAATTGGCAACAATGTGGAGTGAAATAAAAACCGAAGCCCAATAAATTGGTGCCTGAAAAATTAAAGTAATTTGGACAAATTTTAGATATATAGTTGAGCGCATGGGACAGGAGGAATTCTTTGGCAAAAGTTGTTATTGAGCACCTTACGAAACATTTTGGGGAGGTTGTCGCGGTAGATGACCTTTCCTTAGAAATTGTAGACCGCGAATTTTTGACATTGCTTGGACCGTCGGGTTGTGGCAAAACCACTACATTGAACGTTATCGCAGGATTAGAAGATCCAACAAGTGGACGCGTATTTTTCGACGACGACGATGTGACTGATGTTCCGCCGGAACGACGCGACATAGCGATGGTTTTCCAAACCTACGCACTATATCCCCACATGCGGGTTTACGATAATATTGCCTTTGGGTTGCGGATGCGCGGCACACCGACTGACGAGATCGACAGGCTTGTGCAAGATGCGGCGAAAGCGATGGAGATTGATCACCTGCTCAAGAGAAAACCACGTGAACTCAGTGGAGGGCAGCGACAGCGCGTCGCATTAGCCCGTGCAATCGTCCGGAATGCACATGTGTTCCTGCTTGACGAACCGCTCTCGAATCTCGACGCCAAATTGCGCGTGACAATGCGTACCGAGCTCAAGCGGCTGCACGCTGAATTGGAAAAAACCTTTGTCTATGTCACGCACGACCAAGCGGAATCGCTCATCATGTCGGATCGGATTGTGGTGCTCAATGAAGGGAAACTCCAACAGCTGGGGACGCCTGAAGAGATCTACAATCAGCCTGCCAATGCGTTTATCGCAGGCTTTGTTGGAAGTCCACCGATGAATTTCTTTGACGGTCAGTTACAAAATGGCGGCGGAGAGGGGTGGTTGGTAAGGGGTGGAGGATATACCTGTGATTTTACACCGGCACCGACACGACGTCTAATTGAGAACGCCTCGACAGATGTACAACTCGGAGTGCGTCCGGAAGATATTGAGGTGCTACCGGATGAATCACCTTCTGCCCAAGCCACCGTTGTGGTACGAGAGCCGTTGGGCAGCGACCTATTTCTCACTTTGGAATTGGAGGGCGTGACTTTTAAGGCGCGAACACACCCCGACGCGCGCATTGACCGTGGCGACAATGTACCAATCCGTTTTAAGCCGACCAAGGTACATCTGTTCAATCGAACTACAGGGGCAACGCTCCTTGGGTCCAAACAGTGAGGCGACCAAGACCCCTCACGGGACTTCAAATGGGATTGTCGCTAAAAATGTTGCTTCCATTCGACGATTGTGCGTTTGTGCAGCGACCACGGAACCGTAGACGTTCCCTAAATAGAAGATACCCCCGAGCGTTCCAAGTACCCAGCCCTTGCGAGAGGAGATTCCATTTTCGGAAAATCCATCGTAAGTTCCCCATCCCAATACACCTAAAAAGAACACGGTGAGCAGCGCGTCATTGAGACGTCCGACATAAACCCTACCGCTGCCCGGCAGGAGGGTGGATAGGAATCCTGCCAACAATGGATTTTTGGACGGAAGCGCTTGCCCATCTTCACCGTACCTTTTGTACACTGACGCGCGATGGCTGGCCTCCTCTGGTATTCCGCTCAAGTCGAACTGATCGAAGTTTTGAATAGCACTTTCCCACCGCTTTTGCATCAGGTTGTTCATGCCAATCAGTATCTGTGATTTCCACCGATATTCCTCGTCCTGAAACAGTCCTTGTGATTTCTCAAGAAAATCGATGGATTCGTCATACCGTTCCATCAAGAAGTAGGTTGCGCCGAGTTCATATCGTGCTGCATTGGAATCGGGTTGTGTCTGGAGGAATTGAACTGCGCGGTCGGGTTGTCCACCTAATCGATAGCTCTCGGCGATGCGACGCAAAACATCGTCGTCCAAACCTGCCGGTTGAGAAAAGAGATAACGCTGATACTCACCCGCTGCGCGAAGATAGTCACCTTGTGCAAAAAGAGAATCTGCAAATTTGCGGATGTTTGTCGGCTGGTCATAATTGATTGGTGGGCTGTCTGCAATTGCTATCAATCCTGGAAACAGAGAGCAAAACGCGATGAGGAAAATGGCATGACGATAAATCATCTGGTCAACGCCTCCCGCGAGTATGCCTCAACCGGATCAATATACTTACCTATTGCTTCATCAAAGGTGTAGTGTGTATGTAGCGCAATTCCGTTATCGCGCAGCAGACGGTCAGCGGTCAACAGCGTACCACGAAAGAAGCCGTATTTTTGGATTGCCCCCATTCCGAATCGGGAACAACTTGGAGAGAAGTTGCAGACGGGTTGGTCTTGCGTCGAAATATATTTTTGGTAGAGACGGATTAGTCCGGTCGAAAATAGGCGGATCGGTGTAGATTCTCTGGGATTGAAAGGGATGGCTTCCTGCTTTTGCTCTGAAATCTGGATCGGATTCGCACGTAGAATAAAGGTGAGATCGGCAGCCTCCTCAGGTGTGGAAGCCCATCCCCAAGACGAAGCACACAAAACCAGAATGATCCGGATACCGAGTAGACGAATTACCATTTGGCCTCCTTGATTTTCACCTCTTTGGGTATCTTAGATTATCTAATTCGATTTACATCAGAGGCGTCCGGATGACTGCCTCAAGAACGTGAGCACGTGGAGACTGCGAGACAAGAAGCAGGATTAAATCCGCGATTTCTTCTGGCAAGGTTAGATGCTCAATGACATCGTCTGGATGGTTATCTCGACGCATCTTGGTGTCGACGGGTCCCGGACATACCACACTCGCTTTGACACCGTGTGGACGACCTTCGTTGTTCGTGGTTTCGGTAAACCCGACAACGCCAAATTTGGAGGCGCAGTACGCCCCGCCGTTGGGGTGCCCAACCTTGCCGGAGACTGACGAGACGTTGACGATATGTCCGGACTTCCGCTCGCACATGTGACTGAACACCGCCTGTGTGCAGAGGAAGACTCCTTTGAGGTTAACAGCAATATTGAGGTCCCAATCCTCCTCCCGAATCTTAGGAATTGGATTGTGGATGGCGACGCCGGCGTTGCTGACAAGAATATCGATTCTGCCGAACCTGTCGAGCGTCCCTTTCACCATCGCGTCCACCTGCGATTTTTGCGTTACATCGGTCGGTATTGCGAGTGCTTGACGACCGAGTGTACGCACCTCGTCTGCGACGGCTTCAATCTCTGAGGGCGTTCGCGCCGCAAGCACCAGATCTGCACCCTCTCGCGCAAAGGCGAGCGCAGTTGATCTGCCAATGCCGCGTCCGCCACCGGTAATGATTGCAACTTGGTTTTCGAGTTTCATCGGTACGACTTTTCCTTCAATTGGTGGGAATATACCTCTGCTTGGTTCATCTATTTCCCGGTCTTGACGGTGTTTTCTGCGATGTAATCAAAATTGATGTCGTAACCCAATCCCGGTGCCTGCGGCAGGTGGACATATCCCTCGTCATCCATAGCGTCAATCTTTGAGTGCAGCCAGGGCTCGACCTCATCGTAGTCTATAAACGGGTGGAGGAGCCCCCTTTCGTAAAATTCGCCGGGGATACCCATTGCGCCTAACACTTGGAGATTTCCGCCTCCACCACCGTGGACCTCCATCGCCATTCCAAACGACTCTGCCAGATGCACGGTTTTCATCAACGGCGTAATCCCGCCCACATCTCCCACACCGCCTCGCAGGATGTCTGCCGCACCGCGAAGAATCCACTCGGCTCTGGTGTACATCTTTCCTTCAGCGGTTTCGGGCCCCACAACCGGGATATCCAACTGTTCCGCCAGCCACGCATAAGACGAGGTGCTGTGTTCATCCATCGGCTCCTCAAACCAGTAGTAGTTGAGCTTCTCAAGTTCTCTGCCGATGTAGAGTGCCTGCTCCCGACTGTAGTAATGGTAGCAGTCCAGCATCAGCGGAACATCGTCACCCACAGCTTCTCGCACGGCGGCGCACGCCTTAACATCCATCTTGGGATCGGGAGCCCACGCAATGGGTGGCATCCAGGTGTGCAGTTTGATCGCTTTGTAGCCACGCTGTATACACCACTCGGCAAATCGACCGTAGTCATCTGGGTTGCTGAGGCCCCCTGATTCTTCATCACCACACATGGTGCTGGCGTAGGCGAGGACTTTGTCTCGATAGCCCCCCAGCAGCTTATAGACCGGCTGATCAAAGCAACGACCTGCAAGATCCCACAGCGCCATGTCCGCTACACCGATTACATTGTCTGTGAGGTTTCGATGGATTCGCTGCCAGTGCTTAAGCCGTTGCCATAGTTTTTCACGATAGAATGGGTCTTCCCCAACCAGCGCGGGCTTGAAGATCTGCTCTACGATGGCGGGGTTAGCACCAAACGCGTACCCCTCTAAACCTTCGTCGGTGACGATTGTGAGCAGCGTTTGAGTTGCGTCGTGTTCAGGACCAGGATGCCCGTGGCCCTCGGAATCACTGACGTGGTTCGTCCTATATTTGAATGTTTGGGCTTTTATGTCCACAATCTTCATTGTCATTTACCTTTTACGTTTTACGCGCCACATTTTACTTGCGCAGTTTCTCGATCATCCCAAACAGATTTTTCAGACAGATCCGAGAGGCTTCCTCCCCTGCTTCGGAGAACGCAGTTCCGCCCGGACGGTTGAGAAGGGCATCATCGATCTTTAAAGTTGGACGCCAGTGCGTTTCGAGGCAGAGGTGTCCCTCATAACCGTCGTCAACAAACGCTTGAAGCTGTCCTGGCCAGTCGATTACGCCTTTACCAACTTCAACCGATTCCAACTCGCCCGTTTCAGGATTTTCACCGGCATCCTTTAGGTGAGCGTGTACCATCAGCGGTTTGATTCTATCATAGGCGTTGGGATAGGGCTGTTCGCCGCCTTCCGCGTGGGCTTCGTTCGCGGGGTCCCAGATGGCACGGATGTTGGGAGAATCGATTTCGCGGATAAATCGCTCCGTCAACTTAACGGTTGATAGGGAGGTTGAGGCTTCATTTTCCATCCCCAAGATCATCCCCTCGCCATTCGCCATCCGCAACGGTTCGTCGTAGGAGACGATAATCTCGCCCCACCGTTCCTCGACGTTGTCCGTTATCCAAAAGACGAAGGTGCGGATAAGGTTAATATCAAACGCCTTCGCCACCTCGATGCATCGCTTAAGAATTCCAAGGTGTTCCTCCCGTTCCTCCGGGTTGTCGATGTCGCACTTGAAGAACGGTGAGGCGATGCCGACAATTTGGATTCCTGTTCCATCGAGAATTCGTTTCATCTCATTGATATCGTTCTCCGTTAACTCCTGGGGTGGCTTATCCCATACAGAGCGAATCTCGATTGAGTCAAGGTTCAATTCCTGTGCAACATTGACAACTGTTTGAAAATCCTGTGAAATCTCATCACCAATAACGCCTATTTTGAACATTATCTACTCCTTATCTGCAAAGCACGGTGAATTTATGTTTATGCTTTGTGCTGATTCAATGATATGAGTGCCCGTCATCGGGGAAACGTCCTTGCTGAACGTCCAATTTATAGTGTGTCACAGCCCGGTGGATCTCTTTCCGCATGTTTGCGTACTGCTTGACAAATGTCGGTGAGCGATCAAAGAGCCCAAGTATATCATGGAGCACCAACACCTGCCCATCACAGTCAGGTCCTGCTCCTATGCCGATTGTGGGAATCTGTAACGATTTCGTAATTTTCCCCCCCAGTTTTTCTGGGATTGATTCAAGCACAGTGGCAAAACATCCAGCGGCTTCAAGTGCCTTTGCATCATCAGCAATGAGTAAGGCCTCGGACCGCTTGCGTCCATGCACCCGAAATTTTTCACTCGTCTGCGGCAATAACCCAACATGTCCCATCACCGGAATGCTAGCATCGACAAGAGCTGTTACAATCTCTGGTTTATTACCCTCGAATTTAACCGTATCGGCGCCGACATCACAAAGGGCACGTGCGTTTTTGACCGCCTGCTCTGCAGTTTCATACGCTTGATGCGGAAGATCAGCAACCAATAAACAGGTTGTATTGGCTCGTGCCACGATACGGGTGTGATGGATCATATCCGCCATCGTCACGGACCGTGTGTCTTCGTAGCCTAAAACTACCATACCGAGCGAATCCCCAACAAGGATGATGTCGATATCAGCATCGTTAAGGATACGAGCTGTCGGGTAGTCATACGCAGTCAGCATCGCAATTTTTTGTCCATTCCGTTTCATTGATTGAATGACATCAACTGTTTTTTTCATTGTTATTTTACAGTCTTGATTCATCTTTTATCAGCGTTGCTATTTGACGTTCAGAGTTCAAAGACACACTCCATCAATGCCCACCACTCCTCCGGCTTTCTTTCAGGAACCGGCTCTTGGTAGGTTCGCATCAGTTCATCCCACTCACGACAGCGCGGATGCTGTTCCAAATAGCGTGGAAAATCCTTTTCGACATCGAACTCATCGACTGTTTCCATCGCCATGAACATCCTGCGACCGAGCAGGTAGATGTTCATCTTTGTAATGCCGATCGTGTGCAGACTCTCTAAGACTTCGGGCCAAACGTTGCTATGATATTCTTTGTATTTTTCGATAATTTCTGAATCGTCTTTCAGATTGATTGCCAAACCGAAATGCTTCATTTTTGTCTCCTTCTATCTATTGCGGAAATAGTACGGTCATCGTGCGATATCGTCGCATAATTATCACTGAATTATTGGGATCTGTCAATAGCAAATTTCGCCAGCCAGAATTCCTATTGACATGAAATTCCGTAATGAGTATAATGCAATGGACTGTCAGGCACGGTGGAATCGTCGGAAAAGAGGGACTGAAATCTATAAATTCGTATTAGCAAGGGGGGTGCCATGTCGAAAAAAGACAAGGATAAAGAAACCAAAAAGCAGAAAGACCAACAAGTTGGAAAAGATTTTATCAGGCTCCAACCGACGGATAATCCTGTAGAAGAACGACAGAAGTTGAAGCGGAAGTTCTATGAGAAGGAGCTCGCCCGACTTCAAGCCGAGTTAATCAAATTGCAAGAACATGTCCAGAAGCAAGAGTTGAAGGTCGTCGTGATCTTTGAAGGTCGTGACACCGCAGGCAAAGGAGGGACCATCCAGCGAATTACAGAACCACTGAATCCACGAAGCTGTCGAGTGGTTGCGTTGGGGACCCCAACTGAACGTGAGAAAACGCAATGGTATTTCCAGCGATATGTGCCCCACCTTCCAGCCGCCGGTGAGATCGTGATCTTTGACCGGAGTTGGTACAATCGCGCTGGCGTCGAACGGGTGATGGGTTTTTGTACTGAGGAAGAATACTACGAGTTTTTACGTTCCTGCCCCGAATTTGAGCGGATGCTGGTGCGATCCGGCGTCATTCTGATCAAATATTGGCTATCGGTAGATGCTGCGGAGCAAGCGCGTCGTTTTCGGAAGCGAATCAGCAATCCGACCAAACGTTGGAAGCTCAGCAAGATAGATCTGGAATCTCGTAAAAGATGGGTCGATTATTCCCGTGCTAAAGATGAAATGTTCAAATATACGGATATCAAACAAGCACCTTGGTATGTGGTTGATGCCCATGACAAAAAACGTGCGCGGCTGAATTGCATTCATCACCTATTGAGCCAAATCCCTTACGAAGCCCTACCCCATACAACAATAGAACTACCGCCCCTCCAAGACGACGCCGGGTATGTCCGGACCCCCATGACAGATCAAACTTTTGTACCGGAACTGTACCCATAAGTTCTTCAGATCCAACCTACGCCACTAAAACCAAGTTGCACTCAACTTTACGCGGCGATTTACGTTATGAATTATTACTTAACGCCAGTTTTGGGTGCTACATATAGTCTGTTATCATCAAAAGATACACTATATGTTGTGGAATGTTCGATTTGTTGTAACCTTTATGAGGTGCTTCACGTTTCGTATCACGAACTTACGCAAACCTGAATTTGTATTTTTGCACCGAGGTAACTAAGGAGAGCTAAATGCCCAAACATCATACTTATGTCGCTACCTGCATAAAAGAGGCACCGCTCCAGTGGGGAATGGAACTTGAGGCGCTAGACAATCCAGTACCGGCCAAAATTGTACGTTTTCCAAATTTGACGCAACCGCTTAACACGACACCATATTTTCAGTCCAACTGCGATCCGATAGCTTATTTTAAGCAACTGGTCAAAGGTATGCCAGAGATGCTTCGAGAGTATCACGCACGGATTCTCAGACAGATTCAAGGGCGAATGGATCAATTGGAAGTCGGGGAGTGTTGCTACGTTAAAATTTTATATATTGATAGCAGAGGGGGCGTCAGCCCTTATAAGTACAACATCGAGCTTATTGACCCTCCACCTGATGAATCACACGACGATTGCCCAAATGAAGTTGAACTTGAAGGTGCAGGGCTGCCTTCCGCTGCACCAAGCATAGATAACCTCTACCCTCCTTTTATGGATGAAATAGGTTCGGATTGGGAGGAATCGAATGCAATGCCTGGTGATGAGCAGATCGACTTGCCTGTCAGCAACGAGACTGATCCGCTCGAGCTCATCACGCAATTGCACGAGGAGATCCAGGAATTACAAGGAGATTTAGATCGGATCAAAGATAGAATTGCAGAAGCAGTGGTTCCAGCTTGTCAAAGCTTGGGGCAGCAGGTAGAATTGGGTTCAGAGCGAGTTCCGACGGAAATTGCGGAAATACAGGAAACGGATGCAGACTTGCTGGCAACCGAGGACGATCAACGCAAGGAAATACTCCTCAATTTAGATGAGCAGAGTGCGATTGAATACATGATCAATGAGCAGGTAGTCACCGAATCGCAGCTGAGAGATGTGTGCCGTATTTCTAATCCAGTTGGTGTGATGAATCGTGTGATTGAAAAGATGGAACAGTGCAATTTTCCGTGGATTTCCACAGGAGAAAGTCAAAATGGAGAGCTTATTTATATGTGGAGTGCTCCAGGGTAATTAAGGCTACTCACTTCCTGTACTATTCGCATAGATATCAGCGATAATTGCGTTTATCTTTAATCCTACCTCCCCTGTACAGCGGATTGGCAAACCTGTACGCATCTGATTGACGAGGGCTTCAACTAACCCCGTGTGCATATACGGGGTGGTTGGTTGGTCGAATGACTCGCTTTTGCCCTTCGTCTCAAGCGTCAGGTTTCCGCTGTTAAGCGGGTTACAACGTAAACTCCCTTCCGTACCGTAGACCTCAACTTCGTCAATCGACACGCCAACATTCCAGTTAATATTCGCGACGGCATGTGTCCCGTTTTCGAAGCGTAATGTGAAGACAGCAGAATCGTCAACCGGATAGGGCAGATGCACATTTTCAGCGTACCCACACGCAGATACTACATCCCCCAACAGATACATCAGCAAATCAATTCGGTGGCTTCCCAAGTCCATTAAGACACCTCCGCCGCTAATCTCCGGATCAGTGCGCCACGCACCCCACTCATGATTGCTTGGATCGTAAGAAGCGGTGTGATTGACTCGTGCCAACACGACCTCCCCGATTGCGCCCGCCTGCATCAATTTCTTCATTTTTATCATGTTTGGGAAAAAGGGTCTGTAGTAAGCAATTGTAAGCATGACGTTGTTCTCACGGCAGGCATCGACCATCTGCTGGCACTCGGCGACATTCATCCCCATCGGCTTTTCACAGAGGACATGCTTCCCCGCCTCTGCGGTGAGAATTGTCTGTTCACAATGGAGGTGTGGCGGTGTTGCGATATAGACTGCGTTAATCCCGTCATCCTCCAGCAGCCCTTCAACCGTATGATAGGCGCGTTTTGCGCCATGCCTTGCTGCAAAATCTTCCGCCTTCTCTTTGTCACGGCGCATTACCGCTATTAGTTCAGAACCTTCAACTGTATAGAGCGGCGGCCCGCCTTTGTACTCCGCCACATCACCGCAACCGAGTATTCCCCATCGTAGTAATGCCATGTCTTCCTCTTCGTAGATTTCGTCAGTGAGTTGTTGTTTTCGCCCAATAATTCTTTACGGTTGTAGCCGTTTCAACCAATTTTCAATGCGGAGTTGCAGAAACGCGTGAGCCCGACCTGACCAGAGATAATCGAGTGTCAGGCCCCGAAAAATTGGCATCGGGCTCATCTGAAGGCGCAGGTTCTCAGTGAACGCTTCAAGCACTTGATCACCCAATCCTTGTGACAATCGATGCAGCAAGGTTGCCCCATCGGCAAGGTTTCTCACAGAATCGTGTCTTTCCCTAAGAGCGTTGAGTCCTGCCATAGCGTCAGCCAGATCCTGTTCCCGCTGATTGCTCCACCATTGGTCGAGCGACTCTACCGCTGATGCAAAGTGCATTCCATCATCTTGGACTTCTTCTCGCTGATACGGGTTGCAAATGTACTCACCGAGATCTGTAAGGATGGAGTCTCTCGACTGCGCGGGATTTAGTTGTCTGCGAAAAAAGTAGAAATCCCCCGGATACTGCGTATACGGTGTCAATCGATAAGCGAGCGAGGCGGTGTGTTTCTCCTCAAGCCCTCTTTCGAGCCACGTATCAATCTGCTGTAATTTGGGCTCAGGCAAGATATTATTCGACTCAAAACCACCCTCCGGGTCAAGGAAGAACGCAAGCGGCAAGGGAACTAATCCACCCTCCCGCATAATGTCAATAGTTTCGTATTCGACGCTCCTGATTATTACCTTGCTTCCTTCGGGGAGTTCTGACGCAATTCGACAGCGCAGATTTGGGTGCGGTGCAAATCCACTTTTTCCCGCTTCGATATTTTCAATCCACCAAGGACAGGCTGTGATTGCTGCCCTACCATCAACGATTGCAGACAAAGTGTGTAGGCCATCTAACATAACCCGCAGGTAGTCCCGGCATTCCGAACAGATGCAGGCACCCGGATCCGCGAACCACAGAACAAAGCTATCCGCTACGTCTGCAAAGGTCTCGATCAGATATTCCTGATAAGGTAGGATGCGATCTTTTCCGCGCTGCCAGCAGAGGGTGATGCCGGTGTAATTGACATCTTCTGCTCGTAGTTCGGGGTAGCGCAGCCAGGTCGAGGGTGGCACAGTTCCGCTCGAAAATCCGACATGGGTTTCCATACCCATCACGCGGGCGTACGCCAGTGCGTCATGCCAGACCTGATAACGCCACGCATTGGAACCCAATCCCGGTTCGTCCGGGTGATAATACTGCGTGGGCCAGATATAGAGCTTCAACAGATTACAGCCCGCTACATTGAGAAGTTCAATGTACCATTTCCAATCGTCAAGGCTCCACGTATCCGTTGTCAGCGGTGCGATGTTCCACGGAATGCTTGAAGCGTACACACCTCGCGTTATGTACGGCGTGTCATCGTCAGCAAAATTGCGAACCATACGAAACTGAGCATCGTCCCCGGTCCTTCCGACGAGACGATAGCCCTGCTTGGCATAGACGCGGATTGCCCGATAATTGTCCCGGTAACAGGTCAACGCAAGCCCCTGTTCCCCGCGCTCACGGGCGATATCCTCGATCTGCTGCATCAACTTTTGACCGATACCTCTGTTGTGGAAGGCATCGATAACCGCAACGCCCAAGCCCGGATAACCGTCTTCGCCTCTGCCACGGGACCAGACATGCCCGACCAACTTCCCGTCGCTAAACGCACCGATATGGACGCAGCTTGAACTGCGGAGTTCTTTTGCAATATTGGCAACTGCGCCTTGATCGAAGGCGTATGGATGATAAAAAGAGCGGCTTGCCTCGGAAAGTCCCTCGAAGAAGGTGGAAATCTTTGGAACATCGACATCAGCGAGGAAGCGGATGGTTAAGTTTGTTGTATTGTCACCCATAATGCTCTTTCTCGTTGGACAGAGGAGCGCCTTCGATTTAGCCCGAAATCCCACCTGTTGCACGCAGCAGGGTTTCCTGCACGAGCAGTTCGTGTGACATCGGTCGATCCGGCGACTGTTTCCCCTCGATGGTTGCTACAAAGGCATCCAATTCCAGTTCATAGGTTCTACCACGACCCTCCCCGTCTATCTCCACAAACTGCTCACCTTCTTGGTAGCCATCTTTCGCTTCTGCGAGACAGAGACGGATTTGTAGACCGGGTTCAAAAGGTTCGACAATGATAGCGCTCCCCTGACTGCCGTACACCTCAAAACGGCGTGCTGCTGGTTGTATCTCCATCGCGGCGATATCAATAAAGGCGAGGGCGTTCTCAAACTCGAAGACGCCCAAGGTATTATCCTGAAACGCTGACGCTGAACCGGCATCGTTCCTCAAAAACGAGGTTACCTTTACCGGTCGCCCCAAAATCCAGACGACCTGATCGAGCATGTGACCGCCCAAATCAAAAAAGATGCCGCCATGATGCGTGTCACTGATCCGAATGCGGGCATCTTCAGTTATATTCGTGGACATGTGGGCGCGCACTGCGAACACATCGCCTAAAAAGCCTGACTTTGCCCAACTGGCGACCTGTTTGAAAGCGGAATGATAACGAAGCATATAGCCCATCTGAATGAGCAGCCCCTTCTCTTCTGCGGTAGCGACCGTCCGTTGCCACTGGGGCCAGTTATCGCCAGCGGGTTTGTCGTACCAGACATGCTTGCCAGCGTTAACAATCTCTTCGGTCTGATCGAGACTTTCTGCATTGAGACCCTCAGAGGCAATCGCCACAATGCTTTCATCGTCCAACATCTCACTTTTGTCATCGAACCAGTGAACACCCTCAAAGGCGCCGCCTGATCCTTCAAGCGCGGCGCGTTGTTGCGGGTCAGGTTCAAAAACTCCCGCAATTTCGACATCATCGTTCACTTGCATCGCCTGCAGCTTGCCGGAGGCGTGTCCATGTTTGGTTCCGTACTGAGCCATTCGTATTTTTGCCATGTTTTTCTCCAAAATTTTCGTTGCGAGTTTGCCCCAATTCGATCGGGTTTATAACCACTTATCCAAAGGGTTAATGCGCTCTAACTATACTCGGAAATCTATACCGTGTCAAGTGCTTTGCTGTGATTGCATTGGCGATAAGAATTCCTACTTGTGCAAGGTATTGCGATGGGGTATTATAGAAAGGGGCAATCAAAATTCGTTGGTATTCTGGTATGTACCGGTTAAAGTCATTTCACATGATTGGGAGGGAAGTTCATGCAAAACTCTTCAAGCTACGGCACGATCCTCATTGTCATCGACGGTTGCCGTCCAGACGGTATCCAGCAAGCAAATACACCGAGCATTGATACGCTGATTGCACGTGGGGCTTACACCTTCAATGCACAGAGTGTTGTTCCATCGTCCACGCTACCGTGCCACACTTCAATGTTTCGTGGTGTAACACCGTCACGACACGGTATCACAACCAACACATGGGTCCCGATGGTGCGCCCGGTGCCGAGTATCACTGAAGCTGCGCATACGATGAAGAAGAAAACAGCCTTTGTCTATAATTGGGAACAGCTTCGGGACTTAGCTGCACCCGGATCGCTCGATTTTTCCTATTTCAGGGAGAACCTTGATGATCCGGAGGGCGATTTAACCATAGCGCAAATCGGAGCGGAACACCTGATTGCTGAACAACCGGATTTCTGCTTTGTCTATCTGGGGATAGTGGATATTGTAGGACATCGGCATGCTTGGATGTCTGATGAATATATTGAACAGATTGGTATTGCAGACCAAGCAATCGGGATCCTGCTGGAAGCGCTTGAAAAAGCTGATCTACTAGAACGCTATTTTATCCTCGTTCAGAGCGATCATGGCGGGCATGGAAAGAGCCATGGAACAGATATGCCGGAAGATTTGACGATTCCGTGGATTGCGGCCGGTCCCAAAATTAAGCAGACTGGCGAAATCAAGGGACCAGTGCGTATCTTTGACACGGCGCCGACGCTCGCTCACGTCTTGGACGTGCCATTGTCGGAAGACTGGGAAGGGCAGCCAATCATGGAAATTTTTTGATTACCACATTAATCGGTAGGGATACAGCACTACCACCTATCAATCAGATGTCCCCTCGAATGCCAGCACACGCAGCGGAATGGCATCCGTTCCAAGAACGGGCAGCGGCTGTGCAAAGACATACACACGCTTCTCACGGAGATCCTCCAGATGAGCGAGACTCTCAATTAGCGGAATACCTCGGTCAAACAAGATATGATGGTTAATCAGTTCGCGGCTGCCCGGCACCTCAAGCCCAGGACTGTCTATGCCAAGTAGCTTTATTCCGGGATCTACCAGCCATTGAAGCGCATCAGGCGTGGGATAGGGCGGTCCCCCGCCTTCGGTCGCGGCACGACGATCCCAACCAAAATAGATAAAAACGATGTCACCTGCCCGGATCCCTCCGGCTTGCGCTGCTGCTTGCTCAAGGCGTGGGCGCTCAATAGGTATTGACCAAGGCACATCGCTAAGATCCAAGATAGCCGCCTCGCCAAAGAACTGCTCGACCGGCACTTCGCCGACCGCGGCACCGTTCTCGACCGCGTGCAAGGGGGCTTCGACGTGGGTACCCGCATGACCGCTCATCCCAATCTGTGTCACCACATACCAGCGACCCGACGCTGGGGCGGTTTCGGGATCGCTGACGATACTGTCAATCTGTGTCTCATACCGAACCCACGGATGCTGTTCCTCATTCGGAGTTAGTGGACGGGATAGGTCAACGATGCGGCTATAGTGGAAGGTCGGTGCTGTCATTTGTTCTCCCCTCCTTCACGAGCGAACCGTTTGAGTGTTGCGGAAGCTTCTGCAGGTGAACCGTAAGCAGGTAGCTCGCCGGTCTGCGTCACGCGCCCATAGTATCCAGCCTCACACAACGTCCGTAGATATGCTGCGTGTTCTGCCGGGGTTGTCTGCGGACGACCCCGCCCCGGTTCGGCGATATGTGCATGGATCAGGTATGGTCCTGCCGCTGCAAGCGTATCAAATGACTCGCCATTCAACCGCATGTGGAAGAAATCCGCCATCAGTTGAATGGCGGGGCGATTGACCTTCTGAACCATCTCAACCCCTTCTGGAACTGTATTAATGAGATTCGCGTCGTCGTAGTTATACGGTTCAAGGGCGACCTGGACCCCGCGCGGTTCACCTAAGTCGGCGCACATCTGGAGGAACTCGTTCACCTGTTCCAACGCTCGGTCACGAGAAAACCCATCGGGAACGAAGCGAGATCCACCGCTGCCGTAGCCGATAACTGGAACTCCAGCCTGCTGCATCGCGTCGAAAAGGCGTATAACATAGTCGTGCACTTGTGTGTTGTTAATCTCCGGTCCGACCACTTTTGACCGACCCAGAAACCCGCACATAGCCGTAACAGGCACCGGCGACCCCTGAATTTGCTCCAGTGCCTTTTGTTCAATAGTTCCACCGGCCTCATCAATTCCAAGGAGACCGGGAGAGATTTCCGCATAGTCATAGCCCCACGCTGCGACATCCTCCAATTGGTCTAGGCTTCCGATGAGAAGTCCAATCTCCATCGTCGCAGCCTGCGTCTGCGTTGTTTTATTGTCCATCGTTCGCCCCCTTTTAAATTTCTTGAGTAAAACCCTACGCTCTGTTAGACTAACAATTAATGCTGAATTCCAAAATGATTATAGCACGATTCAAAATCAGAAAGGATAAGAAATATGGCAACAGATCTTGCACAACATATCCAAGCGACTCCTATGGTCGATACACATGAACACCTGCGAAAAGAACCTGATTGGCTGGAAGATGGTCCCGATATCTTACAAGACCTATTCGGGAATTACGTTCCTGCAGATCTCAACACAGCGGGCGCGTCGCCTGACGCGATGACACGCCTGATGGACGCTTCAGATCCAGATATTGCTGGACGCTTTGTGGGGATTCAGGAGGCGTGGGAAGCGACGCAATTCACCGGATACGGCGAGGCGGTGCGACTCATTGCGGAGCACGTCTACGGAATTGCCGAGCTCACTGGAGAGGCGCTGGCATCAGCACAAGAGAAAATCAAAGCACTACGCAAACCCGGTGAACGTTATCGACTGCTGCACGACGTAGCGAACCTCGATCATGTGCAGACTGACGATTTCAGTTGGCCCTGTCTGCCCGATCACTCCGGGCTAGACTTCTTTCTCTATGATCTCTCATGGGCTGGATTTTGCAATGGACAGATCGACACGAAACAGATCCACGCCGAGACAGGTGTGGAGGTGAAAGATCTCCGAACGCTGAAGCAGGGGATGGAGGGGATTTTCGCGAAACATGGACCGTGCGCGATTGCGGTAAAAGCACAGCACGCTTACAACCGAACCCTCAATTGGATCGAGCGGAACGATGTCGAGGCATCGGCTGCGCTCTCCCAAGTACTAAACCAACCCGCAGAAGAGCTTAGCGTCGAAACCTACCTCTGCTTGGGCGATTGGTGTTGGGCACGGGGGGTTGAGTTGTCTATCGAACATAACCTTCCATTCAAGATTCACACAGGCTACTACGCAGGAAATGACCGAATGCCGGTACGTCGGATCCCCGCTGGAAATATGTGCGAGCTCTTTGCCCGCTACTTGGACGCCAAGTTTGTCCTGATGCACATCGCCTACCCCTACAACGATGAGCTTGTCGCCTTAGCGAAGCATTATCGGAACATCTGGGTTGATCTGTGCTGGGCGTGGAGTATAGATCCGTATAGCTCCCGCGACTTTCTCCGTCGATTCATACACGCAGTTCCAGCAAATAAGATCTTTGCTTTTGGAGGGGATACGGGGTGGCCCACCAGTTCAATGGCTTACGCGATCCAAGCGCGTAACGAGATCCGCCGTGCCCTTGAGGGGGAGATTGCAGAGAGCTATATGACCGAAAAACAGGCGATGCAGTTTGCCACACGCCTGATGCGAGACAATCAGTTCGCTTGTTTTGATGTGGAAGGAACGCGCGCGAATATTCGTGCTGCAGCCTGATAGAGAGTGGAAATTAAATCACTCCTATACGCTCGCGGGGAACCGCCAGATTGCGCCGGGGTTGGAAAACGCTGCCCCGGTGCTTGCCTTATGCGGGATTTTTGACCCGGTCAAACGGGATCACTGCCACCGCTTCAATCTCAATCATCCACTCGGGGTTGACCAACCGGCTCACTTCGACCAACGTGCTGGCGGGATACGGTGGATCGAAAAAATCAGCGCGGACCGCGTGGATATCGGCGAGCGTCGACATATCGGTTACAAAGACTGTGACCTTGGCGATATCCGACATCTCGCCTCCGACGCTCGACAGGACCGTCTGAATGTTTGTCAGCGTCTGCCGGGTCTGTGCACGAATATCACCTACCCCGACCGTGTTGCCGTCCGGATCTTGAGAGACGTGCCCAGAAATATGCAAGACTTTGCCCTCCGGCTGCCAAGCAGCGCCCGAAAAAATCCCAAAGGGCTTGACAACGCCCGATGCGTTAAATCCATCTGCCATATCAATTTTTCTCCTCTATTCATTTGACTTTGGGTAAGATAACGTAACCGTCAAGTATTATATCAAATGCCCTTTTCCCCGCCAATACATACCCAACTCCCAATCCACCAGCCACCCACTTAGAGCATAAAAAAATAGGTCGAACTATAAATAAAATGAAGAATATCGCGGAGTGTGCGTTAAAAAATTGAGACCGCAAAGTGTTTTATTACTTTAACCTAAGTTGCTAGTGACGGAAAATGTTGTAAAATGGGAGAATGGGAACTGAATAAAACCCATTACCTGCTCGCAGTGGATTGCCAAATCCACTGCACACGTACAAAGATGGCTTGGATATGCCTATCCAAGCCGAGCGGGTTGGGCGACTAGCAACTTGCGTTACTTTAGGTTGTACAATGTTCAACCTCGTTATCGCGGCGCTTATGAGCGTCTATTACCAAAAAAGGACCCAAATTTGATTTCCGATTACGATGAAAAACTTCCAAACGAAATTGTGGCTCATTACGAACAAGGGGATGAAATTCAACGGCTTTCCTCAAGCCTGGGACAGCTTGAGGAAACTCGTATTCGGGAGTTGATTACGCGCCATTTGCCATCGACACCAGCCGTAGCATACGACGTGGGCGGTGGTCCCGGAAACTATGCATGCTGGCTTGCGAGGCAAGGATATGAAGTTCATCTTGTGGATCCTGTTCCGCTTCATGTGGAACAAGCAGCCGCAGCATCACAAGCCCAATCCGATTATCCAGTTGCAGAACTCTGCGTTGGAGATGCTCGTCATTTATGGTAAAAATTATAATTACTGATACATTTGAATAATAACCACTGGTGTTAGTTTGCAGCTGTTGATAACGTCAAACGTGATGCCCCGATAAATCCCCGATGAATCGGGACAGGCGGGACAGGCGGGACAGGCTGTGAAACATGAAAACTATTGGCTCTTCGGTGCCTTTAGCCCCGGAGGGGCGACATGTTTATAGCACACGGATAAACAAATACCCCAAAGCCCCGGAGGGGCGACATGTGCAGCCAAAGGGTAGACCCAATGAGTTACTAATGAATCAATGAACGTTTCAACAATGTGGGGAAGACCCTCTCACTAACTAGCACCAAAGGTTAATATGTATATTTATTTGTATTGTTCACCATAGATCGACCGGATGATTCTGTAGATGTCGTCCTCATGCTGGGACCACTGTACCATTTGACGGAGCAAAACGAGCGAATCGCGGCATTACAAGAATCGTATCGAATCCTTAGGAAAGGCGGGATTATATTCGCTGTCGCTATCTCCCGATATGCTTCGACCCTACACGGTATGATAGATGGTAACATGGATCCAGAGTTTATCAAAATTGCATCCCGAGATTTACGGGAAGGGCAGCACCGCAACCCAAACGAGCATCCAAGGTACTTTACAACGGCGTTTCTCCATCGGCCAGAGGAATTCAAGTCAGAGATAGAAACGGCGGGATTCAATCTTGAAGGTCTGTTTGGGATTCAAGGACCCGCTTGGCTGCTACAAAACCTCGAAGAACAGTGGGCGGATCGAAACTACCGTGAGCGTCTGCTACATATCGCCCGTTCCCTTGAAAGCGAACCGTCAGTAATTGGTGTAAGCGCACATATTATGGCGATTGCTCGTAAAACGGAAAACATTGCCTAAACGCGAGGGGCAGGCCAAAAATGCGAGAAGACAGATTAAGCAAAGGACCGAAGGGTAACTGAATGAAGACTTTAAGAAGTTATAGTATCGCCGAGCAATTGCCGAATGTGGAGACAGACCGCCTCTATTTTAAGATTATTGATATGGGCGATGTCGATTTCATTCATCAACTATATTCGGATTGGAAGGTTTCACAACATCTGGGGAAAGTGCCATTTCCTTTCGGATATGAGGACGCGATACGAACGACTTCTCATTGTGTCTCGAAGGAAACCATCGAAGATACTATGACTTTGCTAATAAAGAAAAAGGATGACCATCGAACTATCGGGATTGTTACCTTGAGAAAAGATGGAGAGTTAGGAATACTCGGCTATTCGATTCTCCCCGAATTCTGGAACATGGGATTTGCAACCGAAGCCTGCAAGAGAATTGTCAATTTTGGGTTCGAATGTTTGGAATTGTCAACGATTCAGGCAAGTACCACTGAAAATAATATTGCTTCGATGAAGGTTTTGGAAAAGTTAGGGTTTTCCCTTAGAGAAGATGAAATCAAAGAAAACTCAATCCATAGTGGAGAAAGACTTGTCAGAAGATATCAAATTCAAAGCCAATAGACAAGGAATCCGACTTGTAGCCCGGGCGGCAATCGTCCGCGATGACGCAATGCTACTTGTTGCGTTTGATGACGAGAACGGGTTCCATTATAATCTGCCCGGCGGCGGTGTTGAGCCGGGCGAAACGCTGTACGATGGGGCACGGCGTGAAGTCCGCGAGGAAGCTGCTGCGGAAGTGGAAGTGAAGGAACTGCTGTTTGTCTACGAATGTTTCCCACCCGACTACGGCTTTACGCTAGATGAAAAGCCGCATTGCGTTGATTTCCTTTTCCGTTGTGCCCTTTGCGAAGGAAGTGAACCACGCCTGCCCGATAATCCGGACAAAAACGAGATCGCCGTTCACTGGATTCCGCTGGAGGACTTTCCTAACGTCCCGCTTGTACCACGAATTCAAGGTCGGGTGATTGCTGCTCTACAAAGAGACAGCGATGATCCGTTTTGTCTAAGCCCCGATATGACGGAGGAAATCAAGGGTTTGAGTCGAAGTGCCTAATTGGTAAATAAGATGTTGTTGTACAGGAAAATAGATAAGAAAATTATACGGAAATTTAAATGCCTACAAATTCAATTCTCTCACAAATGCCTATTGACCTAGGCGACAATCTAATCTTGCGGTTTGCGCACTCCGCCGACGTGGACGCCCTCGCTGAATTTAACGGTCGCGTTTTCGAGGATGAGCGGGTTGAGCATGGGATACGAGGCTTGATGTCAGGCTATCACCCAACGGTGAAAGCGAGCGATTTTACATTGGTAGAAGATACCCACACGAACAAAATCGTTTCGTCAATGTGCCTTATTTCTCAGACGTGGGCATATCGCGGGATTCCATTCAAGCTTGGGCGTCCCGAAGTGGTCGTCACGGAACCAGAATATCGGCGACGCGGATTGGTGCGAAAACAGTTTGAGGTGATACACGCCTTGAGCGCATCAAGAGGTGAACTGATGCAAGGCATCACCGGTATTCCGTGGTATTATCGCCAATTCGGGTATGAGATGGCAATGGAAGTCGATGGTGGAAGAGCCATAGCTGGAATCGATCTGCCGAAGCTGAAAGATGGTGACTCCGAAAAATATCATCTGCGTCCCGTGGTAGACGATGACCACGCCTTCATTCGAGAGTTGTATGACTGTGCTAGTTGTCGTCAACCTTTCTCGACCCTACGGTCAGAGACGGAATGGAGTTATGAGTTCGGCGGACGTTCGGAAAACGATTTTGCACACTGGAAATGGCTGATTATTGAGACGGCGGAACGTGAGCGATTGGGTTACGTGCAATACTACCCGTGGATAGAGGATAACGCACTATACATCGTTCAGATGGAACTCAAATCCGGCGTGGGCTATCTGAACCTGATGCCGAGTGTGTTACGCGGACTGTGGAAGATCGCGCAAACAAAGCCTAAGTGGGGCAATCATCAGAAGCGAGAATTGGAAAGCCTCATGCTTGAACTTGGTTCCACACACCCAGCCTACCACGCCCTGTTGGGGAATAAAATCTACGAGTATGAACCGTATGGATTGTACATCCGTATACCGAATCTGGTTGCCTTTTTACAGCATATCCGGCCTGCTTTACAAAAGAATCTCGTAGGAACTGTCGCAGAAGGTTATAACGGCGAACTGAAACTGAATTACTACCGAAGCGGCATGCAACTGAAATTTAACGATGGAAGAATAACGGACATCTCCACTTGGTCACCCGATTCGGTCGAGGATGGCGATGCTCGGTTGCCAGATCTGACCTTTTTGCAGCTCCTGTGTGGTCGCCGTCGGTTCAACGAATTGAAAACCAATTTTGTCGACTGTGACGGACGGGACGAGGCGGGTGTCTTGCTCGATTGTCTGTTCCCACCGTTCACCGGAAATGTCTGGTGTTTGTCATGAAGGAGTGCTTTACGTTGGCGAAAAAGAGAAGAGATCGGAAACAAAAAGATTACTATCAGCGGCGGTTTGAAGATAAAGACTTCGCTTGGCTGGCGGAACAGTTTAAGAAACAGGTTGCACGAAACCCCGACCTAACACTGGAGGAATATGCGATTCGCCACGGCGTTGAATCCAAACGAATCCGCAGTTTTATCAATGTGGACCGGAATATCGGGCTTAAGGACGTAATTACCGTCTGGCACGGTACGACAGTTGATAGAGCTGAGGCGATTATGGAGGGAGGATTTAAAGCGCGGGCAAGGGCAGGGAAGAAAATCTGGTTTACCCAAAAATCAAGGGAAGCCCGTAAGAGGGCAGCGCAGCTCGCGCAATCTCGTGGAAAAGCACCTGTGGTTTTCCGCTGTCAGATTAATATTGGCAAATATAGCGAATTTGACAATCCACGTCCACATCATTTCGCTTTCAAACATTCCTGTATTGACAAAGCGGTTATCTCCAGTGTATCCGGTTTGGAGGTGAACGGGGAGGACAAATTTCGACAAGAAACAGAGGTCAAAGAGGAATTGGTTGATATTATTCTTACCAGAACCTCTGGCAAATATGGCGTATTGTTGTGGGTAAATGCCTATCTGGAGGGGGAGGGTCAGACGCCCATAGACGAAAACCATCCAGCAATTGAGAAAATTTATCAATGGATAGAGGCGCAATACACTGGAGATCGAGAGGATGCAATCTCCGAAGAGGAGATGTTAGTACAAGTAAAGATACACCTGAATGGAGAGTCCCAAAAAATGACGGATCTGGGCATTGCAAATTTGGACACAAATGAGGTGGGGGACAAAGGTGGTGGAGAAAACTGAACGGGTGCAGTGGTTGCGCGCGATAATTTGGGGTTGATTACGCTGCGGGCTATACCGCTTTTCGCAGAAACGCAAAATTCGACGCGCACCATTGATGCCACATGGGTAGATACGCCCCCGGTCATTGATGGGGACCTTACCGACAGTGTGTGGCAACACGCTCAAGTTGCGAACAAGTTCTTCCGTGCAAAGGAGGGTGACATTCAGCTCGCACAACTAAACACTCAAGCAAAGGTTTTGTACGATGAAAACGCTCTCTATATCGGTGTGTATTGTGAGGAGCCGGACATGAACAGTCTACGCGAAACGAAAACGCGACGGGATTCCCCTGTTTGGCAGAACGACTGCATTGAAGTGATGCTTGATACCTATTATGACCGCCGTAACTGCTACATTTTTGCCGTCAACACGCTCGGCACACAGACAGATGAGCGGGTCAGCAACGAGAGCGTTTTCGACATGAGTTGGGATGCAAAATGGGAAGCAAAAATAAAGAAATACCCAAATGGCTGGACCGCAGAATTTGCGATACCGTTCCGTGCACTCCGTTTTAATCGGGATGATACTATATGGGGAATCAACTTTTGGCGGGTCCGTCCGGTAAACAGTCAATCCTATTCTTGGGCACGCACCGCTTTTTTCTCACGCGTGTCGGAGTTTGGCAATTTGACTGGCTTGAATTTGGAAAAGATCAAAACAGAGCAGAAACTCGGCATTCTCCCCTACGGTAGCTATCGCGCGATAGAAAATCGACCCAATGACCTTGATGGTGGGTTAGACCTTATCCTTCCAATTTCGACGCGCCTCACCTCGAACCTGACTTTTAATCCCGATTTTTCACAATTAGAAAGCGATCCAACCCAAATTAACATCGCAAGTGACCGCGAGTTATCTCTTCCTGAACGCCGTCCATTCTTCCGGGAGGGTGCCGAGTTGTTTGATCTACCACTCAATCTATTCTACACCCGTCGCGTTCAAGAAATTGATTTCGGTGCGAAAACGGCGGGCACAATGGGCGGTGCTAATTTCTCGGTTGTCAATACCTATGGTAAAATGATCGATCGGTATGATGCCGATCAGAAAAAGCAGGCGAATCTTTTAGCTGGGCGAGTAAATTACAATATCGGTGAGCGGACTGTCATCGGCGCGATGGGCACACACAAACACCAAGCCGACCGCGATGTAGGACTCCTATCGCTCAACGGTCGGTTTGGACTTCATCGAAACTGGACTGCAACATCGCAATATGCGGTTGATTTCGTTGATGGTGAAACGCACTGGGCGTATTATACCGCGATGGAATGGCTGTATCAAGGGTGGCTCGCCAACGTTCGACTTGAAGAAATCCAGGACGGCTTTCGGCCAAATGAGATGGGACTTGAAGATGAAGCGTTCCGTCGGAGCCGTGCCCGTGTAAGGTACAATTATGAGTTTCCAGAGGGGAATTTGGTGCAGCTGTTTCAGGCTGACACACGCCATTTTCATCAAATCAATGCACAAAGATTGCTACGGGAACGGCGGAGTGAGTTCCGCTTCAATATTGACATTGGTCGGTTTGACCTCTTCACTTCTGGCGGGTTTGGTGTGCTCCGTGAAGTCGGTCAGCTTTTTGACACCAAGTTTATTGGCTCAGAGATTGATTATGAAGCACCGTGGTGGCACTTAGCGGTTGGAAATCGTTTCGGTATACGCCGAGATGAGTTCAACCGATTTACCAACTTCTCTGCGGGTGTCAACCTCTTCGGCAAGTTGACCGCTGATATAGACCTCGATAATTTCTTTTGGCGTACGCATCAAAATACACTGATTTTCCGGCTCCGTAGTAACTATCAATTGACTCAAAAGATCGGTTGGCTCATTTTTGTTGAGCGTGTTGATGAACGGCTGCAAGGTGAGATTAGCTACAATTTCAACGCAATCTTCGACTACGAATTCACCCCAGAGAGCCACTTCTTCTTCGTGTTTGTTGATAGCCTGCCGGGTGAGCGAGCTGTGTTTACGAAACTCGCGTATCTTTTTGAATCTGGTTTCCCAGATTTCCGTCAATTTCAATGAGGGTAACTCATCAAAATGCCCAAATCAGACGAAAAAGACCATTCCGAAACCGTAGCAATTGCAGAAAACGTCCTCTGTAAAGCATTCGGGGGCGATGTGCGGCTTAAAATGGAAACAGAATTTGATACAGATCGGGCGACGGTCCTTCGCTGTTGTGTAGTAGAAAGCCCCTCCGGTGTTCCGCAAAGCGTTGTCGTCAAAAGGGCACTGACCACTGATGGAACGGAATTTCATCCGAACTCACCGGATGAAATGGTTCCCCGATTCTTCAACGATTGGGCGGGACTCGAATTTTTGAGCGAAATCTCAAATGGAGATTCGCCGGCCGCACAATTTTATGCCGGAGATTGGGAAAAGGGGCTTATGGTCATTGAGGACTTAGGAGATGGGCGGAATTTTTATGGGAGCTTGCGCGGAGAATCTCCCACAGCTGCAACAGGGGAATTAATTAAACTGGCGAGGGCACTGGGAAAAGTGCACGCCCTGACAATTCGCAAGAAAACAGCGTACGATAGCATCCGTGACCGACTCGGATCCAGAGATAGACCTCCCTCTATTACCGATGAATGGCGGCGGCTTGTGGAAAAATTAAATGAAGTCTGTGGGAGGATTGGAGTGAAACCCAGTCGTGGGGCAAAGACGGAGATGAAAACGGTTGCCGCATTCATTGCTGCCCCAGGACCATTCCAAGCTTATACACACGGCGATCCGATTCCGATGAATGCGCTGCCTGTCGGCGATGAAAGAAAACTCTTCGACTTTGAGTTTGGTGAGTATCGGCATGCGCTCAGGGATGGAATTTATGGCCGTGTCTGCTTTCCGACGTGGTACCATATCAACCGTGTACCAGACAATGTGATTCAAGAAATGGAAACGGCGTATCGTGCCGAACTTGCGAAGGGGTGCCCCGAAGCAGCGGACGATACGCTTTTTTTTCGATCTATTGTCGAAGCGTGTGCCTACTGGGCGACTCACTCCAGACTCAATTTTATAGAAAAGGTATGGGAAGAAGACCACAAATGGGGAATCTCAACCCAGCGTCAGATTCTCCTGTTGTGTTTTGATATATTTGGGCAAGCGTCGGAAGAATTCGGACATCTGGAAGCCCTCGGTACGACGGTCCGCGATATAGCTGTCGAATTACGTGAACGCTGGACGGATTTGGAGGAGATGCCGTACTATCCAGCTTTCCGCTGACACAACGAACATAAAGAGTGGCGAGTTTTACCGCACAATGTTTTACGCACTACACAACTTAAAATAAAAAGGAGGATTCAAAAATGGAATGTAATAATGTTCGCGAAGAACTTGTCGCCTACATCGACGACGAGCTTTCTTCGATGGGTAAGCATACAATCGAGGCGCATCTTGCGGATTGTAAGGAATGCGCCGCCGAACACGACAAACTGAAAGCAACAATCGAATCAACACATAGGATGGAGGCTCTTCAGCCTGCACAAAATTGGTGGGAAACATTGCAGGAACGTCTGTATGCACCTGATTCCGATCTCGTAGCCGCGATCCACGCTTTACGAGAAGCAATTATGCGTCTGGAAAGCCGCGTAGATGGGGGCGGGGGACGGTTAGCACCGGTGAAAGAGATTATAACATTGGAGGAGGTCGCCGCCTATCTGCAAATCGAGCCGGACGTGGTGTGGAAGCTGCTTAACGACATTCCTCACTTTGAGGTGGGGGCTGAACTACGATTCAAAAAATCCAGCGTTGACGAGTGGATTCGTATGAAGGAAAGTGGAAATTGTGACGATCTATTCGATTGGTATATTTCAACGGGCAGGCTGGATCGAGTCGATCGATTGGAACCCTGAAACAAACGTGGACTGAGAAAAATGGAAATTGCGGATGTTGATAACAATAGGAGTTACGCACTTCAGTTCGTAGTAGCGCATTTCTTAATCCCGCCTGTCCCCCTGGCCCGGTACGGACGATCCATCGGGGAAACGGTACGGTGCTTTGAGCCGCCAACCGCGTAAGCCCTGGCGGAATGATTAACTTTTTGTTTGCAATATACCATTCCGATGTGTTAAAATAACGATCACAGATAGCAGAAGGGGCTATCAGCTATAATCCTGACAATCTTTTAATCCCCGATCCCGCGTAGCGACTCCTGTTCCTCCTGCTTGATCCCGCCCCTGGTCACGCCTGCCTGCTCTCGGCTTGTCGGAGTCCTGCCTGTCCCGATTTATCGGGGATGTATCGGGGGAATTCATCGGGATTCTGGTGAAACGGAACGGAACCGATGTATCGGGGGATCGGCATAAATCAGAACTCAGAAACCCAAACCACCTCACTAAAACGCACAAAAACGCACACTCAAGTAAAAAATATGTGAGGAAATGTGAGAATATGTGACATTTTGTGACATCTGATCAAAATCAAAGCCAATGTTCATCAACGGTCCGCCCCAAGACTAACGAAAATATGCAAAATATGTGACATTTTGTGACATTTTGTGACATCAGGGCGGATTGTACACTTCAGATTGTAACCGCCTGTTTCTTCCTCCCCCGTCTGGACGCGCAATAAATCCCCCGATAGGATCCCCGATAAATCGGGACAGGCGGGATTAAGAAATGCGCTACTACGAACTGAAGTGCGTAACTCCTAACCAGATTGAAAGCACAGAGTTATCCTACAATATGTCCGTATATCACTTTCAAAAGAGAAACGGGTGAATACGCTCATGTCAGAGCAATCCGAAAGTAGAAAACATGCTCACACAACAATCAAAGTTTACCGAACTCGGATTTAAGAAGTTTGTCAGCCCCGGTGAGAGTTGGGGGCAGTTACCTACGATGGGATGGTGTTCGGGATGCTTTTCCCTCCCGGTGTGATAGACGATATTGAGATCTACTACCCATGCATTGGTACGCACTTTGTCATTCAACCGCTGATTTACGGTGTGGGGTTGTCGCCAGGTCGGCGGGTGAG
This sequence comes from Candidatus Poribacteria bacterium, assembly GCA_022822005.1. GTDB lineage: Bacteria > Poribacteria > WGA-4E > WGA-4E > PCPOR2b > PCPOR2b. The sequence continues at coordinate 160,192 of JAJECO010000079.1, forward strand.
TATTGTAAGTATGTTTTACTTTGCTGAGAGAGATGTGGACACGATCCAAGATCTGTACACATCGAAAGGGGAGGGAAGTAACTGATGGCGACAAAGATCCGAACCCACCTAATGTTTGATGGCACTGCTGAGGAGGCAATGAGCTTCTACGTCGGCCTATTCCCCATGTCTGAAGTTATTGATGTGTCACACTACGACGCAGGCGAGAATAAAGGCAAAATTCATCACGCCTTTTTTACTCTTAGTGGCAGGGAATTCATCTGCATCGATACCCCGATAAAGCATGATTTTGGCTTCACGCCCGCTATCTCAATCTTCGTTGATTGTGAGTCACAAGAAGAACTTGAGCGGGTGTACTCAGCACTTGCTGAGGGTGGAGAAATATTTATGCCATTGGACAACTACGGGTTTAGTAAGCGGTTCGGTTGGGTAAGTGATCGCTTTGGTGTCTCGTGGCAACTCAACCTTCCATAAGAAAAAAATTGCCAATAGGTGCAATTACTATATCCGCGGATTTCAATTGGCGTAGTCTAACACATAAATCTGGTTTGTCTCGGGTAGTTTTGACTTGCTCACTTCAATCTCTGGTTGACCCTGATAGTGGACGAGTTCCGCTGGATATCGTGCGGTGAAATCATCCACCGGCAGGATATGAGTGAGCGTGACCTTGTCGGTTCTGTAGTGCATCGGAATTGTAACCTTCGGCTGAATCGCATCAATGACTTCGTCGAGATCGTTCAGTTCAATGGTTGGGGGACCCCCTGTTAGCACAAGCAGGATATCGACGCCCTTGAAAAATTCAAGTTGTGTCTCGCTTAACGGGTTTCCCACATCGCCCATGTGCCCAATTTCAATGCCTTCAACGCCAAACCGATACATCGCGTTCTGATCCGGATCACTTTTATGTACTATGCTCTCCATAGCCGGCACAGATGAGAAACGAATCCCTTTGACCTCCGCCCCAGTCTCAGTGATATCGAGCGCATTAATCACAACAGGATCGCCCGCCACCATATCCGCACAACTGTGAAACCGGTCGGTCGCTGAACTCATAATCACGATATCCACCGGCTCGTCGATCGGGTCATAGCCAGCCACTTCGGGTGTATACGGATCAGTTACAATCCGAGTCCCGTTTCCTTCCAGCAAAAACGTAGCGTGTCCACACCATCTGATTTTCATAATATCTCCCTCCTGTTGACAATTGGTGAATTCTAAAAATAATATAGACACTTTCGTCCCCGGTAGGTGCGGTTTTCAACCGCACCGGTTTGGAGCGTTTCATTAATTGTAGGGTCCACCAAATGATTATACAACCTGTTTCAGAAATCACTATGTTTCTCTTATCGTTCAATAATGGGTAAGACCAAATGCGACGGGTGTTCGGGTTCATGATGAATTGTCTGCTCTGCAATCTCAAGCCGTCGCTCGACCCCCAAATCGCCGCCCGTGTTCGGATTCGCATCAAAGCGGGGCCAATTGCTGCTGGAGATATCCAAGCGAATCCGGTGCCCCTTCTTGAAAACGTTAGAGGTTGGATAAAGTTCAAAGACGAACTCGTAGACCTTCCCCGGTTCCAGTAACTCTGGGGTATCCCAACCGTTTCGGTAGCGGGCGCGAATAATGGAATCTGTCAGATTGATAGCGAGTCCATCGGGATAATCGTCGCTCAATGGACAAACGTCAATCAGTTTGGCTGTAAAATCAGTATCACGGGCAGATGATGAGGCGTGGAGTTTGACTATAATTGGTCCAGTGACCTCCACATCGTTCTCCAACGGTGGGGTCTGGAAGGTCAGGACATCGCTGCGGGCATTGAGCGGAAGGGTGTCCTGGCAACCAAAGAATCTTGAATTTCCACGTTGGTCAAATGCACCAGCGCCCATGATGGGGTCAGCGGCGGAGATGCCGCCCCCAATAGTTGGAACGGGATCTCGCGGGTCAAAGCTAAAGCAACTTGTTGATTCGTCAGCGCTTGGCAGCGCGGTAGAAAGTCCGCCATCAGCGTGAAGATAGTAGGGCGTGAACTGCGTGTCGGGCAGAGGAAAGTCCCCCTCATCACGCCAATGACCGCCGTGATGGAGGCGTCCCTGATAGTTGGGTATGCCCTCGCCGGTGCCCATCACGAAAATCTTGACCGGTGACCAGTCGGAGACCTCTGTGTGCATCCCTTTGAGGAAGTGATCGAACCACGCCAATCGCAAGTCGTTGTAATTAATGAAAGAGTGACTCCCGAAATCAACATCACCCGCATTCGACACACCCCAGCCGCCATGTGTCCACGGTCCCATTAACAACACCTGCCGCGATTTTTTCATCTTGCTGAGTGCCGTATAATTCTCGCAAGTTGCCCGCGCATACGAGTCATACCACCCACCGAGGTAGAGCGTCGGTACATCGGCATGTTCCTCGTAATACTGCGAGATAGCATACCCGCGTTGCTTCCAGTAGTCATCATATTC
>JAJECO010000026.1 GCA_022822005.1 Candidatus Poribacteria bacterium
CTTTCATTGCCACAGTTACCTCGTTGTTTACCAGAACCGATACCAAGAACGCGATGCCCAACGTAATGCCTGCGGTTGTGATCACGGATCGGCCGAAACGGATCATCAAGCTCTGAAAACTAATCCTTACGGATTCCATGAATGGAAGCTCAATCTGTTGTCCAATTGTACCTCGTGTCTGTTGTTGCAAACTGTATTCCTCCTGATTTCCAAAATTGCAAGGCTCATTTTATCATGCTGCGAGAATAAAGTCAAGCCTCGCAGAAGGGAATTTAGGGCATTAGAAAACTTTTCAAACCTCCGTAGCAGGGGTGGGTTCAACTATACAATCCCGCCGGATAGGGACCGTATTCGACGAAAATTTCTACATCCTCGACTATGACTCCGCCTACAAATCCAGTAGGGCGTTCTGTCAATGAAACCTCTAACACATTTTTCCCTTGCTGCGGACGTACACGTTCCAGGTGAAACTCCAGCCATTGACCCGCGTACGGGTCTCGCGATCTGATAACCTCGCGTGTGCAGCGTTCCTCCGCTACAGACTGTCCGTTCAACCGGACATCAAATTTGTCTGCGCTTACCAAATTGGTTACACCAAGCCGGAGCCGAATACTTTGTACCCGTTCATTCTGAGTATCATCTGCGATGGAGAAGGGAATTTGATAGCGTGTGTCCCGATCGGCGGCTGGAATTTCTACTGGCAGAAAGGCTTCATAATCGTGACCGTTTGTTGCATCGGAACGGCGGCGCAAGAAGTAGTGTTTATCCGTCTCCTTGATCAGTGCTGGATCTCCTAACTCTGTGAGGGTTCGGTGTTCTGCATCGCCGAGGGGCCAAGGAAGGAACCACGTATAGAGCCCGTCAACTCCAAGCGCCCAAAAGTTGGCGGCAGCCGCCCGCATCATAGCCGGTGTCGCATCCTCTACCGAGTAGAATCGACGGTTCTCTTCGCTGTAGTAGGGTTGCAGCATGGCATATACCGAAATGTCGTTTTCGTGCGCTTCCTGTACCAGCCAGCCGATTGGCATGTTTCCATCAAGCACAAAAAACGCATAGACCATCGGAACCACAAAATCGACCAGTCCCTCTCGCAGCCAAGTCTGTACATCTAATCCTGTTTTCTGGTTCAATTCTACAGTGGGATATATTCGTGCACCGATCTGCCCGGAACCACCCGGTCGATTGCGGACCATCTCAGCGACATTCCGAACAAAGTCTGTCATGACTGGAGTATACTCCAGTGCGTCTTCGGGGGTGAGCCAGAAGGGACTGCCACCCGGGGCAGCGGCGAAATCCAATTCTATCCCTTCTACAGGATACTGTGTGGCGAGTTCTTCCAACACTGCGAACTGATGATCGCGTACTTCGGGGTGAACGAACCCCCGTCCACCGTTTTCCAGTGCGTGTTGCGGGTCCATACCGCCGTAACCTCCCAGGCGTAGGCTCGCAAAAAAATCCATCCCTTTCTCGTGGGCTCGGTCGATGAGCAGGGTCAGCGGATCAATCCCCCGAGCTATCAGACTCTGCATGTTTTCCCAAATGCGCCAGTAGGGAGCACTGTCGAAGGGTTGGATGTCCTCCCCAAACTGCATGCCAACCTTGGACGGGTAGAATAGCCCATCGGCGCGCGATACCCCATAGATGAAGGTGTCGCAGCTCGTCCCCGCGATCTCGTCTACGGCAGACCATGCCTCTTCCAATCGTATCGGTGGTTCAAAGACGAACAGGTAGTAATGGCGTGCATCATTGAAATAGATGGTTCGGTGCTGCCTCATGGCAAATATCCCTTCTTGTCCCTCTTCTGCAGAGATGGTGGGTTGGTGTTGCTCGCAGTTTTTTTGGATCTTGACAACCAATCATTAGCCTATTATAATCGAAGGTCAAAACATAGTCACCATAATTTTGCATCTCTTTACGCGTTTCTATGAAATCGGATGAAATCATGAATACAGAATCTCCTCGTGCGGACGTGATTATAATTGGTGGTGGGGTAATCGGTTGCTCAATCGCTTATAACCTTGCCAAAGCACAGGTAAAAACCCTAGTCATTGATAAGGCCGACAGCGTTGGCCGCGAAGCGTCGTGGGCGGGCGCAGGTATCTTGGCATCTCACGCATCAACGCACGATCCCTATGCCGAACTCTGCCGGGCGAGCTTGGCACTTTATCCCGCGTTGGCTGAGGCGTTACAAGCCGAAACACAGATTGATATTGAGTTTATTCTGTCCGGTTCTATCGCGGTGTTTTTCACCGACGAGGATAGGCAGGGGTTGACTGGTCTGGCTTCACGCCGGTTGGATCGAGGGTTTTCTGCGGAGGTATTAACACCTGAGCAGGTCTGGGAAGTAGAGCCTGCCATCTCCCAATCGATTGTGGGTGGGGTGCGCTTCCCACACGATGCACAGGTCAGAAATCCCGTTTTGGTTCGAGCATTGGCGAAAGGGGCAGCACTACTCGGAACAGAGTTTCTGTTCGGCAATCCGGTGGCTGGGTTTCTACGAGACGGTGAGCATGTAGTTGGCGTTGAAGTCAACGGCGAATGTCTCTATGCGGACACATTTGTAATTGCATCAGGATGCTGGTCAGGAACGTTGGCTGATCAACTGGGCGGTGCACTACCGATGGAACCGGTACGCGGACAGATGGTATTAGCGGAAACGATGCCACCAATCTTGCGGCATGTCATCGACGGCCTGGGAGTTTATCTCGTCCCCCGGTCTGACGGGAAAATCCTGATCGGAGCCACCGTTGAATTTGTTGGCTATGACAAACGAACAACGTTGGACGGTACGCGACAAATGATTGAAGCCGGTATCGGGTTGATGCCAAGCCTCGCCGAGAAATCCTTCGTACAGACGTGGGCGGGCTTACGTCCCTACGCCAAGGGTGGTCCATATATTGGAGAGCTGCCTGGCTTTGACAACGTGCTCGTTGCCACCGGGCACTTCAAAAACGGGATTCTCCTCGCGCCCATTACCGGGACACTGATCAGTGAGTTGATTACAACGGGCAATCCATCAATGTCGCTCGCACCCTTTAGCTTGTAATAGATCCGCCGATAAAGTGTGTTTGTTAGGGCAATTCCTGTCTGGTATTATCAGCACTTCTCCACCGCACTTTACGTTTCACGCATTATGTATGTCTCAGTGCCTCAATCGGTGTGAGTTTCGCCGCCCGGCTTGCCGGGTAATAGCCGAAAAATACGCCAACACCCCCGCCAGCAAATACAGCTGTCAGCACAGACTCGATGGTGATGACGGAGGGCCACTCAATGAAATCCTGCATAAACTTACTCACCGCCCACGCAAAGCCGCTGCCTAACGCTGCCCCGAGCGCGATGCCAATCAGACTACCTATCAGACACAAGATAACGGACTCAATGAGGAACTGTGCCCGTATATCCCGGTTCTTCGCCCCAACTGCTTTCCGCAGCCCAATTTCCGGGATGCGCTCGGTGACTGACACCAGCATGATGTTCAGGATGCCGATCCCGCCAACAACCAGAGCAACAGAGGCTATAATGACGAGGATCATCTCAATAATCTTGATGATACGGTTCGCAGATTTTAGCTCTTCCTTCATCACCCATGTTTCAAAGAATTCCTCGCCATCATGGTTTCGCTTTAGGACAGTCTTGACCTCCTCTACCGCCTGATCAACGGATTGATGGTCTTTGGCTCGGATCAGGATATGTCCCACCTGATCATTCCCCCAAAAATGGGTCTGGGCAGTGGTAATTGGAATAAATATCTGGTTGTCTTCACTATTCTCCGGGTCCAACCCCTTGCCTCTGGATTCCATTACGCCAACAACGGTAAATCGTTGATTGTTGATTTTTATCTCTCTCCCGATTGGATCGAGTTCTGCAAACAGATCCTTCCAGACCTCCTCGCCGATCACGCACACCTTGCTCCATAAGCTGAGATCATCGTCGGACAAGAACCTGCCATATCCACTATACCACCTCCGTGCGATTTGATACTCTTTGGCGGTGGCTTGCATCCGAGAAAATTTCTGCTTCCCTCCAACTGTAACTGTTGCACTGTCTCCAGCTTCTGGGGTTGCTACATCAACGGAAGGGCACTCGGTTTGAATCGCGCGCACATCCTCCATCTTCAGGTAGTGTTTACTTGGATTGCGCATCCACTTCGCATTCTTGCGGATCCATTCGCGTCTATACACCCCGAACATGCTCGGTCCGCCGACCTTCTCCACTTCCCACATTAAGAGTTCCTTCGCACCCGCTCCAAAGGACATCATCGCTATGACGCCGGCAATGCCAATCACGATTCCCAACATTGTCAAAGAGGACCTCACTTTATTCGAGCGCAAAATTGAGAGTGCCGTGATTAAGCCTTCTAACAGTTTCATCTAAGTCCCTTTTCTGGTTTTGCTCAGTTTTTGTTGACCATGTACAGATAGCATTATGTCCCATTTGAATCTGAATTGTCAAATTGAAAACTCTCGCAACGGCGAGAAAATAGTCCCTCGCTTTTTCGTTGCGGGGCGAAACCCTGTGTGGTAGAATGCCCAGCAATCCAGTGTTTATGGTCATACTTTATGGTCATACATGGTGAACCAGAGAAATAAGTAGACATTTATCAATAATAATTCCGACCCTTGCGAAGCTGCCAAGGTCCTCCTGATAAGGGGAATTTAGGGGGTTAGTCGTGCATTGGAAGTGTCTAACATTCTAGAATCGACCATAGTTGGAGCAGCTGGTTTCCGATGTGCCTACTATTCAGACGCTAACGCTCCATCCAATGTTTAGAAGTCAATTTCAGCAAGAGGCTACGAAATGTCAAAGATAGGTAGAGATAGCCGATGTGTCCTGTTGGATTGGGGCAACACCTTAATGCGGGAATTCCCGGAATATAGCGGTCCGATGGCGGATTGGCCCCGTGTCGCGACCGTACCCAACGTCGAAGAAGCACTTCTCGAACTTCGTCCACACTGGACACTCGCCCTTGCAACAAATACTGTTGATTCGGATGAGATGGCAATTTGCAAAGCACTTGATCGGGTCGGACTCCGTTCCTTATTGGATAAGGTGTACTGTTATCAAAGTATCGGACATAGTAAACCGGCCCCTGCTTTTTTCAACCACATCGTTGAAGATCTTCGGATGGATAGGCGTCGCATCGTTATGGTGGGGGATGGCTTCGAGAAAGATGTGCTCGGAGCAAATGGTGCAGGGATTCGCAGCATCTGGTATAACGAATTGTCTGATGAGATAAGGAGTGGGAAGATGTACAGGACGATCCGCGATTTTCGATCTTTGCCAGAGACACTTGCCGTGTTCGACATCGAAGAAGATAGCTAATACGATCTCCCTTGAACCTCCCTTCCCGCTGTGGAAGATTAGAATGGAAAATTTTTGTTGATGAGAGAGAATGTAGACAATGGCCAAGCCGCCAATTCACGGAAAGCCCTTGGGACTCCGCCTGCGTTAGATCAGGGCGCTGTGCGGACCCGTGGAGAAGTATTACTCCCATTTCCTCGCCTCACCACCGGGAAAGAATCTAACGCCCATCGCCTACAGCTGCAACGGTTAAAGCAAGAGCGCATAGCCGCATGGATTCTGCTTGATACCGTAACGGGTGGGACCCGCTTCTGGCTCAATTTTCTCGAACATACCTTCCATCAAAATGAAGGGAGCGAAGCCATTCAGCACCGGTTTCGAGGATGGGCACACGCTACCCAGACATTTGACCGGGTTTACCTCCTTGCACAGGAAAACACGGACGCGCCCTGCTATGATATAACGGGTTACATCCAACCTTGCATAGACGGAGATCTCTCTGTAGCGGACCGGTTGAAGGGGCGAACAATTTTCCGACTACATCAAACAGAGGCGGGCGGGTATGACCTGATGAGCCAACAGGGAGTCGACACGCTTGTCCATCAACTGTTAGACCGCTATATCCAGGAATTTGGTGATCTTATACACGATCCCGTTCTGGGCTTCTGCTGCGAATTCCCAGCCTTTCTTTCGCCCCTTAAGGGACCAGAATCGGCCGTGCCATGGAGCAACGCGTTTGCGGAAACTTTGGAACCTGAACTGATCGCACACCTGCCGTTAATTCATTACGAAACCTACGATTCTGCATCGATACGCAGCCGCTTCTGGGAACGATTGACCCAACAGTTTGCAGAGGTTTGTGTGGGAGGATTGAGCGACTTTGCTCACCAGCAAGAGCTCCAATTCGCCGTCAACTTCCCCTCCACAGCGAAAGCACTGGAGGTCGATATTGGCACGGTTCTGAAAGCTGCAGACCGTCCGATTCTTAATGCAAACAATTTGGATAAACCTAAACCGTTTATCATTGCAAAGCAGATTGCGAGTCGAAGACAGGCGGAACGGAATCGCTCTGAATCCCCGGAAAGCTCAGAGAAGATCAGCCTATGCCGATCTATCCCACGCTCAAATCAGTATGTTGCTGATAGTGCTTTGGGATTCAATTCGTGGATGCAAAGCGGGATTCGTAAAGACGATCTGTTTGTTTCAGAGGGCAATGACACGGGTTACGCGGAGGAGTTCCTATCAATCGGTGTTCCAAAGCGAGCGATTCTTGTCCTCTCTCCAATTCACAGTCTGTGGACAAAGCCCGATCCGAAGGGCTGGAACTGGTTGGTGAAAGAGTGGGGCTCGCTGTGCCGAGCGATGTGGCAGCTTGGATACGATTTTGATATAACCTCCGAGACGGGATTTGCTACTGCTCAAGTTGATAAGTCCGTTCGGGCATTGTGCCTTAATGGAGGATATTATTCAGCCGTTTTGCTTCCACCCTGTTTAGCACTTCAGGAGAGGACAGTGGAGGTGTTGACTCAGTTTGTGAAGGCGCGGGGCGGGTTAATCGCGGTGGATCCAGTCCCATACTTGCTCAGTGGTCGAATCGGTTTGGATCCCTACCCACTTGAACGGTTACTCTATCGACGGCGTACCTCCATCCTGCGGGGAACGATGCCTGAAAAGGAGGCAGCCCTTGAACGACTGTTAGGGAAACAGATTAAGCTGCCGATACAGATATACGCTAAACCGGATAATACGCCAACGTGTGCGGTCATTTTTCAGCACCGTGAAGCAGCGGATCTGAATCTGTTCTATCTGTTCAATCGCAGCGAACAACCGATCGAAACGCTGATTGAGATTCAGTGGGAATCAACTGTTGAGGAGTGGGACACGACCAACGGTGCGGGGCATCCCCAATCCCATTGGCACGCAGACGGGAAGACATACACGACGTTGTCCTTTGATACCGGGCAGAGAAGGTTCATTGTTACACGCCCAATCGTCTCGAAGTGAACCTGCACTCCCACGGCTTGACCGAGTTTCGTGCTTGTGTTTTAACCCGTATAGTGCTATCCTAACCCAAGTTGCTACAAAGTAGCAGGCATACTCCGTATGCCGTAACCACCGTATGCCATAACCTCTGTCCATTGAGTTGTAGGTTGGGGCGAGCACAAACCGTGAAACCCAACACTATAGGTGCACAGCTATTTTCGCTCCAGTTTTGAATCCCGCCTGTCCCGATATATCGGGGATTTATCGGGGCGGAGCGTAATGTATCTAAAGCATTAGTTTAATGAGGCAATGAACTAACACTGCCCGGTGGAGTCAAGCAGTTTGAGTCAAAATAATCAAACCAAAGGAGTACATTAATGACAGGTGGAGAACTTTTTGTCGAATGTTTGAAAGCACAAGGCGTTAAGGACATCTTCGGTATACCGGGTGGGCACTTAGACCCGGTGTATGAATCTCTCTACAAGAATCGTGACACAATCCGTTACTATGTGGGTCGCCACGAGGGTGGATGTGCATTCATGGCGGATGGATATGCGCGATCGACAGGCGAAGTCGGTGTATGTATGACCGTGCCGGGACCGGGGGCAGCCAACGCTGCGATCGGAATTGGCGAAGCATATACGGCTTGCTCCCCGGTGCTGTTAGTCACCGGGCAAAATCCGTCGCATCTCGCCAAAAAAGATCCGGGGAAGATGTTTCACGGTTTGGATCAGAAGGCGGCTTTTGCAACGATGACGAAGCACATAGAGATTGTGCACAATATCCGAGAAATCCCCGGTGCCGTCAACAGAGCCTTCGGGGCACTACGTTCGGGACGACCTCGACCCGCTTTAATTGAACTTGCTACCGATGCGCTGCGTGCCGAGATGGACGATTCTGACGTGTCTATTCCCCCTATGAACAAAGGGCTGCGACCGGGCGCAAGTCCCGACGAAATTAATGAAGCTATTGAGCTGATTGAGAAAGCGGAGCGTCCGTTCATTTTTGCGGGCGGCGGGATCTGCCATACACGGGCGACCGAAGAGCTACTTGAGTTTGCACGGTTACTCGACGCGCCTGTCGCAACGAGCGCAAAGGCCAAAGGCGCGATCCCGGAAGATTCACCATACTCACTGCGTGTTTTCAACAATCCCACCACGCACAGGGCGTTGAAGGAATCTGATCTGTTGATTGCCATCGGTACACGCTTTACCTATCGGGACACAGGCAACTGGTCGCTGAAGATTAACCAGCCGCTGCTGCATATCGAAGCTGATCCCGCAGAGATTAATCGGGACTATCCCGCCGCTGTCGGCATTAGTGCGAATCCGAAGGTAGTCCTGCAGCAACTGAATGCCGAACTCAAGGAACGATCTGACGGTTGGGGTGAGCAATTGCGCGAATTGCACAGACAGGCGGCTTATGCGGAGCGTTCACCTATTATTGAACAACTCCGCGCTGCAATGCCTCTTGATGCTATCTTAAGCGTTGATGTGAATATCACCGGGTATGCTGCGACGCAAGACTTCACAGTTTACGGGCCAGGCATGTATATCTGGTCCGGCATTTCCGTTGCGATGGGAATTGGATTGACAGGGGCAATTGGTGCACAAGTCGCCCAGCCAGATCGTAAGGTGGTTGCCCTTTGCGGCGATGGCGGTTTCCTGATGAACAGCCCGGAACTGGCTACGGCAGTGAAGTATAATCTCCCAATCGTCACGATTGTCATGAACGATAACACCTACAGCTCAATTTCACGGACGCAGGTCGATCGGTTTGGGACGGGCATGGGCGTGGATCTAGTCAATCCTGATTTCGTCAAATTTGCGGAATCGTTCGGTGCTGTCGGTTTTTGCGTCGAAGATGAGGCTGATTTCAAACCGACAGTTGATAAAGCATTGATGCTGGATAAGCCCTCCCTGATCGAGGTCATTAAGCGTAAACAATAAGTCGTTGCAAAGTAAATAAAGTTGTAGGCATATTGCTTTGAATCCCGCTTGTCCCGATTCATCGGGAATTTTATCGAGGCTCCGTATCCTTTAACTGTTTTGCAGAGGACGACCCATCGGCGTGCGCATACTACAGCATAGCAATCGGGATTTTTATGATAGGATCTACGCAACCAACTGTAGGCGGGGCATCCCCGATAAATCGGGATTCAGAGCAACTTGCCCCGCGCAACTGGGTGAAATACGTAAGCACTTGTATGAGTTCAACCCCCGCATGAACCAGCCAGATCCCCCACAAGTAATCGGACAGATTGCTGCATACCTCCATGTTTCACCCGACCAAATAACATGCGCCCCGATTCGGCACGGCACGCTCGAACGAAACAATGTCTGGCGGCTCACAGCGCTGGGGCGCTCTTTCCTCCTGAAACAACATCTGATAACCCAACCGGTTGGCGAATCTACCTTTACACCGTTCCAGATCGAAACCGCAGTCCTTTTGAGATTACATCAGGCGGGATGCCGCGTGCCAGAACTTTACTGGTGGTCAGATCCAGCTCGCTGTTTACTGATGGAATGGTGCGGGGATACAACGCTTGATGATCTTACGCAGGAAACGCCGGTGGATGAGCTTAGACAAATCGTACGGAACACCGTCCGAGCGTTCTGTCAACTGGAAGAGGGGTTTGCCAGATCTGCTGATACGCTCAAGCCCTACATATATCCACTCGATTATTCAGTTGGTTTGCGCGAGACGCTGCAGGCTCTATTGGATCAGGGAAGGAAAACCCTCGACTATTTGGGATCGATGAGAGGAGAGCCAATTTCCTCCGATGAGGGCGCAAGATTGGACGAAATTTGGAGCCGCTTGGCGGATCGTTTGCATCGCCCAACGCCGGCGTTGGGCACTTTGGACTATAACGCGCGGAACATCGTGGTTGATGGGAATATCCCAACCTTCATTGATTTTGCGACCATCGGTTGGGATTGGGGTGAGCGGCGTCTGGTGCAATCACTCAATAGCTTGGGAGCAAATCGCACAAGCGGGAATTTCGTCAGTCTGCTAAATCAAGAGATTGTGAGAGAGTATGCCGGGCAAGTTGCTAGCGTTCGAGAGAACTGTTTAGAGACAGATATTGCTGCGCGGGTAGATTCTCATCAGCTGCTTTTTTACCTGTTGATTGTCCATCGACTCCTGCAATTGACGGCGCAGCCGGAAGCAGCAGAGAGCCAATCCACCTTACGGGCGTGGGGCGATCCACATATGCGATTCCGACGCGCTTTGACGCTGCTCACTGATTCTCACCTCAGCGAGGAGCCAGATACGGCACAGATCCAAGAAATCATCGCCACTTTTCGAGACGCATCAAAACAGAATGATGATTCTTAATCAGGTGCAGCGAACTTACTGGATTCTGCTGACATTTCATCGCAGCCAGACAATCAAGGGAGATGCACAGACGCATGATTCTTCGTAGGGGTTGGCTCTCTCAACCCGCGTTGGGAGTGGGCGAGGGAACCTCACCCCTACGGTTATGGACCGCTTCACATAAATATCGGTACGCCCCAGCTATTTGGTTTAGAATCAACCTACCACGTCCGTTCCTTCAATAACTCTTCGATGGCATCTCTCTGCACAGGCAGTTCATCGATATGGTCTTCCAACCAGTTGGAGAAGTCTTTTTCGATGTCATCTGTCCACCGCGCATCGATCTGGCCCGGCGTGTATTTCCCCTCACTCAAGCGAGTTTTACCGAACTGATCCCTCAACCGAACAAGCTCCGAAGTTTTCACCACTGTTTCAGCAAGGTGTGGTGGAATAAAAATAACGCCATCCTCTTTTCCGAGCACAACATCACCCGGCATGACCGTCGCCTGCCCGATACGTATCGGTGTGTTGACACCCGTCAGCATTATCGTCGGTGAAGCGTAGGTTGGACTCCAGCCCCTGACAAAACTGGTAAAGCCGGGGATCTCCTTGATACCGTCCAAGTCACGCACAGCGGCATCGTGCACAACACCATTGCCGGATTTGGAGTAGATAGCAGTTGCAAGGTTGTCACCGATGACTGGCCCCTCCTCGACCTTGCCGAAAACGTCGGCAACATAGACATCTCCTTGAACCAGCATGTCGATGGGCCAAGAGATCTGGTCTCCGACGCATCCACACCGCTCCCCCTTCTCCTCCATCAGCGTCCGCATTACCGGTCGTCGGGGCATATAGACCGCTGTCAACGCTCTGCCAACAAGCACGCCATCCGGGTGTGTGCATTCCCAATCACCTTCATACTGCCATTGGTATCCGTTACCGCGCAGTGTGCCCCACGCTTGTGTTACCGATACATTTTTCATCCGTTCGATAATGTCATCTGAAACCTTGGGACGACCGTCGGAAAAGCGTTCTCCCTTCCATTCATGGGTATATTCAACCAATTCATCTCGTGTCAGATTCAGTGGCGCAAATTTTTCCATCGTTATCTCCTCAAGGAAACTGTAAAGTCAATATATCTGCATTATAGTGGACAATGCCGATAAAATCAAGATGACAATTTATCGCGAATTTCAAGAGTAAGTAGATACGAACTGTAGGAGGGATCGCCGAATCCCGACAACGCACTGTAGGTGATTGCATAAATTGCTTAAACAGTTGTATAATTTTAGTTGGGAAGGGGCTGCTGATAATAACTGACCTCAATCAAGGAGACCGATTGGAGAACAAAGGAGGCATAGCAGATGCAACGGAGAACTAATCTCGCCCATTTGATTTTAGCTGTCGTTGTCGTGTTGGTGTTGACACTCCCGATGGTATGCATTGAGGCACAGGCACGGATCGCCTTAATGTCTGATAGGGATTGGAACTGGGAAATCTATGTGATAGACAACCATGGGGACAATCAGCGAAATCTCACTAATAATCCTGCTGATGATAGGGACCCCTCATGGTCGCCGGACGGCAAACGGATTGTCTTCAGTTCTGATAGGAATGGGAACTGGCAAATCTACGTGATGGACGCCGATGGGGAAAATCAGCAAAACCTTTCCAACAATGATTTTGACGACAAGGAACCTTCATGGTCGCCGGACGGTAAACAGATTGCCTTTGTGTGGGACTGGCAAATCTACGTGATGGACGCCGATGGGGAGAATCGGCTAAACCTCACCAATAATAGGGGACATACGGACAGATCACCCTCATGGTCGCCGGACGGTAGGCGCATTGTCTTTGCTGCCTCTAGGAGGGAGGACGCTGGGAACATAGAAATCTATGTGATGGACGCCGATGGGGAGAATCAGCGAAACCTTACTATTAGTGACCGTACTGACGAGGAACCCTCATGGTCTCCTAACGGTAAGCGCATTGCTTTTACTTCCACGAAGGATGGGGGAGACCAGGAAATCTATGTGATGGACGCCGATGGACGGAATCAGCGAAACCTCACCAATCACCCCGATAGGGACTATTCACCCTCATGGTCGCCCGACAGTAAACGGATTGCATTTGTGTCGAATCGGACGAGGGATTTTAATCCAGACATCTATGTGATGGACGCCGATGGAGGCAATCCGCGAAACCTCACCAATCACCCCGAGGACGAGAAAGCTCCTGCATGGTATAACGCTGTTCTTTCAGTGACTCCCGCCGGTAAGACCCTCACGATGTGGGGACAGCTCAAACGGGTTGACCAATAACCACCATTATTGAAAAAACGGTGTTTAAGGATAAAAGACCGATTTGACAATAGAGGAGGAATAACGGATGCAACGGAGATATAATCTCGCCCATTTGGTTTTAGCTAACGTTATAGTCTTGGTGCTGACTCCGATGATGGTAGTCGTTGGGGCACAGGCACGGATTGCCTTCAGCTCTAATAGGGATGGGGATAGGAACTCTGAAATCTACCTGATGGACGCCAATGGGCGGAATCAGCGAAACCTCACCAATCACCCCGATAGGGACGTAGCACCCTCATGGTCTCCCGACGGTAAACGGATTGCCTTCTCGTCTGAGAGGGATGGGCACCCTGACAGAAGACCCGGTTGGATTACTTCTGAAATCTATGTGATGGATGCCGACGGCGGTAATCAGCAAAACATCACCAATCATCCTAATTCTGACCTCTCTCCCGCATGGTCACCGGACGGCAAACGGATTGTATTCGGGTCTGATAGGGATGAGATCCTTGACATACACGGTTTCCCCACCTATGAAATCTACGTGATGGATGCCGATGGGGAGAATCCTCAAAACATCACTAATAATCGCCATGATGACTGGGCTCCCTCATGGTCACCGGACGGCAAGCGTATTGTCTTCATATCTTATAGGGAGGGGCACTTTATAGGCGATTTTGAATTACTCACTTCTGAAATCTACGTGATGGACGCTGATGGCGGGAATCAGCAAAGACTCACTGAAAACCGCAAGAATGATGAGGCACCCTCATGGTCACCCGATGGCACACGCATTGTCTTCTCATCCGATAGGAAGGGGGACTTTATAAATAATGAAATCTACCTGATGGACGCCGATGGAAAGAATCAACAAAGACTCACTGAAAATCGCCATGAGGATGGGGCTCCCTCATGGTCTCCTGACGGCAAGCGTATTGTCTTCGTGTCTGAAAGGGATGGGAACCCTGAAATCTACGTGATGGATGCCGATGGGGGGAATCCTCAAAACCTCACCAATAATCCGGGGGGTGATTTTGGTCCTGCATGGTTTGCTCCTGCTTTTGCCATTGCCCCCTCCGGCAAAAAAATTACGATGTGGGGACAGCTCAAACGGGTTGACCAATAACCGCTATTATTGAAAAAACGGTGTTTAAGGATAAAAGACCGATTTGACAACAGAGGAGGAATAACGGATGCCACGGAGATATAATCTCGCCCATTTCATTTTAGCTAGCGTTATAGTCTTGGTGCTGACTCCGATGATGTTAGTCGTTGGGGCACAGGCACGGATTGCCTTCGTGTCTGATAGGGATAGGAACTCTGAAATCTACCTGATGGACGATGATGGAAAAAATCAGCGAAACCTCACCAATCATCCCGATAGGGACTTAGCACCCTCATGGTCGCCCGATGGCACACGCATTGCCTTCATGTCGGAGAGGGATGGGAACGGTGAAATCTACATGATGGATGCCGACGGGGGCAATCAGCAAAACCTCACTAACAATCGCGCTGGTGACTGGAATCCCTCATGGTCACCGGACGGCAAACGGATTGCATTCGTGTCTGATAGGGATGGGATCCTTGACATACACGGTTTCCCCACTTCTGAAATCTACGTGATGGATGCCGATGGGAAGAATCCGCAAAACCTCACTAACAATCGCGCTGGTGACTGGTCTCCCGAATGGTCCCCTGACGGTAAACGCATTGTGTTCATGTCTTATAGGGAGGGGCACTTTATAGGCGATTTTGAAGACACCACTTCTGAAATCTATGTGATGGACAACGATGGGGGTGATGAACAGAGACTCACTGAAAATCGCAAGAATGACAGGGGGCCCTCATGGTCCCCTGACGGTAAACGGATTGCCTTTTCCTCTGATAGGAAGGGGGACTGGCTAAATTATGAAATCTATGTGATGGACGACGATGGCGGTAATCTACAAAAACTCACTGAAAATCGCAAGAATGACGGGGGACCCTCATGGTCCCCTGACGGTAAACGGATTGCCTTTTCCTCTGATAGGGGTGGGAACCGGCAAATCTACGTGATGGACACCGACGGGGGAAATCAGCAACAACTCACCAATCATCCGAGGAATAATATTGGTCCTGCATGGTTTGTTCCTGCTTTTGCCGTTGCCCCCGCGGGCAAAAAGTTTACCATGTGGGGACGGCTCAAACAGGTTGACCGATAACATCAATTATCGGCTGTTTCTCCTCTGCATCGGTGCGGCTTTTGAAAATAAACGCCGTGTAGATCCGATCGTTTCAATACGACCCCTTGAATCTGATGTTCTTTGAGATAATCTGTTACCGCCGTCCGACAGCCGGGTCCATCTCCAATAATCATCCAATACAACAAACCCGCCTTCAACCACCTTATCATATAAAGTTTCTAAAACTATCTTGACCAACGCACACCAGTCTGCGTCAATGTGCAAAATAGCGATGGTTCGTCAGAGGGCTTGTGGGCAACCAACGAGAACAACCGATTCATCTTCCCCGCTGCAATAATAAAATACCAGCCAACCTTGAATGGATACCAGATCTCCATTTCCAAATCATCCCTATATTTCCGCTTTGCACAACTGCACCATGTCGGTTATAATAACCACTGGACAGAGGGCAAAATTTTCGTCTGCGTTTTGCGAGTTTGTAAAAAAACTCCCCACAGAAAGGACAAAGGGATGAAAATCACAAAAATCGAGACATTTCAAATCGAAACACCACGTTATACCGGTCAGATATCGGGGCATGTCATTGTCAAGGTGCATGTAGACGACGGCCCAATAGGTCTTGGAGAAGCTTCAGATAGTAGAGCCGATGATCTCGGCGCGATAACCCAACGCTACAACGAGTTATTGGTGGGACGCGATGCCACCCGTATTACGGAGATCAACGAATTCCTACGGACGCAAGATTTCGGCAGCACCGTTACCAACCTACACCTCGCCTCCGCCATCGACTTGGCACTCTACGACCTTAATGGCAAGGTACAAGGAGTGCCCCTCTACCAGATGCTGGGCGGCAAAATGCGTGATAGCGTCTACTGTTGTTATCCAACCTGGGGTGTACAGGTGCGGGAAGACTTTGAGAGGACCGCAGGCTACCTGCAACGGTTGGTGGATTTGGGACATCATCTCTTCCGTTACTACGTGTCGGGCGACAGCACGTTGGATAACGAATTCCTGACCGAGATGAAGGCGAGATTTGGAGATCAGATTCGACTCAAGCAACTTGATTTCTCCGGTCGCTTCAACGACTGGGAGACCGCGCTGCGTTACGCCGATGTGATACGACATCACAACCCGTTCCATTTTGAGCAACCCTCACGCGACCTGCGGGTATGCGCGGAATTCACCAAACGGATGGATTTGCCGGTGAGTCTGCACATCAACGACTTGGCACTCGGCTACGAAGCAGCAGAACGCGGTGCCTGCACGGTCTTCAATGTGGCATGTGTATCAGGGGGACCGACCCATATCCGTCGTTTATTCGCCTTGGCAGAATCGGCGGGACTCAGATGTTTAATTGGCACGGATCAGGAATCAACGCTTGGAACGTCTGCACAAATCCAACTGGGAGTTTCGATGCCGAATCTCACATTCCCTTGTGATCCAATGGGACCCGTACTCTACACGGCGTCACCGGCGAAGGAGCGTATCCGTGCTGAAGGCAGCCATCTCTATCCTCCCGAAGGACCAGGGCTGGGCGTCGAATTAGATCCAGACAAACTGAATGAATTGACCGTCGCATCGGCGTGAGATTAGCGGTAGACCAGACGTGAGGAGGATATTGGGATGAAGACAGGACAAGTTGCTATTTTTACAGAGCCACAGGCACCGATGGAATTCCGGGAGTATCCTGTTCCATCGACGCAGCCAGATGACCTCTTGGTCAAGATAAGCATGGCGAATATCTGTGGATCAGACCTGCACTTTTGGCGCGGACACGGTCCCAAAATTGCCAGCGGCATACCACAAGTGTTGGGACATGAGATGGTCGGTACTATTGAGGAACTGGGGAAAAATATCCAGCACGATAGCATGGGGCAACCCTTGGAAGAGGGAGACCGAATCACCTATTCCTACTTCAAGCCGTGTAACCACTGTTGGACCTGCCTCAACGGCAAGCCGGGATGTCCCAACCGTTATCGGGACTGGCTCGGTGTGCCGAGCGACCAATCCCCACATTTTCACGGTGCCTACGGCGAATATTACTACATGAAACCGGGCCACTGGATCTTCAAGGTGCCCGATGAGTTGCCCGACGAATATGTGTCACCGGTCAACTGCGCCCTATCAGAGGTCATCTACGGCCTTAACCAGATCGGTATTACGCTTGGTGATACGGTTGTGATTCAGGGGGCTGGTGGACTTGGGCTTTATGCCACGGCTGTGGCGAAGGAGATGGGTGCCGGACAGGTCATAGTCTTGGATCGGTTGCCGACGCGATTGGAGCTTGCCCGTGAATTTGGTGCTGACCACCTCATCAATGTCGATGAACTTTCAGTGAAAGACCGCGTTGAATACGTGCTCGACCACACACGAGGGGTTGGAGCGGACCTAGTCGCCGAGTTTGTAGGATCACCGCGTGTCCTGTCCGAAGGGGTTGAAATGCTCCGTTGGGGCGGACGTTACCTCTGGATAGGGAACATCAATCTCGGTATGCCCACCGAAATTGATCCCGGCAGTATTGTACGGTGCAGCAGGACGATCCGAGGGGTTATCGTTTATGAAGGTTGGGTCATTGCCCGAGCGCTGGATTTTCTGAAACGAACACAGGAAAAATATCCGTTCCACAAAATCATGTCCCACACCTTTCCCTTCGATCAGATTAACGAAGCGTTTGAGTTCGCCGAGGAGGGCGGAGCGATTCGTGTCGGGTTGACGTTCTAATATAAAGGCACAAATATGATCTACCACCATCTGTTTGACCAAGTCAAGGAGAAGCGAACTGTTCGTGCCGGACTAATTGGTAGCGGACGCTACGGCACCGCCGTCATCACCCAGGCGCGTGATATACCGCTGCTCGAAATTCCGATTATTGCAGACCTTGATCCGCAAACCGCGCGGATGGCGTATCATCACGCTGGAATCTCCGACGAGGATATTTCTATATCCGATAACTGTTCAGATGCAATGCGCGCGATGGAAGCCGGGAAATTTGTAATTACGGAAGATCCGATGCTCCTGATGGATATACCGATAGATGTCGTTATTGAATCTACCGGCGTCCCGGAGGCTGGTGCCCGTCATGCCTACGAAGCCATCCAACACGGAAAGCATGTAGCCATGATTAACAAGGAGACCGATGCCGTTATCGGACCAATTCTCAAACACTTGGCGGACAGTGCTGGGGTTGTCTATACACCCGTAGATGGCGATCAACACGGCCTGTTAATCGGTCTGGTTCTGTGGGCGCGGAGTTTAGGGTTGGAGGTGCTCTGTGGTGGCAAGGCGCGTAACGCGGAGTGTATCTATGATCCTGAAGCGCGCACAGTTTCTTGTGGGAGGGATACCGTTGCTATAAGGGAATCAGACGCATGGGCACTAAATCGCATTCCCAATGGTGAGGCAAAGCGGTACATCGCCGCCCGCCGTGAGATATTAGCCTCCTTTCCGAGAACCTCTAACTCTGATTTGGGCGAAATGACGGTCGCAGCGAATGCCACCGGGTTGATGCCCGATACTCCCCCACTACATCTGCCCGTCGTTCGGATCTCCGAGATCCCCGAGGTACTCTGCCCGGTCGAGGAAGGCGGTATCCTACAAACACGAGGTGTTATCGACATCGTTACCTGCTTGAGGGGTGCCGACGATGCCGGTTTGGGCGGTGGAGTATTCGTTGTAGTTTCTTGCGAAAACGACTACTCTCGCATGATTCTAACGACCAAAGGATTAATTCCGAACAGCCGTGGCTCAACAGCCGTGATTTATCGCCCTTACCACCTGTGTGGCGTGGAAACCCCAATCTCCATCCTTTCCGCTGCACTGCTGAATGTTCCTACCGGTGCATCCACAATACAGCCACATGTGGATCTCGTTGCTAAATCTAACTGTGAACTCAGCGCAGGTACAATCTTAGGCGGCGGTCATACCAATGATATCGACGCAGCTATCCTCCCTGCGTCTCCCACTATCGGAGCCAATCCTCTGCCGTTCTATCTCTTGACTGGGGTTCGTTTGTCCAAGGACGTAGCAACCGAAACACTGATCACTCAAGAAATGGTTATCCCACCATCCGATTCGCTGCTATGGTCACTAAGACGAGAACAGGATGCCTATTTCGGAGTCGAGGAAACTTAACATCGGTTCATTTCATCACTAAAAGGTTCACAACCCCCACTTCCCCTTGATTTCGATTTGGCTTGGTGTTACACTCAAAGGCGTATACAGTTGAAGGTTTCGATCTTCTCATAAACGAACATGTGCGATTACCAGGGGCTATAGGTGACACCAGATATGGGCAATAACCATCCTCAAATCCAAATTCCCTCGACGATGAATGCCGCCGTATATCGTGAGTTTGGGGGACCAGAGGTCCTACGCTATGAGGCGATGCGGACGCCGGAGCCTGCAGAAGGCGAGGCGCTTGTCAAGGTGCGCGCCGTTGCCATCGATTACATCCAACTCCATATACGCCACGGCGGCAGCGGTCGAATCGGATCGTCTCAAGAAGCGCAATACGGGGTTGAAGATCCGCCACACATTCCCGGTGGCATGGCTTGTGTGGAAGTGGTGGCGCTTGGACCGAACACCACGGGTGTTGAAGTTGGCGGGTGCCATCTGGTGGGTGGGGTGCGACCGGGCTCATATGTCGAATATGGCGTGGTGGATGCAGAAGATCTACAACCCCGCTCAGACAGAAGACCTGGGCCAACCGCTTACCCACAGTCATTTATGCCGGAGCAGGCAGCCGCCTTTGACTACGCCCCGGTTGCTTATCACACGCTTAGGATTGCCGCTGGACTACAGGCGGGTGAGACCGTTCTCATTCACGCTGCGGCAGGCGGCACCGGTGTCCTTGCTGTTCAACTGGCGAAACACTTTGGCGCACGGGTTATTGCAACGGCGGGAAGCGAAGCAAAACTCCAACTCGCGCGCGAACTTGGTGCCGATGTAACAATAAACTACCGAACGGAGGACTTTGTGCCGGAGACGTTAGAAGCCACAGATGGACGCGGAGCGGATGTTGTATGGGAGTCGATCGGCGGTGAGGTTTTCACGCGAAACCTCGATTGTATGGCGGAAGGCGGCCGAATGGTCAGTTTCGGATCAAACTCTTTTACGGGAACAGGACACATCGATTTCTTGCCCTTTTGGGTAAAAAACTTGAAGCTCATCGGGTGGGGTGGCATTAGCAACGCCCAGTCACGTACTCCTGAGATTATGGAGGAGTTAATTGCCCTTGCCGAAGGTGGCAAACTCAAGCCTGTAGTGCGGCATGTCTACCCGTTCGCAGAAGCATCTAAGGCGCACCGCCTGATTGAAGAACGGCAATCAATTGGAAAAGTGGTGCTAACGCCGTGAGATTCATGATTCACGCGAGATAGAAAGGGGACAGTTTCAGAGAGGGCGGGCTTCATTATGAAAAAACTGGCAGCAACGGTTACAACGCTCCTGTTGGTAGTTGCATTGGTGGAAACACACGCCCAACTTTATGAACATCCCTTTAATCTCCGTCAATTAAACGTGAGACAGGCAAGCATCGCGGTGGGGGCAGAAGTTGTCAACGAGAGAGTCGCAGCGGTCGGCAGCCTTGAGTATGGTGTACTGCCTGAGATTGAAGGGTTTTTGAAGGCGGGGCAACTCTATTTTGACGACAAGCGTTCACCCACGCTGTCGCCGATTTCGTTCTTTTATTCCGGTATCAGTTCGATTCAACCGCTCGTCAGAAGTGATTGGGAGTGTCTGGCAAGCGGAAGTTTCTTTGGTAGTTTTGCGGATGAAAGAACGGGTGTCGAGAACAGTACACTCGGTTTTTCCGTCGGGTTCGGTCTTTTCCACCGATTAATAGGTGACTCGTCGCTCACCGTTGCTCCATACGCCCTCGCGTTCTATGACATGAGTTGGTGGACGCTTGGGGGGGAAACCTCGCGTGGCGGTGCATTTACAGGGCAGATTGGCTTAGAAGTTGACCTATCACCCAATATGAGCTTGCTTGGGAGCGTCATCTATCCCCTAAAAGCTGATCGGAGTACCCTGTTTGGCGTTTTCTTGTCCATCCATCCAGCCGTTCCGCACAGCGCAACGGTTCCGTGAGCGGCTAATTCAACAACGCAAGGATTGGGTTTTCCCGGCTAAATCGCTGTCATGTTTCATAGATATTATACAGAATGAGGATCGAATGAAAAAAGTAATAAAGGTTATCTGTCATCACGAGTATGGAGTGCCCGAGGAAGTCGCCCGGGTTGAGTCGAGAGAGCTACCGGCTATTGCAGCTGACCAAGTATTGGTGGAGATGAAAGCCTCCCCTATTAATCCCGCTGACATCAACAGACTTGAGGGAAAGTATCCGATTCGCTCACCTTTACCGGCGATTGCCGGAAACGAAGGTGCCGGTATCATCGCGCAAACCGGGGGTGCCGTCTCTAACCTACGTGTAGGACAACCGGTTTTTTCGCTGGATTGGGTGGGCAACTGGTGCGAGGCGTATGTAGCGGATGCCAACAGCCTGATTCCCTTGCCAGACGATATGCCACTGGAACAAGCAGCAATGCTATCAGTCAACCCGCCGACCGCTTGGCGGATGCTCGAAACATTCGTTGACCTTCATCCTGGTGACTGGGTAATCCAAAACGCTGCCAATTCTGGAGTCGGTCGCGCAGTTATTCAGATTGCGCGTCTCCGCGGGTTGAAAACCGTAAACATCGTGCGCAGAAAGGATCTGATTCCTGAACTTGAAGCAGAAGGCGCGGATGTTGTCATCACCGATGAGATACCGCTATCAAAGCAGATACGGGACTTGACTGGAAACGGCACTGCGCCGCTCGGATTGAATGCTGTGGGAGGGGAAAGCGCGCGGGAGATAGCTAAATCGCTCAGCGACCACGGTACATTGGTCACTTACGGTGCGATGGGGCTCCAGCCGCTGCAAATGAGCAATAGCCTGCTGATTTTCAAAGACCTCTGCTTCCGCGGCTTCTGGATTAATGCGTGGTATAAACGCGCCGAGGTTTCGGAGATTCGTGAGATGTTTGATCATTTAATTCCGCTCCTAACATCAGGAACATTGAAGGTGCCGATTGAGAAAACATACCCACTCACCAATGTCAAGGATGCCCTGATCCATGCGTGTCAGAGCAGTCGCACAGGGAAAATTCTGTTCGTCATGAATTGATTTGCAAATTGTTTCCCTAACGAGTGGGAAGGTTGTTCTATAATAAATGGAAGTATCACGCAGCCGTCTTGTCAGTAAATCGCCAATCTTCTACGGCTGGATCATCATGTTCATCGCGACTTTAGGGATGATTATGACCAGTCCCGGTCAGACCTACGTGGTCTCGATCTTTATTGAGAGTTTCATCACGGACCTGGGGATAAGCCGGTCACTTGTCAGTACGCTCTATACGCTCGGTACACTCGTTGGCGGTTTTGTGTTACCTCTTGTTGGATACCAAATTGACAGGCGCGGAACGCGAATAATGGTACTGCTCATCACCGCGCTCTTCGGTCTCTCATGCGTCTACATGGGCTACGTGCAGAACGCCATCATGCTCGGCATAGGTTTCATCGCTCTCCGCCTGCTCGGTCAAGGTAGTTTGGGCATGGTCTGTACGAACGTAATTAACCAGTGGTGGGTCCGTCGGCGGGGCACGGTGATGGGTATCTCCGGCATGGCGGGGTCCCTCATCAGTTTGGGCGGTTTTCCAAACCTTATCAACTGGCTACTCCCCATCGGTGGCTGGCGGTCTACCTACATGCTGCTTGGGATTATATTGGCGTTTGTGATGGCACCGCTGGCGTTTATATTTGTTCGCAACCATCCAGAGGATTATGGGCTCCAACCTGATGGAGGAGAATCAAGAACATTCAGATCTCGCAAACGAAAAGCGGTACCTGTCGGGTGGACAGAGGCGCACTGGACATTACGGGAGGCAATGCACACCCCTGCCTTCTGGATTTTACTGACGAGCTTGGCTGCCATCAGTATGCTGTCCACTGGGTTGTTTTTCCATATAGTCAGTATCTTCACCGATAGCGGATTGACACCCAGTCTCGCCGCAGCTGTCTTCGTACCCATCGCTCTGACCACTGCTATTGTTAATTGCGGTAGTGGTATTCTCGTGGATCGAGTGCCGGTGCGCATACTGCTCGCAAGTGGGTTGTTCTTCCAAGCGTTGTCACTGCTGATGGCGCGCTCACTATCTGGGACCACATTTGCGCTGGTGTTCGGCGTTGTTCTCGGCGTTTCCAGTGGACTCATTCGTATTTTGGGAAGTGTCGTCTGGGCGATGTACTTCGGGCGGCGCCATCTGGGTAGTATCACCGGTTTCACCACAATGATTACGATTGCTGGCTCTGCACTGGGACCGATGCCGTTGGGGATTATCCGAGATCTCTTGGGAAGCTATAATCTTGCGCTGATAATTTCGGCGTTCATTCCTATCCTGCTGGGAATTGTCGCTTTCTTTATAGACAACCCCGTGCGTTTAGCGGAACAAACGCAAGAACACGAACAAGATGCAGACGGATAAACCAAATAAAAGTGCTTTGGTGTTTGGGCATGAATATAGACTTCATCCCCTTCGTGGGGGAGGCATCCCCCACGGGTCGGGATTCGGAGCAACTTGACCCGCACTGGGAATAGACCATTGAATTACCACGTCTCATCGTTCATGGGCGGAAGTCCGACAAATTCTGAAGATTCCTGGACTGTCCGTCAAAACTGAAGTATTTTGTCTTTTGCTATTTCCATAGTGCAATAAATTGGCTCTAAGAGTACACTAAGACCCTGTGAAGGGTGCAATATTTTCAACATAAAGGGAGCAAGCCGCATGTCAACAGAAACTTCAGACCGAGTAAGAATCGTCGTTCCCGGTGACAATCCACCGCAGATACAGGGTTCACCACATCTGGAGCGCCTTGAACCTTACGGCGATGTCACGTTGTATACCGATCGTCCAGAATCATTTGAGGAACAGATTGATCGCACAAAGGATGCGGATATCATCATGAACACGCGTGGCATTGTGACTTGGTACGCCGAAGCCCTGAAGCAAGTGCCGAAACTACGCATGATTGCTACGTGCTCCATCGGCACAGACATGCTCGATCTGGATGCCGCAAGGGAGCTTGGTGTTGTTATCTGTAATCAGCCCGGTCGGACAGCCCCGGTCGTCGCTGAACACGGGTTTGGGCTAATGTTCGCCGCAGCCAAACGATCTGCCTATATGACGGCGGAAGTGAAGAGTGGTGGCTGGCCCCGCATGGACAACATCTACCTGCAAGGCAAAACATTGGGGATCATCGGGACGGGTCACATCGGAGCGGAGATGGCGAGGCTTGGTCGCGCTGTCGGCATGAATGTGATTGCTTGGACTTTCAATCCTTCATCGGAACGAGCCGCACAATTGGGAGTCGAGTACGTCGAACTGGATCAGCTGTTGCAAACGGCAGATGTTGTCAGTCTCCATGTCAAACTGACCGATGACAGTCGCGAAATGATCGGAAAACAGGAACTTGAACTGATGAAGCCCAACGCTCTGCTGATTAATGTTGCACGTGGAGATATAGTAGATACAGACGCGCTCGTTGGTGCACTAAATTCTGGACATCTTGGCGGTGCCGGAATTGATGTTTTCGATGAGGAACCACCGCCCGCTGACCACCCACTTCTTGCTTGCGAGCAAGTTGTTCTTTCGCCCCACTGTGCGGACATGACGCCAGAGGGTGTTGACCTGCTAAACGAAGGGGTGGTCGACAACGTTATTGCCTTCTTGGAGGGCAGACCGCAAAATGTTGTCCCTTAAGTGTTAAGGTTGTCAAAAGTGAAGCAAAACAGGATACGGATCGTCTGTATCTCAGCAGTCTCCCTGATAAGGGGAATTTAGGGAGTTCGATGGATCGCGACCAGAATTGGCTGTCTATTGGGCGTGTCTAAGTAAGTCTTAAATCTGTCATAGTTGACCTGTGATTAGCCATGAATCAGCAAATCAGAGATAAATTCTCAAACATGCCCACCGGTCCCGGTGTCTATATGATGAAAGATGTCGCTGGAAAGATACTATACGTCGGCAAGGCGGCTTCCCTGCGTCAACGGGTTAGATCCTATTTCCAAGATTCCGCTACGCCACACGCTCTGACCAAGCCGATGCTACGCTATGTCCATGATATTGACACTATCCTCACTGCGAGCGATGTTGATGCGTTAATCCTGGAAAACAACCTTATTAAAGAACATCAGCCTCGTTATAATATTAGACTCAAGGACGACAAACGCTATCCGTATCTAAAGGTGACGGTCAACGAGCCGTTTCCGGGACTCTATATCACCCGTCAAATAGAAAATGATGGGGCGAAATATTTTGGTCCCTTTGTGCATACACGTGCGACGCGGCAGACCATCAAAGAACTGACAAAAGTCTTCCCTATCCGCACCTGTAGTTTGGAACTGAAGGCATCAGGCAATCAACACCGTGTCTGCTTAGACTATCATATTCAACGCTGTCCAGGTCCTTGTGCGGATCTCACCAGTACCGAAGACTACGATCAGATTGTCAAGAATGTTCGCCAATTTTTGGGTGGGGATAAGGCGGAGGTCTTGAAAGATCTAGTCGCAAAGATGGAGGCCGCCGCAGCCGCACTCGATTTTGAGGTCGCGGCAAAATATCGAGACCAGATCGAAAATGTCAAAGAAGCAATCGCCAAACAGAACCTTGATAACCCGACGGCGGAGAATGAGGACGTGATTGGCATGGCGCAAGTGGGCGATGAGGCGTGTGTACAGGTGCTGATGATACGCGATGGAAAGCTTATTGAGCGCGAACACTACTTCCTCAGAAACTCGTCTGACTCTACAGTCGAAACGCTGACTGCGTTTGTTCAGCAGTACTATCAAGATGCGTCGTTCATCCCGAAAATCATCCTGATGCCTGACAACATTGACATGCCGGAAGCCATCCAGCATTGGTTGTCTGAGAAGCGTGGAAGCGGGGTAACACTATATATTCCACAGAGAGGTCGCAAACGCCAACTGGTAGAAATGGCAGCGAAGAATGCAAGCATCATTCTTGAACAGAAGGAGCAACACGTCGTCTTCAAATCTGACGATAACCCCGCTCTGATAGAGTTACAGGAGTTGTTAGACCTTCCGCATCCACCAATCCGAATCGAAGGGTTCGATATTTCCAATTTGGGCGATCGATTTCCGGTTGCCTCGATGGTGGTGATGGAGGATGCGGAACCCGCCAAATCCGAGTATCGACGTTTCAAGATTCGCACAGTTGAAGGACAGAACGACTATGCAATGATGCAGGAGGTGGTTACGCGTCGATTTCGTCGTGCTATTGATGAAAACCGTTTCCCAGATCTCATCTTGATCGATGGAGGTAAGGGACAATTGAGTGCTGCGTGTGAAGTGTTGGAAACGCTTGATTTGAGCCACCTGCCGATTATCGGACTTGCCAAACGATTCGAGCACATCTTCCTCCCCGGCAGATCAGATCCAATTGTGCTCCGACGCGATAATCCAACACTTCATCTCATCCAGCGATTGCGCGACGAAGCCCATCGGTTCGCTATCACTTATCACCGAAAACGCCGCAGCCGAGCGCTCAGTCACTCAGTTCTTGATGAAATTCCGAATATTGGTATCAAGCGAAAACAAGCGTTGCTTCAACACTTTGGGGCAATTGAAAAGATACGTCATGCCAGTCTTGATGAACTGCTCGCCGTAAAAGGAATACCCCACGGTGTTGCGGCAGCAATTCACAAACACTTGAGGGAACAGGAGGGTCAAACTAGAGACATATCACGACAATAAATCATAAAACGCAGAATAGCAAACATTTAACTCTGTCGATCTGCTATCAGGTAGGACTTACGCAGTTGAACACTCAAAGCTTTGTAGTTCGGCGATTCATCGCCGCAGCGCACCCTTTCCAATGTCCGATGAATCGGACAACTACAGTAGGGGCTTAGGTTTGTAGTAGGGCGATTTATCGCCCTACTACAAACTGAACTGCGTAACTCCTAATCAGGTATGAAAATTGCGCTTATGTGAGTGTGTCCTTAACTTGGCAGGAGCGATTGCCCGTCAATTGGGGAAAAGATTCAGCTCCCACCCGTTGCACTTTGCTCTGCCGCACCGAGATGGGCATTCAAAGTGTACCAAGTGTACCAAGTCGTGCAATCCTCATATAGCAAGGCAAACCGAGTGAGAAGGGGGAAATCATGTGCATTAGTTTTATTTCGCGTATTGCTGTATATGGGTTGCCAATTGTATTGCTGGGCATAGTATGCCTACCCTTTCAAGGCATCGCTGAAGAACCACCAGCAGGCGTTTTCAGTCCTCGCCCCGGCGAATTTCTTTCTGCAGACAATCCACAGGTTTTTGATCGCAATTTCGCAGATGGATTCACGATTGAAATCTGGTTATTTCTCGCTGGCAAAGCAGATGTCCAAGAGGATTGGGTGCTGTTTAGCAAAAAAGGAAGCTACTGGGCTGAAATTAGAAGCACAGGGCCATCATGGGGCGCGCAAATAGATGTCTATCATAAAGGGCCAGACGGCAGCTCGCATCTCCGCGGGGGGTTCAAATCCAAAAAGTTGAATCAGTGGTTTCACATCGCACTACAAAATCAGGGGGAGGCATCCTCCGTGTTTTTTGATGGAAATGAGAGGTTTGGTAGCGGCGCTGAACCCAATCTAGGAAAACTTGTCCGCACAGGAAACCCGTTAATCATCGGTTGGAGGCAAAGGCCGGATAATTCGCCGCAGGAAATGTGGATCGATCAGGTGCGTGTTTCGAGAACGCTCCGTTACCCCGGCAAGCCTTCAAGACCATTACTGGTAGATAAGGAAACACTCGCGCTATGGAATTTTGATGAAGGACTAGGAGCACGTCGCTACGCGGAGGCTTCAGGTAAGAGGTATACACTCAACAGACATAGTCCTCTTGCCGTTGATAAAAAAGAAAAGCTGACGACAGTATGGGCGGAAATCAAGAAAAACGAATAAACTTTCTATTTTTTTTTACGTTGTAGACATTACATTATAATCATGGAGAGACAAGTTGAATGAGTGGAAGAAACCTAAAAATCCTCGGAGTACTGGCAATTCTCATTATCGTCTTGGTGCTACACATTAAACTGTTCCAATTCAATGAGATTGTCCAACATGGAGCCTTGAAAACCTTAGTTTGCCTCGGACGGGTGACCAGAGTGGATACGACCGAAGAGGTCGACCAAATTATAACCTTCCGCGTTATTTCGGGAAAATTCCGGGGTGAAACCGTTCAGGTCAACAATATCTGGACGGGACGGGCATTCGGCGATCGTATCATAAGAAAAAAAGATGTGCTATTCCTTGAAATGCCCCTCAGACGCCAAGATGACACAACTCTGAATGAAATACGTGACGATGTGCGAATGCTCGAATATTTCCGAACACCTTTCCTACTCTATCTTGCAGGAATATTGGGAATTTTAATAATTCTGGTCGCCGGTATGAAAGGCATACGCGCCATCTTGACGCTGTTCGTTACTGCTTTTGGGATTCTATACATCCTTGTCCCTTTAACGCTCAAGGGCTTCAACCCGATTGCGGCTGCCCTGTTCGTCGCAGCTTTGCTGACCGTTACAACCTTTGTGCTGATTGCTGGATTCAGTTTTAAAGTGGTTTCTGGGGTGCTGGGCACCCTCGGAGGATTGATCGCTGTCGGCATCTTGTCTGTCATAAGTCAAAAGGCGATGCTCTTGACTGGATTGGCGCAAGAATTTGGATTTCTTGAACTCGGTATTGCCCTTTGGAGAACGCCCCTTTCTCACACTTGGGATTTCAAAGGGATCCTCGCAGCGGGGATGATCTTGGGAGCTGTTGGTGCGATGATGGATGTCGGTATGTCTATCTCATCCTCTGTTTATGAAGTCAAGCAGGTCAACCCGAATATCACCGTGCGGCAAGCTATTCGCGCCGGGTTGAATGTGGGACGAGACATCATGGGCACAATGGCAGATACCCTTATTTTTGCCTATCTTGGCGCATATATGATCACGATGCTACTTCCCCGTATCGAATTTCCTGAAGTCGGCTACCTTTACCCGTTCCTCCGTCTGGCAAACGATGAAACGACGGCAGTCGCTATCACACAAGCAATCGTCGGGACTATCGGGCTAGTTTTGACCGTTCCAATCGCTGCGGTCATTGCGGGTGCCCTGACCAAGTACCGGAAAGTTACACCTTCCGAGACTGATGAAGACCTGCCATCGGCAGAGGAACTTGAGGAACTTTTCCGCACCGACGACCCAAAAAGCAAAGCACGTCTGGCGGTGCCAATTGCATTAATTGTTGTGCTTGTGGGCACACAATACTTTTACCATCGGATCAACCATGCGTCAGCTGTAATTGTCGAGCATCGTGACGCGAATGGCAATCTCAGCACTAGATCAGAATACGCCAAAGGCAAGGTCATCAGTCTCTTAGAATCGAATGCACCTCTCCTATTTAGCGTAGATACTACAGAGAAAGATAATCTGGATCGGCGTCAGATTTCGGAAAATTTTCGACGAGCGTTTGAGAATCATAACGTGCCTGTGTCACAAAACCTCTCCGTTTCAATAAAAGAATGGAGGGATACCAAATGGGTCATTAGGGATGAGGAACACCAGGCCACGTTTTCTGTTGGCGAGGTGGAAGGCAAGCTCAACGTTTACGACGCCACGACAGAACATCACATCCTGAAAATCGAAATGCTTTCAGGGCTCTACGCAGGACAAACAGTTATCATGCGGAACATCCTCAATCATAAAGTAGATCTGCTGAGTATCCCCGCTGAACCGGGAGATATTGTCTTATGCCGCATGGGAGGAACACCGGATCAGGTCAGTCTGGTCAATCTCGTTCAAGAGTATGGTCGAGATCGATTCCTAATTTGGATGTTTGGACTGATGTTGGTGGCGATTATCATTGTGGGCCGAAACGAGGGGGTCCGTACCGCCTGTGCGATGATTGGTTCAGGGCTGATCCTTTACTTCTTCATGATTCCATTGATCTCACGCGGCGAGAACGCTGTTTTCATTGTCACCCTGACCTCCGGCATGATTGCTTTTGTGTCCCTCGTATTCGTGATTGGTCCCAGTCCAAAAACCTTTTCAGCTGTGCTCGGCACGATGGGCGGGATACTTGTCGCTGGACTGATTGTCATGTTTGCCCAAAACTATCTCCATTTTTCAGGCTTAGAAAATGCGGTCTCTGCGGACATCATAGAAGCCACTCGCGCGCCGCCTTTCGATTTTCGACAGGTGCTGCTCGCGGGAATGTTAATGGGGGTGCTCGGGGTAGCCGTTGATGGTGCGATTGAGGTCGCCTCCTCTATGGAGGAAATTCGGCGGGCAAATCCGAACATGCCGACCTGGAAATTAATCACGTCTGGGATGAACGTCGGCACCGATATCCTTGGGACCATGGTTAATACATTGGTGTTTGCTTATCTGGGTGTGGAATTTCTGTTCATCATGGCAGTCGCGACACCCAATCTTGACCTCTTCCAATCCCCAACAGTAGAGCTCTTGAGTGTCGGAATTGCGTCCTCCGAAATCGTACGTCTGCTCGCTGGTACACTTGGATTGGTCCTAACCATTCCCATGACTGCCACAATTTCAGCCTTCTGGCATCGACGGAAGCAGTAAAGGCAGCTCGGGCATTCTGGCTTGATGCTAAGAAACCCCAGTTGTACTAGTACTCAACCCGTGGGCGGACGACCGTTTCTCCATCTTCTTCAAGCAATGGGCGATTGTAAATGTATGGCGGCTCCAACAGCGCGCGCTGTGCTTCGGTTAGCTCATCCGCCCATTCCGGAAATGTCACATCGTAGTAACCGCCAGCGTAGTGCAAATACTTCGGCGAATAACGGACCAGCAATGATCGGCGTTCACGCTCGTGGTTTGTCCACGGAAGTGTCCCGTGAATCGTTGCCTCATTGAAGATGATCATATCGCCTGCTTTGGCAGGAACATTATAGACAACTTCTTCATTTGCCTGCCATTCCCTAATCTCCTGTGGGCAGGGGAAGTTTGCCTTGTGGCTTCCCGGAACGACACAGAGTCCTCCGTCCCCTTCCTCCACATCTGCTAGTTGATACTGAAGTACGACCATGCCGCAGCGCATCTGCCCGTTGGTGTAAATATAGTATGCCGCACCAAAAAATTGATGGTTGCTGGCACCGTGCAGAAGCAAACCCTCGGTGCCAGGGTCGGAGGTAAGGATAAATGGAGAGTGGTCCAACCGCCAGCCTCTGCCGTGGATAGCATCTAAATAGGGGATCGCCTTCTTGTGGACGATAATGTCTCGAAATGGTTGGCACCACGGCTTGGGCCACGACAACATACCAGTAAACATACCGCGCTTGTGGGTGCCGGCAAGCGTTTTGGATTCACCGACAGCAGAGTTGTCATCGTCTACCTGCTTATCGAGATTCGCGTCAACAGCGGCGTTCAGATCGTCAACTTCCCCCGACGTCAGGACATCTTTCACCACAAGAAAACCTTGTAGGTCAAACAAGAACTTTTCGCGTTCGTTCATCTGTTCTCCTTTCAATATTGAACATAATTGTAACTTAAGTGTGGGTAATAATAACGGGCATTTTGCCCTTGTCGCCATCATACTAAAGTGCACTTTATCTGTCAAATCCTTTTTGGACACGGTTGGAAAAAAGGCGTTGACGCACCTGCCAATCTGATGTAGAATGGGGCAGTGGATTATCCATTGATTTAGTTCTGTTTATTTCAAAAGGCGGGGCTACCTCGCCACACTACACAGGAGCGTATAGATGAGCAACGATACAATTCGCGTAGGTGTTGTCGGTGCTGGCGCGAATACAAGAACACACCATATTCCAAAACTCCAAGCCATTGACGGTGTCGAAGTTATCAGTGTCTGCAACCGCAGCCGCGAATCTTCTGAACGGGTCGCGCAGGAATTCGGTATCCCAACAATCTATGAAAACTGGCAGGAGTTGGTTGCCGCCTCGGATACCAATGCGATCGTTATCGGTACGTGGCCCTACATGCACTGCCGTGTTACATTGGCAGGGTTAGCGGCAAACAAGCATGTGATGTGTGAAGCGCGAATGGCGATGAACGCAGGGGAAGCCCATGCGATGCGCAGCGCCTCCCGCGAAAATACGCATCTGATCACACAGATCGTTCCCTCACCTTTTTCCCTGCGAGTGGACAACACTATCAAACGCCTCATCGCTGATGGTTATATTGGCGACGTTTTGGCGGTTGAAGTCCGTGCTGGCGGCACATTCTTGGACCCGGACGCTCCCATGCACTGGCGCGACGACTTTAACCTGAGTGGGTTCAATATCATGAGTATGGGAATCTGGTACGAGGCGTTGTTACGTTGGGTTGGCGAGGCAACATCGGTCATGGCAATGGGAAAAACTTATGTCAGAATGCGCAAGGACGCAGACGGCGTGATGCGCCCTATTCGGATTCCGCAGCATATCGACATTGTGGCAGACATGTCGATTGGCGCACAGTTGCACTTACAGGTTTCCACTGTCGCCGGCCTAGTTGATGGTCCCGAAGCGTTCATATTTGGCAGCGAAGGTACCTTGCGGTTTGCCAACAACAGTCTCTACGGTGGACAGAAGGATGACGATACCCTTACTGAAATTCCCATTCCCGCTGAGGAAGAAGGTGGTTGGCGCGTGGAAGAGGAGTTTGTCAGTGCAATCCGCGGGAACGAAGCAATTACCCATACCAACTTTGAAGATGGTGTGAAGTATATGGAGTTCACCGAAGCCGTTACGCGCAGCATGACAACCGGTAAAGCGATTCCACTGCCGCTGTGATTTGAAGTCAAGAGAAACATCAAACCGATCACTACTGTTAGGTAATTGGTGAAACACCGTTTGGAGAGGGGGCACCGATGAATCTCGTCACAACTGATTGGCGGGCACTGTCACTGCCCGAACAGATCCGTCACCTTGAAGTTGAAGGCTATGTGGTGCTCCCTAATGCGCTTACACCGGAGCAACTTGACCAACTGCGTGCAGAAACCGCGCAGCTTCCCACCGAGCACAGCAGCTACCATGACCGGCAAGGCAACGCTACCTGTCAACCCCAGTGGCATGGACAGGCTCTGGGCGAACTTATTGCCAATCCGCCGGTCATCGAGTTTCTGGAGCATGTGATTGGGACCGACATCATCTTCTTCAGCGGTGGCTACCGATACTATGAACCGGGCGCGATTGGTGTCGCTCTGCACACCGATGGCTATCCTTACGGTTCAAATCTCGGCGGTTACCTCTGGACGGCTCCTATCATAGTCCGGGTTTCATATTATCTGGACGACCTCACCGTCGAAAATGGTCCCTTCCGCATCATTCCGCGTTCTCACCTCTGTCTTCACCCTGATGCACAGCCATATATCCGATACGATACTCATCCGGAGGAGGTTGCCCTCCCAGCGAAGGCTGGAGATGCGGTGCTTTTTGGTGCCCGTATCTTCCACGGTGCGCATGCGTATACAGGAACAACCGGGATACGCCGGGTCCTTCTTTACGGCTATCGTCCTGCATGGGCGCCGCCCGTTCAACCTGTGGACGAATGGGATTCCGCGGATTTGGCGAAAGCACCCAATGGCGCGCGTCGTTTTCTCCAACCTCTTAACACCAAAGGTTGGAGTTGGGAGCTCAATCACCGTCCAGAGGACATGTATGGACGAGAAGGTGCCGGCGTGAATCCAAGCCGTTGGGATGAGATGGACTAATTCGCCTGTGTGTTCCTATGTGAAACTGATCCAGAAAGAGAGTAGCACATGAAACCCATTCGGTGTAAGCCTCTGAACGTGAATTGGACGAGTAATGCTCCTCGTGCAACTCTGCCTACGCTGTTCCTGAACTTCAAAATACTCCCTGTACTTCTCTTTATAGGAATTACACAACCTTCCTGCCTAGTAACAAATACCTACAAACTAGCCGAACAGCGTGCCCAAGAGGGAGACTACCAAGGCGCGATTGATATGTACCAGGCAGTGATCCGCGAAAAGCCGGAAACTTCGGCAGCGCGGAAGGCGCAATTGGCAGTCGGTAGATTACATATCGATAAAATGAATCGACCAGAAAACGGGGTTAGCATGTACCAGGAGCTGATTGCTACCGCCCCTGACAGTGAGGAGACGGCTGAGGCGTACTATCGTTTGGGGTTTTACTATTTTAAGTCAGCCGACTATGTGTCGGCACAGAAATCTTTTGACACTGTTGTCAACCGATTCCCACACCTTGAGCGTAGCCATAACGCGCAGCTCATGCTTGCAAAGACCTATGAGAATGCTCAAAACTTTGAGAAAGCCATAGAAGTCTACGATAATGTTTCAAATCGCCATCCGGATGGGAAGCGTGCGGGTCAGGCGCTCATCAATAAAGCTCGTATTCAGAAGCAATTTCTTAAAGACAAAAAAGAAGCAGAACGAACCTATCAACTCCTTGTCAAACGCTACGGCAGAATTGAAGGTGCCGAAAGAACAATTGAGGAAGCAAAGCGAGAGCTTCAATTGATGGGAATTAATATCCCCGAACCAGATCCACTCTTCACATCGCAGCGCGATCGTATGTTGCAACGGCAAAAAGAGCGCCGGGAACGAGATCGTCCGAGGGACGGGGTTGATTTGAGTCCGGGGATGGCTGATTTAGACTTAGCTGCGGTTTCCGGTTTCGACGTGAACACTCAGGAACTCATGAGCGCCTTCGGACCAATTCGGCTGGATGCTCAAGGTACTTTTTTTAATAGCATGCTGATGGTTGCCAACGGCATGTTCCAAAGCGAGAATTATCGGATGGCTGGAGCATTGTACTATCGAGCCACTGAACTCGCAGAGGGGGTTGAGTCAGAGGTAGACCCGTATCACTATCTGCGCTTGTCCGTCTGTTATCGCAAGATCGGCCTGCATCAACGTGCGCGTGACGTGTTGAAAAAAGCGCTGAAAAAGGACAGAAGCATCCTTGACTCTATTATCACTTCCGGCACCACCCAATATATTGATGGAGACTACAAAAAAGCGATTGAAACCTATAACTCTGTTCTAGGACTGAGTCCCACCAAAATACCCGAGCTCTACTGGAGACTTGGGTTGGTCTACAAAAGAATGGGGGAGCCGGAAAAGGAGCGGGAATACTTTGAACGCGCCATCGCTGCCGACACAGACTACACCGACGCGCTCCAAAGCCTCGCCGAAGTACTTCATTATCGACTGAACGATACACTGAGTGCCGAGATATTCCAAGATCTTGTTGATCTACAAAGCAATAAGGCCATATCCGATCAAAGAACCTATGCCGGCGAAAAAGCACTGGCCGATATCTGTTACAGGTATGGCAACTACCCCCGCGCAAAAACAAAATACGAAGCTGCTGCGCGTATCGCACAACGCGAAAAAAGCGACCCTACCAACGAATTCAAAGCGCGGATCCTCAATGACCAGAGGATCTACGCGACGGTTCATGCCGCGATGGCTTCCTACAACAGTGGCATGAAAAATGAAGCACAAGCAGCTATAAACACGCTCGCTGTCGAGTATCCCGACCACTCCTTGACGCTATACGGCCGTGGTCAACTGGCTCTGCTCAGCGGGGAAGAGGATGCCGGACTTGCTGCTTTTGCAGCATCTATGGAGAAGAACCCTTATTCCGATACGGTGCCGCTTGCGCTCGGTGAATACTACCTGTCACGAGGATTTACAGATGAGGCGGTCGGGGTATGGGAGGAATTCATCAAAGTCAACCCGCATCGGAATCGGCACTATCGTGTGCAACAACGCCTTGAAACGGTCAAGGATCGGCTAACACATTAAATCCCAATTCGATTCTTTACGCATTACGTACTACAAGCGCATATCCTCCGGTAGACTACACATCTCCGCCATCGGACCGAAAATTCCGGTTACATCCGTCCGATATACATTGCCGCTCAGAATGTCAACAATCCCCTGCTGACAGTCTGGGAAACGCTGCAAGAATCTTCCAAAACTGAAGTCCTTTGTATAGAACGCGTACACCAGTTTGCGGATTGCCTCCATCCCTGCGACAAAGTCTGGTCCAAATCTCCCCAACTGTTCCGCCGAAAAATCTTCTTTTTCCAAGGCCTGATTGATGGTATCCGCAGCCATCTCACCGGATTTAAGCGCGAGAAATAAGCCGGACGAATAGACCGGATCCAGGAATCCGAACGCATCCCCCACCAATACCCAACCGTCTCCCGCGACGCGATTGGCGCGATACGAGAAGTCCTTTGTAACCTTGACCGGGAACAGTTGCTTGGCATCGGTAAGACGTGGCTGCAGAGCAGGACACTTCGCGAGTTCTTCGTCAAAAATTTCTTGGTGCGAGAGGGTGCCATCACTCTTCCTTCGATCTTGCAACAGATAGTCTAGATCGCCCACGACCCCTACACTCACTCGGTCGTAAGGAAGCGGAATAGACCAGAACCACGAATCCTTGCTTTCCGTGTGAAGAATTAATGTCGCTCCTTCATCGATCCCCTCGTCTCGAATTCCGCCCTCAAAATGAGTGAAGATCGATGCTTTTTTCAGTTTTTGTTCCGTGGTGTTGAGCCTCAATCTCCGCGAAATCAAAGCACTCTGACCTGTCGAATCCACAACTACTTTTCCCATGAATTCCCCTATCCGTCCGTCCGCACATCTTCCT
Source organism: Candidatus Poribacteria bacterium (assembly GCA_022822005.1). Taxonomy (GTDB): domain Bacteria; phylum Poribacteria; class WGA-4E; order WGA-4E; family PCPOR2b; genus PCPOR2b. Next base: position 36,786 of record JAJECO010000026.1, read on the forward strand.
CTGACTCCAACAGCCTTATCTCCGTCAAATAACACCTCGTGGACGCTCACACCACGCTGGACCTCTGCTCCTTTTTCCTGTGCGTTATCAAGTAGCATCTGATCAAATTCACTGCGTAATACCTGCCAAGTCATGGAGGATTCGTGGGGGTCGTTACGGTAAAAATAGAAGGGGGCAGACGCTTTGCCAGAACTGGAATAAAATTGGACACTATACTTTTTGGGAAAGTGACTATCTTTCAGTTTGTCTATAACGCCCAATCGTTGAAACGTCCAGTAGGTCGCTGGCATCAGCGATTCACCTATTTTGAATTGAGGCGATTGATCGCGTTCCAATAGCAGTACTCGGTGTCCTCTTTCCGCAATCAATGCCGCTGTGGTGCTTCCCCCAGGTCCCCCGCCAATGACGATGACGTCGTAACTTTCGTTTTGAATTGAGTCTGTTTCTTGCATAGTTCAATAGTTGTTAAATCCGATAATTTTCAACGTGAGTCATCTTCTCTATTCAATTATTTTGCCGTATAAGGGTTATGATTATAGTTCCAGCCACCGAGTCGTTCTAACTCAGCGTCGGAGACCTGTTCATAATTATTGACAACGATGTTCTCAGCAGTCTCCGGATCAGATAAACAGATTGTAAAGGAGCCGCCGCTTGTGCTACTCCCTTGGGTTACTTGGGTCGTGCGAAATGTATATCGACGACCATATTTTACACGAAAATCACGACCATCAGGAAGTTTAACAAGGTTCCAGTCGGGATCACTATGCCCTATATCCACGAGATACATATGTGCCCACCGCCCATCTCTACCTTTTGTGCGTGAAATGCACGGCTTTGCTCCGCCTTTCGTGTTCTAAATACATAAGATGCAGAACGATAAATAATAAATGAAAGAGCGGATTAACGATGGGGAGTGAAAGCCGTACTATTTCTCCGGTGGCTGTTTTCCGTTTTCTTGATTCTGCTGACCGTTTAAGCGCCACTCCTCAGATTGTCGCTCGAGTCTCCCGTAATCTTCCGGATTCTGAATATCAATGATATGTGGCGTGATAATGATGACAACTTCAGAGTTTTCTGCTACGGTTTCCGTCTTTTTGAAGATACCACCGATAAAGGGAAGGTCCCCAAGAATCGGCAGCTTGCTCTCAATCTGCTGCCGTTTTTCCTTAATCATGCCGCCTACCACGATCTGTTGACCATCCTCTACATCAATAAATGCGCTAATTGAGCTGTCCTCCGTAATGGGCGCGTTGAAGTCGGTGAATTCCACAAAATTGCTCAAAGTAATTTGAGAGATGTCTAAACCGATAGTCCGCTTTTCGCTATCCCGCGTTTGTGATTTTGCGATGTGTGGAGTAATCGTGATGGTAACGCCAACCGGTGGGTCAATGAAATCGTAGTTGAAGAGCGGCTGCGTCAGATTATCAGCCAAGCTTGTAACATCGGCGCTTTGCAGATATGGTACGCGTCTGCCGGAACTCCAAGTGGCTTCTCGGTTATCGCGTGTGAGAAGGGCCGGCGTCGATATAGTCTGCACCTTATTTTCGCGTATCAGTGTGTGAAGCAACGCCATATATTCTTTGGTTGCCAAGTTGATATTGAAGCCACTGATTTCCTGTCCCAATCCAAGTTCCGCTCCGAATTGCCCGACTAGTGGGTTGCCTTTGCGGATTTCTGCACCGAACAAGCCACGTTCCCGCGCCGTCAACTCCACGCCGAGTTTCGTGCTTTCATCAAGGGTTACTTCAAGGATCTGTATATCAATCCAAACCTGTCCCCGCACGAAGTCGAGTTCACGAATCATGGATTCTACCTGTACCATGTAACGTTGTGCTGTTGTCACGAGTACGGAGTTGGTCTGGTTATCGGCTTCTACTTGGACTTGGCCCCGCAGTGAATTGATGTCATTCTGCTCAGGCGTCCCCCCGCGCGCTAGGAAACGCCCCCAGTTGAAGTCATCACCACCGCGCTCGCTATTTTCACCCCATACATCTTCGAGCAAATCTTCGACATCTTCTGCGTTTGCGTATTCAAGGCGGATCAATTTGGTAATCTCTCGCTGTCCGTCGGGAGTCGGTCTATCGAGTTCCTCAACGAACTGTGTGATAAGTGTAAAATTCCGTTGCGTTGCGGTGGAGATAATCACGGCGTTCAGTGTCGGATAAGGTTCGGCGGTCACATTTCCTGCCAGAGATCCCTGGTTCTGATTTCGTCCCCGGCCGGGGACAAAAAAGAAGAACCCGCCACTTCTGTTATTTGAGCCTTGATAGACGTTGTTGATAATGGTGGCGACATTCTCTGCGTCCGCATATTCTAGTTTATAGATACGAGTGCCCCACTCCTGATCAGGCATGTTGACGTCAAGACGCTTAATTAAACTATCAATTGTCTCAAAGTTCTGGGAGGCCGTTGAGACTAAGAGAGCATTCAAGCGGGTATCTGGTACGAGATGAACCTCCCCTTGGACGCCAAACCCACCTTCGCTTCCTCCCCGGTCCTCGTCCCGACGACGCCACCACCACGGCAGATCCTCATCCCTACCGGAATCGCCGCCTTCAAAGAGATCGCGTAAGTTGTCAGATAAGCTTTGTGATTCAGCAAATTGTAGGAAGTAGATCCGGATCTCCTCCTGCGGATCTGCCTGATCCAGTTGTGCAATGATTTTCTCGATAATTGGGAAGTTGCGTGGATCAGACGAGACAAGCACAGCGTTCAAGCGGTCGCTTGATGAAATGTTCACAGCCCCAACGATACTCTGATACTCCCCTCCATCTTCGGCTCGCCGCCGCATCAGATCGCGTCGCGTCCGTTCCCATTCACGTCGCTCCCACCATTCCGCATTTCTGCCCGGTCGCCTGCCAGCGCTCACGCCTGTGATTAACTCTTCCAGAGTCTGTGCGACATCTTCCGCGATAGCATAATTCAACCGAAAAACCCGAATCTCCGTTTGAATACTCGGTGCTGTGTCAAGTTGTCGAATCAGGTCTCTCAACACAACGAGGTTGGCTTCGGAGGCTTTGACAACCAACGAGTTTGAGCTTTCGTCAGCGGAAATCTGGATCCGCCCACGGAGCATATCAATGCCTCCGCCTTCCTCTCTAGCGCGCTCCATCATCTCCTTCATCTTTTCAGGTTCATTTGTTGAACTCATCTTTCGCAAGAGGTTCGCAACTTCGCCTTCCTGTTCGAAAACATTATTCAGGGTTTGAGCGAGTGACGCTGCCGTCGCATTATGCAGGGGAATGATTTCTACTTTGAGCGGCGTTTCCGGTGTCTCGTCCGCTACTTGTAGGATGGTTGTAATTCGGTGAATATTGGACGCAACGTCGGTAATGATTAGTGAGTTACTGTTACTATCCGCGAAAATAATTGCTGCTTTGCTCAACAGTGGTTTCAAACTATTCACCAGCTCCGAGGCAGCGGCACTACTCAATTGAATTATATATGTCTGGATCTCATCGGTCTGTTCAATCAGACTTGGATCTGCCATGATTCGTCTCACTGGCACTTTCATCCTGACTGCCTTTTCAAACGTCGTAATCAGCAAAGTATTGTTCGTGCGGATCATGGTCAAGTCATATTGAGCCAGAACTGTTTTAATCTCTTCGAGTGTTTCGTCAATTGTCACGTTCTTGAGATTGGTCAGGGCAAATTTCTTGTCCTTGATGTCGTTTTCGGAGGCGATAATCGTCAGGTTCGTTTCCGCGCTGATGAATTTAATGAGGCTTTGCAGATTACCGCTTGGAAAGTCAAAGTTAAATCGAATCGCTTGACCAGCTGCGTCACGCTCCGTGACCTCCATCCCTCTCTGATTATTTTCCTGCGCTAACACTGATGCGGTAAAAGGCCCAACGATACAGCCTATAGATATCGACAGTATGAGGACAAGCAGCGGCAACCCTTCTGGTTGCCCGTTTTGATCAGGCGCAAAACCTGCGCTTGCGTCTTGGTGTCTCCGATCCGATTGAAAGCTCACCTTACGCAGGACGCCGAAATTTCTAGTCAGGTACTTATAAAATCTGGATTGTTGAAAGTACATTGTCCCCACTCCTACTCTGAATTGGACTTTGAGACGCAATTTAGCCGTCTTGTAGCTTTATTTGATTTCAGAGAACTCTCGCGATCATTGCGAGAGTTGCGCTGATGGTCGTTTCCTTTTTGTCCGCTATGGTGATTTGCAAATCCCTGACCTGCAACCATTTCGAGCTTGATTCGATCGCGTAAATTAACCTCACAATTTTCTCAATACTATTGTTGAAGCGCATGTCAACGATGTACGCCTCGGGCTGATGGACAGTGGGGACCGTTGTAAGCCAATCGTGAAGTTCGTTTTCCTGTTCCAGAATCTGATCAACGTACGCCGTGAGTGCACGGATTTGCTGATTATAATCCAATGGCTTCTCGGTCTCGTTTCCGTCAGTCGTTTCATAGCGGTTGATTAAAGATTCGAACCTCGACAACAATACGCTATTAGGCTTGAACTTAATAGCTGTTGTCTGCCTTTCATGACCGATCCCGAAAAATCCAGCCTTTACTTCATCAGTTTCTAAAGCGATTTGGTCCGCGAAGAATCCTCTCCTAAATTCAACCACTCCAGCCAGCTGTTGTTTCAGGTTTGCTTGGAAAAATTCTAGCAGTTCTATTCGTAGTGCTAGAGGGATGACGTCTGGCAACGATACAAATTGACGGTTAACTTCCCGCTGAAGGAGTTTCGTGGTTGGCGGCGTCTCCTTCGTTGGCGCGGCCCTGACTTCCGAATCTAATTCTTCAGTTGACTGCGTTTTGGATTTTACTACCTTGTCTTTTCCGTCATCTTCGGCCTCATCTTTTTCCAACCAGGCATCGAACATCGCCTCCATCGCTGCTTCTTCAGTTTCGACCTGCCGCTCCTCCTCTGCTTCTTCGATGGCACTCTGCTGTGATTGCAACTGCTGGAGCTCGTTTGATAGTTCGCCCAAGTAGAGATGGTACACCAGATTTTTCTTCGTTTGCGGCGGAAGTTGTTCGGACTTCGTCCCCGGCATCGGTCTAATATTGAGTTGATAGTTCGGACGCAGCCCCGATCTTCGCGCAAGATCGGAGATTCGTCGCGAAATTACTGCCTGTGCCTGCTCCCCCTCAAAGATAGGTCCCCGTATCTTCTTTAGCTCTTCCATGTCTCCAAACTCACCGTGCTGTTGCTTATAAGCAAGAAGTGAATCTGCCTTATTCTCAAGGGCAGGGTGTAATCCTGCTAGTGAGGAGGCGCGTCGTGCTCGGTTGAGAGCTTCTAAATCCACTCGGCTTTCAATTTCATCAAACAGAGAATCAGAGATAATCTGCCCTTCTAAACCGACTTGCGCTTGAATCTTCCCGTCAATTCGCTGGGTAATTTGAGCGAGCTGGACCAGATTCTGTGCTGTTTGAAGTTGCTCTCGTTTAGTAGAAAGCTCTTTGCCTGGGAACCCCTGTCGGATTATAGGTTCAATGAGGAGAATCAAGACCACAAGGGCAACAATCGTGAGTAAAATGATCTCACGCCGTGTAAGTTTTCTCATTTGTCAGTCTTCTTTCGTTCCGGGGCATCTCTTTCTTGCTCGCTACTTTCAGATTTCAAAGGCCGAATTGGATTCAGATGACGGGCTTGGGCAAACGTCTGTATTGCGTCTTTCGCCAGATTACATGTGATTTGTGCTTGGAAAATGGGTTTCTTATCGCGTTCAATACTTGTGACCTGGCCGGATTTGATGTGCGTAAATGCACCTGATTGTGCCATAATACTGATTGCTTGGCTCACGTCTTGATGCGATTGCGCTTCGATGTTGAAAGTAATCTTTGCCCTCTCGGGGTCATCTAGTCTGGTAATGTTGAGTGTCGTCCAAGCAATCTTTGTACGGTCGGCGAATCGGACGCTCAACTCACGCACTATGTCAAGCGGAGAAGCGCGCGCCGTTAAGAGGTTCACCATCGCTAAATCTTTGACTAGTATCTCTTTCGCCTTGGATTCAGCTTGGCGGATGTTTCTAATCGCTCCTTCCAGAGCAACAATTTTCGCTTGATGGATTCTGCTCCACGTCAGTCCGCCTAGGCCGAGGCCGATTAGTAACGCCGAGCCAGCTGCGACAGCCATGAACGTCCGCTTCCGCTGCTGCCCCTGTGTGAGCTTAACCTTCTCTTCAGCGGGGAGCAGGTCCAAGGAGATTCGCGTGGTCAACGCATTGACACCCAACCCCAATGCGACGGCAAGTGTGTCGCTGAAACCATCAACAGATTGGATATTGGAGCGTTGTTCATCCCAAATTTCCTTAAAGGCATCACTCGGATTCCAATGTCGAGCTGGTACTTCCAATTGATTGGCGATATAGTCTGTTAGTCCTGAAATCCGAGATCCTCCACCACACAACCAGATTTCTCTAACGATCCGATCTTCAGTCAGGTTGAGTTCCCGCTTTGCGCCACTGATCGAGCGCTGTAACTCCGCGACAAACCCATCCGCCCATTCATACGACGGATTAGCAGCTTGAAGGTCCCGATTCAGCGCAGCCTCAATCATTTTTAGACGCTCAGCGACCTCAAAATCGCTCCCTATGTCTTGCTGATATAGATCCGTTAGATGGTTTCCTCCAATAGGAAAACTCCGTGAAAACCTTAGGGCATTTCCAGCTAGCAAGCACAGGTCGGTCCGTCCCGCGCCAATATCCACGACCATTGTCATTTCAGTTGATGAATTGTCCTCATGATTTACTATTCCTGCCAAAACACTCGTCGCCAAGGTCGAAGGCATCACGCCTTTAGGTGCAAGACCGATCGGTTTCAGAAAATCAATCTGTTGTTGTACCGTCTCACGCTTTGCCGCGATCAATTCAACGGAGATAGAATCCTCCGAGCGGTGCACGTCGTGGTAATCGTAGATAGCGTCTTCTACCCGGAAGGGAAGCTCCGTTTCTGCTTGCATAGCGACTAAGTTCGTGAGCTGGTCCCCTGTTGCGGCAGCAGGCAGGTTTGTTAATCGACGCGACGTAACTGACAAACGCGGAATTGATAACACCACCGAACTGCTACGTGCACCCACACGCCCCCACAAACGCTGCAAGGTTTCGGTAATCACTTCCGTTGAAATTTCCGTCGTAGGGTTCGTATAGGGATACGTTTCTATCCCTGCGTTCACGAGACAAATTCCAGACGCAGTCTGTTCCAGCTGCACCAACTTGACTGCGCTTGTCCCAATATCGATGGCTGCGATTTGGTTCTTTGCCATGTTTCCCCCTACGCTATATTAGAGTGTCTAACCGCTCTGCGAGCTAGTTCTGTCTCCAAGACTTAGTTACAATCTGTTCTCCAGTACGATCAAGAACTCCGACACAAGAGGCGATTGATTTGCCGAGGTTATCAACACCGTCAACTTCAATCAGAAAACCGTGTGAGCGATAGGTGACCAACTCGGCTATCTGGCGGAAGATTTCCATGTCAATCCCTTCTACATCAAGGAGTTGGCTGATGTTCTCAAAAGGATTGCCCTCAACCCCGGCTTCTGCCAATGCATCGGCGCGCTCACTGTCTTCTGGTTCCGATTCGCGACGGTTGATAATTGCTTGAGCCTTTTCTTCATCCATCCCCGGTAAGAGTTGTAATACCTCTTGGGGGGCTGTGTTGATATTGATGAACCCACTGACTGTTGTGTCGTCCTTTGTGGTAATCTTATCGACTATGCTACGAAACTCTTGCTCCGTTATCAGTTTTACCTCTTTGAGCTGATCGATGTTTTGGAAGTTGCCTTGACTATTGCGGTGGTCGATGATCCGTTCGGCCATGCCCTCATCAATACCGTCTAACGTCTGTAACCCTCCAGCATCAGTGGTGTTGATATTAACTGTATCCTCCTCTTCGTCATTGCTTTCCACACTAATCCGGTCACGAATGTTGTTAAAAACCTGCTCCGTGACCGCTGTTGCATCAATCAGATCGCCGATACTATCGAACTCACGCTGTTGGACCAATGCGTCCTTTTCCCCTTGGGAGAAAACTGGCTGATTGTTGTTCCCTTGGATCTGCGTCAGTTGTTGTCCGTCCGCGTTGTTAATGTTGACACGCGCATTCCCGCTTGCATCCGTATTTCTGTCAATCGAATATATCGTTACCAAATCGACCAATCCAGGAACATTCTGCTGCGTTGCTCCATCAATCCCCGTACCTACGGTTGCATCCGTATCTAATGATGCCTGTCGACCATAGAGCAGGTATGGTGTCATGCCTGGGACTCGCGCTAAGTCTCGCACCGTGCGGTAGGGTCTTCCTTCCTCGATTGCTTGAGGAAGTGGTTGTTCCGTTATTTCCGTTTCTTCATAACCCATGAGAGTCAATAATCCTTGAATCATACTTGCATCAGCGGTGTTGATGTTGACCTTAGCACCTTCATCTGTGATTTTAATACGGTAAGTGAGAGCGCTTCCGGATTCGATACCGTCGCCAATCTGTTCCTCCAGCCCCGCTGACCAATCTTCGCCAAGCGAATCGTAAGGAGTCTCATCCCCACGCAGCATGACGATTGACCGCTCGAAGCCAGCCTTTGCAGCATAGTGATACTTTGTTCGATCTGCGAAGTTTGCCTGTGCGCGCTGCTCAAGACGGATCGAATACAGGAAATGAGTTGCAAGGACGGAGAGGATTGTCAACAGCCAGAGCGTCGAGATAAGCGAAAGTCCACAGTCACAGTTGTATACGGACCACCTGCAACTGAAATGAAATAGTGAACCTTTTCTTCCATCCATTCTTTATGCCTTCATCCTCCCGGTCCAGCAGCAGGTCCACCGGACGGTTCTTCGCTGAAATTTGCACTCATTGGCAGATAAACCATGGTTGATTGGGTTATGGAATTCGCACCGGTGTTCTGCCCCGGTCGACTGTTTTCGCTGACGACTGTTATCCAGACGACAACGGAGGTCGGAATCAATTCGGTATTTTCCCACGACTCATACCACTCTTCGCCATCGTAATATCTCACATCAAAGGAGGTAATCTGATCGATGATTGGAACAACATTTATATGAATTGGATTGCCTGCTTCATCCTCTGTGGGAAGCGTTTCCGCTTCAAGTAGGGGTTGGATAACCGTTTCTACATCCAAGGCTGTCGTTGAAAGTCGGTAGAGAGCTAATCTTCCCTCCGCTTCGCTGTCTCCTGTCAATAGTTCTCCGCTCGTTTGCATCTGAGCCTCTTGAGTGTCCTCAAGTTGTCGAGCGACATCCTCTCCAATGTAGTAAGCAATTCGCTGGACATCGCTCACAAGTTCGTCTGGATTTCCCTCCCCATCTGCTACGACTGTTTGGGTTGCCGAATTCAATTCGGCGAGGAACGGGTCGGGATCGGTATGAATTAAGGTTACGAAACTGATTAAATCTCGGCTAATCCCTTCTTCAATTGGATCATCCTGTGACACGATGACGAGAGATTCGTCGCCTTGTACAGCTTGCAGATTGTTCAGATCCGTAGCAACGCGCTCTAACGCGATGCGACATTTTTGTGTCATGACAATCCGCGATTCAGATCTCTGATAAACATCGAGTGCAACATTGAACGCCGTGTAAGAGGCACCCCCAATAATGACCAGAATACTGACAGCGACGAGTAATTCGAGGAGGGTAAAACCGTAGGAGTTGAGCATAAGCCGTGAAGTGCGCGATCTCATCCGCCACCCCCTTGTCCCTGTTGACTGCCCTGTGTTTGTTCCTGTGGCATCTGACGGTCTGCGAGATACGTGCTCGTTGAAAGTAGCCTTTCTTCTCCACGCTCTTGCCACGTAACGGTAACAGTGATTAAGCGCAGCCCTTCAATCTCCTCCGATTCAACATCCTGAACATCCGAGTGCCAACGGAACCGCGAATCCTCTCCAAATTCGCCATCCTCCTCGCCAATATCCGGATAACCTTCAGCCTCAATTGCCGCCATCCGAAATTTAAGGAGATACAGGGCGGTGGTTCTGTTTTCTGCCAACGCTTGCCCTTTTGCTGCTTCTGTAAAGGAACGGAGGAGCGTCGGTAGGGCTAATGACAGAATGGCTAATGCGACAACAATTTCGATCAGAGTAAAGCCGTTTTCATCGTCCGCTGATCCGCGGAAAAATGAGATTAGATTATTCAGAGGATTCATGCGCCAATCCCAACGCCTCGATCTGCTGCGAGTTGATTTGCTGAAGACGAATCCGTCCTGTTGCGTTTTCGACCATTATGGACATCGTTTGACCCCGCTGATCCTGAAGATACAGAACGGTATCCTCTGACGAACCCGTCGGAGAGAAGTAGACATAATCCACACCGCTGTCTATCTGCATAGTCTGGAAGTTATGATTCGTTATCATGCTGGCTAAACTGACATTATATCCCGGTTTTTGGGGTATGCCAAGGATCGCATTTGTTCGTGAAGGGTGCGTTCCCTGCAATGCGGTAGTGCCTTCTGTGGTTGGCTGGGCAGATTGAACACTTACGGAGTTCGTGATTACGGGAGTGGACGGGTCTGCAAGGTTGAAGGTTTCGCTGGAGGCAAGCCAGTAACGATTCGCCGTCAAATCAAATACAACGAGGTAGCTTGTCCGCTCAGTGATTGCCAGATCACGCGCGAAATTGAGCATATCTCGGATAGCATGGGCGGTGGATTTCAAGCGTGTGGCTGCAGCGAATCCACGTAGGGAGGGCATTGCAATAGAAGAGAGAATTGCGATTAGCGCAAGCACAATCAGGATTTCAATCAGCGTAAAGCCTCTCGAGGCGAGCGGATGCCAATCCCGTTTGCCAAGCAACTCCCTTTCTCTTGAACGCAAAATCCGTTTGGGCGAGTGCATGTCCTTACCTTAGGAGTGAGACAATCTTTGATCATAATAAAAACAATAGTGTGCCTCAATTTATCTCACTGATCTATCCCCTGTACCCAGTTTGTGATGTCAGCATCGAAGTCTGTACCTCCTTCCTTCCCATCCTTGCCGAAGGAGTAGAGATCGTAATTGTAACCTTCGTGAAGACCGGGATAGACATAGATGTAATTGTTGCCCCATGGATCCGTGAAAACGGGTTTGTTAATATAGGGTCCGCTCCAGTTTTCAGGTTGCGGATTTGGTACTTGCCACAGTGCCTGTAAATTTTGTTCCACCGTCGGATAGTCCCCGACTTCGATCGCATACATCTCTAACGCGTTTTCCAAAGCACTAATCTCCAACTTCGCTTTGGCGACCTTTGCTTTATCCGGCGCATTTAAGACACGCGGTGCAATAAAACTCGCTAAGAGACCGAGAATGACAATGACAATCGTAATCTCAATAAGGGTCAACCCCGATTCATCTGATTTTAATTGTTTGAGCATATCTTACCTCCTATACTACTAATGAAACGATAATGACTATCCGCTAAGTGATGTGCTAGCCTCAAAGATTGGAAGTATCATCGCAACAGCGATAAATCCAATCAGCAAACCCATAAATAAAATTACCAGCGGTCCAATTGAGTTAGTAAGCCGTTCGAGATTTTTCTTAATTTCCAGATCGTAATATACCGATAATTTCGTCAACATCTGTTCAGGATCGCCGGACTCTTCGCCAATCGCGACCATGTGAGTCAGTAGGGGTGGGAAGACAGCGCCCCTCTCTAACTCTCGCGACAAAGTTGAACCTCGCTCGATTTCCTGTTCCGCATTTGCAACTGCGTTTCCGTAAACGGAATTTCCAATGGTATCCTTGACAACCCGAAGCGCTGGCAGCAATATAACGCCATTTTCAAGCAGCGTTGCCATGGTGCGTGTAAACCGCACCAGCGCAAAGTTGCTAAAGATGACTCCAATAATCGGGAGCTTGATCTTCACTCGATCAAAAGTCAAGCGTCCACTTTCAGTGCTAATATAGTGTCTGGCCGCTATGACACTGCCAATCCCGGCAATTAAAATTATCCACCAGTAAACGCTCAAGAAATTGGTAATACCAATAAGAAACCGCGTCGGACCCGGCAATGCGACGTCTAACTCAGCAAACATGCCGGTGAATTTAGGAATAACAAAGGTCATCAAGACTGCCACCGCACCGATGCTTAACACCAGTAGAATTGCAGGATAAAACAGTGCAGAGGTCACTTCTGTTTTTAGAAGTCGCTGTCTCTCGGCAAACTCAGCGAGACGTTCCAACACCACCCCAAGAACACCGCCTGCTTCCCCCGCCTTTACCATGTTGACATATAGATCGGAAAATACTCTCGGATGCTGCGCGAGCGCATCGTTAAGCGGTGAGCCGTGCTCAACATCGTATTTGATCTGTTCAACCACCCGCCTAAGTTCAACGTTCGTGATCTGCTCAAGAGTTATCCCCAAAGCACGGGATAGCGGGACATAGGCGTTAATCAGCGTTGCCATCTGATATGTGAAAAACTCCACCTCTGCCCCCTTAATCCGAGTGGGCAAGAATGGGATCTGAATCCCTTTTCGATCTTGGGTTTCTGCGGTATCTTCAACGATGTTTGTGGGCCAATATCCCATCACCTTTAATTTTGACACAAGTTCAGCTTTGCTGCTTGCTTCTTGTGTGTTGTTAACCACCGTTCCAGTACTGGTCAGGGCTTCGTAACGGAATCTTGGCATCAGACACTCTCTCCTACAATGCGTAAAACACTCACGTATTACGTCTCACGTTTCAATCTTCATACTACTTCGCCAATATCAAACTCATCCTCTTGTGTGAGTCGCACAATTTCCTCTACCGTTGTGTAACCAGCGACCACTTTTCTCCAACCATCCTCCCGCAACGTCTTCATTCCCAGCCGCATTGCGACGCGTTTCAGTTGGCTCGCAGATGCTCTTTGGATCGTCATCTCGCGCAGCTCCTCACTCATCAGGATAACCTCGAAGAGACCAATCCGCCCCTTATATCCACGACCGCGGCACTCTTTACATCCGACCGCACGCGGGATAAGCAGATCGGAGGTGATTACTCCCGTCTGGCTTCCGAGTAGGTCTTGGACTCGCTCTGGTTCCGGCGTGTACATCTCATAGCAATGCGGACAAACCCGACGTGCAAGCCGTTGGGCAATAATACCCTCCAGCGTTGAGGCAACTAAATACGGTTCTATTCCCATATCTACTAACCGAGTAACTGCACTCGCTGCATCATTTGTGTGCAGTGAACTAAAGACAAGGTGACCTGTCAAGGAGGTGTGGATCCCCATCTCCGCCGTTTCATGGTCCCGAATTTCACCGACTAACACCTTGTCTGGATCTTGACGCAAGATATGTCTTAACCCCGCTGCAAAGGTCACATTTATCTCCGGATTCACCTGAATTTGGTTTATCCCTTCCAATTCGTACTCAACCGGATCTTCAATTGTGATAATCTTGACGTCCGGAGTGTTAATTTCCTTCAAACAGGCATAGAGCGTTGTTGTTTTACCGCTACCCGTGGGTCCTGTCGCCAAGATAATGCCGTGTGGTTTCTGAATCATGCGGAAGAACTGGTCTAAATTCTCCTCCAACAAGCCGAGCTGCTCCAAGCCGAATGAGATGGATTGTTTGTCAAGGATCCGGAGGACCACGCTTTCGCCGTGCACTGTGGGTACGGTCGAGACACGCAGATCAATCTGACGATTGCCAACGCTCTGAACCGTGACGCCGATCTTGCCATCTAAGGGGCGACGCCGTTCTGCCACGTTCATGCTCGCCATAATCTTGACCCGGGAAGTAATTGCGGACTGGAGATGGGGAGGCGGGTTAGGTTGGTCTTCCAAAACACCGTCGATTCGATAACGGATTTTGAGTTCACCGGGGAAGGGTTCAATATGGATGTCACTGGCACCCAATCGGACGGCGTCTATGATAATCTGATCGACGGCATTCACAACTGTCGGGTCTTGGCTCAGGTCTTGCTCGCTAATACCGAAGTCGTCAATCGTTTCACGTTCAAGCGTGGCAACTGCCCCAACAGGTCCCTTAATGCCTTCGTTCAGAATGGCGGCGGCGGTCTTTCCGTAGGCACGGATAATGGCTGCTTCTATGTCCTCTTCAGCCGCAAGAACGACTTTAATCTCGCAGTCGGTGACCAGCCGCATCTCATCGATTAGCCGGATATCCAATGTATCCGCCATCGCGACAGTGAGCGTTCCTTCGTTCGAGCGAACTGGCAAAACCTTGTTCCGGTAGGCAAAGCTCGCTGAAACTCGCTCAGTTGCCTCATTCTCTGGAACAACATCCTCAAGTAGAATGCACGATACCCCGTGCTCAAAAGCCTGCTTGGCGAGCGTGAGCGACTTGGAGTCTACAAACTTTGAGAGTGCCTGTGTGTAGGTAACACCTGTTTGTTTGGCTTCCTCCAGAACCTGCTGATACTCATCTTCGGAGATTAGATTCGAATCTAGTATCAGTTGTACTAAGGATTGCCCCACCGCATTCTGCATTTCTTGATCCCCCTCTATCTTCCAATCTTTTACTTGAGATTCGTTTCATGCATAGGTAGACGCAGAAGGGTAGGTGAGGTTTAGACAGCCGATAGCAGGTGATTTCTCTTAACAGAATGTTAATAAAAGTTCAATTTCTCATATTCCATTCTCCGATTCCAAAAACCCCTGGAGTTCCTGAAGTGTTGTCAGTTCAACATCGACGAGTGATGCATCGGGGCACTCCTTGTCTTCCTCTCCCACTAACCAAGCAGTCCACATTCCCACGCCCTTTGCGCCGACCACATCGTCCGAATACGTATCTCCAGCATAAACTGATACCTCAGGGGAGACGCTTAATCCCGTCAACGCTGCGTGGAATATCCCCGCATCTGGTTTCGATATGCCAACAACAGTTGAATCGATTACTATATCCAGCAAGGGTGAGAGGTTGTATTCGTCGCACCAACCTTGTGTGTTTCCAAAGTTGTTGCTGATGACACCGAGTTGATATCGATCGCGAAGGGTTATAAGCCACCGACGGTTACGCTCAAGGCTTACCTGCGCCCCTTCACAGAAAAAATTTACATACCGGTCTTTAATGTCCGAATCTAAACCCAGTCCTTCGTAAATGCCAGTCGCAATGATATCCATCGTTTCACGCAGTGTAAGTTTGGGACCTTTTCCACTGCCGATAAGGCCGTCAACAGCGGCACGATCCACCCGATCGAATGTCTCTCGGTCAACCTCTGGATACATCTTCTGGAGGAAGTTGTATGTTCGGTCTCGCCAATGAATTCCATTTCCATCGAGCGTACCACCAAAGTCGAACAACAATGCCCGAATTCCAATCATCAATCAAATCCTCATAAGGGTAAGAGTAGTGTATATTCCCTAGAATATGAACCCAAGATTTCTCTCTTTAAGGTTTGACCTTTCACACCTAATCCGATACAGAAAGAAGCCGAGCTATTGACGATAACTCGGCTTCTGTTGCGCGGTCCTTAACTTAATGTGGGTTTCAGCCTCTTCGCAGTGGATCCGTTTGCAACCACCCAATCATACCGATGACCTCTTCCTGTTTATCTTGCATTGACACCTCAATGAGCGCAGGCCGGTCCACAGCGAGTGCGTCTTGTAGCACACCTTTGAAGTCCGCTATCTCATCAACCCGTACCGCGTAAGCACCAAAGGATTTGGCAAACTCAATGAAATCCGGGTTGCTCAAGTCCGTATCAATGGTGCGTCCGTTGCATCCCTTTTGCTGAGATCCTTTGATCGCGCTCAATGCACCGTCGTTCACAACAATCGTTACAACATTGATGCCATACATCATTGCAGTGGCTAATTCAGGAGAGCCCATCATGAACCCGCCATCACCACTGAAGCACACGACCGGTTTGTCCGGATGCGCGACTTTTGCGCCGAGAGCAGCAGGAAAAGCATATCCGAGCGCGACACCGATGTTCGGATAAAGGAAGGTTTGCGGATCCAACACTGGGTATTCAGCAAACGAGGCGTAGCCGATACCATGAACATCAACGGCGAGAATACCATCATCTGGAAGTACTTCTCTTATCTCCGGCAAAAGGGGCAGGGGAGGTTGCGCAGCAAATCGCTCGCGAATCCGCTCCAATGGTCGTGTCCATGAGTCCTTGCATCCATCGATTTCCTCGATTAATGCCTGTAGGGTCAATTTAAGGTTGCCAACTACCCCAACGTCGCATGGATACTCTCTGCCGATTTCTTTCTCGTCCTCATCGAGTTGGATTAATGGGCGCGGTGGCTGGAAAGTCCAAGTCCGCGTATCAATTGATGTGAAACGAGGACCGATAGCCAGTGTGCAATCGGCCATCTGCATTGCCTGATAGCCCGGATAACCGTAGACAATCTGCAACGCCAGTGGGTGGTCTTCAGGTAAGGCGCCCTTTGCACATCGCGCTACAGCAACCGGGGCATTGAGTTTCTCCGCAAGCAGCTGCAATTCTTCACGGGCGTCGGAGTGGATGACCGCTGATCCCGCAAACAGGACTGGCCTCTCCGCATTTCTTAGCGCTTCCGCTGCGGATTGGAGGTCAGCAGAGTTGGGTGGAGCGGCTGGCTGTCTTTCCACGCGCGGTGGAATAGATACTTCACCTTCGCCAGTGACCACATCCATTGGAAATTCCAACACTACAGGTCCCGGACGGCCTGATCGCATGGCGCGGAACGCATTTTCGACGACCTTGGGGATGTCCTCTATCGTCTGTGCGATCGCACAGTACTTTGTGACAGATTCAAAGAAACTCATCTGATCCAAGCCGTGAAACATCTTGCTCGGATCTCTTGCGTAAAATTCGGAGTCGCTCTGTCCCGTGATTAGCAAGACAGGCACACAATCTGTGAATGCTTCCACAATTCCTGTCGATGCGTTGCTCGCACCGGGACCCGGGACCGTTAGTGCGACACCAACGTCTCCGGTAGAACGTGCGTAACCGTCAGCCATCTGTGTTGAAGCATATTCATGGCGGACGAGATAGTGATCAATGACGCCCACCCCATGACGAAGGAGCGAGTCATATATCTGTATGTTCTGTGTTCCCGGCATACCGAAAACGCAACGTACTCCCTGAGCTTTCAAACACTCAATAAGAATATCTCCACCTTTCATAAGTATGTTCTCCTTAGTGTTAATATAAGTTAGTAGCAGCTTGCAATGCTTACCTTTTTAATTTATGACTTCAGAAGTTGCTATTATAACCTATCTTTAAAAAGAAATCTATTCTTTCGTTAGAAAATCCTCACGCCTAGAAAACATGCCATAACTCTCACTTTGGTTGTCAGAATTGGTTTTCTTAGTAAACGCTTAAGGTTGCGTTCATGTAATCAAGGGGCGATGGGCATGAACTGACTCAATCAGGTTACGGAATTCCGTGACTGTTCCAAAATTAGAAATAGGCAATTGATCGGTCTGTTCTGTTCGAATCCAGTGTTGGTGCGGGATTGCGCGGAAAAGAACTGTGGCCTTCGTAGGTGTCCGTCTGTCAGATTTTTTGTTGCAAATAATCTGGATCTGATATATAATTATGATTTGAATGCGGATCGTTGAACTACATAGTTGCCCAGTTTCAGGCCTTCTTAGCTCTCAGTTTGTGAGAAATTTCACAACCCACCTCGAAAGGACAAGGCAAATTTTCGGTTGAATATATAAAGCTACGCACCGACGCGAAGGTTTACCTTGTGGAACAAATGCTCTTTAATTTTGCAAATGTGTTACTCTTTCTGGTTGTAGGATGCTTGTTTGTTACGCTTAACCTTGTCGTCTCTCGCCTGCTTCAAACCCGACTTTTCACCGACGAAAAGTATATGCCCTATGAGTGTGGTGAGGATCCGATTGGTGATACTCGTATCAAGTTTAACGCGCGCTTCTATGTCATCGCGTTAATTTTCCTGATCTTTGATGTTGAAATTGTGTTTCTCTTTCCGTGGGGTGTGGTGTTCCGTGAGATTGGGGTTCTCGCATTTGTTGAGATGCTTATTTTCATCTTTATGCTGTTGGTCGGTCTCGCCTATATCTGGGTGAAAGGAGATCTCCAATGGATCCGTTCGATTCAGTCTGTAAGGGAGGAAGTTGAACAATGATAATTGAGGAGAAGCTGGACAAGAATATCATCGTTACCTCTATTGATGCCGTCGCCAACTGGGCGCGAGCCTCCTCTTTGTGGCCCATGACCTTTGGACTGGCATGTTGTGCCATTGAGTTTATGGCGACCGCAGCCTCAAATTATGACTTAGATCGTTTTGGTGCGGGGGTTCCACGCGCGACGCCTCGTCAATCCGATCTCATTATCGTGTCAGGAACAGTAACACTGAAAATGGCGACTCGGATTAAGCGCCTATACGAACAAATGCCCGAACCGAAATATGTTATTTCTATGGGAAGTTGTGCCACAAGCGGCGGTCCTTACTGGCAGCACGGATATCATGTCCTCAAGGGCGTAGATCGAATTATTCCGGTTGATGTTTATGTTCCCGGTTGCCCTCCCCGACCCGAAGCGGTGCTTGAAGGCTTGATGAAGCTGCAGGAAAAGATTAAAACACAGACTGTTGCAAAACGAACAAGTGTGCCTTTCTTGAAGAAACTCTTCACTAAGACGGACCTGGAAAATAATGCAGAGGCGATGGCTGCAGCGCAGGCTGAAGCAGAAGAACACTCGGCAGCACAAGAGGGCCAGGAGGATCAAGTTGCTCAAAATTCCGAAGGAGCCGGGGAAGAAGCTGCCGGTTAAAATATCGGCGGAGGATTTGAATGGCAGAGAGCGAATACCGACTTCCCGTAACTGCCTATAGGATGGATTCTACGCAACGTATTTTCACATATTCCTTAGCGCCCTGTCAAAGGAGCAAAATCTTAGAAGGGAGAATTACAGCGCTGTGGATAACTCTCCAAAAGCGTTGATGCCTTTCCGTGACACCACAAGAAATTTACGAAAACCTAAAAGATAAATTTGGAGAATCAATCGTCTCGTTTGAAGAGGACATTGCGGATCCCTTTGTTACCGTTGCAGCTGAATCCCTCGCCGATGTCGCACAGTATCTCGCCCAAGATGAAGCACTCGCTTTCGATTTCTTAATGTGTTTGAGTGGGGTGGATCTCGGTGCGAAAGATCCCAACTATTACGTTGTATATCACCTCTACTCAATGCCCCGCCGTCACAAACTGGTACTGAAAATTGTTCTTCCCAAAGAAGAAGACCCCCACGTTTCCACGGTTGAACATATCTGGAGAACCGCCAACTGGCATGAGCGAGAGACGTACGATCTGTACGGGATTATCTTCGATGGTCACAGTGATTTACGGAGAATCCTGCTTCCAGACGATTGGGAAGGCTACCCGATGCGCAAGGATTATACAGAGCCTGAGTTTTATCGAGGGATGCGAGTGCCGTATTGATGCGCGGCCTTCTATGAAAGACTAGGAGGAAAATATGACTAATAACTGGAGCATAGAAAATCGATCCGAAGCATCAAACAGATTTTGGAAAGCAGGAATGGCTGTGATGCGCCTACTCCTGTATGGCTGTGCGGCGTGTGCATTGATGGTTTTAGCATGGAGAATAAATATTGGAGACTCCTTAATTGGGATCCCTTTTGGTATTCTAATCTTGGTTCTTTATGCTTTTCGTGGTGCAACAGCATTGAGCACGTCAGGGACGTTGGAGAAACAATTTCATAAATGGCTGCGCATAGGTGCGCGCAGCGCAGGAGTTTGTTTTGTAATAACCATGATTGCGCTTTGGCTCGTCGCACTGCCTTTGTCGATCATCGCGCCGATACTAGTGGGTCTGCTTGAAGGTATGGCACTCATACTTGAGTGGATCGGAAGACGTTATGTGAATAACTCCGTTTGATGGAAAACAGGTCCGCTTGGATGAGCCGGATGATGATGTGAAGCATGGTTAAATCTATCGGTTCAAGGCTTAGAAGACGGGTACTAAAGATGAGCCAGAGTATTCTACTGACTTGATTAAGAAGGAAATCTATCATGGCAGCACCACAGCCGGAAAGTAAAATTATTGAACTGAAGCCATTCACAGACGAAATGATCGTGAGCATGGGACCTCAGCATCCAAGCACCCATGGCGTGTTAAGGCTGGAGTTGAAACTGGATGGCGAAGTTGTTCGGGACGCAATTCCCCATATCGGTTACCTGCACCGCTGCTTTGAAAAACATTCTGAAAACCTCAATTATCAGCAGATTATTCCGTTTACCGACCGAATGGATTATATCGCAGCCATGAATATGAACTGGGGATTCTGTTTGGCTGTTGAGCAGTTAATGGCGAAAGAAGAGGGTAAATTCCCCGGGGTGCCTGAGCGAGGCGAATACCTTCGAATCCTCATCGGTGAACTCAACCGAATCGGAAGTCATCTCCTGTCATTCGGTACTTACGGTATGGACATTGGTGCCTTTACCCCCTTCCTGTACGCCTTTAGAGATCGCGAGAAGATTCTCCTGCTTTTTGAAAAAATCTGTGGTGCCCGGTTGACCTACAACTATATCCGTGTCGGTGGGGTTTCAAGGGATACACCTCCCGGATTTATGGATGAGGTTAAAGAGTTTATCGACTACTTCGAGCCGCAGATTGATGTATACAACTCGCTACTGACCGCCAATCGTATCTTTATTGAGCGCACAGCGAACGTCGCGGTCATGGACGCAGAAATGGCGATTAACTACGGTATTACCGGTCCCAACCTCCGTGGAGCAGGATTACAATGGGATCTGCGCAAGGATGAAACTTACTCCATCTATGATCGATTTGACTTTGATGTTCCAGTTGGCAGAGACATTCCGGAGCTTGGCGTGGTCTCTGGAGATTGTTGGAATCGTTATAAAGTCCGGATGGATGAAATGAAAGAATCCGTCCGCATTATTCGACAGATCCTTGAATCCGGTCTTCCTGATGGTCCCGTTCAGGCAGAGCTCAAAGCAGTGAGACCGCCCAAGGGCGAAATCTTCTCTCGAAGTGAAGCTCCGCGAGGCGAACTCGGCTTCTATATCGTGAGCGATGGGACGCCGAAGCCAGTACGGGTGAAAGCCAAGTCCCCCTGCTTTACCGCGCTAAGTGCGTTGCAGGAGTTGAGTCGAGGATTAATGGTTGCGGACATTATCGCGATCATCGGAAGTATTGATATTGTCATGGGAGAGGTTGATCGCTGAGTTCTGATGCTATCTTTGCGAGTCACCCTTTACAGATAAGGAGTTTGAATGCCAGTAGGTCTACAATCTGCTTTGAATCCCGATGCTATGGGGTTTGAAAACTTACATCAATTTTTCGTCCAAGCCTCCGAAAATTGGGCACAAAGGTTTGCCCAAGAGCACGCGCCATTCTTGGCCCATCTCCCTGCTCCCCTGGGCGAATTGGCAATTATGCTTGCATGCTGTGTCATTTTTGTCGCCGTAGTTCCGCTGCTGCCGCTCGGACTCGTTTTAGCAGAACGGAAGGTTTCCGCACATATCCAAGATCGCGTTGGACCGATGAGAGTGGGACCGCACGGTATCCTTCAAACCTTGGCAGATGGCGTCAAGCTCATTTTCAAGGAAGATCACATCCCACGCGAGGGGGACAAGTTCCTCTTTGTGGTTTCTCCATACATTATCTTTGCCTGTTCCTTTGCCGTGTTTGCCGCAATTCCATTCGGTCAATCTATATTGGTCAGCAACCTAAATATTGGCATTTTTTATATCATGGCAATCTCTTCCGTCGTTGTGATGGGCGTGATTATGGCGGGTTGGGCTTCCAATAGCAAATGGTCGCTCCTTGGTGCGATGCGATCAGCCGCACAGCTTGTTAGCTATGAGATCCCGATCGGCCTTGGCATTTTGACGGTTGTCATGCTGGTTCAGACGCTGAATATGCAGGATATTGTCAAGGGGCAAGACGGAATAGCAAACTGGATCGTTTTTCGGACGCCATTCACCTTTATTGCTTTCTTTGTTTTCTTCATATCAGCGATTGCTGAGGTCAACCGAACTCCTTTTGACCTACCGGAAGCAGAATCTGAATTGGTCGCTGGTTTTCATACTGAGTATAGTGGGATGCGCTTTGCGCTGTTCTTTATTGCGGAGTATGCGAATATGTTTGCCGTCAGCGCGATCGCGGCCACACTGTTCCTCGGCGGCTGGCACGGCATTGTACCCGCAGAGATGTTGCCCCAAGGTGGCATCCTCGGCTTTGTTCTGAGGGCAATTACGCTCGGTGGACTCATCGGTGTCGTTATCAAAACGCTGCTCTTAGTGTTTGTTATGATGTGGCTGCGATGGACGTTGCCACGGCTCCGAGTAGATCAATTAATGAACCTGTGTTGGAAATATTTTATTCCAATTTCATTCTTTAATATTTTGGGCGTTGGAATCTGGGGACTGATTTTCCCGACAGATACGCTGCTAAGCATTGTTATCAGCGTTATTGTTATTATACTTGGACTTATTTTTACGTTCGGCGTGCTTGGTAAGAGTTTATCTAAGGGACCGTCCAATTCGGCGGAGAGGCGAATTTCTGCTACGACCTAAAAACCCAAAGGTGCACAAATTTACCTCTAAGGAGGTTTCATCATGCGTCACTATCTGTCAAATATCTATTTGGGGGTTTATACAGCCCTCGTCGGTATGCGTATTACCTTCAAACAGCTGCTAAAACCCTCGGTCACCCACCAATATCCTTACGATCGTCCCTTTGAGCAGAAGAAGAATGTACGCGATATCCCAAAAGGCTATCGTGGAAAGTTACACAACCGCATTGAGGACTGTATCGGTTGCAAAAAATGCGAGATGATCTGTCCCGTCGATTGCATTACCATTACCACCCAAAAGTTGCCCAAAGGCGAACGCCTCTGGGATAGCATGAACGTGGTTCATCTAAAAGATAGGACAGAAATCATCGGTAATATTGAGGGTGACGAAAAACCAGCCCCCAATACAACTGTTACGATCAATACACAGGACAATGGTGCCGTCACTGTCTCAAGTGAAGAAATTGCTAATGTCGTCGAGCGGAAACCTGTGATTTTCTACCTTGACCAGTTTGACATCGACATGTCGCTTTGTATGTACTGCGGTCTTTGCACCGAGGTTTGTCCAACAGAGTGTCTGATCATGTTCGATAATCTTGGCGACGGGATTGAGTACTCCACTTTTGATCGAACCGACCTTATTTACGAATTTGCAAAGCCAGAAATGTATGAAAAACCGGGCGATGAATCCATGGAGGCAGAAGCCGCAGATTAATCTGAACCTAAGCAACTCTGGCAGAGTATCTTGGAACTAAAACTGACTAACTGAGTTTACTTATGGAATTGAATCCACAACAATTGGTTTTTTACCTTTTTGCCCTGCTGACCATTGGATCAGCGGTAGTCGTTGTTACGATCAGGAATATCGTCTACGCTGCCTTTTCACTAATGGTTACCCTCTTTAGCATCGCAGGGCTTTATGTTTTCTTACAAGCAGATTTCCTTGCCGCTACCCAAGTAATAGTCTATGTCGGTGGCATTTTGGTGCTGATCCTATTCGGAGTCATGATGACAAGTGGGAGTTTGGACCTGAAGTTAAAACTTGAACGCGGACAGCTTTTTTGGGGCGGTGTCGTATCGCTGACTATCTTCGGCTTACTCCTCAGTGTCATCACGAACACCCCGCAATGGGAAAACGTCGATATAGGGGCATCCCAAGAACCGACAACGCGAAAGATTGGCGAGATGATTATGAAGGAAGAGTATCTGCTGCCGTTTGAGATTGCCTCGATACTGCTGCTGGTTGCACTGATCGGTGCAGCACTTATCTCTCGCAAGGAGGTCAGGGACGAATGAGCCTACAAAGTTATCTTGTCATCAGCATTATACTGTTCAGTCTTGGAATTTTCTGTGTGCTGACACGTAGGAACGCTATTAGCATCCTGATGGGAATCGAACTAATTCTCAACTCATGTAACCTCAACTTTGCTGCCTTTTCCCGCTACGTGACTCCGCCTGATGACATAAGTGGTCAGATTATCGCACTTTTTGGAATTGTCCTTGCTGCCGCTGAAGCCGCCGTTTTCTTGGCAATTATCTTGGCAATCTATAGAGAGTTCAGCACCATCAGTCCCGACGAGACTGATACTTTGAAGGGATAAGAAAAGTAGGAGATTATTGTATGCCTGTTGTACCGCTGATTAGTATCATTTTACTTGCCCCCCTTGCAGCCTTCGCGTTTTTTGGTCTCCTATCGCTGACCGGACGTAACTATGCCCGCCAGGATCTCGTTTCAACCGCAGCAATGCTCGTGGCATTTGTCTGTGCTGTCCTCCTGTTCACGAATGTTGTCGCGGATCCAGATAAGTATTCGCATGATGGTGCGGAGATACATTCGCTTACTTGGCTCCCGTTGGGCTCCGTCAACTTTTCTATGGGATTCCTGTTTGACAGTGTGACCTCGGTCATGCTCCTTGTCGTCACCATTGTCAGCAGCCTTGTGCATATCTTCTCAATCGGATACATGCATGGTGATCCTCGCTATCCGCGATTCTTTGCTTTCCTGTCGTTATTCTCTTTCTCTATGCTTTTCTTGGTTGTCTCTGACAACCTGCTCGGCATCTACATCGGTTGGGAACTTGTCGGTGTCTGCTCCTATCTCCTAATCGGTTTTTGGTTTGAACAGGACGCTCCCGCAAATGCCTGTAAAAAGGCGTTCATGACGACCCGCGTTGGTGACGTTGGGATGTTCATCGGCATGATGATGCTTTTCACCAAGTTCCGCACGCTATCGCTCTACGGGGCTGACGGTATTTTCGCACTCGCCAGCAACTTGACAACTGCTGACATGACTTGGCTATCAATCGCGGGGGTGCTGATCTTCTGTGGCGCTGTCGGTAAATCTGCCCAAATCCCCTTGCACACATGGCTGCCGGATGCGATGGAAGGTCCTACACCCGTCAGCGCACTGATTCACGCTGCAACAATGGTCGCCGCAGGGGTCTATCTGACCGCACGAATGTTCCCGATCCTAACCGCGGATTCATCGTTGTTCATTGCCTATGTCGGGGCGATCACGGCACTGGTCGCAGCGACCATTGCCATTGTACGATTTGATATTAAACGAGTCCTTGCCTATTCAACTATCAGCCAACTGGGGTATATGATGTTGGCTATTGGTGCAGGAAGTTACGTCGCAGGACTCTTCCATCTCACAACACACGCATTTTTCAAGGCGCTGCTCTTTCTCGGATCCGGTAGTGTGATCCACGCATTCCATGCTGCGCATCATGCTCACGACCACGATCATGACCATGACCACGCGTACGATGATGACCATGCACACGGGGATGACCACGCCGCCGCCTTCGATAGTTTTGGCATTGATCCAGCGCAGGATATGCGCCACATGGGAGGACTTAGGCATAAGATGCCCATCACCTTCGTGACGATGCTGATTGCAACACTGTCAATCGCTGGTGTGCCTTATATCTTCTCAGGGTTCTGGAGCAAAGATGCTGTTCTCGTTGAGGTTCTCTACAGGGCAATCTCTTGGAATTCGGTGCATCACTATATTCTGTTTGCCATGGCCGCGCTCGCTGCTGTTATCACCGCATTTTATATGTTCCGCCTTATCTTTATGACCTTTACCGGAGAACCTCGAAATCAGGAAATGCATGACGGGGCGCACGAATCACCTTGGAAGATGGCAATACCGCTGGTTATCTTAGCCGTCCTTAGTTTTCCAATCGTCAATAAGTGGTCGTTTGAAAAATATGTAAAGCAACCCGCGCAACCCCATGTTCACGCGCCAAAGCATGCGACATACGATACAAGTCAAGATGTCTTGCACGCACAACTCGGACTTTCCGACGCTCACGCTGCAGAAGATGCACACAGTGAAGACGCACATCACGACGATGCAGCGGGGCATCATAATCCAGATCACGATAAGGCGCATAACATTGTAGTGCCACTATCTTTTGTTATCGTCATTGTTGGCATTGGACTATCCGCACTTTTCTACTACTGGAGAAAATTCTCTCCTGATGCTGTTGCAGCAAGACTACGCCCAATTTACACGTTGCTGTGGAACAAATACTACTTTGATGAATTGTACGATGGCGTGCTTGTTGCGCTGACTGTCGCTGGTTCAAAGGTCCTCGGACTATTCGATCTGCGGTTCATTGATGGAATTGTTAACGGGGTCGGTATCGTTGTACAGGCAGGCTGTGCGCGAATTGCAGGGTGGTTCGATAACACTTTTGTTGATGGATTGGTCAATTTGGTCGCCCGAATCACTTGGTCAATCGGTGGCAGAGTCAGAAGGGTGCAAACGGGCATGATCCAAAACTATCTGCTGGCGGTCGTAGGTGGCGTTGTGCTTCTTATCCTAATTTTCCGTGCGCTCTTCTAGGCTAAACGACCGGTCGAACCAATCGGTTCATCAGGAATACAGGTGCTGAAGAAATAAATCTCGAATCAACTTTTAGGAGGATTTCGCTGGATGTTATCGTTGATGATTTTTATCCCCTTGCTAGGGATGCTGGTGGTTCTGTTTGCTATTCGGCGAGAACAGGAGGAACTCGCTAAGCGTGTGACGTTTATTATCACGCTGATCCCGCTGCTGATTGCAGTGTTTCTTTTTATCGATTATGACCGATCCGCGTCGGGGCATCAGTATGAAGAAGACATGATGTGGATTGAAGCATTCAATATCCGCTACCATGTGGGGATTGATGGACTAAGCGTTACACTGGTGCTTTTGACAGCATTGTTAGGACCGATATGCGTGCTCGCATCGTGGAAGATAGACAAAGGGATCAAAGCATACCTCGCCCTGTTTCTGCTCTTGGAAACTGGGATGATCGGTTTCTTCTGCGCCCTGGATATGTTCCTATTTTACGTCTTCTTTGAGCTAACGCTGCTCCCCATGTACTTCCTGATCGGGATATGGGGTGGAGAGAGACGCGAGTATGCAGCAATTAAGTTTTTCCTCTATACACTCTTCGGCAGCGTGCTGATGCTCATCGCTATGATCGCTGTTTATCTCAAGAGCGGTACGGATGATGTAGCTCGCACCTTTGATATCCCTACGCTGATTAACCTTGCGAAAACTCCCGGACACGCACTTGCAGACCCCACGTTCCAAATATGGGCGTTTCTCGGTTTCTTCATCGGTTTCGCAGTAAAAGTCCCAATCTTTCCCTTCCATACTTGGCTGCCCGACGCTCACGTCGAAGCGCCAACCGCGATTAGCGTCATCCTTGCCGGTATCCTTTTGAAGATGGGAACTTATGGACTGGTTCGTGTGAACTTTGCGATGTTGCCTGAAGGGATGGACTTCTTCTGCAATGGTAAAGGTACATGGGGTAACTCGTTAGCCATCCTTGGTTTTATCAACATCGTCTACGGTTCGCTCTGTGCATTAGCCCAGACTGATTTCAAGAAACTTGTTGCCTATTCCAGTATTGGTCACATGGGGTTTGTGCTCATAGGGCTTGCAGCGCGGAATGAAAGTGGATTGACCGGTGCTATTCTTCAGATGTTCAACCACGGCGTTATCAGTGCGATGCTGTTCCTCTTGGTGGGCGTTGTTTACGATCGTGCGCACCACCGCGAGATCAATGGTTTCGGCGGACTCGGTAGCAAAATGCCGATATACACCGGTATTACAACACTGGCGTTTATGGCATCTTTGGGGTTACCGGGGTTGAGCGGTTTCGTGGGTGAAGCGTTGTCCCTTCTTGGTGCCTACAGTAAATTCAAGGTGCTAACAATCCTCTCCACCGCCGGGATTGTTGTCGGCGCCGCTTACTTCCTCTGGACATTACAGCGCGTCTTCCTTGGAGAGCTAAATCCAAAGTACGAGGCTATCACTGAGATCAATGGACGGGAAATCGCAACGCTAGTCCCGTTGGGCATTCTTACGATTGTGCTGGGTATCTGGCCCTCAATCGCCATTGATATGTTTAGAGAAGCTGTGAGTCTACTGCCGCTTGTACAATAAGGGGAAACTCCGTTGACAAACATTGCAAGTATTCCTTACTTTATACCAGAAATTGTTTTAGTTGTTTTCGCGGTAGTCATCATCTTATATGATCTGGGGTCGAAGAAGACTGGCGGTAACGGTGCTGCCTATCTGGGGCTCGTCGGACTTGTGATAGCCGTGATCACAGCACTTGTGATTGGGTCCGAAGATCGCTCCCTGTTCCTCGGTATGGTCCGGCTTGATAGTTTCGCCATGTTCTTCAAGATTATCATATCTGTTGCCACGGCTGCTACGATTCTGTTTTCGGTCCGTTCTTCTGAACTCGATCCGGAGACGAAGGGTGAATACTACGCGCTCCTACTTGCAGTGACGTTAGGGATGTATCTGATGGCATCGTCCACCCATCTCCTGATGATCTACCTGTCGCTCGAGACAGTCAGCCTAACCTCCTACATCCTCGCCGGATTCCTGACACACAGTCCACGTTCGAGCGAAGCCGCATTCAAGTATATCACCTTCGGTGCGATATCATCGGGCACAATGTTATTTGGTATCTCTCTCCTCTTTGGTATGACCGGTACAGGCGATATCATGCTAATTAGCAGCAAGCTGGGCGAGATGTTCAGTCAAGGTGATGTTTATCCGCTCGCCGTGCTGCTGTCAATCACGTTTATCCTTGCAGGCGTCGGCTACAAAATTGCCTCAGTACCCTTCCACATGTGGTCTCCCGATGTGTACGAAGGGGCGCCTATCCCGATTACAGCGTTTCTATCTGTCGCATCCAAAGCCGCTGGTTTTGCCCTATTCATTCGCCTGTTCTACTCCGGCTTCAAGTCGGCAGATGCATCCATTGACTGGTCGATGATGCTGGCTGTTGTCTCCGCCCTTACAATGACCGTCGGTAATCTTGCCGCACTGCCTCAGCAGAATGTGAAGCGCCTGCTCGCTTATTCAAGTATTTCGCATGGTGGCTTCCTACTCATGGGAGGTGTATTGCTGACGAGCGAGGGGCTTCAAGCAATTCTAATCTATCTGATCATCTACCTGTTCATGAACCTCGGGGCGTTCTTTGTGGTTATCCTCATTGCAAACGAGGTCGGCAGTGAAACAATTGACGGTTACCGTGGATTGGTCTCCCGTGCACCGCTCATCGCCGTGTCCATGGCGATCTTCCTCTTCTCTTTGACCGGTTTGCCGCCGCTTGCCGGTTTCGCAGGGAAATGGATTCTTTTTGCCGCTGTCATCAAAGAAAAGCTCTACTGGCTGGCAGTTATCGGCTTGCTTAACAGTGTTGTGGCGCTTTACTACTATGTGCGAATCGTCAAGGCGATGTTCCTTGAATCGTCCGATGACACCGAGTCCCTCTCTTTCTCACCCGGTAGTCTTGTCCTTCTCCTAATTTTTGTTGTTCCTACCCTCCTGCTTGGCATCTATTGGAACCCACTATACGAGCTGTCCAGAGCCTCACTTGGAAAACTGATGGGTTAGGGGGAATTGATTTCCTACTTTCTCACCCAAATATTAAATGAAAAAGGGCAACCTCTTGTGGTTGCCCTTTTTTGTTGGAATAACTGAATGCTGTCTTGGATGTTTAACAAGCGCGGAGTAAGCCGGAATCAAGATAAAATAAGCAATTTCTGGTTGATGCTGTAACTGTTTTTTGATACACTGTAGGGAAATGAGAGGCAGACTTCCGGGACTTGTACTTCTTTTATTTGGGTTGGAATTTTGCCTGCTATAGATTCCTTTCTTTTTTTTGAGGAGAAGCTATGAAAGTAAAACTCGGTTTTATTGGAACAGGTGGTATGGCAGGGGCTCACATGAGGAACCTGCAAACGTTCGACGATATAGAATTTACCGCTATGTGCGATGTGTCGGAGGAGCGTGCAACGGGGGCTGCGGAGGAATATGGGGGCAACGTCTACACAGACTTCCGCGAAATGTACGACAAGGAAGATCTTGATGCCGTGTATATCTGTACGCCACCCTTTGCACACGGGGAACAAGAGCGGATCGCTTGTGAAAAGGACATCGCGATGTTCATTGAGAAGCCGATCGCCGCAGACTTAGAGCAAGCGGTTATCATCAATGAGGATGTCCGTCGAAGTGGTGTGATTACCAGCGTTGGATATCACTGGCGTTACGGGGGCAATGCACAGCACGCAAAGTCGGTTCTTAATAAAGAGTCTCCTGTGCTCGGCGCGTTGGGATACTGGCTGGGTGGGCTGCCCGGTACACTCTGGTGGAGAATCCGCGCTCAGTCTGGAGGGCAGCATGTCGAACAGACAACCCACATTTTCGACCTGGCGCGATTTCTTCTCGGAGACGCTAAGACAGTACACGGCGTTGCCACCCGTGGAAGTATGACGGATATTCCGCAGTACGATGTCGACGATCTCAGCATGGTCAATATCGAATTTGAGAGCGGAGCAATAGCAAATATTGCATCATGTTGTGCAATGGACGGTTGGAATCGAGTACAGCTCGAGGTCTTCTGTCGCGGGTTGGTTGTGACTGTTGGCGGGGCTAATACCATCAATCGGAAAGGTGAGGAGGACTCACTACCTGAAAATGGTGGACAAGACCGAGACCGTGTGTTTATTGATGCTGTGAAGACTGGTGATTCATCCAAAATCCTGTCACCCTACAGCGATGCGTTGAAGACGCTCCGGATTATGATGGCGGCGAGCACATCGTTTGAAACCGGCAAAGCTGTAGATCTATAGGAGTGTGTTTGTTAGCACTGCAATTTGTTGCAAAGCACCCTCACATCCGTTCTCGGATGTGGGTGGAAGCTTAAAAGGAGAAAGGAATGGGTTCAATTAATCAATCAATCTGTTACGGTTGTTTCACTCGTGATGACGCTTCTCCGGAACAGGTTATCCAAGAAGCGGCGAAGATTGGATATAAATCCGTAGAAATGGCACCACCAGAATATTGGTCCCTCGTGCGTGAAAATGGTATGCGCGTCGCCATTATCGTTGGACATCAATCCCTACCTGATGGTCTCAACAAGCGCGAAAACCATGATCGCATTGAGGGGGAGATTCTGGAGAATCTCGAAGTTGCTGCCGCCAATGATATTCCCGGCCTCATCTGCTTTTCAGGAAATCGGGAAGGGAAATCAGAGGAGGAGGGGCGAGATAATACCATCGAAGGGCTGTTGCGCGTCGCCAAGGCAGCCGAAGATAAAGAGGTCAATCTGTGTATCGAGCTGCTCAATAGCAAGGTAAATCACCCCGATTATCAATGTGATCGTACCCCTTGGGGGGTCGAGGTATGCAAAGGTGTGAATTCACCACGGGTCCAGCTACTCTACGACATCTACCACATGCAGATTATGGAGGGTGACCTGGTCCGAACGATTCAGGAGAGTATTGATTACATCGGGCATTTCCACACGGCGGGGAATCCGGGGCGCAAAGACCTCGACGATGAGCAGGAAATCTACTATCCCCCTGTTATGCGTGCTATCGCCGAGGCAGATTACGACCTGTACGTGGGGCACGAATTTGTTCCGAAAGGCGATCCGCTCGCCGCGATGCAAGCTGCCTACGACACGTGTAACGTCACCGTTTAGCAAATCTACGGCGTGAAACGTGAAGAAGATTTTTTTACGTTTCACGCATAACAAGATCGGGTGACTCCGGCAAGCGAAATAGATTTGCTTGTTGGGTTCCTATCAAATAATGAACCAACGGTGTAGTTTGTTGCTGTCTGCTATTGGCTTCTGCAAATGTCTTCTTAACTCATCAAGCCAATACATCCAATAATCATAAGCGTAGTCGATTACTACTTCTGTTGCTTGATGAGTCTCCAAGTATTCGATCAACCACGCAAGAAGTTTCTCCTCAACTGCTTCGTCAACCTCATCTGACGTGATACACTCTTCGCAGAATCTCCGGACTCTATCAAGGGTTACACAGAAAGATTTTCCGCTATTGATTGCCAAATTCACCATCATTCCGCACGTAATCTTCCCAGCCAAATCTTCTGACGATTCCAAGCTCTCCGCGTATCGTAAGTCCTTCTCTTTCGCCATGAAGTACAGAGGAAGCGTTTGCAGGTAATCCAGCCGTAAGCCTATGTTCTTCAGCATCCCATCGGCAATCTCAACCTGACTGAATTGTTCAATCGGTTGTTCTCTTTCAACCTTTGATTGGATAACCGGAGTAACTTCACCTATGATGAGGGTCTCATCTATTACCGCTGATAGAAAATCTTCCTCAATTCGGCTTAATAATGCCATTTCTACCACCGCTTCAGGGTGTCCTCCAAGCTGCACCATGCCTGACTCAGCGACGGTCAATCGCGCGCGTTGTCGAAGGGCTTCGGCATCCCGCTTCAATTTGGTTATCAATGTATTCCCAATCTGATAAAATCGGATCATGTCGTTACGGATTAGCAGATGTCTTGCGCGAATGAGATCAAGTTCACTCCCATGCTCAAGTCCAAGGTTGAGTCGGAGAACGACATCTCTCGCGACCGTTTTCAGTTCAGAGAGTTTCGAGATGTCAACCGGTTCTATCACTGAGCGTTTGTTCATAATTGCAACGATCTGGCGATTGAGTTCATCAATCCGGTCAATGGGGGTCTCCTCCAGTTCGTTAAGCTCAGATAATGCCCTGAACAGGAACAGTCGTGGGTCATATTCGATAAGGGAGCTTGTACTTTCCATGGTGTGTGGTTTAGTCCGCCGTTTGATTTACTCGTCTAATTGTGGATTATCACGGTCAACTAACTGTTCCAAATCTTCTTCGGTAAGGCCATTTTGGGGTGAGCTTTTGCGTGATTGATTCTGGTCTAAATGAACGTGGTTGAGATCTACCAATTTGTCTAAATCTTCTTCAGTTATTCCTCGTTCTTTATCTCGTTCCGCTATTCGGGCTTTAGCAGCTTCTCGGGTTGTCCGCGCTTTGATTTCCCTCGCGTAACCATCTATGGCGGTCGCATCTTCGAGGAATATATACTCCATCAGGGATTGGAACAGATTGCCATCCGCGGCATAGAGCATCTCGATTAGCAGTTGGGTGTCCTCAGTATCGTAACTTAGATCTTCCGGACTGATGAGAGCTTCCTCCACTAGAAACGCCGGGTAAGGGATTACATTGGATTTGGAGGTTGCCAGTTTAAGCCGGTTCCAGAAAAATTCTCCGAGCAGTTGCGGGTCAATAGAACGCAACATGTTTTCAAAAACTTCTTCTCCCGCGTGTAACATCTCCATCAGCCACGCTTCAAATTGTGTTTCATCCAGCTTGTCATTCTGGTAGGCAATTAGATCGACGATGTCTGAAAGCTGCTCGGAAGACGCTCCGGATAGAATGCCAGCCGACTGTCCAGTTCCAAGATGGGTGAGTGCCATCTGCATAACATTCTCGGTTGGACTCCGTTGAATCAACTCTGCACAATCGGGGACGAGGTAGTACAACTCCTCGCGGTCTTTCGCATCCCAAACTGTCTCAATAATTGCCAGTTGTTCCTCTGTGGTATACTGTTGGAATTGGAGGGAGGCTTGCTTACTATTCATCTCCAGCAATGCCTTTGCTTTTGCGTGCGGATTACGAATCCTGATTTCTTTCATCCTAATCTCCCTAGTTGTGGTTGGTCGTATCGGTTAGGAAAAATTAGTCGTCTGGAAAAGCGCATTATGTTATCATAACGCTCTATCGGATTGCAAAGAATTCTCCGATGGAACCCTTTTATTTTTAAGAATTCGCATCGATTTTGAATGGAACTTCTACACTTATAAAGTCCGTTACACGTCTAAAAACGGTAGTCCATATTCTCGGAGAAAGTGCTTTATCATATGCGATGTGCCATCGAGAACAGATGCCCTTCATGTAGACTTGAATCTGTGTTTTCTATGGGGTATCATTTATGAACAAAATCTCAATTTTGATGTGATTGTGTAAAGAGCTGTGAGATAGCGAAAATTACTTCATTGTCAAATAAACCAATTCTAACAGACAAGGTAGGTAAGCTGCCCGTTATATCTAATACATCTTAAATTGAACTAAGGAGGCTACTAAAATGAATATCTTCAAAACTGGGATACTCTTGATTGCGTTGACAGCGCTGCTAATGTTCATTGGCAACATATTAGGTGGTGAAGTTGGAATGGCAATTGCCCTCATCTTCGCAGGGATCATGAACTTTGGTTCCTACTGGTTCAGCGATAAGATTGTCTTGTCAATGTACAGAGCACAGGAGGTTAGTCCTAATAGCGAGTTGTATCAGATCGTCAAACAACAGACCGAAAAATCAGGCTTACCGATGCCACAGGTCTACACAATTCCGACAGATATGCCAAATGCGTTTGCTACGGGCAGAAGTCCAAGCCACGCAGCAGTTGCAGCGACGGACGGCATTATGCGGATTTTATCGCGCGATGAGCTGGCGGGTGTCATTGGACATGAACTCGCGCACATTAGGCATAGAGACATTCTAATAAGCAGCATTGTTGCCACAATTGCAGGTGCAATCATGATGATTGCGAACATGGCACAGTGGGCAGCGTTATTTGGTGGTTTTAGTGGAAACGACGACGAAGATGGCGGTGGAATCATCGGTTGGTTATTCCTGATAATCGTCGCCCCTATCGCCGCGATGATTATTCAATTCGCAATCTCTCGTTCCCGTGAGTACGCGGCTGACCGTGGTGGTGCAGAAATCTGTGGGGATCCAATGGCATTGGCGAATGCCCTACGTCGGCTTGAACGTGGTGTTGAAATGCATCCGATGCGAGGAAATGCGGCGACCTCACACCTCTTCATTGTGAACCCCTTACGGGGTGGGATAGCCGGTCTCTTCAGCACCCATCCACCAATGGACGAACGTGTTCGCCGGCTGGAGGAATTGGCAGGTTACCGCCGATAGGTTCGATCGGACCGTGACGAAATTCAACGCTTCAAGCGCGGCGGTATGTCACTGTGCCGTAACTTCCCGCCATCGTTCAACCAATCGCTGCCGGTGGTTCGCCGCCCAGATAGGATCAAACTGAATCAACTTCACCTTATCAGTAGTGACCGCCCCTTCAGCGACTTCGGCTCTTGGATTCAACGGTGTCCGAAACCACCTCTGCATCAGGTTCTGGGCGCGGACTGAGAGTGCCCAATCCATGAATCGCTTTGCGGCGACTTGGTTAGGGCCCCCTTTGACGAGTGCCATCGCACCAATCTCGAAACCTGTTCCCTCTTTCGGAAAACTCAACACAACCGGATATCCCTTCGCAGGTCCTTTCTTCACAATGTCGTGCGAAAAAGCAATCCCTACACTGACCTCACCGAAACCTACCTGAGTCACGCACGCTGATCCGGACCTGTTGTAGTGATGGACATTTCGATCTAATTTTGCGATATAATTGAACCCTGCATCCTCACCCATCATCTGCACAATCGCAGCGAGCAATGTGTTAGCAGTGCCCGATGTATAGGCATAAGCCACACTGATTTCGCCTTTGAATTGGGGTGTTAATAGGTCATACCACGAGGTTGGCGGAGCAATCCCTTTGCGTCCTAAAATCTCCGTGTTGGAGGCAAAACCGATCGCGCCAAAGTAGAAACCTGTCCAGTAGTGCGCTTCATCAAATGTGCCAGGAGGAGGATCAAAATCGATGCGCGGTGCATAAGGAGCAAGTAATCCTTCACGTTTAGCGACGATGAACTCCGGCGATGGTCCCCCAAACCAGAGCGTGACTTGTGGATTGGCTCGCTCACTCCTGATCCGGACCAACACCTCTCCGGCAGATAACCGCACCCAGTGAACCTGAATACCACTCTCTTCCTCAAAAGCGCGGATATAGATCTTGGCTTCGTTGGTGTCGAGAGCTGTATAAAGATGAAGTGGCTCACCGCTACTTACCGTGGCAGCCGCTTCCGATGTCGTGGTCCCCAGTTCGCTGGCTAATGTTTCCCAACACCCGAGCAGCCAACAGAGAAAAGAGACGCAGGCGAGGAAAACACTTAGGGATGCTGGTCGGCGCATGCTAGTAGTAGGCATACTCCGTATGCCGTAACCTTCGTATATCATGAACTTCCTACGCGTTACGTTTCACGTTCCGCACGGTTTCAATACGCCCGCGCGAAGATAGCAATTTCCTCCGCAGGGTCACCGCACACAATACAGGCTCCACTCCCACCGGGCTGATCCGAGGGGATGCAGCGTGTTGTCGCTTTAATGTCGTCTTTGACTTTATCCTCACACGCTATGGCTCCACACCACCAAGCACGAGCGAAGCCTTGGGTCGCTGCCTCTCGAAACGAATCATAATCGGACGGTTCCGATGTATTGGCATCGCGGAATTCGGTGGCGCGAGTTAGCAGATTATTCTGGATATCTTTGAGTGTATCTGAGACCATATCAGCTACCTCTTCCAATGGAACAAACGATTTGCCATCGCGTCCCGGCACATCACGGCGGGCAAGCACTACCTGATCTTTTGCAATATCTCTGGGACCAATCTCTATCCGTAGCGGCACCCCTTTCAACTCCCACTCATTGAATTTCCAGCCCGGAGAGTATTCGTCACGCGCATCCACCTTTACTCGTACAGCCTGCCCTAACATGGCTTCGATCTTTTCGATCGCCTCCATGACCGTACTCCGTTCATCGTCCTTTCGATAGATCGGCACAACCACCACCTGAGTGGGTGCTAGGCGTGGCGGCAGGACCAGCCCTTGATCGTCGCCGTGCGTCATGATAATCGCGCCGACCATCCGTGTGCTCACGCCCCAACTGGTTGTCCAGCAGTGCTGCTGCGTGCCATTCGCGTCTTGATATTGAATATCGAAGGCTTTCGCGAAGTTCTGTCCGAGGTTGTGCGATGTGCCTGACTGCAACGCCCTGCAATCTCCCATCATGGCTTCGATGCTATAGGAGGCATCTGCACCGGGAAACTTCTCGCTGTCGCTCTTACGACCGGGGATAACCGGTATGGCGGCATCGTTCACAGCGAAATCGGTGTATACTTCTAACATTCGCAATGTCTCCTCTTGCGCCTCCTCTGCTGTGGCATGAGCGGTGTGCCCTTCCTGCCAGAGAAATTCCATCGTGCGGAGAAATAGGCGGGTGCGTAATTCCCAGCGTACCACGTTTGCCCATTGGTTAATCAGCACGGGCAGATCGCGGTAAGATTGAATCCATTGGCTATACATGTATCCGATGACCGTTTCCGAGGTAGGCCGTACTACCAGTGGGTCTTCCAGTTCCTTGCCCCCGCCGTGTGTGACAACGGCGAGTTCTGGCGCAAAACCTTCGACGTGCTGCGCTTCCTTCTCAATGAAACTCATCGGCACAAAGAGTGGGAAATATGCGTTTTCATGTCCCGTCTCCTTAAAGCGCCGATCCAGCCCTGCCTTCACATTCTCCCACAGTTCGTAACCATAGGGGCGAATCACCATACAACCGCGCACCGGGGCGTAGTCCGCTAACTCGGCCTTCCGAATCACTTCGGTGTACCATTCCGAATAATCCTCACTGCGAGCAGTGATTTTGTCTCTCATTTCTGAATCTGCTCCTCTTTAATTGGTAGAATACCATTCCTTTTGTCTAAGATAGGCTGCTAGGGTTGCCTCTTGTATTGTCGTTGATTCAACCTCGTATTCTTCAAAATCCCCAATATTGTCGTGATTTAAGTGAAGTTGCCCTTCCCCTATATTTCCCCTGTGTTGACCTTTAGAGAAATACCGATTATTTTCGACTTCGTGGGAAGCAAGCACCCAATACCTAATTTCATCTCGCCAAACAGCTATCCATACAAATACATCTGCACATTTAGGTTTGAGTTGTTGGAAGTTCATATCAAAGGGGCGTTCAGAATCAGACAACAGTGCTTTTACATACAGTGGTTCATTAGGTCTTTCCGAATCAACTGCCCTTGATGCCTTGACTTCTATTTTTATAAATTCAGTTTGCCATTCTAGGAGTAGATCGTACTCATTGGAGTAATTTGGGTCAATGCCTTTAGGTTTCTGGAATTCCGGGGCTAACTGTTTCAAATGCCCAAATGCCCATCGATCACCAAATCCCCGTGGGGCGGAAATCTCAAAAATATATAAGTAGAGGTTTCTATCTATGTAAGAGCTTCTCAGGTCTAGGTATTCTTCATACTCCAGTCTATGTTTTCCTAAGAGAGTTGAGATTATGTATTCATATTCTGAGAAGGGAAAAACCGATATTAAATTATCCAATTCGCTTTTGAACTGTGAGGAATCTTCGAGTCTATCAATAAGCTGATCTAATTCTTTCTGAAGTTTTTCCACAGATTTGTCCTCGGCGTAAGTCTAGAAGATTGTCAGTTGATCTTCTTGTTTAGTTCCTACTGCTTCACTAGTGGTTTCTAGTTCCTTGAAAGGGTTATGAAATTGAAAACCTGTTCGGTGCGTCTGACGAAAATGCTCTAACCTCCTGATTGTAATTTCAGCGAATATCGGGTCGATGTCAGATGTATAGCACACGCGCCCTAGTCTCTCACAGGCGATTAACGTTGTTCCTGAGTGTGAAAACAAGTCCACAACCAAGTCATCTTCACTACTGCAAGCAGCGATAATACGTTCGACCGCCTTCAGCGGTTTTTGGGCGTAAGCACCCGGGACATTCTCTTCCATCCGATAAAAAACCTGCTGAATGTCAACCCATACATTACCCGGCCTGATAGTATCAGATCGACTCCGCTCCAAGTTCTCCACCCGTTTTCCTTGTACCGTTTTGTAATAGCCGCGTAAAATTTTAGGTATATCGGTATAGACAACTGCAAAGTCGGGATTGCCCTTCGTATAGTAGAGCAGCTCCTGTCTCACCGCCATCCAGTTTTTCTGAGTACCATACCCCCGCTGATTCCTCATCGTAATGAAACTTCGCGTTTGCAAACCCTCAAATTCCCGCATCATGAGCATGAAATCGGGTAGAGGTTGGAAACCGTCTTTCTGATCTGCACCCAACCACGCGTAGAAATGAGCGTCTTCATCTAATATCTCAATCGCGTTTTTCACCCAATTCCTAGAAAACTCCACATATTCGGCTAAGTTTAGCTTACTTAAATTTTGGGTGGTTTTATTTCCGACACTCACATTGTAGGGTGGATCGTTCACAGCTATCTTTGCCCGTTTAGGACTCATCAATTTCATTACGGCGTTAGGACAGGTTGCATCCAGCACGCCGACTCTATGCCCTCGCAGGGGGTCCTCCCAAACATCTCCGAGTTTGAGTCTACAGTAGGGCAGCAGCTCCTTCCGAATTTCGGTGTCGGAATCCAATCTTGGCAAAGGTTCAGTAGCCATGGTTTCTCCATTATTCTATGCGGGGTTAAGTTATCCGTGGACTACATCGGTTCTGTGACGGTTCCCATGAATAGTATCGTCTCGGTATCGGCATCATAGATAACAAAAAAGAAGGGACGATCGACCCGGAAGGCTGGGGGCAGAGACTTCACTCCCACGACAGCAGTGACGGCCGCAGCTTCCGTCCCCTCTTCGTTCACTTCCACGAAGGTCTTATGTCGAACCTCACTGATAAAAAGGTTAGGCCCCATACCACTAAAATCGGCACCCCCACCAAACGCAATTCCCATCCCTAATGCTTCCAGCGTATCGTTCAGATTTGCTTCATATTCCAGTTTGAAACGGGGAAGCACCATTTCCTGCCGTCTATCCTGAAACTGCGACAACCAATCCTCCCAATTCGCCTCATTCAGGTTTCTCATGAACTTGTTGAGATTGGAATTGCGGTCAGGCAGGAAGATATACATAAGCATTTGTCCATCACCATACCGTAGGCTCGCAGCTTCAAAATTCTCGCCGCGGAGGTATGGGTACTCACCTTCTCGACGCATCATCTGTACCCGCTTCTCACTTCCATTCGACAGATGGAAAATTCCCTGCCGCGTCCTAGAGGGATCGAATTCGTCCTGCCAGTTCCCCTTAAAATAGATAGCGTTAATCAGAAAGAGCAGTGTCTGTGGATCAATCCTGTCGACGATTTTCTCAATCTTTCCATTTGTGTTTGTATCAACCCACTCGTTAATGATTTCTGTCGATTGCGGCGCACTAAAATCCAACGCAGCCACCACCGCTCCAAAAAATGATCGATTTCGTTCTAAGAAGTCAGGATTGAATGTAATCCCCTGACGATACCAGATAGAGTTTGCGATCGAGATTTCAACTTTGGGGTCAGGGGTCTCCAGACTTTCTCGCAATGCTTTGTTGGAACGGTTAATCGTGGATAGATCTAACGCATCTATCCCCAGAACTTCCGCCATGGCACGTTCTGTTTCCCCAACCGCCCCGTTATAGGTCATGGTCAACGCAATTGAGATGCTCAACGGTGAGATGAATATATTTCCTCCGGGGTCTCGTTCCTGCAGATCGTGAAGCAGCTTGAACCCAAATCTTGTGTTAGCCGACGCAACACTTGAAACATCGGGATTCTCGATAGGTTCTAATGCATCGCCAATGATGTTTCTTACAAAATTAATGTCGAAACAACCGAATAGACACAACAACACCATACCCACTATAGCAGTCCGATAATTTTGCATCTCATCCTCCTCATACAATGTCCTCTATAATTCAGTGACGAAATCTGGCAATCTACATCGGTTCGACGACAGTTCCCATGAACAGTATTGTGTTCGTCCAATTATCATGAATAGTGAAGAAAAAGGGACGATTTACAGCAAAGAGTTCTGGACCGCTCGCTGGTGGCGGACCAACCAACGTTACAGCAGCCGCTTCGGTGCCTTCTTCGTTGACTTCCAAAAAAGTTTTATGTATGACTTTTTCAATGTACAAAAGAGGCGCAATGCCCGAGAGATTGGCTATGCCAGGTATAAAGGCAATTTCCATGCCGAGTGCTTTGAGCGTGTCATTGAGTAGTACTTGATACTCTAGTCTAAAGCGAGGCATCGTCAATTTCAAATCCGGTTCATTCCGGAATCGGGACAGCCAATTCTCCCAGTTCTCGGCGTTTAAATCCTCAAGGAATTCATCAAGATTGGAGGAAACCTCCGGTAGGAAGATATACATGCTCACCCGCCCTTCCCCGTAAGGTAAGCCAACAGCCCGAAAGCCTTCCGCCCAAAGAACCGAATAATTGCAGATATGGGACATCATTGGTAACTGCTTCTCGCTGCCATTCAGTAGATGGAAAATGCCTGGCTGTGTTTTTGACGGGTCGAACTTTCCTTTCCAGCCCCCTTTAAAATAGATGGCGTTAATCAGGAACATAACTTCGTGCTTCTTAATCTCGCCTAGAATCTGCTTAATTTTACCCTGTGTGTTTGTGTTCACCCATTGGTTGATGGTATCCAATGTCTGCGGATTGTCAAAATCAAGCGAAGCAATCTCTGCGCCAAAGAATCGCTCATTTCGATCAAGGAAGTCAGGGTTGGTTTCATCAAACGTGTCACGCAGCCAAATGGAGTTAGCAATGGCAAGTTCAATCTGAGGATCTGTACTCTTGGTGATTTCTCGTAACTCAGCATTAGCTTGGTTGACCGCCTGCAGCTCCATCCCCTCGATTTTTAATGTCTTTGCCATTGCTCGCTGTGTTTCGCCTACAGCACCATTGTAAGTCATTGTCAAGGCTATCGAAACGCTTAATGGGGAGATAAAGATGTTTGTGCCAGGCTGCTTATTGTAGAGTTCGGTGAGTAGCTTAAAACCGAACTTTGCATTGGCTGTGGACAGCGCATTATCGGCGAAATCAACTGGCTTTTCTATAATCGCGCAGCCATGTAGGTCCTTTGGGATTTCTGCTTCAAACGGCATTTCAAGACGTTCATCCTCAATCGAGGCATCTTCCTCGCCTGAACACCCTAATAGAGAAATCCATCCGATACATCCGATAATCACCGCACATATCAAGTATCTTATCACTGTCAGTATCCTATTTGGGTGCCGGACTTTCAGACGCATCTGCAAAACAGATGCTCGTTAACCAACCTTATCTGTCAATGCCTCAATCCCGGGTAACGGTTTTCCTTCAAGAAATTCCAACGACGCACCGCCGCCGGTGGAGATGTGTGTGATCCGATCTGCGACCCCCGCCTGATGCACCGCAGCAACACAGTCGCCGCCGCCGATGATGCTGACCGCTCGGGAGTTAGCAATCCGTCTCGCAATCTCAAGCGTGCCTCTTGCAAACGGTTCAAACTCATACACACCCAACGGTCCATTCCAGATGACTGTTTTCGCTGTATCGGCAATTTCACCAAATCTCGCGATAGTTTCAGGACCAATATCAAAACCACTCCAACCATCGGGGATGCTAACGCTGGAAACGAGTTGAGATTCGGTGTTCGGATCGAACTCCCTACCCATGACGTGATCGTGTGGGAGGTGGATGCTCAGGTTTCGATCCGACGCTTTTTGCAGCAGCACGTTGGCTAAATCCAGTTTGTCAAGCTCCACAAGTGAGTTCCCAATTGGCAATCCCTTCGCTTTAAGGAAGGTGTATGCCATGCCGCCACCAATGATGAGTTGATCGGCTGTGTCGAGTAGGTTCTCAATCACCCCGATTTTGTCCGAAATCTTTGCACCACCAAGAATCGCAACAAGGGGACGCTCCGGATCGTGAAATACTCTGCTGAGGTAATGAATTTCCTTTGCCATCAGCAACCCCGCAGCACACCGGTCGAAATAGTGCGTCACCCCTTCGGTTGAGGCGTGCGCACGATGCGCTGCACCAAAGGCGTCATTAAGATAGAGATCTGCGAGAGATGCAAGTTTATGCGCAAATTCTGGACCATTCTTCGCTTCTTCTTCGTAGAAACGGACGTTTTCGAGCAGTAGCACATCACCCGCGCGGAGTTCAGAGGCAATTCCTTCAACTTCCACGCCGATACAATCAACTATATGCTTGACGCGTTGCCCCAGCAGTTTGCTGAGTGCGACCGCGAGTGGTTCTGTGGATAAATTCGGATCGAAACCTTTGGGGCGACCGAGGTGTGTGACCAAGATGATTTTTGCGCCACCCCGGATTAGCTCCAAAATCGTTGGTAGAGCTGCACGAATGCGTGTATCATCAGTAATCCGTTTTCCATCCATCGGCACATTGAAATCAACCCGCACCAAGACTCGCTTACCATCGATATCTAAATCACGTAGGCCGAGTTTATCTGCCATCTGTTCTCCTGTCTAAAATGGCGTACATCTCCGCGGTGTCTGACCCAGTTCTGTCTCGTGAATGTGACAGTTGATAAATTCTTCTATGGATTGGGGCGCAAACACTTCAGTTCATAAAACTGTGACTGATGAACTTAGCTCGCTACCGCTTGCACCGCTTTCTGTGCTGCTTCTGATAGTCCGTCAGCGGCGATCAAGTTCAAACCGGAATCCGCGAGGATCTGCTTCCCTAACTCCACATTCGTTCCTTCTAAGCGTACAACCAACGGCACAGTCAAATCCACCTGTTTAACGGCTTCAATAATTCCGTTAGCGATGACATCGCACTGCATGATCCCGCCAAATATGTTGACGAGGACCGCCTGCACTTTTTCGTCTGCGAGGATGAGACGGAAGGCATGAGTCACGGTCTCCGTTGTTGCACCACCACCGACATCAAGGAAATTTGCGGGTTCCCCGCCGTGCAATTGAATGAGATCCATCGTTGCCATTGCAAGCCCCGCTCCGTTAACCATACACCCGATATTTCCATCAAGGCTGATATAGCTTAAGCCCGACTCCCCTGCTTCGAGTTCGCGAGCGTCCTCTTCGTTTGGGTCGCGCATCGCACCGATTTCCTCATGCTCCCAAAGCGCGTTGTCATCGAAATTAAGTTTGGCATCAAGAGCGACGATATCCTGCCCATCATCGGTTTTCGTAATAGCGAGTGGATTAATCTCTGCCAGTGAGCAGTCTGAATCAACAAAGGCATTATACAAGCCAATCATCAAATTTGCTGCCTTGTTGACCAATTCGCGTGGGATATTCAAGTCGAAGGCAAGTTCTCGCGCTTGAAAAGGAGGCAAGCCAATTGCTGGATCGATGGTTTGTTTGAGAATTTTCTCAGGGCGGGTTGCAGCGACCTCTTCGATATCCACGCCACCTTCTTCGCTGCCCATGAGGACAAGTCGTGAGTCGGTACGATCAATCACCATACCGAGATAAAGTTCTCTTTCAATGTCGCTGGCTTCAGCAACCAGTACCTTGCGCACCAGTTTTCCCTCAGGACCTGTTTGAGGGGTAACCAGCTGCATACCGAGGATTGCATCAGCATGTTCCCTAACCGCTTCCGGACTCCTTGCTAACTTAACACCGCCACCCTTGCCCCGACCACCCGCATGGATCTGGGCTTTGACGATATACAGTTGGCAATCCAGTTGCCGAGCAATTGCTTCCG
Organism: Candidatus Poribacteria bacterium; assembly: GCA_022822005.1. Taxonomy (GTDB): domain Bacteria; phylum Poribacteria; class WGA-4E; order WGA-4E; family PCPOR2b; genus PCPOR2b. Next base: position 80,979 of record JAJECO010000026.1, read on the forward strand.
CTTCGTCAGAGGTTGCAGCCACTTCACCGCGTTGGACGTTGACCCCGTGCGCTTCTAAAATCTGTTTTGCTTGGTATTCGTGTACGTTCACTTATTTTCTCCACATGATAACTCTGGATTGAAAAAGGTAGTTGCCTATGCTTCGCGCCTCAAATGTGACACATGCTTGCCCTGTGGTGGGTCAAAATCCTCCGCATTTTCACCGATATAGTGACAGATAAAACTCCGCCGCCAGCGATCATTCGATTCGTTCATGTAGGAACCATGGATCGTCTTACCATCGAAGAACAGGGCATCCCCCGGTTCCATATCAACATAAAACTCCTCAACCCCCTCTGGCATCACTGACTGTACAGCAGTAAACGAAATCGCAGTATCCGCAGCCTCTACCTGTAGAAGGCCGCGTTTATGTGAGCCGGGCACAACCACCATCTGCCCAACGGATCTGTCCGATTTATCCAACGCAATCCATACGCCAATCAAGGGATCAATGGTGATATACTGCTCATCCTGATGGAGTGCCTGTCCTCTGCCTCCCGGAGGCTTAAAGTATAGCATCGTCTGCCGCAGCACTGGCTTATCATCAATCAGTTGTTCGACGAGTTCCAACATCGTCGCCTGCATTGCCCATTCACCCGTCAACCTATCCCAGTTATGCATGTTAATCATTCGCGGATACTGGTGATTCGGATCTTCCGGATGATCGGTTGTACCGCCGCTGTCACCTGATTTTGGACCTTCGGCGCGTCGCGTCATGTAGTGCTGAATCATCTGTTGTGCTGTTGCTGTATCAAATAGTCCCGGTACTACAAGAAAACCGGTTTCATTGTATTGATGGATCTGTGCATCACCTAAACGCATTGTTGTATCTCCGTAAGAATTGACTGAAGCGGCCTAAATTGAAACCGCTTTTGATAAGCAGCTTATGATAAATGAATTCAACGATCAGATGTCCGAAAGACCTAACTTCGTTCTTACCACTGTTCGCACTACCTCTGTTATTTGTATAGCATTTTCAGCGGCTTCCTCATCTGCCTGTGTTCCCGGATAACGAGTTGCGATACCAAAGGTGCTGAGATGGGCCAATTGCGGTCTCAATGAGTCTAATTCTGAAAGCGATCCTCCACTTAAATTAAGCAGGACCAGAAGGTCATGAGTTTTCTGAAAAACAATGTTATGTTCCTCGAAAAATCCTTTCAGATATTTCTCTGCACATTGTTGAGCGAGAAAACACACGACATTCCAGACGGGATCGACAGTTTGGATCTCCCGTCGTGCAACCTTCCTGTCGCCTTCAGCTTTATCAATCCACTCCTGCGTCTCAGGCTTCATACAAGACAATCCCTTTCGCCATGACCTCTGTGGCAAAAATTCCTTTGCGTTTCAGAGAAGCATTCCAGTCGGAGGGCGTGAATACGATAATGTCCAGAGGAAAGGGATGGTCAATGGCTGCAGCAATTTGCGCTGCGACATGGAGAGGTTTTTCTTCTGTATCTATCATGACCAGCAGATCCACATCGCTGTCCACCGTTGCTGTGCCGTAAGCGTAAGAGCCAAACAGAATGATCTTCTGCGGGTGGGAGTGCTCCACAATCTGATCGGCGATTCCCTTAATGCGTTTTAAGGTTACGTTTGTTTCGACTTCAGCCATTTGATTCCCTCCAAGGCTGCCGGGCAAACTCCTACCCCACAAACAACGGTTTCAGATACCTTATCGACTGCTCCGCAACCCGTTGGACTTCAGCAAGTGGCGTGTCCGTTCCGCCATGGGTGCCAACAATCTCCAGTGTTACGTAGGGCACATGGTGGATTGTGTTCATGAGTGCCGCAAGCGCAGGAAGATCGAGGCTTCCTTTGCCCGGAATCTGTGTTTCAACAGGACCGATCGCTCCCTCACGGCTCTCGCGGTTGTCACGGATGCGCAGTGTTGCAATATACTCTCTCAGTTGATGGAGTGACTCAACCGGATCCTCAGTGGCTGCTGTCCGCCAAATATGGCTTGCATCAAAGTTGATTCCTACCCACTCTCGGTCAACCTCCTGCATAAGCCGTAGTGCCGTTTCAGTCGAATATACTGCATTATTGACGTGCGGCTTTAGGCTCAACTTAATGCCGGCTTGCGAGGTTCGGGCGGCGGTTGCATTAATCAACTCGACCACCTGTTTGAAACTATCTTCATCATCTGAAGTTCCGCCTGCCCCTTCAGCAATTACGGGTGCGCCGACCTGTTGCGCAGCATCGATTACCGCGTCAAAATCTGGACTATCCATCCCAATTCCGCCAGTTCCAGCAATGGATTCAATCGCCAAGCCGTGCGAAGCAACGCGTTTCCTGATATCTCTGTAGTACGAAGCCGGCTTGCCCATTTCCAGATGGGGTGCCATACCGGGACGCGCACAGAGTTCAATCGCTTTATATCCTGTGCCTGCAATGCCCGCAAGTGCTTGTTCTAAACTGAACCCTCCATATAAAATTGTGCTACACCCCAGAACTCTCATAAACTTTTCCTCAAGTCAGATCTGTTTTTCGCCCGAAAAATATGTTATACTTTACCTCAACCGTGCCGGACGGGTCAAGTGAAAATACCCGACGGGACGATAAATTCCGATTGACAATTTCGATGAGAGATGGTATCTTGAACTTACAGATATTTTAACTGCCAATCTACCAATTTATATCAATGGAGGTTAATATCCATGAGAATGCACATCGGTGGCGAATGGGTTGATAAACCAGAAAAAATCGAAGTTCTAAATCCTTTTGATGGTTCCGTTGTTGACACCATTCCCAGAGGCGATCACGATGATGTCGAAACCGCGCTTAAAACCGCCGAACGCGGTGCCGAGATCATGGCAAAAATGACCGGTTACGAGCGGTATGAAATTATTCACAAGGTTTCGGAGATGATGGCTGAGCGCACCGAGGAGCTCGCTCGAATCATTACACTGGAAGAAGGAAAAATCCTCGCTGAAGCAACAATGGAAGCTGGTCGTGCAGCAGAGATTATCGCACTCTCCGCAGAGGAAGCAAAACGCCTGTATGGGGAAGTCATTCCGCTCGAAGGTGGGCCCGGCGTTAAGGGGAAATTGGGTTTCACCGTACGCGTCCCCTGTGGTATCGTCGTCGGGATTAGTCCGTTTAACTTCCCGCTCCACCTTGTTTGCCACAAGGTAGGTCCGGCACTTGCGGCAGGAAACGCAATTATCGTTAAACCTGCAACGGACACACCGCTGTCAGCACTGAAACTGGTCGAGCTTTTCCTTGAAGCGGGTACACCACCGGAAGCAATCCAATGTTTGACCGGATCAGGCAGCGTCATTGGCGATGGTCTCTGTGCGGATAGGCGTGTCCGGAAGATTACTTTCACAGGCAGCCGTGATATTGGAGAACGCATCTGCCACACCGCTGGACTCAAGCGTGTAACGATGGAACTCGGATCTAACTCTCCCCTGATCGTTATGCCGGACGCGGATCCAGAGAAAGTTGCGGCGGCGGCAGCAGCCTCCGGCTATTCTAATGCAGGACAGGTCTGCATCTCAACGCAAAGGGTCATCGCCCACGAGGGTATCTACGGCGATTTTCTCGATGCTTTCAAATCAACCGTTGAAGGTATCTCAACAGGAGACCCGCTGGATGCACCAACCAAGATGGGACCAATGATTCGTGAGGATGACGCCATCCGCGTTAGCGAGTGGGTCGATGAAGCGGTCAGTAATGGTGCTGAGCTGCTCACTGGCGGCGAAAGAAATGGACAAATCTATGCGCCAACGCTTGTCGCCAATGTCAAGCCAGAGATGAAAATCTCTCACGACGAAATCTTCGGACCTGTTGTCGGCGTAACAAAGGTCTCCAACATCGACGATGCTATCGCGCTTGCCAATGACACTAACTACGGCTTGAGTGCGGCGATCTTCACCGAGAATATCGATTGGGCGATGCGATTCGTGCGTGAAGTCGACTCCGGCAACCTGATGGTGAATTGGGGAACGCAGTGGCGGGCAGACCTCATGCCCTATGGCGGTGTGAAAGAGAGCGGCATGGGCAAAGAGGGACCGAAGTACGCTGTACAGGAGATGACTGAGACGAAGATGGCAATCTTCCATCTAAGCGAGTAAGGCGTTAAATACGCCATACTTTTCCTGATAAATTAGCACAGTGCGGCGGGGAACTGTCGAAGAACAGCCCTGCCGTTAACTGTGTTCCCGAGTTCGGGTTGTTAACTGCATTTGCCAATTAACAACCGAAAATTCTGGTGTCTATTCCCTATCTTTCCCGGTGTCCCCCTAAATGAATGGTCGCCGATCTCCCGCATCAAACCATCACTCAAATCCCGCATTTTTCCTCATTCCTTTACACAAATTCAGATAAAAATCCTCGGATGAATACTACCCTTAACAATCTTCGCCAAACAGTTGAAGCAATTCTGCGTTGCGATCTCTCTGAGGTAGTCAGTCCCCCAGATAGAACGGAGTCAGAGGAACTAATTCAGCGATTTCTGGATGCTGTCTTTGATCGAGTAGGCAATCGATCCAATCAGCCTGATGAGGATTCAGAGAAAGTAGCCCAACAAATTGATCCACAGTGGGTTATCCTCGCAGCCGGCAAAGGAACCCGCATCGATCCATCTAGCCGTCTAAACAAAAACTTAGATCTCTGGTTTGGCGAACAGAATACCCTACAACTGTCCCGAAGCTATCTGCCGGGGAGCCGACCGCATATCGTCGTCGTCAATTCCCAAATGGCGGCCCGCGTGGCGAAATCAGATATCCCCTCCAGCGGTGTTATTCCCACCTCAGCACTTAATCCAGAAGAGACCAATCGACTGTTCGGATCAAACGTCATCCTCTGTGTGCAACCTGACCACCCTTACGGCACAGGAGCCGCGCTAAAAGTCGCGTTGTCCGCAATCTCTGGATCCGATGCGGAATGTGTCGGTGTCGCCTTCGGTGATGAACCGTTCCTGAACCAATCCATATTCGTGGGGACCCTCCTCTCGCACTTTACTGTCGGTGCAGATGTTACCCTTTGTGGAAAAATTCCAGACACCGTTGTTGATAAAGGAGGACTGTTCTTCGACACGGAGGGAAAGTTCATCGGCACAAAAGAGTGGTATGACATGACCGACGAGGAAAAAAATACGATGTGGCGTCGTTTGGAGTGCGGGGAAGCCTACACCAACACCGGCATTACCTTGATGGGTCGTGATGCCGCGATCGACCGGATAGATAGGTTGCAACCCCATGGTGATAAATCTGAGATGCACCATGTCGATCTCATCCGCCACTGTTACGAAGACGGTTTAAGAACCAACGCTTATATCCATCGGGATGAAATTATTTCCGGCGTCAACCGCTGGTCAAATGTGCTTACCGGTGAAGAACATCTCTTTTCTGCTGCAAAGAAAAAACTCCTGCAAAAGGGGGTTCGGGTTGATCCTGCGGCACAGGTCACGCTGGCGAATGAGGATATCGAAATCGGTCAAGGCTGCTACCTTTTAGGCCATGTCCATCTCGGTGCGAAGGTGAAAATCGGGAACTACTGTCGTCTCGAAAACGTCGCGTTACTCGGAAGTACGGCCGTAGGCGATTGCGTTGGCTTGAAAGACGTAACTGCAGCGGACACCATCTTTGAGTCAAATCCACTTTCAGGTGAGGTGGCCGCCCCTATCGCTGGCTTACAGGTTGGCAGCCATATCGAAAGTAGCCTATTCACTTGCGCAAAAATCGGAGGTTCGACGAGTCTTGAATCTGTGGTTGTCAGGGGGACAGTGATTCCGGCAGAAATCTCGATAAGGGACAAACGGTTAGGCGTCCCCACAAGATCGGATCATCACACAACAGGTAGTGCGCAGAACCTTGCGAGCCAGATATCTGAAACTGTCCTAAATCAACTGGTATCGCCCAGTTATAAACCCGGTGTATTCACTTTTGGTGAAAAGCGAGGACTGCCTGATTGGGAGAACCTCCGTCAGCACGTCATGTTGCATTCGGAACGCGAACTGATTCAACGTGCTACCCGCAATCCGACGTTACGTCAGTCCGCAGTACAAGCCGTTAGAGAACTGCTGGAGCTGCGAAAAGCTGACGCTGCACATATCATTGATGAGTTGACTCCCGAAGAACTGTGGGGGAGTATCTTCGAGGCTGTTACGCTCGCCACAGGGAATCCCAATCCATATCGGAGGGAGAAACTGAACGCTAGACAAGCAGCGCTTGCCCTACTCCCCCAATTTGGGGACTGTGACTGGTTGCAACGACTGAAACTGATCATCGTGGCCAATATCATTGATTACAGCAGCGCAAGGGTTGTAACGAAACTCCGAGAGAACTCGAATTACTTCAACCTCGTGTTCCAAGCAGCCACCCGCGCTTCTTTAGCGATCGATTGCTTCGAGCGTTTTCAGTCAACAGTGATCCAGGGTGAGCCTAAGCGACTTCTCTGGCTCATCGACAACGACGGTGAATCAGTCTTTGACCTGTGGGTTATTGAGGCACTCGCCGAATATGGTCATCAAATCGTAGTGGCTGGAAAAGCAGAACCTGCAACTAACGATGCGACGCTTGATGACCTGCGTGAACTCGCTGCACAACCGTGTTTCCAAAAGCTCCATGAGCAGATAGCCGTTGGTAATGTGCATCTAATTTCTTCGGGCTCAAAGACTGTCGGAACCAATCTCTATCAGGCAACAGGCGAATTTGTAAACGCACTCCTTGACGCAGATCTTGTCATTTCAAAAGGACAGGGTAATCTCTTCACAACCTTAGGGTTAAAAAAGGACACATTCTACCTGCTGCTCTCCAAAGGGGTAACCGCGGAACGCTTGACGGGGGTTGTCCCGGATCAGAATCAGGTGATCGATGGATTGATTTTGGCCTATCTACCAAGCGGAACTCAGCTTGACCAAACGCTCAGGGACATCTGTGCAGGTTAGAAATCTATTTTTGATTGACAACCCCCCATTTTTGTTTATAATACAAAAAGAAACCGATTCAGAAAAACTTCAATCATTCCAAAAAGTTTTACGAGCACCTGGGTTTATTGCAAATTTCTAAGGAGAATTTTATGGCATCCAAGATATTTCCACCAGAAAATACAGATTATCCAATCTCCAATGCGCATATAAGTAGCATGGAGCAGTATCAGAAAATTTACGATGAGTCAGTGGCAGATCCAGAAAGCTTCTGGGCAAACGTTGCTGAACGCATCACGTGGTACAAGAAGTGGGACACCATCCGAGAGTATGACTTTGTAAGTGCTAACATCAGATGGTTCGATGGTGGGAAGTTGAACGCCTGCTATAATTGTCTTGATCGACATGTAGAATCGGGACATGGCGATTCTACTGCTATCATTTGGGAGGGCAACAGTCCCGACGAAGATAAGACTTTCACTTACGCCGAACTATTGGTACAAGTTAAACGGTTTGCTAACGTCCTCAAGGCACAAGGTGTTCGCAAGGGTGACCGTGTCTGTATCTATTTGCAGATGGTGCCGGAACTGACCATTGCCATGTTAGCATGTGCCCGCATCGGTGCCGTGCACTCCGTTGTATTCGGTGCATTTTCAGCTGATTCTTTGCGCGATCGTATCAATGATTCCCAGTGTAAATTACTAATCACGCAGGATACCGCCTTCCGTGGTGATCGTAGTGGTATTCCTATGAAAGCCAATGGCGATGCAGCAGTGGTGGACTGTCCGTCGATTGACAGTGTCATCGTTGTTCGTCGCACCGGCGATGCTGTTGATTTCGATCCGTCACGCGACGTCTGGTGGCATGAAGCGATGGCAAATGCTGATGATGAGTGTCCGCCGGAAGAGATGGACGCCGAAGATCCGCTATTTATCCTTTATACCTCCGGCTCAACGGGGCAACCGAAAGGTGTGCTTCACACAACCGGCGGCTATCTGGTTTATACCTCCTTCACACATGAGATGATTTTTGACTATCATGAAGGAGATGTTTATTTCTGTGCCGCCGACATCGGTTGGATCACTGGACACTCCTATATTGTATACGGTCCGCTCTCAAACCGTGCGATTACCCTCATGTTTGAAAGCATCCCAACCTATCCGGACTTTGGACGTTACTGGCAGGTAATTGACAAACACCAAGTCAATCTCTTCTACACCGCACCAACTGCGTTACGAGCCTTGATGAAAGAGGGGAATGATTGGGTCACGAAGCATAGCCGATCTACCCTACGACTCCTTGGTACCGTTGGCGAACCGATAAAAGAACCGGAATGGCTCTGGTATTACAACATCGTTGGAGATGGGCGATGCCCAATTGTTGATACATGGTGGCAAACAGAGACCGGTGGGATCCTGATGACACCATTACCAGGTGCCACACCGCTTAAACCCGGCTCCGCAACACTCCCCTTCTTTGGAATAGAACCTGTGATTTTGGATGAAGACAGCAAAGAGGTCGAGGGTAATCCGGCACGCGGTTATCTATGCATCAAGACCGCTTGGCCCGGTATCATGCGAACGGTTTATGGCAACCACGAACGTTTCCGCGAAACCTATTTCGATCGATTCCCCGGTTACTACATGACCGGCGACGGTGCCTTGCGTGACGAAGATGGTTACTACTGGATCACCGGGCGCGTTGACGATGTTCTCAATATCTCCGGACACCGGCTGGGCACCGCCGAAGTCGAGGGTGCCATCGGACAGCATGAAACGGTCGCAGAAGCGGCTGTTGTCGGCTATCCGCACGAGATTAAGGGGCAAGGTATCTACGCTTATGTCACACTGATGAGCGGTGTGTCGCCTTCCGATGACATCGAAACCGGCATCAAGGGAGTAGTACGCCAGCACATTGGTCCCCACGCGACGCCCGATAAGATTCAGTTCGCACCTGCACTGCCCAAGACTCGATCTGGAAAAATTATGCGGCGCATCCTCCGGAAAATCGCTGAAGGAGAGCTTGATGATCTCGGTGATACCTCCACACTTGCAGAACCGGCAGTTGTCGATTCGCTCGTGGAAGGTCGGAAATAGCAAGCAGGTATATTGATTTATTGAGGAGGAGCACAATTTGATATCCGCACAGAAGATTGTAGACGAGTTGAAAAAATGGAACGTGACCCACGTGATCGGCTTACCCGATAACGGCACTGCGCAAATTTTCAAGCGACTCCACGAAGATCCAGGAATCGATGTGATCACCGTCAGTCGCGAAGGTGAGGCGTTCGCCATTGCATCGGGACTGTACGTTGGAGGAAAACACCCTGTAGTTATCATCCAGAATACAGGCTTTCTGGAGTCCGGAGATGCCATCCGAGGGACAGTCTATAACATGGAGATTCCCTTGGTATCGCTGATCGGCTATCGTGGGTATAACACAATGCAACCTGATGCCCCCCGTATAGATACTGCTGCAACCTTCCTCGAACCGACCCTCAAGGCGTGGGGATTTCCATACAACACCATGGAAGCTGACGATGATATTCCCTATATCAGCGAAGCTTTTAAAAAGGCTCAAGAAACATCAATGCCTACTGCTGTGCTCATCGTCGGTATCTCCGGTTAGCAATTAAGAATGACTGCCAGCACTACCCCGGAGGGGTGTGGAGTGGGAGGAAAGAACCTCCGATAATTAGCCATCGGTAAGCTAATGACACATTTTCTTGTATTTTAGAGCCAGTGTGACATTTTTGCAACAATGGTGTGGCACCGTTTCGACAATCTTCCTTGGGTAGACCCTCCTTTTCAAATTACGGTGTATGTCAGAAGAGGATACAGAATTGCTTGGAGGAAGTGCTTTCGGGCTAACTCAGTTTTTCCGCCATCCATTCAGGCTATTCGATATGCTGATGGCATCGAAATTGCTCGTCACTGATGGGAAAGGTGGATATTTGCTCAGAGATACTTCGTGTCAGATTTTATCTGGTTCAGTTGAAGAGTCAACTGAACTTCACTATCTAAATTGTATGATTCACTGTCTGGGGAGGAAGCACGGGGAGAGAATCCTTCAAGAGGATGTAACTTTATCATGAGAACTCTACATTCATATTCGTATTGTTTGTCTATACTATCAACAAAATGCCTTGCTGCCGCAATTGTTATGTGTTTGTTGATCGTGCTTGTACCGAGCAGCTTCGGTGTGTCAAAACGCGTCGTTGTTCTATATTTTGAAGATCACAGTCGATTCGATCATCCAACCGGCTGCGGCTGTATCCCTACTGGACCATTTAGTGGCCTCTTCGGTGGGCGGAAGCACCACAAGAGATGGCATCTGAAGGAGGGATTTACAGAGTTACTCAACCGCAAACTGGAAAAATCCGAGATATACGAACCGGTTAGCCAAGATGAATTGCTAGATGCGATGGCGGAAACCGGATTGTCGAGGCGGGCACTTTCTGACTCGAAAAATCGTGCACAGTTGGCAAAAGCGCTCAAGGTCGACGCACTCATCGTCGGCGATATACGAAAGTTCAATCAAGAACGGGTGAAAGCGAATGCCGGGCGCTTAATAAGACAAGGTGCTCAGGGGTTTCAAAATGCAACAGCGAATTATGTCGGCGGAGTACAGGTGCGGGGAAGTCTTTATATCGCTTCTATCCAGCTGGAGATGCAATTGTTCGGCACGTCGGGCGATGAAATTGGTAACCCTAAAATTGCATCCAGAAAACAACACCAATTGGGCGGCCTGACCATGGGCCCCCTTGACGGGGTCATTACCGAACAGGGTACAGAATTGCAATTTGGACAGTCGCCGGGGTTGAAGAGGAAGCCGCGCCCAATCGTTGCGCCCGCTGAGTTAAACCAGATTGAATTTGGGAGTGAAAGGTACAATAAAACCCTGTTTGGTATGGCAACGGACGATGCTCTAAATAAAGTGGTCTTGGCTTTACGTGAAAATATTGGGCCCGCATTGCCCGGCTCTGATGCGATGGTACAGGATCAGGGGAGCAAATCCGGGCAGCCTACCCCTCAAGCAAGCATGATTCAGGGATCAATCGTTTACGTTGATGCAGAGGATCCCGAAAATACCTACATCAACATCGGCTCCGCCAAAGGTGTTGCGATTCATCAGCACCTGAAGGTTTACACGATAGAATCGTTGGTTGATCCAGATACAGGCGATGTGCTGGGGGTTATTCCAAAACAAGTGGGGGTTATCAAGGTCGTTGAAGTGCAAAGTGATCGACTTTCCAGAGCCGAGATCATTGAGGGGTTTGGTAAGATAAAAAAAGGGGATCGGGTCAAACAGGACACACCTACGCCACCCGAATCTGAGTGAACCCTTTGCACTGCCGTCTCTGAGGTTCAATTCCTATGAACACGATAACGCAGAAAAATTTCGCTGTCCACAAGGCGGTGTTCTACTAACTCAACTCCGACAATATCAAGGAAATCAAACCCAGCTCCCTCGACGCTCGTGAGTACATCTCGCCCTCCAATGATTTTGGGGCATAGTGTCAGATATATTTCGTCAATTAACCCCGCCCGAAATAGATCGAAATTCACCTGTCCGCCCCCTTCAATCAAGAGATGCTTCACTTGATATATCTCTCCGAGAATCTCAACCACACGGTGAAAATTGACTGTCGTGGCGCCGACCCGATGAATCTCTGCGACCTGTTCCAAGGCTTCAAGCCGGTTGGCGGGAATGTGGGCTGTTGTAAACACTAAGGCAGGCGCGCCGTTAGGTTTGAACATTCGAGCGGTTTCAGGAACGCTTCCGCTACCGCTCACCACCGCTTTGATTGGGTTGGGTGCCAAACCCCGTTCAAGGCGTAAGTCTTTGTACTTCCCACGCTCAGTAAATGTCGGGTCATCGGCGATGATTGTCCCTGCACCAACAAGAATTGCATCGGCGAGACTCCTAATTTCTCGGAGCCGAATCCCGTCTGCCTCACTCGCGAACCGAGGACCTGCACCATCGCGTGTGGAGATCTTTCCGTCGAGACTTACCGCCATGATTAGGGATATGTGCGGCTTCATTACTTGCTACCTTCTTGAGCTTTGACGGTTATCTCCTCGAACGCATCGCGCCAACTGGGCGTTAGAGCAGGAAGGTTTGCCGCCTTCTCAGTGCCTGCAGTATTCGCATTGTCGAAATGGCGTAAGTGGACTATCTCTTTCACCGTCATACCTCCATCTCCCACGCTTATCCGTTCGATGACATCGCCGGCACCCACTTCCCCCTCTTCCAAGACGCGCACATAGAATCCGACACGTGTGCTCTCCAAAAATGGTTTGACGATCCGCGGATTTCCCATTTTAATGCCCAATTTAAAGCACGGAACCCGTGGTTGGGATACTTCAACCAGTGCTTCACCTATTCGGAAAACGTCTCCGATATGAACCGCATCCTCTAACATGCCTTCCACAGTTAAGTTTTCACCAAACTTTCCGTAGGTCAAATCATCTCTGCCAAGCTCTTGTTTCCAATAGTCGTAGTGTTCAATTGGATAAACGTAGACCGCTTGGTGGACGCCACCGTGTACAGTTGGATCACCCTGCCCATCACCATCAAGGTTCAATCGCCGCATCATCGTCCGACCGGGCAGCGGCTCCTTGAAGATTCCGGTCTTGATGGTCTGGCCGTTATGCCTAATTTCCTTGGGTTGCGAAACATTCACTGAAATTAGTTTCATAGTTTAATCTCCTGTATTATCATCCTCGCACCTGCACCCGCGAACTCCCATTCCCCGTTCTGGCGACAGCGATTCGGACGGGGATACGCCGCGTCAATTCCCCAACGTGACTGATGAGGAAGATACTTCGTCCCTGCATCTGCAATCCCTCAAGTGCGGCGATCGCGACATCAAGTGTTTCAGAATCAAGCGTCCCAAAACCTTCGTCAAGAAAGAGCGAATGGATCTGGGATCGCCCGCGGCTGAGTTCAGAAAGTGCAAGCGCTAAGGCGAGGCTTGTCAGGAACGATTCCCCGCCGGAAAGCGTTTCAACCGGACGTTCTTCATTAGCGTTCCATCTATCGACGACAGTCAGTCTGCCGATGCCTTCAACTCTAAGCTGGTAACGCTCAGAGGTCAGATACTTCAGTTGCGAGTTGGCTAAACTTCCCATCTGCTTGAACATAATATCCAACGCGAAATCGCGCAAACTATTCGCTGGGATGGTGTCTTGTAAATCTTTCCAGCGTGTCAATTCGTGTGCTGATCCCTGCATTTCGGCATCAATGACTCTCCGCTTGTCAAGTGCATCTTTCAGATTATCAATTTTTGTCTGCTGTGCACCGATCTCTTGCTGTCTACCCTCGATCTCGTTGTTAATTTCATTCTCAGAGGTTTCAATGGAGGTCAACACCTCTGGATCAAACGGATTTTCCTCAAATATCGCTCCCAGTCTGGCAATGTCGACTTCAAGTTGTTGCTTTTCCTCGGTATAGGACGCTATTTTTCCCGCCGTCTGTTCTATCCAGGTTTCTTCCCGAAAGGCACTATCATGCGCTTCTGGCGAGTCAAACCCCACCTCACTTAGCCTTTCCAAGTAATCATTCGTTGCATCTTCAAATTTTTGAGAACATTCTGCGCGTCGGGATAGATGATTTGAATGGTTGGCTCGCGCTTCTGTAAGTGCTGTCTGACTCGCCTGCAACAGCTGTTCAGCTTCATCGCGTTGGGTGCTCATCGTCTGAAGTGCCGCTTCCTGTCTTTCGATAGCAGTGTCAATCTCATCTACGGTTGTAAGCCCCCCAGTTTTTTCACGGGCAGCACCCAAAAAGCGGTTAGCTTCATTGCGATAGCCTTCAATTTCGGTTTCAAATCTGCGGTGTCGTTCGCGTTCCGTTCCAAGCGATCTCTGTCTCTCGCTAATGCCGATGTCGAGTTGCGTCATTTCATTCTCTATCTGCTCTCGTTCTTGCTCGCGTGCTACTATAGTCCTAATCCTATCGTCAAGCTGATTGACCGCCGCCTCTAGCTTGATTCCGTGGAAAACACTCGGCACTAATTCCCAAAAACGAGCCTCAATATCCCCAATCTCCGCGTTCAAACCTTTGACGGCATTAGCGATTGCCTGCAAATTCTGTTTAGCCTCATCCGACGCCGATCTTTCCCGTGCAATGTTCTGTTCAAAATTATCAAGTTCTTGGGAGGTCGTTTGGTGCAGGTGCGATGCCTGCGTATGGGACTCATGCGCTGCTTGAAGATTTTTAATAGCAGTATCCGCCTCCTGAATTTGCTGATCAATCCAATCCGATGAAACTTCAGCGTTGGGATAAACTTCTCGCCATTGTATGATGGTGGCCTGCATCTCAGATCTTAGATGGTCTATCTCCGCCTTGGCTGCCTCAACCTGTGTCGTGATGTTACCTGTATCCTGCTTGATACGAATCGCCTCCCGTTCCAGTCCCTCGCGACGTGCATGTACCCTTCCTGCCATCTCTCTGGCATTGGCTAAAGCGTTTTCAGCGTTGTCTAACCGTTCTCTGCCTTCAGGTTCTACGTCATCGGTATAGAGATGTTCTGTAGCACCGCATACCGGGCACGATTCACCAGGGCGAAGATGCTGCCGTAGGTGATTGATAGGATTTGCCAAAAGCACGGATTCTCGCTCTACCTCCCATCTTTTCACCGCTTCATCTGCATCCTGACACGCTTGCGATTGGAAGGCTAATTGACTCGTGACTCTCTCAAGTTCGCTGTTAAGTGTGGCGACACGCTCTTGGAATCCTTGCAAAGCGCCCTCTGCTTCAACCAATTGATCTTGGATTGTTTCATATCGCAGCGCGATCTGTCTCATTTGTTCAGCACGTTGTCTTCGGTTTCCCCATTCCTCTAAGGTGCCCTCCTCGAGTAGTACGGCTCGTCTAGCGTCTGTGTTCGCTAGTGAAGTCGCTGCTGCCTCCTGTCGAGCGACGATTTCTTGTCGCTCTCTATCTAATTGTGCCAACCCTGTCGATAACCTTGAGACATCTGATTCAGCCACCGCCTCTGCTTCCGATCTTTCCGTTAGCTGCTCCTGTTTTATCCGATGTTCGGCGAGAAGTGTATTCGCAGAAGTGAGGCGTTCTTGGCGATCCTGTGGAAGCTGGTTGTCCTCCAAAAAGGATTCTATTGTGCCGACCTCTGCTTCTAAGGCGGTATATTTCTCATGATCCTCGGTGAGTTCAGTTGAGAAACTGTCGATGCGTTCAGTCGATTCCAATCGATCCGTTTCTAGCTCTGCAGCACGTGTAAATCGCTCCGTTGCTTGGCTTACATCGAATCTCGCGGTGTTGTAATCATTGGCTTGCTGGTTAGATTGAACCAGCGTAGTCACATAAGCGTTATCTCTTTCACCAAAATCGGATCGATTCGCATCAAATTGCCTCTGCGCATCGGCAAGGTCCGTTTCAATCTGACGGAATGCCGCTTCCGCTAGTCTGAGTTCCGCGCTGGCTGTATCAAATGCCTGTTTTTCAGGTCGAAGGTGATTCGCACGATCCGCTTGCGCTAATTCTACTTCAAGGGTCGCAATCTCTGCCTGTTGATTTGATAGCTCCTCATCGCGATCTTTAGCGGAGTGAAACTGCGAAAACCATGTCACGCGTTCCGTCTCTCGCTGTTTCCCCGCTTGAATCTCCTGCCTGCGAGTGTTTAGAGCATCGGCGTCCCGCTGCAACTCTCGAAGACGATTTTCCGATTCCGTCAGGTCTTCTGGCGTAGCAGCCGGAATACTGTTCAGCTGTTGCAAGACCTCTTGATGCGTATCCTCAAGTTCCCGTACTTTGTGGTTCAGGGCGTCTTTCAATCTATCGTAAATGTCAACTCCGGCGGTTGCTTCTAAGATGGTCCTTCTTTCTTCGTCCTTCGCTTTCAAAAATGCTGCAAATTCTCCCTGTGCTAACATAACAGATCGCTTAAATGCATTAAAATCAAGTCCTAATATGGCAGTTACCTCGTCGCTGATTGTGTTTTCGCTCGAACCGAGAGACTTTCCTACGGAAGATAGGCGATCAGTGATCAGTTCATCATTCTCGGTAGAACGTAATTGTCCCTTTGGGGAACTTTTACGCCTCAAGCTCCACTCAGCGAGGTAGCGAGTTCCTCTCGCTATAAAATGCACTTCGGCATGTCCTTCGGTTTCTCCGTGACTGATGAGATGGCTCGGATTTTGGGTTCCGGTTCCCGCCAAACGTGGCGTTTTGCCGTATAAGGCGACGCATATTGCATCCAACAGCGTTGTCTTCCCAGCACCGGTCGGTCCGGTGATTGCCACAAGGGATGCCTCATCCAGAGGCGACTCTTCAAAATTCAGTTCAATATCTTCGCGGAAACTGTTTAGATTCTTGATCTTCAATTTACATAATTTCATGCCTACTCCTCAACGAGCTGCAACAATTCATTGAACGTTTCCGTCATGAGTTCATCGGGAGAGGCATCAAATCTTTCCTGATAAAACCGTTCAAAGATTTCTATGGGCTGCTGCATTTCCTCAATTGGTATTTCCTCTTGAGCAGCCTGGACAGGTAGTTCGACCTCAACGCTCAAGACTTCTCCGCCGTGTCGGTGAAACACCTCCCGTATCTCGTCACTAATTCCAACAGCCGGTTGCTCCAGTTTCAGTTGTATCTGAATATATGTCCCATCCCATTCGGCTGACATTGCTGATGAACGTACCTCGTCGAGGCTCCCCGTTACAGTGCAGAGTTTCTTGAAAACAGGAATCTCTATTTCTTCCACCCCCACATCACCGGAGGCTGAAACGTCCAGCAGATACACCTTCTTAGAGTAGTTAGCTTCGTTAAACCTGAGTGGTATCGGTGAGCCAGCATATTGGACCAGATAGCTTGTCCCGCTTATAGCATGTGGTCGGTGCAGATGTCCGAGTGCGACATACGTCGCGTCATCGGGGAAATCGGTGACTCGCATCGCTGTCGCCCCGCCGATTTGGATATTTCGTTCCGAATCTCCCACAGTTCCGCCGTGAACGAAGAGGTGCCCCATCAGAATCTTAGGAATTCCCGGCGGCATGCAATCAACGCATTGGCGATAAAATTCCTTCAATCGTTCCCGGTAACGTTCCGCTCTTTCCGGTTGCGTCTCAAATGAGATGTGGGATAGCTCATTTTCGGAGAGGTACGGAACCGGTCCAATAGCAACGCTCGGATTTTCAGCGGGAAAAGTAAAAACACACTCCGCGGGTTCAGCTGCAAGTCCGACGACGTGAATCCGTCCCATTCGTAGAAACTCTCGGGGCGCAGCCAAATTCCTCGGAGAGTCATGATTACCGGCGGTGATGACAGCGCAAGCGTGTGTCTCGCGGTATAGTCTGAATAGGAATTGATAGTAGAGGTCGGTTGCTTCAGAGGAAGGGAGTGCCGTATCGAAAATGTCGCCCGACACAATTAGGACATCAACCGCGTTTTCTTGGAGCATCTTCAATAGCCAATCGAGGAATTGACGGTGTTCCTCGATCCGACTCCGCTCATAGAGTCGATGCCCAATGTGCCAATCTGATGTGTGAAGAATACGCATAGAGGAAGAGTTCTTGCTTGAGTAGATTCGGCTTGAGGTCACTATGGTCTACTGATATAATAGACCGAGTTTACGAGACCAGCTCTCGTAACTGACATCGTGGTGATTTGAACTGCTTAGGAGGACGACAGATGAAACCACTTTCAGCGCCTTTTGTTACTGCTTGTATCCTGTTTTTGCTGACATTTTCTTTCGCTAATTGCGTGTCCCAGGATTCGGCAACTCGTGGGAAAGCGAGTGCGCTCAATGAGAAACTTGCACCCGACTTCACACTGCGAGACCTAAAGGGAGATTGGGTAACTCTATCAGACTTCAGAGGTCAACCTGTCGTGCTCAACTTCTGGGCGACCTGGTGTGCCCCCTGTCGCGCGGAGATTCCACATCTGGAAGCGCTCTACAAAAAGTATAAGGATCAAGGGCTAATAGTCTTTGGCGTGAACAGCGAGACTGACTATATGAAAGTAAAGCGCTTTGCAGCACCCCGCATTTCATATACCGTCCTCTTAGACGGAAACACCCAAACTCAGGGGTACGATGTCAGAGGCATCCCATGCACATACTATATTGACAGGAAAGGTATTGTGCGATCCCGTAGCGTGGGTTTTGGTTCTGGCGACGAAGCACTTATCGAGAAAAAGATAAAAGAACTTCTCGCTGATGCGGATTATCAATAAGGTAATTGGGGCGAAATGTGTTTATCGATCCTACTTAAAATTCCAACAGTTCATCTAGTTCCTTCTCATCTGCTTCCTCTAGCGAAATTGCATTCTCTACATCCTCCGCGTCCTCTTTGGAGACAAAACCGTACAATTCAATTTCCGCGATTTTTGCCGGTGCGTTTACGTGACCGGTATAAATCCGCCATCCACGCACTCGCTGGATGTTTTTCTGCCTGAGTTCTGCGTCATCTGAAGTTCGACGGATCCGAATTTTAATACCTGCTGTGCGCACAGCGCGATTCAGACGGACATCGGTGACCTTCTGATCAACATTCTTAATCTCCTTAATTCGTCCCCACCGCCCTTGGTTATCAGCCACCCATATATCAAATGCTTTCACATTAGAGGAATGCATTACAATGCGATGGATGGATCGGGACGCAGGCAAAAGTATCACTGATTCGGAAGAGGCGTGATTGCTCTGAACGGTATCCGAAGATGCCTCGGCATACTGCGACTGACCAATCGTCTTCAAATCGCCATCAACGATCGCCGGATCATTGGCTTGTACACCGTCTATAAGAGAGTAGTTTTCACTCCACGTTTG
>JAJECO010000009.1 GCA_022822005.1 Candidatus Poribacteria bacterium
AGGGTCATTTAGTTTTTCTGTAGGTGCCTGCATCCCGCCTGTCCCGATTCATCGGGGATTTATCGGGGAGGGATTTCCCAATCCCGACACGTCGCTCTATGAGCGACTTCCCGACTCCGACTTTTCAAACAAAACGGGTAAAAAGCCTAAAACTGAATAGCCCTATAACTGAAAGATGATGCGTAAAGCATTAGGAGTAACGAATGACGCAAAATACTACAAAGACTCACGATTCCCTTAAGATCAAAGCTTGCCTTCCTCTGACCATTCTTATCCTTTTTTGGTATTGCAGGACCATAGCCTTTGCTGCGCCGGAGCGGGACCTGAACCTCGCAATAGCGGGTATTGCAGGTGAGGTTATCGCGAAAATTCCGAAGGAGTCCAGCGAGGATAGAATTGCGCTGATCCCCCTTAGTGCGACGGAACCGGATCTAAAAACAGTGAGCCGTGTTTTGACAGGTCTGCTTGCTTCTCAATTGGCGGAGGCAATCGGCGAGTCGCTTATTGATTCGGGAAATTTGGATTGGCGTCAATATCCCACAGATGGCAGTCTGCTAACTCCTGAGCAGGTGAAGCAGTATGGCAAGTCCTTGGCATGTCGATGGCTAATCACAGGACGAATCAAAAAGCTCGATTTAGTGGTCAATCTCAATCTTTTTCTCTGGGATGTGAAAACAGGATATCTCCGATATGTTGCCAATCGCCAGCTATCCCCTGTTGCTGCACTGATGGCACTCTATACGACCACATCCGCTGTGAACCTTCAGCCCTACTTCCTCAAATGGCAAAGCTTGCCGGATGCGGGCTATTTCGCGCTGGCAATTGCGGTGTCAGATCCTGATGGAGATGGTTTTAACGAAGTGCTGGTTGCGGACGAAAAGCACGTGAAAGTGTTGAAATGGAGTGGGGTGGATCTTTGGAAACACTTAAACCTTTCGGATGCCCAATATGACATTGGTGGGATGCCGATTTTAGCCCAATCTCGGCGGGTAATGCTTGCTGCGGACCGGGATGGGGATGACCGGGATGAGATTTATATCGGCATCCCGCCGAATCTAACGCGGCGGGTTGAATGGGGCGAGGATACGGAAATAACAACTTTTGCAGAGGACTCGATATTTCTCACCCAAGGTGGAGAACGGCTAATCTTTGGGGAAACTGATTCCAATCAACTGGCGTATCGTGGATCATTGACAGGCTGTTGGGTGTGGCGTATGGGGAAGATTCATCTGAAACACCCGTGTCCCTTGCCTGTCGATTACCATTCCATCGCCACGCGGGCGATAGCGATAGATCGATCGACAAGCGAAGTTGCTGTCGTCGATTTAGAGGGACATCTCCAAGTCTATCACATAGATAACAACACAACACGGCTCTCATGGCAAACGCCGCCTGTCTTCGGCGAAGGAATTGCAATCGGAGATCTGAACGGGGATGGTACACCGGAGATTGTTGGGACAGTGAAAAATCTTCCAAGTACCCTTGAGTTCTCAGATCAATTTATCATCCTTGAGCAAAAAGGGGATTTGTATGTGGAAAGCTGGAGAAGTCCGCTGCTTGATGGGCAAATCGTGGATATGAAAATTGCCGATGCTGACAATGATGATCTGACCGAGTTGATTATTTGCCTCCGCAGTCAAGAAGGCAGCCAGATCCAATTTTACGCGCCGACCAACTAAAAAAATATGCGACCATGCCGATGGACCATCGACAATTTAAAGAGGATACGACAAAACTCCGAATCGTACTCAGCACATGGGGAACGACCGGTGATGTCCAACCGTTTCTCGCGCTCTCCAATCGATTGTCAAAAGAGGGATATGAGGTTCGTGTTTGCACATCAGAAATCTATCGAGATCGATTTGCCAAATGCGGCGTTGATTTTTACCCTGTCGGTGCTCCTTTTGATTCAGATCGTATGAATCAAGCGATGGATACGATCGTTCAGATCAAGAATCCACTAAAGTCAACAATCTCCATTGTGAAGGAAGGTCTCCTCTACAAAGCGGACAAATGGTACGAAGACTGCCTCAGAGGGATGGAAGGGTATGACCTTGCAATCTGCCATGCGGCAGATGTACCGGGTCAGGAAGCAGCAATCCGACACAATCTACCGTGGATCACGGTCAGCTATTGGCCCGGCTTTATTAAGACCCGCTATGAGCCTCCATTCCCGATACCGAACCTTGGCGCACCGTCAAATATACTATTTTGGAAAATAGTTGATCTACTGATGAGAAAGCAGGTCGATCCGCTGTTCAACAGTTTTATTAGCTCCATCGGCGGCAGGAAACGGGAGTGCATCGGTTTAGAGGGCATGTACTCTCCGGAGTTGAATCTGATCGCCGCATCGCCGAGTGTCACCAAACCCCCGCCCGACCTACCCAGTAATCATAAATTTACGGGCGCATGGTTTTTTGATGAACCTGATTATGAAATCTCTCCGGTGCTTCAGGGATTTTTGGATCAAGGATCCCCCCCAATTATCATCACCTTCGGTTCGGTAGGCGGAAGCAGAAATATCGAGACCACAAATATCCTCGTCGAAGCGGTGGAACGCGCCGGTCAACGCGCGATCATTCAGACAGGTTGGGAGCATCTTGGGTTGGAGAGTCCTCCTGAAAATATCTGTCTTGTCGGATATGCCCCTCACAATTTCCTGTTTCGCCAGGGGTGTTGTGTCATCCATCACGGCGGGGCGGGTACGACCGCCGCAGCGTGTCGAGCTGGCGTCCCCTCCATCATTATCCCCCACTGGGCGGATCAACCCTATTGGGGATGTACCTTACGCAAAATCGGTGTCGCGCCGAAACCGCTCCATCGCCAAGATATGACCCCCAAACGGTTGGCAAAGCGTATCAACCAAGTTATCTCTTCTCGATCGATGGCGGAGAAAGCAAAGGCATTGATGCAAAAAATCGAGATGGAAGATGGTTTGACAACCGCTGTCAGGCTAATAGAAGCGTTCACTACTGAAGTTTGCCCAAACTAACATCAAACATGGTGGTCGAAAAGATTCTGACCTTCAGCTGGAACGTGATTGACTATACGGCGAGAGCCAAGCCATTTTCACTTGAGGATTTTCTGATGTTTGGCTATAATCAAATGCGTGAATCAATGCTGATAGCTCGGGTCGTTGGTGGAGCACATCTCAATTCTTTTATAAGCAGAGGAGGAGTTCAGATTGAGGAAAAAAGCGGTGGTGCTTTTGAGCGGGGGCATTGATTCCGCGACAATACTCGCTATCGCGCAATCCCAAGGGTACGATGTATATACCATGAGTTTCCGGTACGGTCAGCGACACGTCGTGGAGCTCGATAGCGCAAAGCAGATCTCAGAGAAGATGGGAGCAAAAAAGCATGTCGTTGTCGATATAGATTTGCGTGCGTTCGGTGGATCTGCGTTGACGGATGATATTGAAGTGCCCAAAGAGCGATCGGACCAGGAAATCGGCACGGGTATTCCAATCACCTACGTTCCCGCACGAAATACGATATTCCTCTCTTTTGCACTCGCTTGGGCAGAAACGTTAGAGATCGATACAATTTTCATCGGTGTCAATGCACTTGATTACAGCGGATATCCCGACTGTAGGCCAGAGTATATTGAAGCGTATCAGGGGATGGCAAATCTGGCAACAAAGGCAGGGATTGAAGGCACAACGCAGCTAAAGGTTCACACCCCGCTCATCTCAATGACTAAAGCACAAATTATACAAAAGGGCACGGAACTTGGCGTTGACTATGGACTCACCCTTAGCTGCTACGACCCCGATCCGGAAGGTAGAGCGTGTGGCACTTGTGATAGTTGCTTGTTACGGATAAAGGGGTTTGAGGAAGCGGGTGTCCCGGATCCAACGATTTACGGAACTTGAGGCATACAAGAATTGAATGACGTTGATAAGAAATAATAAGTTTTTCACTTTTACCCAATCCCCCGTGGATTTTTCTGCATTCTACATTGAAGGTTCTCAGTGTGTTTTCCTTACCATGTCCCATCCAACCTACGAAAGGAATTGTAATGCCTAACCCAAAAGCACTCATTGCAAGCCGTCAAACACCAGAAGTTGAAGCGATGCTTAACGATGCGCCGTCGGAGGTCGAAATACATTTCCTGCCACAGGGAGAACAACTTGGTGATCATCTCGCCGAAATTGAGATCATTTACGGGTCAATCGGCGAAGCGGATTTCCCGAAAGCCAACTCATTGCGATGGGTGCATCAGCCACATGCAGGGGTTGAAGGCTTCATGTACCCCGCTTTCAAAGCGAGCGATGTCGTGTTGACAAATTGTCGAAGGTTGTACGGACAACAGATTTCTGAGCACGCCTTTGCGCTCTTGCTCTCGCTCACGCGCAGCATCCCAGCACAACTGGAGTTTATGAAACGCAAGCACTGGGAACGTGTGCCGTGTATCGAATTGGCGGGGATGACAATGGGGATCTTAGGACTTGGCGGCATTGGTCGCGCAGTCGCCGCGAGAGCAAAAGCGTTCGAGTTTAATGTGATTGCTGTTGATCCGGAATCTATTGAAAAGCCAGATACGGTGAGCCAGCTTGGGAAGTTGGATTGGCTGTCCGAATTCATGACGCAATCCAACGTGGTGATGGTTTGCTGTCCAAGCACTCCCGAAACGCATAAACTCCTGTCACACGAGCAGTTTAATCTACTGCCTGATGGAAGTTACCTCGTCAACGTCAGTCGCGGGCGGATTATTGATGAAGAAGCCTTAATCGCCGCGCTTCGGAGCGGTAAATTGGCAGCAGCAGGGCTGGACGTAACCTACACGGAGCCGTGTCCGCCGGAAAGTCCACTATGGACCGAACCTAACGTAATCTTGACTGGCCATAGTGCAGGGGCATCGCAGCACATCCGTGCGCGTGCCATGCGCCTGTTCGTTGACAACTTGCACCGCTTCGTCAAGGGCGAACCGTTAGAAAATGTCGTGGACAAGCAAAAAGGGTATTAAAGACAGGCACCCGCTGTCCGTTAAAGATCCTTACTACAATGCACAGGTTAAATTGACGGCATGAAAAGATCCGAGATCTCCCTTGGAATGGTTGGCTTAGGATATTGGGGACCCAATCTGCTTCGGAACTTCGATCAACTACCCGATTGTTGCGTCAGAGTTTGCTGTGACCTTGATGCGGATCGGCTCACTCATGCGCAGCAGCAATATCCGTACCTTAGGACCACTGATAACTATGCCGATCTGTTGGACGACCCCGATCTTGACGCGATTGTCATCGCAACGCCAGCGCCCACACATTACACTTTTGGTCTTAAAGCCCTTCAGCATGGCAAGCACCTTTTCATCGAAAAGCCACTGACATTGGAAGTCCAACACGCTGTTGAACTAGTCGAGTTCGCTGAGGATGCGGGTCGAATCCTAATGGTTGGGCACCTGATGGAATACCATCCGGCGATTGAAAAACTGAAGGACCTTATCCAATCGGGGGAGCTGGGACAGATCCACTATCTCTATGCACAGCGGGTCAACCTGGGACGAATCCGCCACGACGAAAACGCGATGTGGAGCCTCGCTCCTCACGATTTTTCCGTCGCCATGTACCTGCTTGATGCCGAGCCGGAAAATGTATCCGCACGCGGGGCAGCCTATCTACAAGAGGGAATCGATGATGTTGTCTTCGTCAACCTCCAGTTTCCTGGTGGGGTAATGGCTCATATCCAATTAAGTTGGTTAGACCCTCATAAACTGCGCTTAACAACAATTGTTGGCAGTGAAAAAATGGTCGTTTTTGATGACATGGAAACCACAGAAATGGTCAAAATTTACAATAAAGGGGTCGATCACAACGGGGGCTATACCTCCTATGGCGAAGCCTTGAGTCCGCGATTTGGTGATGTCACAATACCATATATCAAAATGACGGAGCCGCTCAAGTTGGA
The DNA here is from genome assembly GCA_022822005.1 of Candidatus Poribacteria bacterium. Classification (GTDB taxonomy): domain Bacteria; phylum Poribacteria; class WGA-4E; order WGA-4E; family PCPOR2b; genus PCPOR2b. The sequence goes on from JAJECO010000009.1 coordinate 5,910, forward strand.
ATGTCAACACTTCCTCGATTGTGTTATGAACCACCGCAAGCCCAGAAGCGATGGCAGGGATGGACTTCGCGTTGTGCGAGTCCTACAAGCAGCACAGCAATCGCGTAACCGAAACGGTGAACCGGTAGACATCAAATTGTAATATCTACTCGTAGCGTTTGCTTCATCGAGAAAGGGGAACTATATGGAAAAATCCTATTTTATTCATGAATCCTCTTATGTCGATGAGCCAGTTTCGATTGGTGATGGCACCAAGATTTGGCATTTCTGTCATATTATGAAGGATAGCCAAATCGGACGCAATTGTACGCTCGGGCAGAACGTTAATATCGACAGCGGTGTGTGTGTCGGAAACGGTGTCAAGATCCAAAACAACGTTTCTGTCTACAAGAAAGTCACCATCGAAGATGATGTTTTTTGCGGTCCCTCTGTGGTATTCACAAACGTCATCAATCCAAGAAGCGCTATTCCCAGAACGATTGACGAATATGATTCCACATTGGTAAAACGTGGCGCGACAGTTGGTGCCAATGCGACGGTTGTTTGCGGCGTTACTATCGGTGAATATGCCTTCATCGGCGCAGGGTCTGTGGTAACACGGGATGTGCCAGACTACGCCTTAGTCTATGGCAATCCGGCAAGACAACACGGTTGGATGTGCCAATGTGGAACCCGTTTAGAACTAACAGACAATTTCGCACACTGTGATGGATGTCATCGCAAATATCAGTATCACGATAATCGACTTACATTGCCCAATTATTAAAAAATCACCACCGAGGCGCAGAGCGCACAGAGAAACCGAGTTTTTTTTTGAAAACTTGGTTTCTGTTGCACGATTTCTTTACATGAGCGAGACAGGAAACCGGAAAATCCCGATAAGTCGAGAACCCTCGCTTCGCGGGACGGGAAGCCTCCACGAATCTGCGCGAATCACCACGAATGATTCACGTTTGATGTTTTACCTCTGCGTTCTCTGTGTCTCTGCGGTAAAGTGTTATGGAGTTAAAAAATAAACGTATCTTAGTTATTGGCGGAGCCGGCTTTATTGGGAGCCATCTCGTTGATCGGTTGATTGAGACGGACGTTGCTGAGATTATTGTGTATGATAATTTCACGCGCGGAATCCAAGAAAATTTACGGGAGGCGTTAAGAGATTCCAGAGTTTCGGTATATCCCCACGGCGGAGATATACTACACCGTGACATATTAGAATCCGCCATGGAAGGAATCCACGGTGTATTTCATCTGGCAGCGCTTTGGCTGTTACATTGCCATGAATATCCCCGCTCCGCGTTTGAAGTCAACGTTGCGGGCACTTTTAATGTGCTGGAGGCAGCAATTAAACAGGGGGTAGAGCGCGTGGTCTATTCCTCCTCCGCATCGGTATACGGGGACGCTGTCGAGCTACCTATGACGGAGGAGCATCCCTATAACAACTATACCTTCTACGGCGCAACCAAGATCGCCGGTGAGCAGATGTTTAAGGCGTTGGGGCATCGTTACGATCTGGATTGGGTAGGGTTGCGTTATATGAACGCCTACGGTCCCCGCCAAGATTATAAGGGAGCTTATACCGCGGTCATGATGAAGATTCTTGATCGCATCGATCAGGGATTGTCTCCGATTGTCTACGGAGATGGGGGCCAGCAGTACGATTTCATCTACGTGAGCGATATCGCTCGTGCGAACGTTTGCGCCATGCGGGCTGATGTGATCGGTAAAAACTACAATGTTGGGCGGGGTATCGGTACATCAATCAGAGCGTTAACGGAGTTGTTGCTGCGGTTGACAGATAGCGATCTTGAGATTCAATATGAACCCGCCGGTCAAACCTTTGTAACGAATCGGATCGGTTCTACCCAAGCTGCTGAACAGGATTTAGGCTTCCAGTGGCAGGTCGATATAGAGGATGGGATGCGCCGGTTGATAGATTGGCGAAATGCCGATAAAAAAGGCGGTGCTACCGTTGAAGTCCCGCGAAGCGAGGATCCTCGATGAAATCGGGAGATGAAACAACACCTCAAGAGATACCAATCACCAAACCGTTTTTCGGTCCAGAGGAGGAGGCTGCGATCCGCGCTCCCCTGCACAGCGGTTGGGTGGTTCAGGGACCATTTGTCAAAGAATTTGAGGAAAAGTTTTCAGCCTTCACAGAATCACCCTTTTCAGTTGCGACCAGTTCCTGCACAACAGCGCTGCACATCGCCGTCGCTGCGTTAGGGCTGCAGCCCGGTGACGAAGTAATTGTACCTGCTTTCACATGGATTTCCACCGCCAACGTAGTGGAATACATGGGCGCAAAGCCAGTTTTCTGCGATATTGACCTATCCACATTCAATATAAATGTAGCGGGGATTGAAGGGCTTATTACGCCCAGAACAGTGGGCATCATCCCGGTCCATCTGTTTGGACTTTCCGCGGAGATGCAGCCAATCTTGGAGATCGCCCGAAAACATGGCCTATGGGTTGTGGAAGATGCTGCATGTGGGTTCGGTGCCCGGTATCACGAGAAACATGCAGGGACATTTGGTGAGATGGGTTGTTTCAGTTTCCACCCGCGCAAATCTATCACCACCGGCGAAGGCGGCATGATCACAACGCAGCGCAAGGACTTCGACCGACTGGCGCGTACCTTGCGGGATCACGGTGCTTCGCGTTCCGATCTCTCACGCCATACAGGTGAAGCCGGGTTTCTGTTGTCGGAGTATAATCACCTCGGGTATAACTACCGCATGACAGACCTCCAAGGCGCACTCGGTTGTGCCCAGATGGATCGGGCTTCATGGATCCTGAAAACACGCTCGCAACTTGCTCTGCACTATAAACAGCTGCTGACTGGAGTAGAATGGTTAGAAACACCCAGAGTTCCTCACGGCTTCGTCCACGGATATCAGGCTTATGTTTGCTTGTTCTGTCCTGAAGAACCTACCTTGAACAACGTGGATCGACTCCATCGACAGCGTAACGAACTGATGATGCAGCTGGAAACAAAAGGGATTGCGACCCGCCAAGGAACCCACGCGCCCGTACTTCAAGGCTACTATACTGAAAAATACGCGCTACGTCCTGAGCAGTTTCCCAACGCTTATGTGGCGGATCGGCTGGGGTTGACGCTGCCGCTCTATGCACAGATGACAGAAGCTGAACAGGCGTTGGTATGTCAGAGCCTACAGCAGGCCAAGAGTTAAATTATGTGTGGCATAGCCGGAGCAATATCCCTCAATCGTAAGCCCCTCCAAGCGGAACGCCTGAAACCGATGGTAGATGTCATCGTCCACAGGGGGCCGGACGACGCAGGTTATCTGGTCTGGCAGACAGCGGCGCCTCACCCACTCGGTCAAGATTTTACAGATAGCCAATTTCAAGACGTTTGCCCACTGCTCCCCGTGATTGACTCGCCTTCCGGACAGAACAGATTGCGTTCAGAAAACTGGGATCTGTTCTTCGGACACCGAAGGTTATCGATTATTGATCTCTCACCCCGCGGGCACCAGCCGATATGCGATAAGTCACGTAGGATCTGGCTTATTTACAACGGCGAAATCTACAATTTTAGAGAAATACGCCAGGAACTGAAAGTGCTTGGCTACCACTTTTCGAGTGCTTCTGACACTGAGGTTATCGTCCACGCTTACCACGAATGGGGAACCGACTGTATTCACCGATTCAACGGGATGTTCGCTCTCGCGCTGTATGACAGTCGTAATCAAAGAGTCTGGATCGCTCGGGACCGCTACGGTATCAAGCCGCTCTACTATACCCTTACCGATGAAGGGACATTTCTGTTTGGATCCGAAATCAAATCCATTCTGGAATACCTGCCTGAAACGCCGGACGTAGATCTCGCAGCCTTAAACGAATACTTCTCCTTCCAAAACATTTTTAGCGACCGCACCCTCTTTTCTGGGATCAAGCTGCTCTCACCCGGACACTATCTGGAACTCGATTTGTCGCAGGTCGCTTTGAGTCCCAATCTTATCGGACAAAAAATTTCCAAGACCAAATATTGGGATTTTAACTTTGAGCAAGGGATGAATGTCCCCTCAAACGAACTTGAAGACCAGCTTTATGACCGATTAACGCAAGCTATTGAGCGGCAGTGTGTCAGCGATGTTCCTATCGGTAGTTACTTGAGCGGTGGTATGGATTCAGGAACTGTAACTGCGATCACTACCTCTGTCTTTGGATTGATCTCCACATTTACAATAGGTTTTGATCTGTCGGAAGCCGCGAACCATGAATTGTACTTCGACGAACGCAAGTTAGCCAAATATATGGCGGACCAGTTTCAGACGGAGCACCACGAAAATGTGCTACATTCTGGCGATATGGAAGCGGCGATGGAAAATCTTATCTGGCACCTAGAAGATTTACGCGTCGGACAGTGCTATCCGAACTACTATGCAGCGCAGTTGGCGAGCAAATTTGTCAAAGTAGTTATGTCCGGAACAGGAGGCGATGAATTATTCGGCGGTTATCCTTGGCGATATGCCGCAGCGATTGGAAACAGTGCCGAAAGCTATACGGACAATTATTACCGCTACTGGCAGAGATTGGTATATAATAAAGAGAAACCTCTGCTTTTCAATCCAGGAGTTACAAATCAACTGAACAAAATGGATATTGACGGGACAACTTCCCTCGAAAATCACACTTGGAGGGAATTCCAGAATGTCTATCCAAAAGGTATTCGGTGCAATAGCTGGGAGGAACAGATCAACCATTCACTCTACTTTGAATGCAAGACCTTTCTACACGGATTGCTTGTCGTTGAAGACAAAATTTCGATGGCACATTCATTGGAAACGAGAGTGCCACTATTGGATAATGACTTAGTCGATCTCGCTTGTCAGACACCCATCTGTTATAAGATTGCCAACTTGCATAACTGGAAAGTGTTCAATGGGAAGATCAGCTTGGAACGGACAGATGTCGGTAAAGACATCCTGCGCAAAACAATGGGACGGATTATCCCCAAAGCGGTTACACGAGCCAAGAAGCAGGGCTTCAGTGCGCCTGATGAATCGTGGTTCCGTGGCAGTAGTGAAAAGTATGTACGAGCCCTTCTGCTGGACGATAGAGCGCGAATTAACGACTACCTCAACCCCGAATATGTGAAAAAGGTCATTGAAACCCACAGCTCTGGTGCAGAGAACAAGCGACTCCTAATCTGGTCGTTGTTGAGTTTTGAGTGGTGGTTGAAGCAGTTTATGACATGAACATCAAACGCATCAAGAAACTGATTGGCGACGCAATAGACACATACAATCTGGACCTATCGGGGCTAACGGTCTTCACAGAAGCGGCAAGTAGAAACTATGTCGTAACTCCCTTGATTGCAGCATTGGCTGGTTCAGATCGGGTTTTTGCAATCACACAGGACTCTAAGTACGGTAAAGCAGCCGATATCCGAACTGTCACACTTGAACTAGCACAAAGGTGGGGAGTGGAAGACCGGATTGAGGTGGTTTCTGACAAAAGTCCGTCGATATTGTCGCAAGTTGATATCGTAACGAATCTTGGGTTTGTGCGTCCAGTCGATAAAAACATGATTGCCCACCTAAAACCGACGGCTGTCCTTCCGCTGATGTGGGAAACGTGGGAATTTCGCGAAGCGGATGTGGATCTCTCAGAATGTCAGCGGGCGGGAATCACGGTTTTAGGTACAAATGAACGGGAGCCGAGGCTTGACCTTTTCACCTACGTCGGATATCTGGCACTCAAGCTGGCGTTTGAATTAGAAATTGAAGTTTACAGATCGAAAGTCGTGGTTGTCGGAAGCGGCGTTTTTGGTGAAAGCAGTGTCAGCGTATTTGGTAAGCTGGAGGTTGATGTAAACTATATAGACCTGTCTGCGTCGGACAATTCCTTGGAGACTAAATCCGCTAAATCTACACTTCGCGATGCTGATCTCGTTGTTCTGGTAGAACATCATAGCCCAGTTTGCTTGATCGGCGGTGAAGGACAGATAACCGTTGAGGAGCTATTAATCCTGAGCCCTCATCTGTCGATTGTCCATATCGCTGGAAATATAAATCGAGGAGAGATTGATAACGCAGCCGTTCCATGCGTTCCACGGCAATCGGCAGCACCCGGTCACATGAGCATTACAACCGATTACTTGGGTCCTAAACCGGTTATCGCCCTGCATACCGCTGGACTGAAGGTTGGAGAAGCAATGGCGCGGACGCGTCTCGCGGGCCTTGATCCAATTGAGACAGAAAAAAAGGTTTTGCGCGACCTCCCACTCGCCATGGGGTTTGACACTTCTCACAAATACGCACGAACACCTTAGAAACTCAGTGTCCAATGTCTGAGACGAACGAAATAAAAATGCCAGATCAGCTACTGCACCGTTTAGGTGTAAATGATACCGGATTCTTGCAGCGGGTCTATTCCGATGGCTTGGATAAATATAAAAAACATTTGACTCGTATCGGCTTCGTTGGGAAGGAAAGGATTCTGGATGCAGGCTGCGGATTTGGACAATGGACACTCGCAATGGCACAGACCTCAAAGCAAGCCATCGGTATGGACATTAATTCAGAACGTGTGGCTGTTGCCCTCCAACTCGCCTCAATAAATGACTTCAAAAATGTAGAGTTTCGCCAAGCAACCTTAGAAGATGTTCCTTATCCCGAAGAGACGTTTGATGCTATTTTCTGTTATAGCGTTGTGTATCTGACGGACTACCGCAAGGTGTTTAGGGAGTTCTTTCGCATCCTGAAAAAAGAGGGAGACCTTTACATCTGTACCAACGGTCCCGGTTGGTATCTCTATAATATTATTGCAGGTCCTAATCCCTCTATAGACTTTCGCCCAAGGCGGTACGGTCTTCAAACATTCTGGAATACGTTGATTGGTAAAAGGAGTGAACTTTCACCTCGCACCGGTGCTCGGGTAATGACTCCTGCTGGCACCAAGCGTGCCTTGGACAAATCCGGATTCGAGGTTGCTGCGCTGGGTGCAGAGGGAACTTTGGCAATTGGTGATAACCAAACCCTTTCTCCATCACCAAATTACAGTGCAACATATATGGGACTCGTTAATGTGTTTGAAGTGATCGCCCGTAAGCTGTAAAAATACATAAAAGTATGTTAAACCTTCTCAGTACTTCCTGCAACAAATATATCTCTCCGTCAGGAAATGGCTATGGCAGATATTTTCTTCATCACCGGTTGCGCGCGAAGCGGTACAACAGCACTGGTGAAAATGCTAAACAGCTCGCAGAACGCAACTGTCTTCGTGGAACAGAAACCGAATCTGTGTATTGACGCACGGGATTTATATCGGGGTATATTAAAAGATCCGAAGCAGACCATTAGGGAAGCAAAGTCCGAGCCAATTCAAAAGGTGTTGTCTGGTGGTCTCAAGTATGGAGACAAAAATCCAAACTATCTACCGTTTATCCCATATATCGCTGAACTGTGGGATTGTAAATTTCTCTTTCCAGTGCGGGATGGGCGGGAGGTTGTACGTTCTTTGATGGATTGGCACGACTTCTATCGACAGAAATTCCCGCATAGCGGTGTCTTTGCAATGCAAGAGGACGATCCCGATTCACCCGTTGATTCGCCTGAACAGGATTGGTGGGATTACAGTCGTCTACGGCCCAACCCCGGCAATCCATATTTTGAGGAGTGGCAACAACTCTCACGCTTTGAAAAGTGTGCTTGGCACTGGGCTAATTTCAATAGGACAGCATTGGAGTTGCTCTCTCAACTCGATCGTCAACGTTGGCTTCAGGTGGATATGAAATCATTGGATCGATCAAAGATGGGGGAGATTTTCAACTTTTTGGGGTTAGACGGATTCAACGCCGATCAGATAGGAGAGATGATAAGCGCACGTATCAACTCATTGCAAGAGCGGGCAGGCTTATCTGATAAGTTTCCGCGCTGGACTGATTGGACGCCGGTACAACGAAACGCATTCGATCGGATTGCAGGCGATATGATGGCTCGTGTGGTATACTAAAAGGTCCCGACTCCTAAATTTAATGTTAGATGTCTCCGCAGATGCGAACCGCTGGATCCCTCATTTTAGGAGGTCAGTCGTTGGGAAACTAGGAAAATTCCGAAATGCTTTACTTTGAAGTTGTAGGCATCAGTCTCTTGGGTCTTGTTACCCGTCTGATTTTTCTGCTCCACGCAGGCAGCGATCTGGATGCCCATCTTTGGCTCACGAAGCTGCGACGCGACCTCGGGGGACTGAAGGGTATAGGCAGGCACCATGTGAAGAACTCGCTTGTCCCCGGAATTAGGGGATATCCCCCGCTGCCACATGCTATTATTGCACGGATCGATCCGGAGCACTGGGTGCTCGTTGGTAGGATAACCAACCTTGCCTTTGATTTAGCAAGTATTCTGCTAGTTTATCTTATGGCACACCTGCTGTTTCAGCATGTCTGGCAGATCGCTTCTGGACAATTCATCTCCGCTGCGGGTGCGGTAACGCTTCTCTACGCTACCAGTCCAAAACTGCATCCGGTAACGGCCCGATTACAAGCGATAGGAGGTCGAACGCTAGGCAATCTTTTAGTCCTACTCTATTTCACTTTTTTTGGTGTTGGCTATCTACTTGAAGCCCCCTACCTCTACTTGCCTTGTCTGCTCTTCGGAACACTGACACTGCTCTCTTCCCAGTTTGGAATGCAAGTGTTGGTAGTGAATTCAATTGTACTGTCCTGTTTTTACCGAGACTTTGTTCCCTTATTACCGCTGTTGGGAACTTTTGGACTCTGTTTGCTCATTCCGCAGCTCGGTGGCAGGCAGCTACTTGCCCGTAAGTGGGTACACTATAAATGGTATTTCACCGCTATCAAAGAGGGCACCACGCCAATAGCAGAAAGAAACAGTTTAAGGGATTTTATTGCGCTACCGGTTTACCTGTTTACTCGACCAAGGGAATTTGGCAGGATAGTTTTTACCAAGGCAACACCGATCATCCTCGCCTATTCGATTCCAATTATTCCGATTCTCTTGTACTGGTGGGTTTCCTCACCTGACACGTTCACGGAACTCTTTTCTGACAACGTGATTTGGTATGTAACTGGGCTTATTCTCGCAAGCTTCATCGCATTTATTATTACATCTATCAAGTTTGCCCTCTTCTTAGGTGAGGCAGAAAGATATCTTGAGTATTCGGTAGCCTTCCTCCATCTGATTTTTGTTAGGTATTGCATCGTCTCCGAACATTCAGACGAAATAATCTATATAATCATCCTGATCCATATCGGGTTCGTTTTGGTGAATTTTCTGTACCTAAGTTCGATTAGAATTAAAAACAACCTGTGGCCCGCTCAGGAGAAGGCGCTTGAAGATGTGATCGCATTCTTGAATGGGAGAGATGGGCAAAATATAATTACCATCCCGACGAAGTTCAGTTATACTTTGGCGGGAAGCATGGATGAAAGCGATTCGCGTTTTTACTACCCTTCGATGTCCGAACCGGGACGCGGGATGAAGTATATGGGTGAAGACCATGCGTACCTCTATTTGATGAAGCCAGACTTTGACCATTTTCGTGTCCGATATGGGGCCAACACGCTGGTGACTCAGAAACGAGAGGTAGAACTGGCGGCGAAACGAGGGATTGAATACCCTTTAAACTCGCTGGAACTGCTGTACGACAATGAGGGTTATGCGGTATATAGGGTATGATAATAGATCATCTAAAAAGGACGGTACAACTGGGAACTGTCTACAGCATCGGCAGCATATCTCAAGGTGCGTTGTTCGTTCTACTCTTCCCGATCTACACCTCGTTTCTGTCTCCCCAAGATTTTGGCATTATTGGGCTGATGTCTATTACAGTCAGTCTGTTGACGCGGTTCGTTTCAGCACCTATAAACAGCGCCTTTACTCGATTTTACTACGCACCGGAATATAAAGAAAAAAACGGTATTCTGCTTTTCAACCTATTTTTATGGGCGTTGCTGACAATTGCCTGTTGTGCAGCTATATTTTGGGGTATCAGTGAATACCTCGCTGGGGTCATTCTACAAGATAGGAACTTGGCTTACCTCCTCAAAATATATGCGTTGATACTATTTTTACAGCCAATTTCGTCCCTATTTCTCTGTCTGCTCCGCATGCTGGAGAAGGCAAAATATTCCGTTTTCACATCTATATCAAGCCTGTTGATCTCTGCTGGTTTGACGCTGTATCTACTCACTGTTTTGAAGAAGGGAGTCCTCTCGCTTATCGTCGGAAACTTGTTCAGTCTGATAGTCACGGTAATCATGGTACTCCCCGTTTTTATCAAAAGGGCGACATTTAGATTGTCTGGTTCGGTGCTTATTCCACCGCTGAAATATGCTTATCCGCTGTTGTTGTCAGAATATTCAAATCTGTTCATCCAATCCGGAGATCGGTATGTTCTGAGGATCTTCGGATCTGTTAGCATGGTGGGCATCTACTCTTTTGGATACCAAATCGCCGGAATCCTTCAGACCGCTCTGGTAACTCCAATTAAACAGGCGCTTCAACCCATTGTCCTCAAGCAGGAAGAGGATCCCGAAGCCGTAAGGCATTTCCTGAAGATAGGTGCCACCTACTTCTATCTAATCGGCTGTGCTGCTTGTCTTCTGATTTCGCTTTTCAGCCGCGAAATTCTGATGCTTTTTGCAAGAAAAGAAGCGTTCTGGGGGGCTTGGGTCATCGTTCCGATCATCACCTATTCCTACGTGCAGCACGGGCTTGGTAATTTTGTCGGTTGGGGGATGGGATTGATGAAAAAATCGTTCCACATTTCGGGAACAGTTTTGGTCGCAGCGTTGGCGAATATTGGATTGAACTTTCTCTTTGTTCCCCAATGGGGGATGTTAGGAGCTGCAGCTGCTACCATGTTATCCTATGTTGTGTGGAATTGCCTGAAAGCATACTATTCGGCAAAATTTTATGACCTCCACTTTGAGGTCGGGAGACTGCTACATATCACAGGAATTGGATTCGGGCTTTACGGATTGGCTCTGCTCCTCGCCAACAACAGGGCTGTGGAGATTAGCGTAGCTCTAAAGCTATTGTTCTTTTTGGGGTATCCTCTAATGCTCTGGGGGACCGGTTTCTTTTCAAAGGGCGAAAAAGAGTATCTTCTGAAGCCGTTGAACGGATTCAGAAGGAATCTATCGAAGTGTATGTTCTTGTAGAGATAAATTGGAACGCGAAGGGTAACTATATCCGAATCACTGACGTTGATGAAAGTAGGGGGCAAAGATGAAAATTGCCATTATGGGTGGCACCTTTAACCCTATTCACTATGCCCATCTGTTGAGTGCGGAGGAGGTACGTGATGGCTTGGGCTACGATAAGATCCTCTTTATTCCGTCTGCCCGTCCGCCTCACAAGGATTCGCGGGACATTATCGATCCAGAGCATCGGTATCGGATGACCGTCCTTGCAACATCCGATAATTCTAATTTTAAGGTGTCACGGATCGAGTTGGATCGTGTAGGTCCTTCCTTTGCTATTCAGACTATCAAAGAGTTACAAGCCTTCTACGGGGACGGATGTGATCTCGCATTTATTATCGGTGCTGATTCACTCATCGACTTCAAGATCTGGAAGGATTACGATGAGATTCTCAACATCTGTCGCTTTATCGCAACCACTCGTCCTAACTACTGCTTGGACAAAGTTCCCTTGGATCTTCGTGACCGCGTCCAATACTTCTCGATCACGGGAGTTGACATCTCCGCAACTGAGATTCGTGACCGCATCCGATCTGGACGGTCCATTCGATACCTCGTCCCAGTATCCGTTTCGGAGTATATCGAACGCCACCAACTATACAGATAAACTGGAGAACCATCGTCGCAAAAGGTGCCAGTCATCGAATGCTCCTCAGTTTTCCATTTTTATGATTTGCAGATCGGATTGCCTAGCCCGATTCTCAAAGCCCCAGCGGGGCGACATGTGCAGCCAGATGTACTGTTTTTACACTATGTAGCAACTTAGATTATTGCATGAAAAAGTCGGCTTCTCCAAAGAAATGAGTAGAGAGGTCGCTCCTTTACGTACAAGGTAGGTGATCTTACAGTGAAACATAAATGTAGTGTCTGCGGAGCAATTACCGAATTTGATTACAAACCCGGCGGGAAATTACCGCCAAACTTTCCCTTCTGTAGCGCGCGCTGTAGGGCGGTAGATCTCGGCAAGTGGTTTGGCGAGGAGTATAAGATCAGTGCGCCGCTGCCGAATGCCGACCTAATGGCAGATGAAGAAAAAGAAGCGCTTGCGGAGTTTCTGCTTGAGACGGGAGAAGTGGACGAAATTACAGATGAAGAAGAATAAGGACGACATCGAAAAAGCCGCGCTGCTTACAGAACCAAAAGCCCTTGAGATTGAGAAATATCTCAAATCCAAACTGCCGCCAAAGCGGTATACACACGTCCTGTCTGTTCGAGAGTTGGCGCTTGATTTGGCGGAGAAACATGGTGCGGATCTGCGAAAAGTGAACCTCGCTGCCCTTTTACACGATTGTGCAAAGTGGATGCAGACTTCAGAGCTCTATGAGACAGCAGCCGACCATCGGATTCAACTTGATGAAATTGAATATCATAACCCATCGCTCGTGCACGCGCCAGTTGGAGCAATGCTCGCTGTTTCGCATTTCGACGTTGATAACCCTGAAATCCTCAACGCTATCCGCATTCACACGACCGGATCCAGCAAGATGACACTTACCGATAAGATCCTATATGTTGCAGATTTTTCCGAACCGAAGCGCAACCACGCAGCAGCAGATGCTGTGCGTGAGCTTGCCTATCAAGATCTAATAAAAGCTGTTTTTGAAGTCAGTCGTTACAAAATTGAACACCTCCTCGCTAAAGGGGTCCTCATTCACCCATACACAATTGACGCCTATAACAGCGCCCTCCAAGAAATCGGTGAACCAGAGTAGTGTTCGTTAAGTTTAATCTGATGAATGGAGGTCAATTGAGTTCAACTGACGTCGGAATCGCGCTCTCCTATCTGGTAATTCTAAAATTGATGGACGGTGGTCTTATCGGTTCAAATATGCGAAGAGTCGAATATGTCCCGTAATCAGTCTCGACTTCATCACTGGAAGTTAAGAGCACAGGAATTATTTGGGATCGATCTGCGTTCATTAGCGATTTTTCGGATCAGCGTTGCACTTATAGTCATCATAGATCTCATCACACGCGCTACCGACTTAGAATCGCATTATACAGATCGTGGTGTCTTGCCGATAGATACGGTCCTTGAGCATTCCCCGAAGTGGCGTTTATCTGTGCATCTCCTGAACGGCTCAATAGAGTTCCAAGCCGCTTTATTCATCATTGCTGGGTTATTTGCAATTGGGTTGCTTTTAGGTTACCATACCCGTTTCGTAACACCTGTCGTTTGGTTCCTGACAATTTCCTTGAATTCTCGAAATTGGCTCCTAATGCAGGGCGGCGATTATATACTATGTCTATTACTCTTTTGGAGTATGTTTTTACCGCTTGGAGCGCGTTACTCCATTGATCATTTAAGAAACCCGCATCAGTTCCAAGGATCTAACTTAATATTCTCAGGAGGTACAATCGCCGCCTTACTACAGATATGTTTTGTATACTGGTTTTCGGTCGCATTAAAATCACCTAAAAATTGGTTAATCAGAGGCACCGGTGTTTATTACGCGCTTATGCTTGACCGATACGTTACAAACTTTGGAAAGTTGCTGCTCGAATCCCATCCGCTGCTGTTGAAGTTTCTTACCTATGCCACGATGGGAATTGAAGCATTTGGACCGCTACTTGCATTCTCACCGTTTTTTTCGGGTCCAGTGCGGTGCCTTGTTGTCCTCAGCTTCATGGTTTTCCACTTTAGTATGGGACTTGCGCTGGAACTGTGGTTGTTTACTTACATCTGTATAGCAAGTTGGTTATTATTTATTCCCGGTTGGTTTTGGGACCAACTCTTAAGAAAATTCAAAACTCCATTTCAGGGCAGTAATTCCCCAATCCGGGAGCAGGCAATTTGGAAGAATGTACTCGCTGTGTCTTTTCTGATTTACATTCTGATATGGAATCTAAGGACAGTCAATCCATCACTTTCCTTGCCCAAGGCTGCTCAGTCAATTGGGTATACTCTGAGATTAGATCAGTGGTGGGGGTTGTTTCGGGGACCATCAAGAAAAGATGGATGGCATGTAATCGTCGGTGAACTTCGAGATGGAACCAAGGTCAATCTTCTCAACCCGGATAGAACAGTGAGCTGGGAAAAGCCAGAACTTGTGATTGCAATCCACAAGAACCATCGATGGCGCAGATATTTCAGACATTTCTGGTTTAAAGAGGATTACGCACATTATCTTTGCCAGCGTTGGAATGAAACGCATACGGGTCAGAAACAGCTCACATCACTCGAAATTTACTATCTCCATGAAACCAATTATCGAAATCAACGGGTCTCTAAGCCTACAAAAGAGTTACTGCTAAGTTATACCTGTGAATAGCTCTATCAGAAAATCCAGCCGCGACGAGAAGGAGAAATAACATGCAAGAGAACACGCTAGAAATAGTACAGGCCGCTGCTGCGACCGCCTTGAGTCGACGGGCTCGCAATGCGGTTATCCTCGATCTAAGACAATTACCTTCGTTTACAAACTTTTTCGTTATCTGTAGTGGTGCCTCGGATACGCAGGTCGAAGGTATATCTGATGCCGTGCGAGATGAATTAGAAGACAATTGGAACGAACGACCCTGGCATCGAGAGGGAGACCGCAATGCAGACTGGGTCTTGCTAGACTATGTTGATTTTGTAGTGCATATTTTTCTCGAAGAGAAGCGAGAATACTATAATCTCGAACGCCTCTGGGCAGACGCCCCACAGATTGAAGTCCCTGATGTGGAAGCTATCACCGAGTATGAGGAAGACGAAGAAGAATATGATGAACTTGAAGACTACGATTTTGATGACGAAAGTCTTTTTCCCTCCGAGTCTAACGAAGAAAAATAGGAGGGAAGAATGTTGATTGCCAGCATCAAAACTGAAATCTTAACCGCAGTAAAGGCTGCCTGCCAAAGCCAATTTGGGCAACAACCGGAAGCCCTTAAATTAGGTTATCCACCGGAGGTTGAGTTAGGTGACTTCACCGTGGAATGCTTCCCGTTGGCAAAACAGTTTCGGCAAAATCCAGCCCAGATTGCTCAAGCGATCGCCTCCGAAATTGAGCCGAGCGGATCCATCCAATCGGTGAGGGCGGTTGGACCCTACTTGAATGTTAAAATTCATAATCACGTCCTGTTCGGCGATGTATGTAATGAAATTGTGGGGCAGGGAGAGTGCCTTGGAAGCACCGATATAGGTCAGGGTCAACGCGTCATGGTCGAGTATCTGTCTCCCAACACCAATAAACCGTTGCACTTAGGTCATATCCGCAACGGTGTACTCGGAATGGGGGTGTCAAAGCTACTTGAAGCGACAGGGCATACAGTAGTTAAAGCAAATCTGGTAAATGATCGTGGTGTTCATATCTGTAAATCAATGCTCGCTTGGCTGAAATGGGGAGATGGTGGGACACCGGAGACAACCGGCACGAAGGGCGACCACTTTGTTGGAGATTGGTATGTCCGTTACGCGCAAGAGGAAGAGAGACAGCCGGATCTGGAGCAAGAGACACAGGCAATGCTTCGGAAGTGGGAATCCGACGATCCGGAAACACTCGAACTCTGGAAGATGATGAACGAGTGGGTCTACGGTGGATTTGCCGAGACCTATCAAAAACTTGGTCTGGAATTTGACGCTTTCTACTATGAGTCTCAGACCTACAATCTCGGCAAAGATCTCATCCAAACCGGTTTGGATAAGGGTGCCTTCATCGTGGCTGAAGATGGTGCTGTGATTGCCAAATTGCCTATTGATGAGTTTGGCACACAAAGGGATGGGAGCCAAAAGGTGGAGACGCTGCTCCGTGGGGATGGCACGAGTGTTTACGTCACACAGGATTTAGGGACAGCAAAGATGAAGTTCGACGAACATCAACTTGATCGCTCCATCTATGTCGTTGGTTCAGAACAGAACTACCATTTCCAGTGCTTATTCAAACTACTCGATATGCTCGGTTTTGAATGGGCGCCTGAATGTTATCACTTGTCCTACGGCATGGTGAATCTGCCAGAAGGTAGAATGAAATCGCGTGAAGGGACAGTGATCGATGCCGATGACCTCATTGAGGAGATGTTCCAGCTTGCAGCGGACGAAATTCGGGAGCGAGACTCCGAGAGTGAATTATCGGACGAAGAGATTCAGAAACGTGCCTTCGCAATCGGGATGGCGGCAATTAAGTTCTATCTGCTGCGTGTCCGTCCCGAACTCACCATCAACTTCGATCCGAAAGAATCTATCTCCTTCGATGGCTTCACCGGTCCCTACTGCCAGTACGCTTATGCACGCTGTGCCAGTATCCTTCGGAGGGCGGAAACCGAAGATCTTGCCTCAGTTGAACCCGATTTTTCGCTACTCGGAAACGAGGAAGAATTGCAGCTGATTCGTGCGCTAATCCAGTTCCCCGAAGTTGTGGAGGAGGCCGCGCGGGATCTCTCCCCCGCTCGTATCTGTAATCATCTGTTCACAGTCGCGCAAACCGTTAATCAGTTCTACCACAAGCACCCGGTACTTGCCGCCGAAAGTCCGTCGTTGGTAAAAGCACGATTGGCACTGATAAACGCGTCAGCAGCTGTTATTAAGAAATCTTTATCCTTATTGGGTATCGAAACGCTTGAGGAGATGTAGGAAGCAAGGTGTCAAAAAGAAATGCTCGTGTAAAAATCGGTGTCTTAAAAGGAGAATCTAGCTCATGAAAAGGGACAACGCAACAAAACCGACAAAACCCGTTATCATCTACGATGGAGAGTGTAATTTCTGCTTGAACGGTATCCGCCGAATCCAAAACAAGGATCAAGCGGATCAATTTACCTATACCCCCAAACAAACCCCCGATCTCTACGCACACTATCCGCAACTTGAAGCCCTCGAATCAAAGGAAGGGATGCGATTCATTGACGCAAGTGGAAAGACCTATTGTGGAGCGGATACCATCTACCAGATCTATAAAAGGCTCGGTAAGTATCGCTATATCACATGGCTCTACCTTGTGCCTATCATTCGGACCCTGATGAAGGGGGCGTACCTAATCATCGCGAAGAATCGGTCGCGTTTAAGTAAACTGGACTGTGAATCTGAAACCTGCTCTGCTGAACGAGGATTAAATGAAAATTAAAGCGATTGAAACCCACACTGTGGATGTTAACCATCGTGGGGATTGGGTCTTTGTCAAAGTCCATGCCGAAGATGGGGCAACAGGTATCGGCGAAGCCTCTCAGGGGCAAGACGGACGCGTGGCTCAAATTATCGAGGGGCTCAGCTCCGGTCTCATTGGTCGGGATGTGTTCCAAATTGAGGACTTCCACCGCCGGTTATATAATGAAGCCGAAGGACGGCCCTATCACACGGCAGTCAGTGGAATTGAACATGCACTCTGGGATCTTGTCGGCAAGGCGTTGAACGCGCCCATCTATCAACTCTTGGGCGGCAAGTGTCGCGAGAAAATCCGTCTGTATGCCAACATCAACCGTGCGACTGTGGACCGTACCCCCGAAGGCTTCGCGCAAAATGCAAAAAAAGCGGTCGAGGAAGGGTTTACAGCGGTTAAGTGTGCCCCCTTCGACGATGTTTCTACGCGAGATATAGCGCACGGCACCTTGACACCCGCAATTCGGACAGGGGTTGAACGGATCCGTCGTATCCGCGAAACCATTGGACCTGACATCGATCTGATGGTCGATTGTCATAGCCGTTTCAATCCGGGGTTGATCGTCCAGACAGCGAAAGCCCTCGACGACCTGCATCTTTTCTGGCTCGAAGATCCGATTCCTATGACAAATCTGGATGCCCTTGCGCACGTCAGCCAATCTACCTCAATGCCGATCGCAACCGGAGAGCAACTACGAACCAAATCTGCATTTCACAGGCTTCTGGAAAAACGGGCTGCCGACTATATCCTGCCAGACGTGAAGCATGTCGGCGGCATCTTGGAATTGAAAAAGATTGCAGCGATGGCGGAAGCAGCGGACGTGATGATGACCCCACATAACCCAAGCGGTCCAGTCGCAGCCGCAGCAAGCGTTCAGTGCATGGCAACTGTGCCGAACTTCGCGATTCTGGAGCTCGCATGGGGTGAGGTAGAATGGCGTGCGGAACTCCTCAACCCGCCAGAGCACGTAGTTGCCGGATATATCGAACTTTCCGATCGCCCCGGTTTGGGAATTGATCTCGTGATGCGCGAAACGTAAAACGCACGACATTGCTTAGTCAAGGAGAAACCGATGACAGAATTACCGCAATACAATTGTGTTCGGATCAATAGTGAAATAGAGGTTGATGGGAAGCTCACAGATGCTGCGTGGGAATCAGCCGCGGTCATTGAATTGTTGACGACGGATACCGGCGAAAAACCACGTCAACCAACAGAGGTTCGGCTGCTCTGGAATAGCGAATACCTCTACGTCGGTTTTCTATGTTATGATCAAGATATTTGGGGAACCATCCGCGAGCGCGATGGGGACATTTATAACGAAGAGGTCGTCGAGGTCTTTCTCGATCCAGACTGCGATCTCCGGACATATATTGAGCTTGAAGTAAGCCCTCTTAATACGTTATTCGATGCCTTTGTCGTTAACGGCAAGTCGCACGGACAGGAAATGCACGTGCTGCGCGATTGGGATAGCGAAACGTTGCAACACGCTGTCTCCGTCGACGGCACAGCAAAGACGAGTTCCTCGACCGACAGAGCTGCTTCCGCCAATCCGCCGGATACATCTTGGTCCTGCGAAATCGCCGTTCCATTCAAGGATTTACTGACTGCCCCAAATATTCCGCCGAAAGTGGGAGATTTATGGCGTATGAACCTGTATCGGATTGATCGCGGCAAAACGGAAGCCGAGGACGAATACACCGCATGGTCACCAACCCAGAAAATCGATTATCACCGCCCACAGCATTTCGGTTCTCTGCGGTTCGTTGAAAAACTGTAGGACTTACGCAGCCAACTGTGCTGAAATGTGTAAGTCTTATGTAAAAAACAGGAGGAAAAATATGTCGAATTACGATGTGGAAATGCGTTTGAACATAAAGACACCGATGCGCGATGGAATCAACCTCTCATCAGATATCTATCTCCCAAAAGCGCAGGGGAAGTTTCCAACAGTGTTGATGCGCACACCCTATAGTAACAACATGGACGCGATGATTGAAAAAGCACGTCAACTGGCAAACAACGGTTACGCCTGCGTAATCCAGGATGTAAGAGGTCGGTGGGACTCAGATGGCGAGCACTATCCTTTTATGAATCACGGTCCGGACGGTTACGATACTCAGGAGTGGATTGGTCAGCAGGAGTGGTGTAACGGAAAAATAGGTATGGCGGGTGGGTCGTATGTGGGATTGGTGCAGTGGCAAAGCGCACCCCACCGTAGCGAGTTCCTGACCTGCATGGCACCTCGTGTCATCTGCAACGATTTTTATAGCGGATTGGTCTATCCCGGCGGGGCGTTCCAACTCAATGTGCTCATGACTTGGGGAATGCGTACCAACGGACGGACTGCCCAGAGCATCGAATACCATCACTGGACGGAAGCGTTCCGAAAACTGCCGATCGTTGAGATGGACGAACTCGCCGGGCGCAAACTCCAGTTCTGGAAAGATTGGGTTGAACACGCAGCCTACGATGACTATTGGGACGAAATCAACGTTGAAACCAAATGGGGCGAGATTGATGCCCCTGCCTTTAATATGGGCGGCTGGTATGACCTCTACGCACAGCACACCTTTATCAATTTCAACGGTTTGGTTCAGGGCGGACGGACGCCTGAATCCCGGCAAAGCAAACTCATCGTCGGACCGTGGCCCCACTCCCTAAGTGCCTCCACCCACACGGGCGATGTTGATTTTGGTGCGCCTTCGATGGTCGATTTAGACGGGGAAGAACTTCGCTGGTTTGATTACTGGCTCAAGGGGATTGATAACGGGATCGTTGACGAACCTCCATTGCGACTGTTTATCATGGGAATCAACGAGTGGCGTGATGAACATGAGTGGCCCCTCGCACGGACACAGTGGCAGAAATGGTATTTCCACTCAAACGGTAAAGCGAACTCTGTGCTCGGTGATGGGGAACTATCCACCGAGTCACCAGCACATGAGCCGACAGACCACTTCGTTTACGATCCGCGCTATCCTGTCCAAACGATAGGCGGTAACAACTGCTGTTCACCCCACATCGTCCCGTGGGGACCCTACGATCAACGCCCCGCTGAGATGCGTGGCGACGTCCTCTGCTATACCAGTGAGCCAATGGCGGAAGACATGGAGGTGACGGGACCAATTAAGGTTGTCCTCTACGCCACTACTGACGGGCTGGACACCGACTGGACAGCGAAACTTGTAGATGTCTCACCAACAGGTTACGCGATGAACCTGTGCGACGGGATTATTCGTGCCCGGTACCGCGAAGGTTTCACCGACCCAACACTTCTTGAACCGAACACGGTTTATGAGTACGAAATCGACGTTGCGGTCACGGGGAATGTTTTCCGAAAAGGGCATTGCGTCCGCGTAGAGATCTCTTCCTCTAACTTCCCACGTTTTGACAGGAACCCCAACACCGGAAATACGTTAGGGGTCGATGCCGAGATGCGTTCAGCACAGCAGACGGTCCATCATTCGGGTCAATATCCGTCGCATATCCTGCTTCCAGTTATTCCCAGGCAGTGACGGGTGGTGGGATACCACTCTTCTTTTATCATTCTTGGAAGAGATTCAAAACTGATAGGACTTACACACTTAAGTTGGGAATCGGACTTCCCTCTTACCAAACCAGCCGTAGGTGCTTGCATCCCGCCTGTCCCGATTCATCGGGGATTTATTGGGTCGAGGCATCTTGCCCCGCAATAATTTTGTCAAGAATTGGAATTCTCTCCTACTGCGTAAGTCCTGACTGAATAGGCTGAAAGGGCGGAGACTTTCTCACAGAAATTTCTGAATGACCGAGAAATAAGAAAATCACGTCAATGTGTGAGGAAAACTTCAAATATGACGACTTTCGAGCAACATATTCGGGCAAGAACTCCTACTAAAGAGGAAATCGATCACTTCCTCGATCCGGAAAAACTCTCGTGGGGCCAATTCGATCCGGAAGTTGGGTATATCCTCGGCAATTTTCTGCCCCAAGATGGCATCGACAACAGTTCTACTATCAACACCGTACAAAAAAACGGAACCCGGAGCGGAGTCCTGTATACGAATCGGTCCCGTCGCATCAACACCTATGGCAACAGTTTCACCCAAGGTGCCCAAGTAAGCGACGAAGAAACTTGGCAGGAATACTTGGCAGCACACATAGGTGAACCCATCGGCAACTATGGTGTAGGTGGCTTCGGAGTATATCAGGCATATCGCAGGCTGAAGCGCGCCGAAGAAACCGATGAAGGTGCCGAGTATGTCATTCTCTATATCTGGGGCGACGATCACCATAGAAGTTTTCTCCATTGCCGACGTGTCAGTTATCCCATCCAGAACCCTGCGATCCCCGCGATGTTTGAAGGCAACTTCTGGGCACACCTAGAAATGGACATGGAGAAAGGGCAACTTGTCGAGAAGGAGGCGCTATTACAAACCCCGAAATCCCTCTACAATATGACAGATCCCGATTTCATGTATGAGGCTCTGAAGGACGATCTCATGCTACAGATGACCCTATTCTGCCGTGACTTGATCCAACAGATCGACATCAAGCCTCTTACTGTCCTTGCAGAGATGCTTGGTTTCTCTCCCGACGCTCCAGATCAGCCTGAACAACAACGACGGTGGATCGAGAATCTACGCCACACCTACGCCTTTGCCGGGACCCGGTACATCATCGAGCACGCCCTAGGGTTTACCCAGCACAGGGACAAAAAGCTGATGATTGCACTCTACTGTCCACAGGCAACCCGGCAACTCATCTCCACCGGCAAGCGCTACGACCAGCCCATCGTAGATTACCTCCGCGACAATCAGATCTTTCATTTTGACATGAACCTCGTCCACGTCGAAGATTACAAATGTTTCAACCTATCTCTGGAGGATTACATGGCGCGTTACCACATCGGGCACTACAGTCCCGCTGGCAATCACTTCTTTGCCCACTCGATTAAAAAGCCCATTATTGAATGGCTTTCTCCCAAACCAATCACCTACCGCGACAACGAAAGCGCAATGACCCATTTCTGGGATTATCTGCCGAGACTTGGTAAATCTTGACGGAATTACGGTGTGTTCATATACAAAGGACCAGTTTCTCGTCAGAGATTTCCCTCCTCGGTCGTTGATCCAAAATCCCTGCTGAAAACTTATCGATTTCTCCTTGAGTTCAATCTTGCACCAAGCCGGGCAGCTTGAACGGAATCTCTGCCATGTTTTGTGCATCCAAGGGAGCTAGTCTATCTCTATTTGTGATGTGATTGGGTTGTTCCAGATGGCACAGAAGTTGCTCCTTAGCAGATCATACGCTTTCAATTCATCAGAATTAAAGAACAAACGATGAAAGCTATGGGATTTTCAGGAGCACCGATGGAGCGGCAGGATGAGCATCAAGCGAATTTCACACGCCTTGATAGTTGCATTAATACTTCACGCACTGATCATAGGAATCGGTAGCGTCTACCTTTTGAGTCAAATGCCAAAATTCAAGGAGTTTATAGAGGTAGAACTACTGCCACCAGCGCCGCCTCCACCACCTAGAAGCGGCAGCCGACCAGTGATCAAACCAGTTGTTCGCCCCAGTCCTACATCAGATAGATACATTGGGGCCGCGGATGGACATAGGCAGACGAGGCACATAACCATTCGACATCCGGAACAGACACTCCATCCCCGAACAATCGTTGTACTCTCCAGCGTAACGACCTGTATGATCGGTAGATATCTCCCGATATACGTTCCACAGACGGCGCACCCGAAAACGCCACCTCCATCAAATGCATCGTACACCGATCTCTTCCTTTCCGATGCCCCCAATGCCTTGGTAGCCTCCAAGCCAATAGTAACACCCGCGACTAAACGGATGGTAATGTCCGTGGATCGCGGGCGAGGCAATATCGTCAAAATTAATCCAAATTTTGGTCAGCCTGCCGGACTCTCCATGGTTGAGCATGTTGGGGCGGTCCGCGATGCATTGACGGATGTGGTTGAAGATATAACACTTGGAAATGAGGATGTCCCACCCCTACCGCCCGGTGAGCCGGGGGGCAGGGTTATCGGTAGAGGCAAAGATATTCACGGCGTTCTTCGATTCACTCGCGTGCGGCACAGTCTCTCGGATTGGTGGGCGAATCCGTCTGCGCTTAACAGTTTAGCCAAATGGTTAAGCGAACGCACAAAAATTAAGACGGACCTGAATGTAGAAGGTGGGACACCAAAATTGACGGATGCGAACCTCATGAAGGCCCCGCTTATTTTCATGACGGGACATGATCCGGCACTAGTCCGTGGCAAAAATCTCATGGGCAGTCAATACGGCGGTGGGAAGTTGGATAGCAAGCTTTCGGAAACAGAGATAATTGCCTTACGAAGATACCTCGTCGAAAAGGGTGGACTTCTCGTCTTCGACGATTGCGGCGTCAATGCTCCTGCACAAGCGATGACCCGAATATTCCTCGCTCAGATGCGGCGTGCAATGCCAGAATACCATATTGAGCGTATCCCAAACAATCACGAAATTTACCACAATTATCATACGGTAGGTGGTCCACCGATCGGCTTCGATATCTATTGGTGGGGTGAGCAACCAGTGAAACGGAATTTTCTCGAAGGCATCTCTGTTGATGGCAAGCTATCCGTGCTAATCAGTCGTCGGGACTATCTATGTGCAATGCGAACCGTAAGTGTGCCCGGCTATCCCGTCCACTACTCTCCCACTGTTTACCGGTTCTTAACGAACGTTGCAATCTACGCCCTGACACACGGCGGAATCTCAGACTATTCCGGTTATATCCCCGAACATCGTTTGAGAGACCGCGAACTTCCAAGACGCACTCCTCAAGTGGCAAGAATCAGAGGGGTTGAGTGATCATTGACTCCGGGCTTGATATTAAGGCAGTAACTGCTCTGGATCTTCAATGCGTGCGCGCAAATCTGCGAGGAAGCGGGCACAGGGCGCACCGTCGATCGCTCGGTGGTCAAAGGTGAGCACCAGCGTTGCTACATCTCGGAACTGAATGGACCGATCTGCCACCGCTGCGGTCTGGCGGACCCGTCCCACTCCCAGTATCGCGCACTGTGGTGGGTTGAGAACCGGTGTGAACCAATCCACACCAAGTCCGCCCAGATTCGTCACCGTAAACGTGCCCTCCGAAAAGTCATCAAGTCCCAGTTTTCCATTCCGAGCGCGGTCTGCGAGTTCCCTGACTTTGCCAGCGAGCGCTATCACGCCGAGCGTGTCGACTCCGCGAACCACCGGCACAACCAATCCTGATTCAATGTCAATGGCAACACCTAAATTAATATCACTATATTGGTGTATTGCATCATCAATCAATGCTGAGTTCAGTTGAGGATGTGCCTTCAACGCCTCAGCAGTCGCTTTCAACACAAAGTCGTTAAGCGTGGGTGCAATACCGTAAGTATTCCGCCATGCATCCGCATTTGCGGTGCGCGCAGCTTGGAGCGCAGTGAAATCGACCTCAATCCCTTCCGTGACATGTGGTGCCTGAGACCAGATCGCCCCCAAACGCTCGGCAGTGGTGCGACGGATGCCCGCAAGTGGAATCACTTCGACACCCGTCCTGGTCTCGGAACGGACAGCCGGCGTGACGTCGGTTGTTTTTTGGGGAGTGTCGTCCGCTACTTTTAGCGGGGTGGCAGTGCCATCATCGATAGCGCGCTGCACATCTTCCTTGGTGATCCGTCCACCCGGACCAGTACCCTGTAACGATTCAGCGTCTACACCGTGCCGCTGTGCAAGCCGTTGGGCGACAGGAGTCACCCGTGATCTCGCGGGGGCGTCCGCAGCCGAGGCTTCGGGCTGTGCCGCAGTGCTGGGCGCTGGTGCCTCACTGGCTGCTTTTAGTGGAGGAGCAGTTCCATCATCGATAGCGCGCTGCACATCTTCCTTAGTGATTCGTCCGCCCGGACCGGTGCCCTCCAACGCTTCAGCATCTACGCCGTGCCGTTGCGCCAACCTCAAGGCAACGGGAGTCGCTCGTGATTCGGCAGCTTGGTTAGCAGCGGGAACCTGTGGCTGTGCTGCGGACTCCTCCGGCACCTCTTCCCCTTCTTCTCCAATCCAAGCGAGGGTCGTACCAACGTCGTACACACCATCAACCTGACCCACGATACGCAACAAGACACCACTGACCGGCGACTCAATGTCAGCGACGGCCTTGTCCGTTTCAATCGATACCAGCAGCTGCCCCTCCTCGATTTTGCTGCCTTCGGCTATGTGCCACTCAACAACGCGGCCCGTTTCCATGGTGTGACCGAGAGCCGCTAAACGGAACTGTATTGCCATGAATTCTCCCTTTCTCCTTGCTCTACATCATTACGCGACTGACCGCTTCAGTGATATCAGGAACCTCAGGCACAACATGCTTAACGAGTTCGGAACTGAACGGCATCGGCACATGCGGGCTGCCAACGCGAACGACCGGTCCCTTGAGGTCTCTAAAACAGTTTTCACCGATGACCGCTGCTATCTCGGAGGCCGCCCCAGCAAAACTGGAGTCCTCCCCGCAGACCACAGCATGGCCCGTCCGGCTTACCGACTCACAAATCGTCTCGGTATCCAACGGTGATAGACTTCTTGCATCAACGACCTCAACGTCGTAGCCGTCGTCCTCCAACAGCACCGCTGCTTCCAGTGACTTCTGCACCATTGGACCAATGGCGACAACGGTCGCGTCTTCTCCCTCACGACAGATTTTGGCTTGACCGATGGGAATGGTATGATCCCCATCTGGAACCTCACCCGTGGAGGTATAAATCCGTTTGTACTCGAAAAACAGTACTGGATCTGGACTGCGTATTGCGGACTTGAGTAATCCCTTAGCGTCTCCGGGCGTCGAAGGAACAACAACCTGTAAGCCTGGAACGTGCATGAACCACGATTCCATAATCTGGGAATGTTGCGCCGCTAACAATCGACCCACACCACAAGGTAGGCGAATGACCATCGGCACACTGGCTTGCCCCCCGGTCATGTATCGCATTTTGGCCGCTTGGTTGACCACTTCATCCATGGCACAGGTCACGAAATCCATATACATAATCTCGACCACGGGGTTCATCCCCGCCATTGCGGCACCAACCCCCACGCCCATAATCCCTGCCTCTGCGATCGGTGTTTCGAAGATTCGCTCCGGGAAACGCTCCGCAATACCATCCGTCACCTTGTAAGGTCCGCCGTGCGTAATCACATCTTCGCCGATGACGAATATCGTCTCATCGCGCTCCATCTCCTCGTGCAATGCCTCTCGTAATGCTTCACTGAAAGTTAGTGTTCTCATCATGCCACCTCCTGCTCGGGTGCGAGGACATCTGTGGTGACGTTATCAGGCGTCGGGTACGGACTCTCCTCAGCAAATCTCACCGCTTCAGCGATCTCATCTTTGACCTGGTTCTGGATCTCCGTGTCCTCCTCTTCAGTCAACCAGCCCTGCTCCATCATCGTCGATAGGAAAGTCTGGATCGGGTCGTGGTTGGTCCGCATCTCGTCGACCTCTTCAGAGGATCTGTACTGTTCTTCATCGCCTAAGCTGTGTCCGTAGAAGCGATAGGTGCGCGCCTCAATCAACGTAGGTCCTCCACCCTTGCGAGCGCGCTCGACCGCCTCACCGGCAACCTCGTGGACCTCGACGAGATTCTGGCCGTCAACCGACACGCCGGGGATCGCATAGGATCCCGCCATATCAGCGACCGAATCAAGCACCGCCACATTCATGCGAGGCACCCACTGCTGATACTGATTGTTCTCACAGACATAGACAACGGGGAGTTTCCACAAAGCCCCAAGCCCAATCCCTTCGTGAAAAGTACCACGTGCGGCGGCACCGTCACCGAAGAAGCAAACCGATACCTGATCTGTCCCACGTAACTTGCTAGCGAGCGCGGCACCGGTGGCGGGCGCAATGCCAGCACCGACAATACCGTTCGCACCGAGCATATTCAGAGAGAAATCAGCGATGTGCATCGAACCGCCTTTTCCACCGCACGTTCCCGTGGCTTTGCCGAAAAGTTCTGCCATCATACGGTGTGACTCAGCGCCTTTAGCTAAACAGTGGCCATGGCTACGGTGCGTACCCAAGACATAATCGTCATCCCGTAGGTTAGAACAGACGCCGACAGCGACCGCCTCTTCCCCACAGTACATGTGGAGGGCACCGACCACGGAGCCAAGACTTGTTTGGCGATTCGCCTCTTCCTCAAAGAGCCGGATGCGCCACATATCTGTGTACATCTTCTTACACAATTCAGGTGACAGGGCCATAAATAAGTCTCCTCGGATCAATTAAGTTGTGATGTATATTACGTGCTACAAATTGTACAGTTTAGCATCATCTAATCTTCTATTATACCGAACCGCACTGAAATAAGCAAATCGTTGCGGGAAAAACCGACGCGACCACTAATGTTCAGAGGTTATCACTCGTTCTATTTGCAAAAAGACTATAAAATTCGTCCCTGTGAGAGTGCCGTGTTATTGCGCTATGCGCCTCATGACTTTAGCCCCTCTATCACTCCATCCACGGGTATTGCCTTGCTTTGCAATAGCCTCCCAACTTCGGTTGTAATCTCCTGCTGCACTCTCGCAACAAACTCATCAGTCGTCGGTCCTTTCAGGCGGGTTTCTAATCCATACTCCCCAAACCCGAATTCCACCGTTTCCTTTACATACTTCTCCGGTCCATCAAAATAGTAGGGCTGTGTCCCCCTAAGCGTCTCGTAGATGTCATCGCCCTCGGTTCTATAGATAT
This sequence comes from Candidatus Poribacteria bacterium, assembly GCA_022822005.1. GTDB lineage: Bacteria > Poribacteria > WGA-4E > WGA-4E > PCPOR2b > PCPOR2b. The sequence continues at coordinate 33,928 of JAJECO010000009.1, forward strand.
CGGCGTTTGATATGACGACCTGCGGCTTATCGGACTCCGGATCAGGGTGTTCTGCTCGCATAGCGAAGTCCCCAAGCATCACGAACTCCTTCAACTCCGGCGCCCAGTGCGTAATCTTGTACGTTGGACCGGGCTTCACCCACGGCTTTATCGATCGCCTCACAAGATCAAATTCGTACCACTTCCTTAGTTCCGACAGGTGGGGCACCGCGCCTTCATGCGCATACTTGGAGATATCTCCCTCCGCCCGGATGTCGTTGAAAACCATAAACCAGTTTACGTAGTCGCGCGCGCCCCGCGACATCTTCATCATGCCAGGTCCCCTAACCGGATTACGGGCATCAACGATGACCACGTGCGGCATATTCTCGCTCAACTCCCTGACGAAATCTTGAGGAAAACCCGCCCGTGCCTTACTCTCTACTTCGTGGGGCACCCTGAGTCTGAACGATGCGTGTGATCGAACGCGGTCGTATCGGAGCGTAAAGTCATCTTTCAGATAGTCTTGGAGCGGCTCGACAACCCACTGTCTGCCATAACGATCATTCCCAACTACCACGATTGGCCGTGGGGTACTGCCCTTGAAGTGTCTCAGAAATTGCAGGAAACAGGCGGCCTGGTATCCGCAACGCTTCGCCTGAGCGAGATGTTGGTCTGTCAGTTCGACTGTATCCTGACAAGGCGGCGGCAGCACCGGCAGCGCCTTGAAGGTCGCGTACTGCTCCTCGCTGCCCCTCTGCCCTCCATTAAGATTTGCCTCCAAATGAGCGAACCGGAGGAATTCCAGATCTCTCTGAAGCTCGTTGTCCCGCCGGAACTGCCCATCCAAAGTTTTCGCTCGGAGCCGGTCAAACTCTGCCAAGGCTGCCTCAAAGTCTGAATGTTCTGCCAGATAACGGGTCACCACTGGGGTGAACATCACACCCTCGTAATTTCGACCTTCAAACTGCGTCATCCACTGTCCAAGCCTATCCAGTCGGCGCAAGATCTCGTCGATCGAGTTACAATGGAGGAAGGGTGTCAGAAACGTCTGGATCTGGTCTATATTGATCCTGAGTCCAATCTGATACACTCGAATAACGAGCCGCGCAACCCCCGGAATATCGCTCGATTTGAAGACGAAGGCAAGCAGATCGTGAACACTGTCCCTATTAACCTCTGGTCCCCGTTCTATCTCAGCGAATGCGGATAATATTAGATCTCTGGCAGCTACCAACTGCCCCGGAATCGCCCTCACCTGTTCCTCAGTGAGTCTGCCCGCCACAAGCTCGTCGAACCAATAGCTAAACACCGCATCGGTGTCATCGTCGAGCCCACCCTCAGATCGAAAGCGCTTTATTTCCGACGCTAACACAGCTGCAAGCCGTGGAATGCGGTGCTCTCCCACCTTTACCATCTGGTCAAGTTGCTGCCGCACACGCCCCGGAATTTGTGCCCTCTGGCGTAGGTATTCAATTTCTGCTTCAATAAGTGCCATGACTTATCTTTGCACCCGTTTGTCGATGAATTACGTGGCGTATATCCTACATCATATAGAGCCGTTATCCATTTCAGCGCCTCTCTGTGGCAAAGTATAAGATAGCAGAATCCAAGAGAACCGTCAACACTTTTTCCTCTGTAAATAGGCGCACGATGTTCACTTCCGCCTCGCCATTTCAGCCGTGGGTTCAACCCTGTTTCATGTTGACAAACCGGTAGCAAACTGGTATCCTACAAACTGATTGAATATCTGTAGGATAATTTAGCAACCTATCAGCGAAAAGAGCAAAAGAAATGGGAATGGAGAATGAAAAATTGAGTTTCGTGACCGCAGGCTTACCAGTAATTGATTGCGATCTCCACAATCGAATCCCACCGCTCGAAATGCTCTACCCGTATCTGCCCGACTACTGGTGCGATCACTGCGAAGAATCCGGCTTTTTCGGACCCGATGCGAACGACTATCCAGAAGGCGCACCGACTTCAACGCGACCTGAAATCATGGAACCATCGGAAGATCGACCCCAATCGGATCTAGCGCTGCTACGCGAACACGCGCTCGACCCTTGGGGAATCGAGTACGGGGTACTAACCTGCGCCTATCGTGTGCAAAGCGTACACAACGAAGACTTGGCGGCAGCACTCGCCTCGGCGGTCAATGATTGGCAGATCGAGCATTGGCTTGACCCTGAACCACGCCTGCGGGGGTCGTTGATTGTACCCAGCCAAAACCCCGAACTCGCAGCGAAAGAAATTGAGCGTTTGGGAGACCATCCGGGATTTGTGCAGGTGATGCTCCCGGTCCGTTCACAGGCGCCCTACGGCAATCGACGCTATCACCCGATCTACACCGCTGCAGGGCGGCACGATCTGGTAATAGGCATCCATTACGGCGGGGCACCGGGACTCCCACCGACCTCCGTTGGCTGGCCCTCAACCTATCTGGAGGAATACGTCGGTATGTCGCAGGTGTTCCAGGCGCAGGTGCTCAGTCTGGTGTCGGAAGGGGTTTTTGACCTGTTTCCGTCCCTACGAGTTGCGCTCATCGAAGCGGGATTCACATGGATGCCGTCGCTCATGTGGCGGTTTGATAAGGAGTGGCGCGGACTGCGACACCTCACACCGTGGGTCAAACGGTTACCGTCAGCGTATATCCGCGAGCACATGCGCATGACACTCCAACCAATTGATGGGCCACCAACCGCGGAGCAACTGCTTCAGATTATCGGTCAACTCGACTCGGACGACTTTCTGATGTTTTCAACCGACTACCCTCACTGGCACTTCGATTCCCCCGAAGAGGCGTTCCCCGCAAAGCTACCCACGTCGCTGGCATGCAAGATCCTGTCCGAAAATGCGAGGGAATTTTATCGACTCTAACCTGTGTTTAGGAAGTCAATTATGGTAAAAATTATAATTACTGATACATTTGAATAATAACCACTGGTGTTAGTTTGCAGCTGTTAATAACGTCAAACGTGATGCCCCGATAAATCCCCGATGAATCGGGACAGGCGGGACAGGCTGTGAAACATCAAAACTATTGGATCGTCGGTGCCTTTAGCCCCGGAGGGGCGGCATGTTTATAGTACACGCATAAACAAATACCCCAAAGCCCCGGAGGGGCAACATGTGCAGCCGAAGGGTAGAACCAATGAGTTCCCCTAATGAATCAATGAACGTTTCAACAATGTGGGGAAGACCCTCTCACTAAATAGCACCAAAGGTTAATATGTATATTTATTTGTATTGTTCACCATAAGATAGTCGAGTGTCTAAAACTGTTTCCATTTTGAAGGTCTACAAAAAGATGGTTTTGTTGTTCTTATTTCATCGTCAATAGCCAAGTTCATTCAAGTCTTCACTATCTAATAAGTTGCTTGTATTGCAGGCGAGACTTGAGTTTTTTTAGTGTTTCGGCAAACCTTGCTGATATAAACTTTTTCATTAGCTAAATATAATCAGGGAAAGAGAAATGATTCAAATCGTGATATGGATTGTTGTAGGTCTGTCGGTACTCAATCTAGTGCTTCTTGCTATAGTACTGAAGCGGTTGGCATCTAAAAAAGACGACTCGGTAGAGCAGGTGGGACAAGACGAGTTCCGATTCCTTCGTGAGGAGGTATCTAGGTCAGAACGGGAAATCAGGAATGAGATTAGGGCAAGCCAAGAGACTACGGCCAATACACTTGTGACGAATATCAGTGAATTTAGCAAAACTCTTACTGCTCAAGTTGAAGGAATGAGAACCACAATTGATGAAAGGTTTCAGAGCTTGCAACAGAGTAACGACAATAAGTTGGGGCAGATACGCCAAACAGTTACCGAACAACTCCAAAGCACTGTTGACACCCTTGTAAATACCGTTGGAGAGCTCGGCAAATCTCAAGACTCTCAACTTGAGAGTGTTAGGAAAACGGTTCATGACAGGCTTGAAGCCATGCAAACTAGCAGTGAGGAAAAGTCAGAACAGATGTATAAGACGGTCACTGGACAACTCCAAAGCACTGCCGATACTCTCGTGAATACCGTTGGAGAGCTCGGTAAATTTCAGGACACTCAACTTGAGAATGTTAGGAAAACAGTTCACGACAGGCTTGCAGCTGTACAGACTAGCAATGAGGAAAAGTCAGAACAGATGCACAAGACTGTTACTAATCAACTTCAAAGTACCGCCGACACTCTCGTGAATACCGTTGGAGAGCTCGGTAAATCTCAGGACACTCAACTTGAGAATGTTAGGAAAACGGTTCATGACAGGCTTGAAGCCATGCAGACTAGCAATGAGGAAAAGCTCGACCAGATGCGTAAAACAGTTGACGAACAACTCCAATCGACATTGGAAAAGCGACTTGGGGAATCTTTTAACATTGTTAGCAAGCGTTTGGAGGATGTGCAGCGTGGACTCGGTGAGATGCGGAACCTTGCTACGGGTGTTGGCGATCTCAAGCGAGTTCTAACGAATGTCAAAGCAAGGGGAATATTGGGAGAAGTTCAACTTGGATCACTTCTTGAAGAAGTTCTTACGCCAGATCAGTATAGTACAAATGTACAGATTCATGAGAATTCTCGTGAGGAAGTTGAATATGCCATTCGTCTCCCGGGGAATAATGATGTGCCAGATTCGTGTGTATGGTTGCCGGTTGATTCCAAGTTTCCGCTTGCAGATTACGACAGATTAGTTGATGCCGCTGATGCTTCTGATGCGGAGGTTGAACAAAAAGCAACTCAAGCGTTCAGACGGGCAGTGCAAAACGAAGCGAAGAAGATTCAGGATAAGTACATTTCTCCTCCAAAGACAACGGATTTTGCTATTATGTTCTTGCCGACCGAAGGACTCTATGCGGAGGTACTTCGGACACCAGGCCTCGTTACAGAACTCCTACAAAGCTACCGGATTGTTGTTGCAGGACCAACCACCCTCGCCGCTATTCTGAGCAGCCTTCGTATGGGCTTCCGAACTTTGGCAATTGAAAAACGTTCCAGTGAGGTCTGGGAGGTTCTCGCTGCTGTCAAGACTGAGTTTGGTAAGTTTGGTGATGTTATGGATAAGTTGAAACGTCAATTGAATACAGCCTCTAGGACTATTGATGAGACAGGGCGCCGAACACGAGCGATGGCGCGTGAACTGCGAACAGTTGAGGAACTTCCTCTAGAGGAAGCAACCGCACGGCTTGGACTTCCAGACAACGAGCAAGTAATTAACTTGGATAGTACGGATGACTAGGAGACTGAACTATGGTTGTTAGATGTGTAACTATACAAAAAATTTCAGATCAAAATGCAGCATAAGGAGTGCGATTAATGCCCAGATGGATTACCGTTAATATTGTTGTCCTTCTCATCCTCTTCGTCGGGACCTTGTGTGCACACGAATCCGGATCGGCTAAATACGTTGTGGAAGCCTACCGGCTTGAGCCCGGTGTTCCCGCTCCGAAGATCGACGGAAAACTCGACGATCCCGTGTGGCAAAAGGCAAAGCCCGTAAGCGGCTTCATCCAACTCGTGCCAGATCGGGGCAAACCCGCCACCGATGATACAGCGTTTTATATCGCTTACGACCCGCACCATCTCTACGTTGCCTTTCGGTGCTATGATGCCTCACCGGATAAAGTTGTCAACCGCATTGTGAGACGAGGTGGAAACATCTACGACTCAGACGTGATATCCTTCTTTATGGATCCGCACCATGACCACCGCACCGGCTATAAGTTTGCCACCACACCCGGCGGCGTCCAGAGCGATGCCTATCGCTTCGACGACATCCGCTCCGACTCTAGTTGGAGAGGCATCTGGTGGCTAGAAACAGGGATTGATGAACAAGGCTGGGTCGCCGAATTCAAGATCCCATTCGCCAATTTTCGTTTTCCCAATAAATCGGAACAGGTATGGGGATTCGACGTTGAACGGGTACATCGGCGAAAAGATGAGGTCACCGTTTGGAAGCAAATGACCCAAGCCGGGGCGACTACCCGGATGTCTGATCTCGGACTTATGGTCGGACTAAAAGACATCGGCGGCAGCAAACCGTTTGAAATTTCGCCCTATGTCTTAAGCGGAGTGTCCGACAAAGAATCGCTCGACGGTCAACTGGGGACAGGACTCGATGTTCAGTATAATCTGACAAGTACGCTCAAGACAAACGTCACCCTTAACCCAGATTTTGCACAAGTGGAGGCGGATCAGTTGGAGATTAACCTGACTCGCTTTCCAACCCGTTTCCCGGAACGGCGTCCCTTCTTCGTTGAAGGAAACAGCTTTTTTGAGACACCATTAGAACTCTTTTATAGTCGGCGAATCGGAAGTCGAGGTGACATCCTCTGGGGCGGTAAGATGACCGGCAAGGTCGGCAGTTATTCCCTCGGTGTGCTCGGCAGCCAAACAGGCAATTTCGGAGCTCTGGAGATTGGCCAAGAGTCCGAATCTAAGGAGGAGGCATTATATTCGACAGTCCGATTGAAGAAAGATATCCTACAACGCTCCAGCGTTGGGCTGCTCTTCGCCAACAAAGAGCATCTTGAGGAGGAAGATGGCTACGGTCGAGTGGGCGGAGTCGACACAGATCTATTCTTTCTGAAAACCTATCGGTTGTCGGGACAATATGCGATGAGTTTTAATCCCAGCGAAGATCCAGAGAACGAAAACGCAAAGAATAAGGCGTACCTCGTCGAGCTTGCTCAAAGTAACTACCTCTGGAACGCCAGAGTGCGGATGGAGCGAATTGATCCCCTATTTGAGGCAAATGAGACAGGATTTCTCCGCAAGGAGAGATATCGCGGTTGGCAGCAGATGAATTTCATGGGGACCTATATCCCTCAGTTCGGACCCCATCGAGCTGCTTTCCAGGTTCGTGGCAGGGCTTCCCAGAACCTGTTCACCGATACATATTTTGACGATTGGGAACAGAACAATCCAGATCTGACCTTTTCACCGGAATTTGACGAGGATTCAATCAGTTGGAACATCAACGCTGGAGCGGATTGGAGACCCACCGAATCTTTCTGGGAGGGGATTGGCGTATCTTATGGACGGAGTCGGGAGGTTGAACTGACTGAGGTATTTACGACAGACGGATATGATTTTTCGGTTCTAACAAACACTTCGCGCCCCGTTTCGGTTGGTCTGGATGGAGGGATAGGAAATTACTTCAATTTCTCGCGTCAGGCGGTGGGGAAACAGCGGCTGCTTGCCCTCTCAACCACTATCCGGCCGCGGAGTAATTTCACCATTGATCTTGAAAGTGGATATGCCCTAAGTTTGACACAAGAGGATGTCATTGATGGACGCTATTTCACAAGTTCTCTGCGCGTCACCTATCTGTTTACGCGCGATCTATTTCTCAGAGTGTTCACACAAGCGGGTCGTGAGCGCACCACTTTTGATCAGATTGAAACCACTGAAAACTACCTAGTCAGTACCCTCTTTGGTTGGGAATATAGCCCGAAAAGCCACATTTTCCTTGCGTATAATGAAGATTGGCGCACCAATAAAGGAGAGTTACAGTTAGGCGATAGAGTCGTCGTGTTCAAATTTTCTTATCTCTGGAATCTCTAATAACCTAAGTTGCTGGTGATGTGCGGCATGATAAAATTGATCCCTATACCTGTAGGTCGGGCATCTTGCCCGACCCATAGCCCCAGCGGGGCGACAGGTGTATAGAATCTACAGATTCTCTAGGGCGTGTTGACATTTTGCTTTTGCTACCACGAGAAACACTAAATCAATGAAAAAGCTGCCGGAAACCGAGTTTTTTCTTCAAAACTCGGTTTCTTTTCTCCGTTTTCTCCGTCAGTGAACCGGTTTATGCCTCTCTGTTATCTGGCTGTGATGAAATGTCAACAGAACCTAGCAACTTACGTTCTATATAGAAAGAAATTTAAGCCATGTCTCCACCATCTGAAATTCAGTTTTCATCGGCAGAGTTACTCGATCACAGTTTCCCAAACCACAGATCCCGTTTGTCATTCGATGGGGATACGGTTGATGCGTGGCAGGATTGGCGAACGCAGCTACTTCCTGAACTGCGAGAACAGCTTGGACCTTTCCCAGACGAAGCGTTTCCTCTAAACCCGCAGATCGTCTCCACCGAAACGACTGACCGGTTGACGATTCACAAGGTGATCTACCATTCACGAGAAGACACGCCGATCCCCGCTTATCTATCAATCCCTAAGAGCGCAACGGCGAAGACGCCAGCCGTCCTCTGTATCCACGGCCATGTTCCGGGCGGTAAAGAGAGCGTCATCTCTGGTGATGGAGAGTTCGGTTCCCCCTACGGTCGAGACCTCGCGGAACAGGGCGTCATTACATTGTGCCCTGATAACGCTGGGATGGGGGAACGCGCCCACCCGTCGGGCGGTTGTGATTTTCTCTGGCGACGCCTAAACTATCTCGGATACGATCTGACAGGCTATCGCGTCTACGACCTGATGCGGGGTGTGGATTACCTCCAAAGCCTGCCGGAGGTGGACAAAACGCGGATCGGGATTGCGGGGTTATCTGGCGGGTGTTGGCTTGGCATCGTCCACGCCGCGCTGGATGAACGGGTTCGTGCAGCGGTGTTAAGCGGCTATTTTACTACCTTTGCACAAACCTCATGGTTTGGACACTGTATCTGCCATCACCCGAAAGGCATCGGCGAGCTTTGTGAAATGCCCGACATCGCAGGACTCATCGCGCCGCGCCCAATCTTTGTGGAGTGGGGAACCGCGGATGTGAGCCGCCCGGTACACCCCGCCTTCGAGATGGCACAGCGGATCTATCGCGCTGCGAACGCCAACGATCAGATCACGCTCCAAGAATTTGATGCCGGACATCTATTTTCAGGCGAACAGTCACTGCCATGGTTGATTCAAACGCTGTCCGGAAGGAATCATAAATAAAAAATAACCTCCTTACGTATTACGCATTACGCGATTAAACCATGAAGACTTATCCTCTCGAAATCCTAACTTGACCCAATAATTTCACCCATTCGGAGAACGACCGATGAACCCTTTACGAATTGCTGTAATCGGTGCGGGGGCTTACGAAACCTCCCGCTCGCGCGGTTATCAAGCGGTCATTAAGAAACTGACCGACCTCTATACGTTTTGCGCCATCTGCGACAGGAATGCCGAGGCGTGCCGTGCAGCAGCCGAAACCTACGACATTCCAGCACAATACACAGATGTTGAGGAGATGCTTCAGTCCGAAAAGCCGGACGTAGTCTTCTGCCTGACGCCAACCGATTCACTCAACGTCATGGCGATGACAGTCGCCAAACATCGCATTAACGTCATCACCGAAATTCCCATCGCCGTCTCCTTGCCGATAGCGGACGCCATCACGGAGACGTGCCAGGAAAACGGTGTCAAATACGAAATCGCTGAAAACGTCTGGCACTGGCCCCATGAGCAGTTGAAGCAGAAAATTGTACGGGCAGGATTGCTCGGCAAGATTCGACATGCGCGACTCTGGTACGCATCGGGCAGCTATCACGGCATCAACGCGGTTCGCATGATCCTCGGCTGCGAGCCGATACGTGCCTTGGGATACGCAGCCGAAGCACCGACGCACCCCTACACCGGTTACGGTGACGAGGCAATGACGACACGGTGGTGGGAGTCTGGCATTATTGAATTTCCGGGAGGGATCACCTGCCTCTACGAGATGCCGCCGCCGGGAGCGCGTGGCAGTCACTGGGAGATTGAGGGCATGGACGGCCATCTCTCCGGGGATCAGTTGACCCTTTACAACGATGGGGGGACTTACCAAATTGAGGATGTCTATACAGAGGTTGACGGCGAACAGGTGTTAGACCATGTTCGGATAGACACTTCCCCGCCGATCGTATGGTCAAATCCATTTGCAAAATACAAAATCTCTGCATCAGACGACGTTGCCAAAGCCAGCATCCTCCACAGTATGTATCGCGCTGTGACGGAGGATATTGAACCTGCATACGGTCCCATCAATGCCCGGCGAGATCTGGAATTGTGGATCGCTATTAGAGAGAGTGCCAGACGCGGGAGCGCGTGGATAACCTTACCAATTGAGGAAATAACGGGACTCGAACGCCAGATCCATGAAGCGTATGAGCGTAAATATGGGGGCCATCCGATTTCAGGGGTCGAAGCACTCAAGGAGGCACCCTTCAGCCGATCGAGCGTAATCTGGGAAGTTGCGGGATGGCTGTAAGAGCCACCACATCTTGTAGTTGCCCGCCTGTCCCGATTCATCGGGGATGTATCGGGGATTTATCGGGGCCGGTAGGTGCGGTTTGTAACCGCACCGGTCTGAAAGTGTCTTATTAATTCTAAAATCTACCATAGGAGGAAAACGGGAAAACGAGAAAAAAAGGAACGCTAAGCCGCTAGGACGCAAAGATAAAAAATAATAAAGTCTTTCCTTGCGTCTTTGCACCATTGCGCCCTTGCGTTAAAATTTCCTTGTTTTCACGTTGTCTCCAATCAACGCATCTCCAAATTAAGAAGAACTTGCCTTGGTATGAGGCCTCTGGAGGGAACATGCTGAAAATTGGAATCACCGGTGCCGGAGTGATGGGTAACCGCCATCAAGAAAGAATTGCTGACTACCGGGCAGAAGTTGTTGCAGTTCACGATGTCCATCTACCGGCAGCACAGGAGCTTGCGACAAAAGGGGGCGCGAAAGTCGCGACGGATGACCTTGAGCAGTTCTTCGATGTTGAAATGGACGGCTTGGTCATCACCACACCGCCCCCTGTGCGACTTGAGCCGGTGCGGAGGGCTTGCGAACGTGGTATCCACCTGATGATTGAAAAACCGCCCGCCTTAAACATGACTGAGGGACGTGCGTGCCTTGCGCAGATTGAGGAGGCGGGGGTGATTGCTGCGGTAAGCTTTCAACTGCGCTACGGCTCAATCTATGAACGACTCAAAGAGTTATTGGCGGATGAAACGGTGCATCTCGTTCACACAGTCTGTACCGTCGACTATTACCTCAGCTTTCGGATGTCACCGTGGTTCCTACAGCGCCGAATCAGCGGAGGTCCTATCGCTGAGCAAGCGATTCATATCCTCGATTGTGCCCGCTTTGTCATGGGAAACACCAAGCCGGTTCAAGCGCACGCAATCGGTGCCAAAAATATGGCACCAGACCGAACCGAGTTTGACGCTGAAAATGCCCTTCAGATGATGTACGAACTCGACAACGGCGTCTTCGGTACGCACATGAATCACTGCGGCACGAAAGGAAACGGTTTCGAGTTAGAGGTTATTGGTCCACATTTACGCCTTCGGGCAGATGCCCAGGGAGGTCGCAACGGCGACCGAATCGTCGGTCATTTGCATGGAAACGAATTTAATGAACCGGTGCCCACTGAAAATAGCCTTGGTCTTGATAAGTACCATGCGTGGCTTCGCGCCATCGAAACGGGCGACCGCTCGCTGATCCGGTCGAACTTTGAGGACGCGCTGCACACCCTCGCATTAGTTGAAGCAGCCGTCACAAGTCAAGACACCGGCGGCTTTGTAAAGGTTGGTTCAAGTCCCATCGAGTAGGAGAAATCTAACACATGACAATCAAGAAAATCCTCATCACCGGTGCAGCGGGGTATCTCGCTGGTTTCATTATTGAACGACTCCGATCCAAATATGAACTCACGCTCACCGATAAGGTCGAGCCAAAACCGGAATTCAAAGATCTGCCCTTCATGCAGGCTGACATAACGAACTATGCAGAAATTGAAAAGGTTTGTGAAGGGCACGATGCCGTTGTCCACCTCGTGGCGTTGGTGCGCGAGCGTTTCGACAAGCCAGCATGGCTATTCGCCGATGTAATGGTCAAGGGAACGTGGAATGTTGCCGAAGCCTGTGCGATGGCGGGTGTGCAAAGACTCGTCAACATTTCGAGTATATCCGCCTGTACGCCGTTCCCGGAGGGCGAATTGCCCTATCGAGTCGGTGAGCCGTTCCAGTTCAGTCCGGGCGGCTTATACTACGCGCTTGCGAAATACTTGGGCGAACAGGTCGGAGAAGCCTACTATCAAGCGCACGGATTCAGCATCATCCATCTGCGTCCCGGTGTTATTGAGGGCGACGGACATAACCCCGGTCCCAAAGCGCCGGACAATTTAGACCAAGCCGGGCCAACCGAACCGTGGTTTGTGTATGTTGATCCACGCGATGTCGCACAGGCAGTCGAACTGGCTATCGAAACCCAAGACGTGATGTACGGTTCTTACCACGTCGTCGCGGGACGCGAGGATTCCCGATTCGATTGGAAGCAGACTGCTGAGGAACTCGGTTATCGCCCGGAACACAACTGGCCCGAAATCCCAGAGAACAGCGGTTAAGGGGAAGGTGTTAAAAACATGAAAGTATTGATTATCGGCGGCACCGGAAATATCAGCCGTGGAATTGTCGCAGCGCTGCTCAACCGGAATCACGAAGTAGTGATGTTCAACCGCGGTCAGCATCCAGATCCACCGCCACCCGGTATACAGATCATCCACGGTGATCGGCGCGATCGTGACACCTTCGAGATCAGGATGCGCAGCGAAAAGTTCGACGCCGTCATCGACATGATCTCTTATAACGCCGACGATGCCGCCTCTGCCCTGCGAGCGTTTCGTGGGCGGGTGGACGGATTCATCCACTGTTCAACGGTTATGACCTATGGACCGCCGTTCCCGTTTAGCGGCGTCAACATCCCTGAAACCGCGCCCTTGAACGGCACATCTGAGTATGGGCGCGGCAAGATCGCTGCAGACAGACTGCTCTTGGACGCACATGCTGAAGACGGTTTTCCCGTAGCAATCTTCAAGCCATCTTACACACACGGACCCGGAATGCAAGTACACCGACAGGTCGGAGGCGACGGGAGTTGGATCGACCGCCTGCGTAAAGGCAAGCCTATCCTCTCAGCGGGAGATGGATTAAACTACTTCCAATTTCTTTCATCGCGTGATGCAGGGGTAGGATTTGCAGAGGCGCTCGGCAGGTCGGAGTGTCTTGGTCAAGTCTACAACATCGTTCACCCAGAGGCACGGACATGGGACGAATGGCACCACACCGTCGCCCAAGCGCTGGGCGTTGAAGCCGAAATCGTGCATGTCCCCCAAGAGACGCTCATCGCCATTGCACCGGAGCGATTTCAAGGATTACGCGGAAACTTCGGGCACACACAAATCTATACCGGAACAAAACTCGCGGAAGCTATCCCCGAATTCCAGCCAGAGACGCCACATGTAGAGAGCGTTGCAGAAAATATCGCTTGGATGGATAGACACAACCGTGTGCCAGACAGCGACACCGATGATCTGGAGGATCGAATCATCGCTGCGGTGTGTAGCCTGCTAACCGGTTTTCATTAAGGATTAAACAATATTTGGCGGCTTTGCGATTGATTTGCTCTGTCTGGTCAATGTATCTATTGTAACAGTATGGAGGTATAAAGTTATCGACAGCAGATTACGGGAATATCCGGCAAACGGATTAAGAATTTAATGGTTTTATGATTGTCGAGGTGGATGCGAATCGGTAGGTGATAAAGCAAGCTAACTTCGTGGAGATGAACCTCACATGCAGTTAACAGCATCTTAGGATTAAACTGTTAAAACTATTGCAATTTCTGATGCCGATTTCTCAATTCAACAATTCTTTTCAAATCTTCCTCTAATTCCCGGTTAATATCAGAATTTTCTATGGCATCATCAACCCACTTAACCCCAGCCTTGACAAGTTGAGTAACTGACTGGATATATTGACGGGTACTAGGAGCATCAAGGCTCTGTTGAAAGTTGGGAATCCGTTCACAAACTGAAACCGTGTGCATAATTTGATACTGCTTTTCCTCTCGCCTGTAATCACGATTAAATAAATATGTCGGTCCGGAGGTGATTTCCCAGCCAAACTGATGTAATGCCGTATGAATAATGTATTTGGGAAGGGCAATACAGAAAAAGTTTGCGAAATCCTCACCCGCTAGTCTACCCGCTTGATCATGTCCATACCGATTGAAAAAAGCAGATTGAAAGTCCCTATTCATGCTGATGTTGTCATTGACTCGTTTTTGAAGTTGTTCAATCGCAGTTTGATTGGTATCATCTTGATCAACATGAGAGGTAAGAAATAGCGTGAATTGTTTACATTCGAGATTGTTGATTGAAAATCGCGATTCTGTTTGCCACTCTAAAATTTGAATAATTGACTTCAAAAGCGGCGCCATTACCCCCTTTTTTGGGGGAAACATGACACCGCATACATCAAGATTGATAATATCGAATGGGAAAGCTTTACGTAAACGACAATGTGCATCTTTATTTATTAATTTTTTGCGAACCTGAGATGGGTAATAGTTTCCATCACCCCGTGTTTTTCCCTCTGTGTCCTCGTCGTCCTCGAAAAGGACAATCTTTTCAAATTCGCCCGGAAATCCTTGTGCCGTAAGGCCTATCAAATCAGCTATTCTTGCAAAATTCCCAGGATCTCTCTCACAAAAGTAAACGCCCTCTAGGTATCCCGTTTCTTTTGATCTTTCAAGAATTCCTTCGTGTTCGAACATAAATACATCAATTGCCTCTACCGCACAGAAAGTAAAATAGCGTAATGGAATACGTTTCGATCGATTTTTAATCGCCCGTTTCTGTTTTTTAGCTGCCTCCAACCACCCGTACCTTCTGACGTAATGTTTGAGCAGGTCCTTTTCAAAGTTGATGTTACTCATTTATACTAGCTCCCATACAGGCTTATAACAAACCTAATTCTACAAACTCTGATAGCAGTTGGTAGAATTTTTCTCTACGTTGTTCCTCTGGAACTTCCATGGAAATTTCAAACGCATGCGCGATAAGTTGTATGAGTTCGCGCTTCCTTTTAGACTTAGGTAGAAATCCACTTTGATTATTTTTGAATATCATGTTTCTATCCGCGTCAATTGTCACCGGGAAAGACTTTTCATCTGTTAAAGTCAGTAAATAATTGTCACCCAATTCTTGGTGGATCAAAGATTCGAGTTTTTTTTCTTTTTTATTTATCCTATCTTCACGCATTCCCTGAGACCGTTCTCTTTGCCCCCGGTCTGCTTCGGGAAAAATCCTATCTTTGAGTAAATTATGGATAATTTCTTTAAGTTCCACAAAGTGAGGATGTATCTCATTAAAACTGTCCCTGTCTATATTTAATGCAGATTCCAATCCTACTTCAACATAGATTTCACCGGATAACCAGTTGAAACGCGGAGCCGGAACTCTCGGATATTTAAAGAGAGTTGGATCGTAAGTGCCAATAGCGATGTTTCGTATTCTCACTAGCAGCCCCCGTAGCTCCATCGGTTCGACAGCCCGACTATTTTGCAAGTAAATATAGCCAGATAGTTTCAAGGTTCGTCCATAAACTTCCGCATTTTCGTTGATAGAGAATAACTTCCCTGTTGTTTGTTCTTCCTTCGGTAATTGAGGAGAAGCAAGTGGATATTGATTCGGCTTGCGTAACGATAAACCGTCAACGACTACCTCAAATTGATACGCACTTAATAATTCTTGCAGGTCAATTAGCTGTTTTTTGAGTTCAGGTTTTACCTCAATTTTGCCCCAATCAAAGGGCCCTGCGTCGTCATAGGGAATTGGACATGCTACAGCTAATTCCCAAATCATCTGCCAATAATCACTGAGGACTTTCACAGACCGGGCGTGATGAATCTTTTTCAAAAATTCTGAAAATTTTGAGGGCAATAAATCTTCACCTGACGTTTCTCGAAACTTCCTAACAAAGGCCTCACGCATTTCCGAGGCAACCACGTAAGTACCTGCCTTATTCGGTTCATATTCAATTGCTTCGACCATAAATTCTCCAACATCAATTCGCTGCTCGGGGATTTGATCCGGAGAGATATTGCGTACTTTTTCGTCGAGAAAATCTACTAAGCGCACCCTGGCACTGAAAGCTGTTTGAGTCTCTTTATGATGCGATATAACGTCGAACTCGTGACAAATCTGAGCAACTCCCAACATACCGATTCCTAAGTACCCAATTATTGGTCTGCCTTGATTTGTCAAATCATTAGCATTCTCCTCAAGCCTGACCCGTTTAGCACTATCACCAATCTCTTGAGTCATTATCCTTTGAAACTCTTCCTGTATCATACCATTTCCATTGTCATAGCATGTAATGATATCAAAACTCGGCCAATTTGTATTAATCGCAACACGAGTTGCGTCGGCATCAAAGGCATTACTGACCAATTCTTTTATCGCTCCACCGGGGCTGCGATATATGCCAGCACTAATGTGCCCCAATATTTTTGAACTGACTTCAACATTCTGCCATTCACTCATAGAGCACCTCATCTGTTTCTAGGGGTCAGATCTTAAGTCAGATCTCTTTCAGCGCAATCATTTCCGCAAATCTATTCAACATTAGGATTCAATCCTTTATAACGTCCCACAAACCAAGGTCTTTGCAACGTTCTAAAAACTACACACAACTACATCTCCGTTGGTAGTAAACCCATATGAAACCAATTTTTCTTTACCTTCCCCACTCCCTCTCAAATTGATTTGTAGAAGGTTGAGCGTCAACCCCTAATTCTTGTTTCAATGCAAGCGCAAGTTCTACACCATGTCCTCCACGACAATTATCTGTAATTACCTTCTTCGCACCAGTATAGTACACATATTCAAGAGTTTCTTTATAGTCTGCGTGATCAGAAAGTGCAACACAAAAGGATTTCTCTGAATACTCTAGTACTGGATCGTCTAGACGGCTCATGTATGCACTCAAGGTAATCAGAGTCGCGCTGCCCGTGTCTGTTGGACGCAAATCTCTGGTATCATAAAGTCGAATATACCGTCCCTCATCGCGAGCAACTCTCGCCTCTTGGGTCCCCGTGTTAAGAACCTTTGTTAGGCTATAACCATGTTGTCTATACACTTCTAATTCAGCAAATAGCCGCGGCCCCGCAATGAATGGATCTTTAATTGCATCATCTAAACAAGAAATCGCACGTTGCAAAGTTCCGCGATGAGCTAAAATCATAACTGGACCAGACTTAATCCGTTCTACAACCAATTCTATAAACTGGTTATTTGCTTCTTCTTGAGTGAATTTTCGTACTGAATTGGGTGATCCATAAGTACTATCTAACACGAGTTCTTCAACCTCTATAACTTCCTCAAGTGGCCAAGCAAAATCGCCTGAGTATCCACATCGAACTCCATCAGGTAGTGTTACTTCAACTTGAACGGATCCGAGCATGTGTCCATTATCTAATAACCGTATCTGGCAGTTTTCCCGAGAAACTGTCTGATCCAATTGAATTGCTTCTAGGTTTCCACGATAGGGGATATCTGCGTCGAGTTCAACCGTCAAGAGATCAAGAGTTGGCTGAGTCATAAGAATATGCTGGAACCCTTTGCTATCATTGAAACCAGCCCTGTGATCTTCATGAACGTGAGTCTGCACTCGAATTGGATAACCGTAAACAAAACCATCACAGGTTACGACATTGTCGAGTGTAACCGCTCCCGAACCTGATACATCAATCCTCATACAGCTTAATCCCTATTGTCTAACTCTCGCGTTAGATATTCTGTTATTGATTTCTCAAACCCGCTTGGAAGAGACACAATTGCGGCATGGAACCTGTCATCACCGACCAAAAGAAAGTATACATCTCCAAGCTTGCATCCCAAACTGGGAGTTTCAGGAACGCATTGTTCTAGGGTTGATTGCAGAAGATTATTACGCGCTAGTTGTGAAATTTGCTGGAGTTTTTCAGTTAATTTTTCTGACTGCAATTCACCGATAATTAAGTGTCGTTTCTCAACAATTGGTCGTTGATTCAAGACTGTTTGTATGCAATCTTCAATGGGATTTTCTGAACGCAGCCGGATTTGAACAACCTGTATAATTTCAGATTTACGAAACTGGTTCTCCAGTGCTGCCTTTGCTAAAACGCTTTGTTCTTGAGCACATTTGAGTCGGGCAATGGTAGCGGCAGCAGTAAACGATACGGTGGCTGGATCAAAACCCCACCCAACGAGTTGTTGTACTTGAGGGGGTAGAGAAAGAAGACGGGTAAAATGCCCTATTATAGTTGAATCCTCAAGGTGAAGCCTACCGGCAATATCCGTTCTTTTCTCCCCGGCGTCTAAGGCTCTTTGCATCAATTGTGCTACCTCTACTGGCAAAAGAGAACGTACCGATTTATGCGTACCTACAGAAAGAATAAGTTGGCGTACTTCGTATGACGACAAGCCTCTCATTCTATATCTCCATTAGTATTGTATCCGTTGCGTGACAGTCCATTTTCAATCAACTGAGCGGCTGCCTCATCTATGGAAATTCCTTCCGTCCTCGCAAAGCGTCCTAATGATGCGTGAATTTGTTGTCCAAGAGTAACAACAATTTGCGTGACTTTTCCACCACCTTTTGCTTGCTCTATAATTGCCTCCACGGATACAGTGGGATCATCTTCTCTTGCCTGTTGTATTGTCTTTTGCTGTGCTCCACTCATTGTTGACATTTCTTTGGCAAGTGTTATAGCTTCTTGTGGATCTGGCTGGCCTTCAGTGGAAGCTGCATCCTGAGCACGAAGAGCAGCCTTTACCTCAACACCTTGTGCGTCAACAAGCTCCTTGAGCTCGGGAATTAACCGATCATATTTGACATATTCTCTTACTTTTTCATAAGGAAGCCCGGTTTCTGTTGCGACTGCCCTCATTGACGCATATTGCTTATAAAGGTATGTGCATACAATGATTAAATCTGTCCGATTTAAGTCACGGCGTACAAGGTTTTCAGTTACAGATAACACTTTGGCTTCGATTTCATTTATATGTTCATTCAGCACACCGGCTGTGATCGTTTTCCTGCCAAGTTCTTGATGTGCTAGAAAACGTCTCTGACCCAGTATAATCTCAAATTTTCCAGGAATTTGTGCTGGCGCGACAAGAATAGGCTCCAAAAGCCCTACTTTGTCAATGCTGTCTGCTAGTTCATTAATATCTCTGTTAGCATCTCTTAAGCGAACTTGACCTTGACCAATCACTAAGTCGTCCAAAGGAATATCTCTAAATTCTGCAATCTTTGCCATCTAAAACACCTCCTGTTTTTCTTATATGGGGAATCACAATGACTCATGATAGTTTAGGGCTGTCAAGTATTTGCTCTAACGATTCTCTGCTCAATCTTGGGGTATCTACGCTATCAGCTCCTTCAATGTAGTTCTCAAACAACTCTTGCTTTTTCTTAATGATATTGGAAATACGTTCCTCAATTGTATCTAAAATTATAAAACGAATAACGTGAAGCGGATCCTCTCTCCCGAATCGATGAGCTCGCTGGACAGCCTGATTTTCGACAGCAGGATTCCACCATCGATCAAAAAGCACCACAGTAGACGCTTCCTGTATATTGAGGCCAATCCCTCCAGCTCGAAGTGACATCAAGAGACAACGGGGGCCAGGCTCCTGACGAAATCGGTCTAAAATTTTTTCCCTTTCTGGTTGACTAAGGCCCCCGTGAAAGATTTCATGAGGTAGGTCTTTTATCTGGAGTGCCAACCATTTTAAGGTATCAACATACTGTGAGAACACGATGATTTTATTTTCTTCCGCAACTTGGACTTCTAGAATATTCAGAAGTACATCAAGTTTTGCGGATTCCCCGGACTCCGCATCGTAATTACACAATTGTTTCAATTTGGTAATTATTGCAAAGAGATTTGCTGGAGAAAAGTTTTGTGGGCTAGAATCACAGCTTTCCCACCGACTTTTCCACGCTTGGAAATAAGCCTCTTGTTGCTTTCCTCGTAATTCAATGGAGATTTCTTGGTCAATTATTGGTGGAAGGTCTTTGAGTACATCACGTTTACAACGGCGTAGAAAATGGGGACGCATACGGGAATGAATCTCAGTTCGGGAAAGACCTTGATGCAGGAGTCCAAGCTTTACGAATCTGAATATTGAAATCAAATCGCTGCGTCTATTCTCCACGGGGGTGCCTGTAAGTGCCCACGAGCGATTACGGTTTAAGATTCGACAAGCCAACGAAGACTTGGAGTGCAGATTTTTTATTCTTTGTGCTTCGTCAAGCACAACCACATCAAAAAAGATATCGTTTATAGACCTCATGATGTCCACCCGAATTTCTTCGTAGGAGGCAACAAGGACGCTAATAGGTAGTAAATAGTAAGCCTGGCGATTCGCCGCATTACCATGGACCCTTTGAACAGAAAGGCTAGGGGCCCATCGCCTTAATTCTGCTTCCCAATTCAACTTTAGTGAGGAAGGAACAACAACCAAGGCTCTAGTCAGTTGAGACTTACGCCAAAGAATCTCAAGTGATACAGCAACCTGGACCGTTTTCCCAAGTCCCATTTCATCAGCCAGCAATACAGCATTACTTTCTACCAGAAATCGTATCCCCTCCCACTGATATGGGCGTAACTGATAAGGTAACTTTAAGCTATTTATTAACTGAGTTTCGAGGGCAATATGCTCGCTCATATACAATTTCAAGAATTTCTCAAGCCTTATGAAATAACCGAGGCGATCGCCTTTTAGAATATAGAAATTAAAAGCAAAATGTCGATGGCAAATTCTATTGCTTAATTGTTCTATCTCATCTGAGTTGTGTCTTGATGATGAAAGTCTTTTTATTTTGGCAACAACTCTACCAAATCGCTCACTCCCCTCACCCGTGCGTAAAGTAACTCAACACCACGATTCAGATGAGCACGAAACTGCTCAACAAGACTCTCGTCGTCTAACGGTAATCCATCTGCTGCACAACGCTCCTTGAGCAGGGCGACAATTAATGGGTCCCACTCCCCCATCAGGGTGTAGCGGTTAAATTCCGAGCCATCTTTGAGATAGTTCTCCGGTTTGGGGATACCGGGGTCCAACAGTGAAAGTGATAATCCCAATCGACAAAGAGCGTTGGGTAACAAACCCGTTCGTCCTTTCAAGATGCTCAGTTTGTGTGTCGAATCTTCGGATACCTGAATTCGATTCAGTTTCATTGCATATCACGATTTCATCGCTGTTTAATCTGAAATTACTCCTTTGATTTTTTTATTCGCCAGAAGTAGCGTTCTTCTGCATTAGTGCTTCCTTTATCTTGGTCGTAAACCAAATGATACGGGTGTGAAACGTGTGGACTTAACATCTCACAATTCTGCTTATCAAGTTCTGTATCTGTTGACAACACCACCATCTGGTGACTGGCGTATGGAAAATAATTCTCAATCAGGTGCCGCCGATGGTCACTGTCCAAGCGTCCAAGTGGTGTGTCAATAATCATTGGCAGCGGGCGCCCCGATGTTTTCGCCAATCCCCAAAGCATTGAGATAGCGTAAATCTGTTTTTCACCTGCGGACAACTCTGCCTTAGGAATTAAGCGGTCCTGCCGGTCATATAGAGTGACAGCAAAGCTCCGCGAGTCAATCTCAATTCGCTTCACTAAGCCCTGTTTACGACACAGTTGATTGAAGCAATCCACAACGGCATCCTTTAACGCTTCGACTTTCGCATGTGTTAGTTGCTCCGAATATATTTCCAATACCGATTGGACACCCGTCACCAACTGCGTGCGTTGACGATCAGCTTCTCTATTCTGCTGTCGTTCATTTAACTTTCCCAACTCCCGTTCAACCTCATCGCGATGATACCGTAGCGATTGGATATTTACTTCCTCGTCTCTCACTTGTTTCTGCAATCCGCCGAGTCGTTGGTACAGATTCGATAACTCTTGCATTAACGGTTTTAATATCTCGTCGGATGGTATCCGTTCCAGAGCAGTTTCGACCTCTTGTAACTGACGGTTGCTCTCCTCAAACTGTTGATTCAGTTTATGAAACCTCTCTGGAATCTCAAAGAGACACGAATTAATCCAATCCAGCAACTGTTGAGATTCAAACGTGGAAAGATGGTGAACTTGGTGAAAATCTTCAAGTGCTTCTAATGGCTGAAGCTGTTCACTAAGTAGATTTGATATCCACTCAATGATAGAATTGCGTACATCTGGTGATAACTGTTTATCGTCTTCCAAATTCGCCAGTAATGGCTGCAGGACACTTTGTGAAAGGTTCCATTTCTCAATCTCCGATTCCTTAATCAATCTGTTTTGCAACTGTTTGCATAGCGAAGGAACTAGTGCAAACGGGAGCAGTTCATTGCACCCCTCCTGAATCTGAGTTTCTAACATTGCGATTTTTTCTTTTAATACCGCTTGTTGTATTTTCAATTCCTCCCGCCGTCGAGCGTAATTACCGCCCTCTTTTGTGATCTGTTCCTCTTGGAAGGTAATCTGTGTTGCGATCTCGTCAACTTGCACATCCAGAACTGCTTTTTTCTCCTCCACACAACTCAATTTTGTTTCAAGATCTTGCAGCTTTTTTTTAGCAGAATCAATGTCTTGGGAGAGTTGATTGGAGTCAGTATCCTTCTTTAACCTATGCAGATAAATCTTTAGGTCAGAATGTAAACGTTCAACAAGGTCAACACCGAGTAGGGATTTAATCGAATCGGCAAGGAAGGCGTGGCTAGAGGTCTCTTCAGCTAACCCTTGAATCTTTTCACCATCGAAAAAGAAAAGTTGAGAGAGGCCAATGGGAATTAACTCATTCAGAAAATCCTGCCAATACTCGGCTTCAAGATCAGAAAGCGGTTCATTGTTCTTGTGGATAATGAGGGACTCCGTGGTTAGTTCTTTGGGGGTTTGATGGGTTTTCCATTGTCGCTTAACACGATAGCGATCTTTTTTTCCGCTATGAACATGCTCAAATTCAAGCACAACGAAGGCCTCTTTGGGTTGAAGTAAAGTCGCTTGGCTGTGGTGAATCGTTGAAGCAAGGTATTCATGGTATGCGCTCTGACTAACACGGTTACCTAATGAGCGGGCACCGTACAGACAGAGACGTACCGCTTCGAGTATAGTTGTCTTTCCTGCTCCATTCTTACCACCGATCAGGATAATGGGACGACGTTTTCTGTATTTAACGCGAGGTGTCAAAGCGAATGTCTGCTCACCACAAAAGAGTCCAAAATTTTTGAGTGTGAGTCGGTGGAAGATCATGAGTGCGTATTCTCCATGCTGTGCGGAACTTCACTTTTCTCCGGTATGGTTTCAAGTTCGGCAAGTACGGTTTCTTCTGAACGCCAATCTTCGCGAAAAATTGCATTGATTCGTTCATAGATTGATGCTCGCCGACTCATGCCGTGGAATTGCCGCTCAGTATCCAGTAGCTTTGCCACAAGCTCAACAGGAATTCCCGCATCACTACATAGCAATTCCAAAATCGCTTTATCAGATGCTGTGAACGTTCCAAAATCATCCGCTACCCAGTCCCGGTCCTCACCTATAACTTCCCGGTAAATCCGCGGCACGGAATCTTCCCAGTCTTGATGTTCTGTCCGCCAGACCCGACGAATTTCCTCAAGCTCACCCAGCGTAATGAGTTCAATATTTGGATCAGGACCATCTTGACGGACCGCTTGTTGAGTTTCAAGGAGTTCCTTTAGGATTTGTTTTCGAAATTCCATTTTGTAGGGACCACGAACCAACTTCCCGTTGTCTATCGTGATTGCTCCTTGTCGACGACGATGCTCGCGAATTTTGGCCTTCTTCTCAGGATCTTGTGTTTCCGCGAGGAAGTCTCGAAATTCAAGTAGTGGCAGCATCCAATCCTGACCTTTATCAATCATCGCCTCCATTGACTTGTCTTTCGTAACGACTGTGCACGTCCAGCAACCGAATCGACTGTTACCACAAGATGGTGTTGTTTCATCAATAACCAACGGGCATTCTCCCGCGTTTGAATTGCGATAAAGTGCAAATAGTTCCCTGTTATTACTACCCCAGGGCGAAGGCACTTGAAGTAAATAGACCCAGACATCATTCATACTAAAATCAACGATTGGGGTGTATACAAAGGCGTTGGGCAGCGATGTATGCCGAGCAAGGAGAGAGTCTTCTTGTTGATACAGTTTCAATACTTGGTCGCGTGTCGTGCTCTCGCCCCTCCGCACACCGAGAATCAAAATGACCTCGCCATGTTCGGAGATTTTGTCAAATATAAATTGATTGGCTGGCTTAATCTTCATCCGATCGGTACACCAACGAAATCTCGTGGAAGGTGTGGGATAGCCCTTGCCGATGAGATTTACCCAAAATGTCTCGTCTATTTTTGGTGTAACAATATGAGTCTGAAACGGCATCCCTGATTTTTGGGCAGCTCGTTTAATTCGTTCCAAAGTGCCTGTGATATAATCCACAATCATAGGCGTTTCGACCAGCGTATCGGACGTAATGACGTAAACCGGCTTTTGGCGTTGCTCTGGTGGAAGTTCTGCGAGCGCGTACCACACCAACTGAAGCGCGGTTGTCGAATCCTTACCCCCACTGTAACCAACGACCCACGGACGAGAATCGGCAAGATACACCTGTTGGATTTCTTGGTGAATTTCTGATGTTGTACGGGAATCAAAAATCGAATACGCTTTTTCGTCGATTACTTTGGTCATTACAATAGATCTCCTTGACATTGATTCTTCTTGATATTGTTCAGTATAGCAAAAAGCAGATCATAGATCAAGAGGATTCCTCTCCATATGTTTTTAACGCTGGTTCTTTCAAAACTAACTTGAAAATCTCTATAAGATGGGTTACTATGAACATCGAATTTATTCGTTTTGGATACCATTTTCCTTTCACAATACCTTTCGACTGAAACTTTACTTTTGTGTCGATAATAGGTGTGCAAAAAGAGTATAGGTGGAAGTAGGGCGATGGAACAAAAGCGCGTTTCTACAAACAGTCTTGAAATTGTTCGATCCTCCCGGCGGCACTTCCTTGCAACAATAGGCAAAGGGGCTGCGCTCGCCGGTTTGGGGATCTTCGGTGCCGGTTCCGATGCTGCCGTGAAAGGTCTGTTTGGCAGAGGACTCATTCCCGCTGCGTGGGGTGAAGCCGAACAAAATTTGCTCCCCAAGCCGGACATGCTCGTCCACTCAGAGAATCCCTTTAACGGTGAATTCCCCCCGCATCTGCTTGACGACGATATTACCCCCACAGCCCGACACTTCGTCCGCAATAACAGTGGCATCCCAGAACACGCCAAGAGCAGAGGCCTACACGATTGGAAGTTGACAGTTGATGGCGAAGTGCATAAAGAACTTTCGCTCTCGATAGACGACCTGACCCGTTTCCCGCAAGTAACTATGCAAGCCGTGGTAGAATGTGCCGGGAACGGCAGAAGTCTGTTCACGCCAAAAGTTGACGGGACGCCGTGGATTCGTGGTGCGGTTGGCTGCAGCGAATGGACCGGGGTGCGCCTGCGCGATGTCCTGAAGGCCGCGGGCTTAAAAGAAACCGCTGTCTACACCGGCAACTACGGTGCAGACCTACCAATCAGTTCAGGAGAACCATTTTCGCGAGGCATTCCGATTGAGAAGGCGATGGACGAGCACACCCTAATTGCCCTCAAGATGAACGGAGAGGATCTGCCTGCAGCGCACGGATTTCCCGCAAGATTGATTGTACCGGGTTGGATCGGCAGTGCGATGCAGAAGTGGCTCAACCGCATTTGGATCCGAGATCAAGTTCACGACTCCGAAAAAATGAGCGGATATTCCTATCGTATACCGGCATATCCACCGGCGCCGGGGGACAAACCCCCAGAAAACGACATGGTAATCGCCACATCGGGAACCATTAAGTCGCTCATCACCAAACCTCAATCGAAAACATCCGTCAAAATAGGTGCTCCCGTTAAGGTAAGAGGTCACGCTTGGGCGGGCGAGAACAAGGTCGATAAAGTCTACATTTCCACGGACTTCGGTATCCGGTGGCAAGAGACCCGATTGATCCAACCGGCGCATCGGTACGCTTGGTATCACTGGGAAACCGAAATCGCCTTTGGGAACAGAGGATACTACGAAATATGGGCACGAGCGTTTGACGATAAAGGCAACGCCCAACCCTTCAGCCAACCGTGGAATCCCAAAGGATACCTCGGTAACATCATTCATAGAGTTCCCGTTATGATCACCGCATAAGCGTAAATCTGCTATATTTTGAATGTCGCTCAAGTTAAGAAATGGTAAAACAGAAACCGAGTTTTTTTCTTGAAAACTCGGTTTCTGTTCGTGCTTAGCTATTTCTTTTTACATGAGCCTTGGAGGTTTGCAAGGAGATGAACAGCAATGCCACAACCAATCTACATGGACAGCCACGCCACCACACCCATCGATCCACGGGTGCTGGAGGCGATGATGCCGTACCTGACAGATCATTTCGGGAACGCTGCCAGTAGCACGCACCTATTCGGGGAGTATGCAAAGAATGCGGTGGACGCTGCACGCGGTCAGGTCGCGGATCTAATCGGCTGTTCAGAGGAGGAAGTTATATTCACCAGCGGCGCGACGGAATCGGATAATCTCGCAGTCAAGGGAGCTGCTTACCAATACAGAGATCGTGGAAATCATATCATCACCAGTGTCGTCGAGCACCACGCAGTTTTAGATTCGTGTAAGGCATTAGAGGAATCGGGGTTCGATGTAACCTATCTCCCCGTGGACAAATATGGAATGGTTCATCCGCAGCAGGTCGAAGACGCTATCACAGACCAGACCGTCCTGATTAGCCTCATTTACGTTAACGGCGAAGTCGGAACCATCAACCCCATTGCGGGAGTGGGCGAAATCGCGGAGAAATATGGTATACTTTTTCATTCCGATGCGACGCAAGGGATCGGCAAAGTTGAATCGGAGGTCGATGAACTGAAAGTGGATCTGATGTCGTTCACCGCCCACAAGATGTACGGTCCCAAAGGGATCGGTGCCCTCTACGTCCGAAAGAAAGACCCACCGATCCAACTGTATCCACTGCTACACGGCGGCGGTCAGGAGAATAACATCAGATCGGGGACGCTTAATGTTCCCGGTATCGTCGGTTTCGGAGCAGCCTGCGAGCTCTGCAAGGGTGGGATGGAGGGAGAAGCGAGACAAATTACCGTACTACGCGAACAACTTTATCACGGACTATCCAAACGAATTGATCTCATCCACCTCAACGGGCATCCGACACAACGCCTCCCCGGCAACCTCAACCTTAGCTTCGAGTTTGTCGAAAGCCAGTCGGTTCTGTTAGGCTTAAAGGATATAGCGCTTTCATCGGGGTCCGCATGCAACTCCGACTCTGTTGAACCCTCCTATGTTTTGCGTGCAATGGGTATTAAAGATGAACTTGCCCTCGGTGCCATCCGGTTTGGATTGGGACGCCACAATACAGAAGCGGAGGTTGCCACGGTTGTCGAACGTGTTGCAGCGCAGGTCGATCGGTTGCGTGAAATGTCCCCGCTCTACGAGATGGCGCAGGGCGGAAATTACGAAGTAGCAATACCAGCAAATGGAGAGACATCATGAACTTGTTCAAAAAAGACAAGAAGACAGAATCAAAAGATCCAGAGTCAGCCAAGCCGCGTATGGCAAGCCATCCAGAACTTAAAATGGCAGATACGCCGCCGACCGGCAGACCCACCGCCCCACAGATGGGGACGCCGCCCCAAGGGCAACCACAAAATATCCTCATCCCAAACGTTAAGTCCAAGATTGCTGTGGCGAGTGGAAAGGGCGGTGTAGGCAAGTCAACGGTTGCTACCAATCTGGCAATCGCTCTGGCACAAGATGGAGCACAGGTCGGACTGATGGATGCAGACGCTTACGGTCCCAGTATCCCAACCATGATGGGGGCAAAAGAACAGCCACAAACCAGCCCAGAAAAGAAACTCATCCCAATTGTCCGGCACGGCATCAAGCTGATGTCCATCGGCTTCCTTGTCCCCGATGAACAGGCACTGATTTGGCGAGGACCCATGCTGCACAGCGCAGTTCGCCAATTTCTGAGCGATGTCATCTGGGGTGAACTCGACTATCTCATCATCGATCTGCCCCCCGGCACAGGGGATGTGGCTCTCTCTTTAACGCAATCGATCCCGCTTACGGGCGGCGTCATCGTGACGACGCCGCAAGATGTCGCGCTCGCTGATGTCCGACGTGGTGCCGCCATGTTTGACAAATTGGGAGTGCCAATTCTGGGTGTCGTCGAAAACATGAGCTATTTTGCGTGTCCCCACTGCGGGGAAAGGACGGATATCTTCCGCAGGGATGGCGGAGTCAAAACGAGTGAAAAGCTCGACACTCGATTCTTAGGTGAGATTCCCCTTGACGCCGAAGTCTGTACCGCCGGCGATCTCGGCGTACCCATTGTCGCATCTCATCCCGATTCACCACAATCCCAAGCGTTCCGTCATGTCTCGCACCAACTTGTCGAAGTTCTCGGCGAGGAAGATTCAGACGACGAATTGAAGATTATTTAACCTTTGGTGCGAGTTCGTGAGGATATTGAGTTCATGGGCTCATTAGCTCATTAATGCACCAACTGTTTTCACGCTTCACGTATGAGGTATTTCCGATGAAAGAAAATGACCCACTCATTTCCGAACTTGCAAATATCGTTGGCTCAGAACATGTGATCACCGATCCCACTTCACTCTCCGTCTATGAATGTGATGGCGCAACTGTATTCAAAGCTCTCCCCGATGTCGTTGTCTTCCCGACAACCCCACAAGAGATTTCGGCGATAGTCAAACTCGCAAATAAGCACAATGTTCCCTTCGTTGCGCGGGGTGCGGGGACCGGCCTGAGTGGCGGTATGTTGACCGTCAACGGTGGCATCATTATTGCCCTAAACCGAATGAATCGTATCCTTGAGATCGATATAGCGAACCAACAGGCGGTAGTAGAACCGGGGGTTGTAAACCTTTGGCTGACACAAGCCGTTCAAGATGATGGGTACTACTATGCACCGGACCCCTCAAGCCAGCAAGCTTGTAGTATTGGCGGAAACATCGCTGAAAACTCCGGTGGGCCACACACCCTCAAATATGGCGTCACCTCAAATCACGTTTTGGGTTTAGAGGTGGTGTTGACCGATGGCGAGATTGTCGAATTCGGTGGTGCTGTTGAAGAAACACCCGGCTACGACATCCGGGGCGTCATGATCGGATCTGAGGGGACCTTCGGCATCGTGACAAAGGCGGTCGTCCGGCTCTTACGCAAGCCAGAGGGTTATCAAACCCTACTCGGTGTATTTGAGACAATCGATGATGCGTCTAACGTGGTATCCAGTATCATTGCCCAAGGTATTATCCCCGCTGCACTGGAGATGATGGATCACTTTGTTATCAAAGCGGTCGAGGAGGCATTCCACTGGGGATTTCCACTTGATGCCGGTGCTGTTCTCATCGTTGAGTTGGACGGCATAAAAGCCGGAATGCAGGGGCAAGCAGAGCAGATAACTGAAATCTTCAATGAGAACAACTGCCGCGAAACCCGCTACGCCAAAGATGAAGAGGATCGACAGCAAATCTGGAAATCACGTAAAAGTGCTTTCGGATCGTTTGGACGGCTTGCACCCAATTACATCACACAGGATGGTGTGGTGCCTCGTACGCAGCTTCCTAAAGTGCTCAGAAGAATCGCGGAGATTTCTGAGAAATACGATATCCCGATCGCCAACGTATTTCATGCCGGCGATGGAAATATCCACCCAATCGTCCTATTTGATGAACGCGATGAAGATCAATGCGAGCGAGTTGAGGCAGTCAATATGGAGATTCTTCGCGCTTGTGCAGAGGCTGGCGGAACAATCACAGGCGAACACGGTATCGGGGTCGAAAAGATGGACTATATGCCGCTGATTTTCAGTCCTGAAGATCTGGCGGTGATGGCGACTGTCAAAGATATCTTCAATCCGTCGGGGTTGTGCAATCCCGGGAAAATATTCCCAACCGCCGAGTCATACGCAAAACTGGGACTATAAGGATGTCCCAATCAAGCTTTCCGCACGTCACGTCAGTCAAAATGTGACGCCTCGATTAGTAATGAGAATGTTGGACGCTTTCATGAGCGGTCACTAAGACCGGGAAAAGTAGGCGTGTACGGAAAATCTCAGGGCGGAGATAGCAGCCCTGCAATTGTGAAATTTGATAGTTTTGGGATTGAGTAACTTACGGATATGTCTAACTCAAATCAGCTACATGAGAATCTGGTTCAAATTGTTGACGAAGCAGGGCTGCTGCCGGAAGACCAACTGAGTCGTTATGCGATCGACGATATTAACCCCCAAGCCGTCGTTCTACCGAGGTCAACTCATGAAATTCAAGAGGTGTTGAGCTATGCTGCCGATAGTGCGTTGTCAGTTATCCCTGCGGGCGGTGGGACAAAGCTGGGAGTCGGTAATCCTCCAGATAAGGTTGACCTCGTCCTTTCAACGTCAAGGTTAGACCAGGTCTTAGAATATGAACCAGGCGATCTGACTGTGACGGTAGAGGCTGGCATTCGGCTCGCTGCGCTACAAGCGAAATTGGCTGAACACGGTCAGTACTTGCCACTCGATCCGCCTTACGCTGACCGATGCACGATTGGCGGGATAACCGCGACCAATGCCAGCGGTCCCTCGCGGTTTCGATACGGCAGCGCCCGAGATCGTGTACTTGGAATGCGCGTTGTCCAATCGAGTGGAACAGTTATTAAAAGCGGCGGCAAGGTTGTCAAAAATGTCGCCGGATATGATCTCAACAAGCTATATCTCGGCTCATTCGGTACGCTTGGTGTCATCACGGAAGTCTCGCTCAAGCTGCAACCGTTACCAGAAATTGAACGTACTATTTTATTGACCTTTAACGATGTTAGCGAGACGGTGAATGTTGCATCAGAAATATCAGGCTCCCAACTGCTGCCCACTTCCCTCAATCT
The DNA here is from genome assembly GCA_022822005.1 of Candidatus Poribacteria bacterium. Classification (GTDB taxonomy): domain Bacteria; phylum Poribacteria; class WGA-4E; order WGA-4E; family PCPOR2b; genus PCPOR2b. The sequence continues at coordinate 64,688 of JAJECO010000009.1, forward strand.
GTTTGTCAATGGTGTGCCGCTCACCGACAGCCCCGAACCGTGCCTCTTGATTGGACTGGACGGACCTTCAGAAACTGTTGAATGGCAAATTGACGCTGTCAAAACAGTAGCGCAACAAAACGGAGCTATCGGTGTGGAACTGTATGAAGGGCAGCGGCAACAAGAACTCCAAGGGGCAATGTGTGCTTTTCCACAGGTCGGAGCGGGTACTCCGACTGTCGTCTGTCGAGCGAATCTCCGTATGACCGACGTTAGCGGGTTCATTAATACCGCCTTAGAGGCGAATGAATCAGCCCCTTGGCGGATGCGGGCGACCGGATTAATGGGAAGTGGTGTAGTCTACCTTGTCTTCTCAGAGTTTTCCAACGGCGATGTTCCGGTAGAGCATACAGCAGAGGCAATCGCAAATCTGCGCGAAGCTGCCACAAATGTTGGTGGGAACCTGATCGTCGAGTCCGCACCTACTGCGCTCAAACGTCAAATTGATGTCTGGGGATCAGTTGGTCGTAGCTTTGAATTAATGAAATCAATCAAAACCAAGTTGGATCCAATCGGTTTATTGAACATAGGTCGTTTCGTCGGCGGAATTTAGTATCCGGCTCATGTTAAGAAATCGTGCGGCGGAAACCGATCGAGTTCATTAATGAACAAATGGTTTTTACGTTTTACGCAATGTACATCACCCAAGAAGCTCTGAATCGACTTGAAGATAAGTACGGTGTGCCGCGCATCCTTCGCACCGCCTACACGATGAATCAACAAGGGTTTGACCTACTCAAATGGAGTATGCGAGACGGGCGAGCGCACGACGTAACACTATTCATCTCCAAGGGTGATAAGATTGCAGTCATCCGAAAACCGAGCTATCCTCTTGATGTCTACCGTCCGCCCAGCGGTGGTGTTGAACGAGGAGAGGATTTTGAAGCAGGCGCACGACGTGAAGCTTACGAGGAAACAGGTTTGGAGGTTCAACTTCAGAAATACCTCCTCAAAGTGTATGTTGGCTTTTCTTTTGAGGACGAAGACGTGTCTTGGACCTCTCACGTATTTGCCGCTCAGGCGATAGGCGGACGTTTACAACCTGTTGATACCAAAGAAATTGCCGATGCGCGTTGGGCAACTATCGATGAATTAAATACTAATCTTTTGAAAGCTCTGCAAGAGTCAGAGTCCGCCGGGTTGAGATACCGTGCGGAGCTGCAAGCCGCAACCTTGCAGCAATATAGGGAGGGTGAGGTGATATGTAATGCAAACACAAGCAAGGAGGATTTTGTGGATTGATGATGAGATTAACAGCTTAGAAACGCATATTCTATTTTTAGAACAAAAAGGTTACCAGATTACGCCTGCAATGAAGGGGGACGATGGGTTATCTCTGTTACAGCAAAAAACGTACGATGCTGTCCTAATTAACCATATGATGCCGGATATGGACGGGATTCGGTTGCTCTCGGCAATCAAGGGGAAATATCCCCATTTACCGGTTGTCATGGTAACCGAAAATGAGCAACAGGAGATTATGAATGAGGCAATTATCCATCAGGTTGATGACTTTTTAATGAAACCGTTGAATCCTCAACAGATTGCCTCACAACTCGCGTTCCTCTTAGAATATGATGCTGTTAAAGAAGATTATACCGCTCAAGAGTATGTTATTGACTTTAATAAACGAAGCGCATTAAAACAAGGGGACGTTGATTGGAAAACATGGATTGACATCTACACCCAGCTCGCCGAGTGGGATCTGCGCCTTGATGAACTGGATATCGCCGATAGTTTACGTGAAACACACAGGCTGGAGAAACAGGACTGTAACGCCCTGTTTGCTCGCTATATCGAAGAGAACTATACTGACTGGTTGGTTGGTGAGGACTCGCCTGTTTTATCGGTAGATCTGTTTGACAAGCATGTCATTCCAGAGATACAGGTCGGCAAGCAGGTCTTCTTTATGGTGATGGACTGTATGCGACTGGATCATTGGCTAAAAATTAAACCTCTCCTGGACCCATACTTTCAGATTACGACAAACTATCACTATTCCATCTTGCCGACGGCGACGAATTACTCGCGGAACTCGATCTTCAGCGGTCTGTTCCCGCTTGAGTTTTCACAGCGTTATCCCGACTTATGGGTAGAAAACGATGGGGAAAACACCAGTGTCAATCGCCATGAAAAAGATCTGATGCGGCTACAATTAGAAAGACACGGTATCTATCTTAAACCCAGTCCACACTATTTTAAAATCTTTGATACGCGCGGGGAGATGGAGTATCTGCAATGGATTAGCAGCGTCAAACGGATCAGTTTGGCAGCGGTAGTCGTTGGGTGTATCGATCACCTGACCCATAAACGTTCTGAAATCGCTCTGCTCAAGCAACTCATTCCCGATGAGACCGCGTTTCGTACTTTTGTGCGAGGCTGGTTCCAGCACTCGGTTTTGTATAAGATCCTGAAATTGCTGGCAGATCGGGGTGTTACGGTTGTTTTAACGGCGGATCACGGCTCAATCTTGTGTCAGCAGGCAGCAAAAATTTTAGGCGACAGACCTGCAACCAATGGGCTTCGGTTCAAAGTCGGTGGTGAGCTTATATGTAGCGAAGAAGCTGGATTGAGAATTACCCAGCCAGAGCAGTACATGCTACCCGATAGGCATTACGAAAAAAATTATGTCCTCGCCAAAGAAGATTATTACTTTGTTTATCCGAGCCAGTTCAACGACTATAAACATCAATTTAACGGAGGATTTCAGCACGGCGGCATCTCGATGGAGGAGATGATCTTACCCTGTGCCATCCTTGAACCGAAGTAGGCATGAAACCTGATGTAATACACGCGCGGGTTGTGGGTGCCTTTAGTAAATAAGGTATCCGCAATCTACAATTGATTTCCTTGCTTTTCTCCTATCTTTTTACCCCTTCTTGCAAATACCGAAAGGAAAGACATTATGAAATACCCCATTCAGCTTCGATGGATTGTGGTTGTTTTGTCTATCATGGTAACGACCACCTTAATTGTAACGACGATCAGTCTGTCCGACGAGGAGTCAGCCAAAGAACCCGCTGCCCCGCAGATAATTGCTGTAAAGTTTCATGCAGATTGGTGAGGTTCCTGCAAAAAGATGGGGACCATCTTCACCGATTTACAAAACAAGTTCGATGGAAAGCCTATACTCTTTGTCACCCTAGATTTTACAAACCGGACCACTCACTACCAGTCGGAATTGCTCGCTTCAGCACTCGGAATGAGCGAAGCCTACAAAGCCAATCAGGGGACCGGCTTCATTTTATTGCTAGATAGTCAGACGCGAAATATATCGACACGTCTAACGAGCAAGCAGACCTTAAAGGAAATGAGCGCAGCGCTTAACCAGTTGTTAAAAAAGTAATATCACCTATCCAAGACCTTTGAAAGAGGTTAAACCCTTCAAAGGTTTTTGACATCCAAGAAGTATTGCACATGATAAGAAAATCAATTTTCCACATCCACTTTCTATTAAGCCTTATCTGCGTACTATACATCGGAATACCGGCTACCTTATGGGGACAGTTAGCAGATTTCGGATTGCTTCAACCGCAGACTGACCCTGTCGAAATTGTTACAGCACATGGAGTCTTGTCGGTAAATCAGGTGCAGCCCGGCAGTACATTTCAGATGGCTATCGTGATGAAGTTTGCACCCAATTGGCACGCAAACGCGAATCCCGCCGGAGAAGGCTTAATCCCTACGGAGGTTATCCTTCCCGATCATGCCGATCTGATGTTCGGTGAAGTGGTATATCCAAAGGCAGATGTCCTCGAAATCGCATCACTGGGTGGGAAAGTCCCGGTGTATCACGATGAAGCCGTAATCGGATTCCAAACGACATTGTTGGACTCAGCACTGTTAGGACGGATCACGCTCCCCTTCCAATTGACATATCAAGCGTGTAACGACGATCAGTGTTTGCTGCCGAAAACAATTGATTTTGATGTCTCGTTTGAGGTTGTCGGAATGGACCAACCGATTCAACCTATGAACGACGCTATCTTTGCAAACCTACAACTCGGTTCCCCTCCTGATACACTCTCCGAAACGGCTACAAGCGAAAGTGGAAAATTTTCCCAAGCCCTATCCAAGGGCTACTTTTGGGCATTCCTCTTCGTCTTCGTAGGTGGAATCCTAACCAGTTTCACACCGTGCGTCTACCCATTAATTCCGATAACGGTTTCCGTCTTTGGTGCAGGTGAATCCGTAGGGCGGACGCGGTCCTTTCTATTATCCGTCACCTATGTTCTGGGTATCGCCCTAACATACTCGGTTTTAGGGGTTGCTGTCGCATCGACGGGGGCGGTCTTCGGACAGATAATGGCAGACCCACGGGTGATGGTTCCGGTATGCGGGATTCTATTCGCGCTCGGACTGTCTATGCTCGGTGTATTTGAGCTCCGCGTACCTTACGCGCTGCAGAACAGACTCAACAGCATCGGCGGTGCCGGATTTGCCGGTGCCTTTGCGATGGGAACCGTTGCAGGCATCATCGCTGCGCCTTGCACGGGACCGGCTTTGGGGGCAGTGCTTTCCTACGTTGCTACAACAGAGAGCGTTTTCCTCGGATTTTGGCTGCTGCTAACCTATGCCCTCGGTATGGGATTGCTATTTATCGTAATCGGTACATTTTCAGGCGCTATCGCCGCTCTCCCGAGATCCGGAGGTTGGATGTATATTCTGGAGAATATATTCGGTGTCGCTATCATCACGGTGGCACTGTATTTTCTCAAAGATGCCATCCCACCATTACGCGCTTTACTCCAGGATTCTTTAGGCTTTTTCGCAATTGCAGGTCTGTTTGTAATAGTTGGTGTTGCGCTGGGTAAATTTTCCCAACGGTTCAAAGATCTGCCCCGTCTGGTGCAGCTCCGTAAAGCAGTTGGCGTTTTATTGGCAGTTGTTGGACTTTATATGCTCGTTGGCGGGCTCACAACGGCGGAAAGTGATCTCGTCTGGATCGCTGATGAAACCCAAGGATTGGAGGCTGGACGGAGGGAGGGCAAACCTGTCATGCTCGACTTCTACGCCACATGGTGCGCGGCTTGCAACGAACTGGAGCATACCTACGCTGATCCAGCGGTAAAATCAAAATTGTCAAAATTCGTGAACGTCAAACTGGATTTCACGCGAAGTTCAGCTGAAGTCGAACGGCTGAAACAAAAGTATGGCATTGTCGGTTTGCCGGTGGTGCTTTTCTTTGATTCCGAAGGAAATCAGTTGACAGACAAAAGACTCGAAAAATATGTCGGACCGGAGGAATTTTTGGGGCTCTTGGCGGGGATTAACTAAGGGGAAAATCTGCAGAAGGGAAGAAATCAAAGATGCGTAAATGGCTACCTTACTTTGAAGCGGTCATGCTCATTGCTCTCATCGTCCTGATAGTTCTGAACACAAAAAGAGGTGGTGCAACCGTTGATTCACCTCCCGCATCGCAGGCGGAGGCATTCATTAAACAGGGAGATGAATACTTTGCGAAACAGGATCTGCCAAAAGCGCTACTTGCTTATTGGGAGGGTATTCAGGCAATCGAGGCGGGCACCGGAAACACCAGCCAAGCATCACGGTTGCACGCGCATCTCCGCGTGTCGGAAATCTATTTTCACAGCAACTGGGTGGGAGATGCGGAAATCCATCTGAATCGCGCTGCGACAATCAATCCTGACGATCCGACTGTCCATCTGCTGCGCGGAAAACTGGCACGTGACACAGGTGATCAGGAAAAAGCTGTCCAAGCGTTCCTCGCCGTAATCGCCAACGATCCAAAGTATGCGGAAGCACACTACCTGTTAGGTGTACTGTATCAAGGAACAAAACAGTTTAAGGAAGCAATTGCCCATTACCAGAAGGCAATCGAAAATGATCCTGACCTGATTGATGTCCCCTTTGAATCGGTTCCCTTCGGTCTGCAAGCCCGACTACAACTTTCGCGAACCTATCGCAATATCCTTCAAGCCTACCAGTTCCTTGATCGGGAACTCACCGCCGAGGAACAGACCCAGCTCGTTGGCTTGGAAGATAAAGGGATCGAAATCCTTGAAGAGGTTGTGGCGCATGCGCCGGAATTTACAGAAGCAAAAGAAGAACTCATCGGACTGCTCTACGGTCAGGCGGGCGCACTCCGACGCGGGGGAGAAGAACGCGCTTATGACGAAGCATTAGATGTCTATGAGAAAATCGTCACGCTAGACCCGACTGAAGTTGACGCATTTCTGTGGATCGGGCAGATTTATAACTCGTTCTTACAAGATCCAGAATCCGCACTCGGAGCGTATAAAAAGGCTTATGCACTTGAGCCGGACTCAATGACGCTCACAGAGATCAAGACCCTCGAAAGAGATTTGGAAGAAATGGAAATCGAATAACTCCAATCTTCGCGACCTTTCCAAAGTTCCCTCTTGGTCTCCCCGATGAGATCGGGACAGGCGGAACGAACTGATAAGAGGGATTTAGGGCAGTACCTACCAAGTCCCCCTGACAAGTGATACATCCCGATAAAATCGGGGGCGAGATTTAGGGGGTTAGCTATACATTTCTACCAATCCGCTACACTCCCATCCGACTCGTAATAGTACTCGCCGCCCAACTCCTCACTGTATCCTTCACGATTCTGGGTTGCCTCTTGCTCGTCTATCTCGAAACCGAGCCCAGGCTGCGTCGGCAAGTCAATATGTCCGTCCTTGACCTCCCATGCCGTTTTCAGCAGACCATCACCCAGCGCCGCATCAACCTGCTCTTGGATGAGGAAATTCGGAACAACCGCATCAACCTGCATACAGGCGGAAAACGCCACAGGCCCAATCGCACAGTGCGGCATACTATGGATATAGTAGACCTCTGCCATATTCGCAATTTTCTTCAATTCCGTAATTCCGCCAGCGTGCGACCCGTCCGGTTGGATGTATGCCACCGCTTGCTTCTCGAACACTTCGCGGAACTCCCATCGCGAAAGCAAACGTTCCCCTGTCGCGATCGGAAACGGAACGTGATCTGACACCAGCTTAAGGGCATCAACATTTTCCTGTGGCACCGGCTCTTCCACAAACATCGGGCGCATCCCCTTTAGTTCATGGCAAACTTCGATGGCGAGCGCCGGTGTCATTTTGCCGTGAAAGTCGAAGCACAACTCCGCATCCGGTCCAACCCACTCTCGCATCAGATAGGCGCGTTCAACAAACGCATCAATGACAGCAGGCGGTTCATGCGCCCGCCATGTGCCTCCGGGACCCGACTTAAACGCCTTATATCCCCCTTTTTCCTGTAGCATTTCGAGACGGTCTTTCGCGGCGGATTTCCCCTCGTCCGTCATGCTACCGATCCCCCAATGTGCATAAACGCGGATACGGTCACGAACCGCACCCCCCAACAGTTGATGTGTCGGTACACCGTAATGTTTGCCCGCTATATCCCATAGCGCTTGATCTATACCGGCTAAAGCACTCATCAATACATTGCCGCCCCGGAAAAAAGCGGATCGATAAATGTGCTGCCAGTGATGTTCGATGCGCAATGGATCTTTACCGATTAGGTAATCGGTGAGTTCCTCAACCGCAGCGATGGTACTCTTTGGTTTGCCCTCAAGCGTTGTTTCTCCCCAGCCGACGAGACCATTATCAGTTGTGATTCTTACCAGCCGCATCCGGTGACGCGGAAAAAATTGCTCAATTCTCGCAATCTTCATAAAATTGACTCCTTCTTTCAAATTTGCTCAGTATAGACGTATCTCCTAACCCTTGACCACACCGATTGGGCGTAACCGCGCCACCCGCCGGGAAAGTCCCGCTGCATCGACAACCTTGACCACCTCATCGACATCTTTGTAGGCTTCTGGAACCTCCTCGTGGAGTGTGCGTCGCCCTTCAGCGCGGACAAAGATTCCCTGCTTCTCAAGGTCTTTCTGAATACTGCGCCCTTTCGTGACCTGCATCGCTTTCCGACGTGAGAGCATTCTGCCCGCACCATGACACGTTGTTCCCCACGTCTGCTCCATTGCCGACGGGTTGCCGACCAGCACATAAGAGGCTGTTCCCATATCACCGGGAATTAGGACCGGCTGCCCAACCTTCTGGTACTTATCGGGGATCTCAGGATGCCCCGCAGGAAACGCCCGTGTCGCGCCTTTGCGATGTACGAACAGTTCACGCTCAACCCCGTCAACGAGATGCTTCTCAAACTTCCCAATATTATGTGCAACGTCATAAACCAATTCTAAGCCAAGTTCATCAACCCCAGTTTCAAAGAAATCCATGAACGTCTGACGCACCCAGTGCATGATGCACTGACGATTATTCCACGCGTAGTTCGCGCCACACGCCATCGCCGTGATATAATCCTGTCCTTCCTTTGAATTAATCGGAGCAGAGGCGAGTTGACGGTCTGGTAAATCAATTCCATACCGCTTCGCAACTTCGACCCACGTTTTGACATGTTCGTCGCACACCTGATAGCCGAAACCGCGCGAACCGCTGTGAATCATCACACAAATCTGCCCCTCCGTCAGCCCCATCACTTCAGCAGCTTCCCGATACAAAATTCGATCCACCACCTGTACCTCTAAGAAGTGATTTCCGGAGCCGAGCGTGCCGAGCTGATTTTTTCCGCGTTCTAAGGCGCGTTTGCTAACAGCATCCGCATTGGCAAGGGACAAAAAGCCGTTTGCCTCCGTAAATTGAAGGTCTTCGAGAAAGCCGTATTCGCGCTCAACCGCCCACCGCGCTCCCTGTTCGATCATCTGCTTCTCTTCTTGCGGGTTCAACCGAATCTTTCCGCTCGATCCAATACCACAAGGAACATTTTCAAATAACTTCGCAACGAGTCCTTTGGTTCTGCCTGCCAACTGCTTAGCGTCCAAATTGGTCCGAATCAAACGCACGCCGCAGTTAGACACAACAAAACCGTTTGCCACAAAATTGTGATCCGGATGTTCAACGGTAAAATCGTAAACGTAATCATCAAATTCAAGCGGAGTAATTGATTCAATACGATCCCAGACCATACCACTTTGCTCCAAGTCTTGAGTCGCTTCTTCAATGTATTTCTCGAAAGTGGGAAAGGCTTGGCTGACTCGCGGTTTCGTCTGTCGTCCTTCATAAACGGATCTTTCAATAAAGCGCTCGTTAATATATTTAGATCCAATCTTGTGAGTAATTTCCGAAATCGATAGCCCATCTGCGTGCATGACAACGGCAATTCCTGCAGCATTTTCTCGATCCTCAATCAGTCGTTGTTTGAGTTTGAGATACTGAAGCGCAATATTTGCGAGCGTCTTACGTGCTGCGTTGTATTCAAACCCGATCTGTTCCCACAACTTAATTAGATTCTCATTCGTCCCTGAAATGACCAATCTCAATCGATAGGAAAGAGATCCATCAATATTCGTTTGTTCTTTTCGCTGACCAATCTTCTTAATCTGTACGCCGAAATCCGCTAAAAGATCGCCGATGTCCCGCAGGAAAGAGATACCACTATCGACATAACCTTCCCTTTTGTTCATCGACATCTTGGGAGCAGAGATGGTGTGCGGATGTCCGGTCATTATGGTTGGTGATTCCAATTCAGCACCGAATAGCGCAGCGAGAAACAAGCGTTTCTGCCATAGCGGTGCTCCCTTAATCCATTGTGGTACACGGTAATCCTGAAAAGCTTTCTTGCCATGAGGCGCACCAAGCGCAATAAGCAACGTCGCGAATGCGGTACTACTCACATGAAAGCTGACTTCCTCGCGGGAAAATTGGTATGTATCGTATGTTGTTGTGATCTGATGGAGACGCTCACGGCGATGCAATTTTGAGGGTGTAAACCCAAGGTGCGAAATATCTGCTCTGATCTCCTCAAGATCCTCTGCTTTGCCGTAGAAAGAAATTCGACCTTTTCCGTCACCGTTGACGTAGTAGATATTGCCGTCTCCCATCACGTATCCCAAGACTTTTAGCAGGTACGGCAAAGCCTGTGAGTTGTATTTCAGCGGCAATAGATCGCGCTTTTTGAGATGCTTGATGACCTGCCCTTGTCGATTGCCAGATTGACTATCACCAAGTTGACCGAGCAAGTTTTCAATCTGTGTTTGATCAACGATAATCTCATCTGATGGCTCTTCATAAGGCACGCCTTGAAATGGTGATAGTGCGACCTTATCGCCAATCTTGAGCGATTGCAGTTCGGTCATCCCCCTTGGCGTCCAGAAGGGATGATCGGCTGTCGCCTTGATGGTATCACCGCTCTCGGTTTTCAGACAGTATATCGGATGGGTTGGACGGAGTTTCAGATAATGCCGTAGGGGGGTTTGGGTTTCAAAGCTATTTTGAAAATCTTGACAACGTACCATAGCAGTTTCCCAGTCTGAAACCATCTCTCCGATTGGAATAGTGTAGCCGTGTTGGTGCAGTATCTCTGCGTCAGCTGTCAAGCAGTTCAAATCGTAGCCTATCCCTCCAGGGGATACAACACCATCTGCTGCTGGATCGGTCGCCGCAACGCCGCCAATCACGAAGCCGTAACCCCAATGGAGATCGGGCATCGCAAGCGAGTGCTTGACAATCCCCGGCAGATGTGCCACGTTGGCAACCTGCTGCAACGCCTCCTCGTTCTTGGCTTGCGCAAGTAATTTTTCGTTCGCGTAAATAATTCCATCAACGCGCATGCCACGCATATAACTTTTGGGGATGCGCCACCGATATTCATCAATTTTCTGTAAAGGTATCTCTGCTGCCATTGTGTTCTCATCTCCTAAAAAAGAGGGACTTAGTGGTGCTCCGGCAAATATAATACGACAAGCGTTTCATCGGCAGTGTTCATTGGGTGATCCATCGACATTGATAACGGTGGGGTTTGCGTCCAGCCGACCAGTTTTGGTGTTGTCTCTTGTGCCAGATATCGGAGGGCAACCTCGCCAATCAGTACTTGTGCAAACGCCCTTCTCTCACCGACGAGCGCTTGAGAGAGTGGAGACCTGTTATATCTTTTGAGGCTTTCCTTTATCGCGATAGGCGTTGCAGGGGGAACCGTGCCGATGTAAGTATATCTCCCCGGTCCCATGAGCCATGCGTTTTCCAGTGTATAAGGAAGTTGATGCTGGATCTGATCTGCCATCAGTCCGTTCTGCCCCACGGGAGGGACACGGAAATCAATAAATGTTTCTGCAAAGTAGGCGCGTGTTGTCCACGGGTCCAAAGCCGCTTGGCGCAAGATCGAGGGATCTCTCATCGCTTTAGGTTCGACCAACCGCAGCGGAGGCGTGGCAGTTGCCGTCAAAGGTCTGATCAACGTCCTGTCTTGGAACCGGATTGGTGTCTCAGTACTGGCTGAAGCGATGATCCCGATATAGGTTTGCAGATGGGCGCGGTTTGTTAAAGGATAAACGGATAAAATCGAAAAGCGATTCACGGAGACCGGACTCGGTACAAAATGGCGTGGCAGAACGATGCCACATGAGAAAAGTACCGTAAGCGCGATACCTCCAACCCAGTATAGCTGGGACCTACCTTTGCCGCCCCACCATATCACAGTGCCAAAACTCAGTGCATACGCACTCAAGAAAATGAGCAGTAGTTGGATCAGTGGAGCTTCTGCCGAAGGGATGGCTGCCAAGATTTTTTGAATCTTTTCGTCGTGCCTGCGATCAGCTTCGTACCGTGCTTCCGTGTGGCGTGGCGTTCGACTTTCCGTTTTAATGAGCCATTCCCAAAACGCCTCCGCTCCCGGCGAATCGGAAAATGGAGGCGCGGTGTAATCGAACCCTATGCTGATAATTTGTCCGCCTCCCCAAAATCTCTTAGCCGCATAAACCTGCCCCTCATCACCAACAAGTGGGACCATTCCGGGCTTGGGCTTAAATTCAATCAGATCGAAGGGCGTATCGGCTGCAAACCCAAAACGCTGCATCGGTCCGGGAAGTTGGGTTTTTCTTTGCAAATCGCCCAACTCTACTGGTAAAAACGCCTCCAAAAAACTCCCACGCAACCAGCGTAAATCCGCCCCACCCGACGCGAGTAAGGTGCCCCCGCGCTGAATCCAATCGAGCAACGCCTGTTGCTGTCGATCAGAAATCCGACGCTCATCTAAGGAAACCCCGCGAATTACAAAAAAATCAACCGAATCGTACCCTTTCCAATGGGCGGGTAGCCCCTTAAAGTCGGTGTAGGCGGCGAAAGCGTGTCCTTTTGCGTTATCGTCAATCTGTTTTCCATCCCAACGACTCAACAAATCGCGGCTTGGCGTTAGTGCAAGGATTACAAGGTCATTCAACGGTTTGAGGAATTCCGGCGTGAGTTCGTGAGACTCTCGGACGTGCCCGGTGGGATTGACCAGCTTGATGCTCAGTTGGGACGAAATTCCCGGTAGGAAAACGTAGATCATACGTCGTTGACGATCTGATCGCGTGAGGGACAGGGGAGTGGCATACGTTTGGATGAGTTCGCCCGAAAAGATGTTGCGGACCTCAACGCTTATTTCGCCATCGAAATCTTCATTGCGACTCGTGACAACGACCTGTAGCGGTGCCCATCGCTCCCGTTTGTAAACCTGATCGAACCCAAGTTCAACGGATTCAAACTCGATAGCTGAAAAAGCAGAAGATACAGATAAGATAAAAAACAGGACAACAATTCGGCACATAAATAAACTTCCGAACTAATAAATTTAATCCGATTCATTTTCCGAGTAGTTCTCTCACCTTATCCCCAATATTTGGACTCCGCATCAACGATTCCCCCACCAGAATCGCGTTGATTCCCGCTTCTTTGAGTTTCATTACGTCTTCGTGAGTATTGATGCCGCTCTCGCTGACCACAACTTTATCGGTTGGGATAGAATCTCTCAAGTGGAAGGTGGTTGCGATGTCTGTATGGAAGGTTTTCAGGTCGCGGTTATTGATACCAACGATCTCCGCGCCCCCTGCCAATGCGAGTTCCAACTCTTCTTCGGTATGGACTTCGACAAGACTGGCGAGCCCCAAACTTCGCGCCACTTCGGCAAATTCACGCAGCTGCTCCAACGTCAGAATCGAGACGATGAGCAGAATAGCATCCGCACCTGCGAGCCGGGCTTGATAGATATGATACGGATCAATCGTGAAGTCTTTCCGTAATAGAGGGAGCATTACCGCTTCGCGAATAGCGCTCAGATAGGCCAGTTCACCGGCGAAAAATTCACGATCAGTTAGTACCGAGATTGCCGATGCACCGTTTGTCGCATACGTCCGAGCAATCCTAACCGGATCGAAATCCTCCCGAATAATTCCTTTGCTTGGAGATTTTTTCTTCACTTCCGCGATGAGCTGAACAGAATTTGGGACTGACAGCGCAGCGCGAAAGTCTCGCGTCGGGGGTAGATCCCGAATCTTGCGTTTCAGCGTATCTAATGGCATCCGTTGTTTGTCGTTCTGCAACTCAATTCGTTTTTGGGCGACAATGGTATCTAAGATCAAAGGGGTCTCCTATTTGAGCCACGGACGATATATCCGACCGCTTTTGATTGTCCGCACATGGTTTAGCTTTTGAGGTGCTTCAACAGACACACGCTCGCAATCGGTCAAAGCAAACCTTCCCTCGTCCAATCTTAAAATGGTCACATCGCCCTCCGCCCCAACTTTTAGCGTACCTAACCTGCCTTCCAATCCCATGATTCGGGCAGTGGTTTCGGTGCTACGCCGAATCACCTCATACAAGGGCAGCCCCAACCAGAGAAATTTTGAAAGGGTTGTGATCTGATCAAAAACTGGTCCCTCGACATTGCTGTTATACAGGTCGCTGCTGATGTTGTCGGGGAGGAATTCCTGGGCAAGTGCCTTTTCTGCAACGCGAAACGAAAAGCTGCCGGAGCCGTGTCCGATGTCGAAGATAACGCCGCGCTGTTGGTCCTCCCTAAAACGATCAATTACCTTTCCGGTCTCGTCCAAGACACCCTCTGATTTGCCATGAAAGGCGTGTGTGACCACATCGCCGGGACGAAGCATCGCTGTGATCTCTTCCAACGGTGTTTCGGTGTCTTTCACATGGATCATGACAAACCCATCAATGGCTTCAGCCGCTTCGATCGTCCGCTTCAGCGCTTCGAGATCGTTTTCTCCAGCGTAACCTCGTGACAGTCGAGCTTTGATTCCCAGCACGAAGTCACGGTTTTCTCGACCCACACGAATCGCTTCCTGAACATCGGCCCAGCGTATGTCTGTCAATTCTCCAATTCTGGGCCAAATCATGCCCATCGCTGAGATGTTCAGCAGAGCGAATAGCCGAGTATCTGATCGCTCTAACACATATCTGCGGAAAGCTAAGAAGTTGCTTGCACCTGCGGATCCGGTATCTAACGCGGTTGTTACCCCTTTGGCGATATTGCCGATATCCGGCTCCATCCCGTAGGCGGTAGCTCCCCAAAACGCATGCACATGAAGGTCGATCAATCCGGGCGTGACAATCAGATCTGTTGCGTCTAAAACTTCACGCGCCGACGTTTCTGGAATGCTTTCTTCGATCGCTGCAATTTTCCCGTCAAGCAGCGCAACATCCCGGACCGCGTTAAGTTCTTGGGAGGGGTCGACAACCCTACCGTCTTTAACTAACAGATCATAAACCATTCCGTTTCTCCGAGCAACCGCTGAACCTTTTAGCACTCATTGTGGATTTTCTGTAGGAAGAGACTCTCTACCGGGTTGTCCCAATCCCTTTACTGCTTATCTATTGGGGTTGGCAAATTGAATTATGGATTATATCACGTTTTATTTTTTGGGTCAACGCGGGATTTGATCCGCTAGGGTCATTTAATTTTACTGTAGGAGGGATCTCCGAATCTCCCGATTCTCGGGATTCTCGGAACGGAACCGACATCTCACTGTAGACGTGATCTTCCGGTTGCGCCTTTTCAAACAAAATGGTTAAAAAGCCGAAAACTGAATAGCCCTATAATCCGCCTATTGTGGTATAATATTATAATCCAAGCTACTACTGATTCTGGTAGACCGGGCTTCCTCGCCCTACCCCGTCTCAATCGTCACAGTCAATCTGTAGGTCGAGATTCATGCCCCGATACTCAAATGCTATTATGGTAGATCTTCGAATTAATGAGTCACTCCAAACCGAACCGCACTGCCCCCGGGCCCGGTAGGTGCGGTTTCTAACCGCACCGCCTCCCGACGAGTCCCCGATTACATCCCCGATGAATCGGGACAGGCGGGACAGGTGGGACAGGATACGAGGAGCGAAAACGTCTATCTGTTTTTAGGACTTACTATATATGAATGGGCTTATCCCTCAAAATAGGAATCACAAACCATGATAAGTAATATACTGTTGCGCGCCAGACATGCTTTAGGGGTCATGATGTTGCTATCCATCCTGGCGACCAACGCCTTTGCAACAGAGAAAACTTGGACGCTTGTTCGTGAGTCACAATGGCAAGCGGGATTTTTCGATATCCATTTTGCTTCCCAACAGGAGGGATGGATCGTCGGATCAGACGCAACAATCCTGCGTACCAACAATGGCGGAGAGACTTGGGAACAACCCAGCAAACCGCTCCCGTTCAAGATAGATTTCCACAAAGTGCAATTCCTCAATCCCGGAACCGGATGGATTGTCGGTGAGGAAGGTGCTGTGTTGAAGACAAGCGATAACGGGGAAACTTGGACTGTCCTGAATACCGGCACCCGTCGGGTATTGTCAGCGGTCTTCTTTGTGGATCCCCAACACGGTTGGGCGGGCGGTGATGGTGGGCTTATCATTCATACGACAGATGGCGGTGAGACGTGGGGCAGACAGAATACTCCGACGAATAATGCGATTCAAGATTTTTATTTTGCCAGTCAGGAGGTCGGCTGGGCTGCGGGGCATGGCGGTACAGTTATCCATACGATGGACGGTGGACAGACTTGGAAGTACCAAAAAATCAACTCCGCGGCCGGCATCAGTTCGATCTGTATGCTCGATGACCAAAAAGGGTGGGCTGCTGGCGGTAACGGTGCGCTAATTCATACCACCGATGGCGGCGCAACGTGGGAAACTCAAAAAAGCAATGTCCCCAACTCCAACGGTATGCCCGAACCTATCTGGAGCATTCATTTTATCGACGCCAATCATGGACTTGCCGCTGCGGAGTTCGGCGTGATTCTGAGGACAACCGATGGCGGTGTAAACTGGACACCACTGGAACCGAGACCCGTCCCCAGTCGTCTGAACGCTATCCAACTGGTCAGTCCACAAGAGGCATGGGCGGTCGGTGAATTTGCAACCCTCCTGCACAGTCAAGATGGCGGTGCGTCGTGGGAAGTGGTCTCAACTAACAGCCACTTGACGACGGTCTACTTTCTCAATGACAAAATCGGATGGGCAGTGGGTCTATCCGGAATGGCACTCGTTACCCGCGATGGCGGAGCAACATGGCAAAAACAGTACACCGGGAATGTTTTTGAACTGTTCGGCATCGGTTTTGTTGATGCGATGCAAGGCTACATCGTCGGTAGTAACGCAACCCTGATCGAAACGGGGGACGGCGGTGGGACCTGGCAGGGCATCAGAGTGGATCCGGAGAGCGATCAAGTCCAACGTCTTCAATTTGACGAAGCTATCCGATGGAAGCGTGCCGTCGGCTTTTATGACCTCCACTTTTCAACGCCTCAACACGGATGGGGTGTCGGCGAACTTGGCAAAATTCTGCACACAAAAGACGGTGGACGTACATGGCAAAGCCAAGATCTCGGAGATCTGGATGTCAGTTACAGCAACCTGTACGGGGTTTATTTTGTTGATGCCAACGTGGGTTGGGCTGTCGGTGAGGCGGGAACAATTATCAAAACCAATGACGGCGGGGAAACTTGGACAATTCAACAGGCGGAACCTAACGAGCTGCGCGCAGTTTTCGGCCTCACTCCCCAAATTGCGTGGATGGCTGGAGACGACGGTTCCATCTATGCCACGAAAGATGGCGGGGAAACGTGGGTACGGCAAATCACACCGACGGGTGAGATGTTGAACGGTGTCTACTTCGTCACGGATAACGAGGGCTGGGCTGTTGGAGAAAATGGAATACTCCTCAATACCAAAGATGGCGGTGTAACATGGCTTGTTCAGCAAACCCCGACCTCAAACGGCTTAACCGACATAACCCGATCTCCAGACGGGGTCCTCTGGGTCGTCGGTGAATGGGGAACCGTCCTGAAGTATTAGCCAGTGACTGAAACCTGCCGATCAGGTCGGAGCACGCCTGAAAGAGTGGGCTAGGCGCGTTTATTGAATACTTTGAATCAATTGTATGTTGCCACGCAGCAATTCATTGACCAGTGTTTCGGGGTCTTTACCTTTCTCATCGGCTAGTTTGCGTATGAAGTTATCGACGTCTTTCTCTAGATAGATGGGGAGGTTAAAAACCGCTTTTGGATTATAGAATTTACCACGTTCTCCTTTTGAAAAGTCATATTTTGCTTTCATGAGTTAGATTCCTATACTGCGGCATCCTCTGGATTACATCCACCTTGATTCTCGTTCGGCTGACTATCTTGCGCCATAAAGCCAAGCAAAATCATAGAACCGATGAGCGGAATAAAGCTGATAAGCAACCACCACCCACTGCGATTGGCGTCATTGAGCACCCTGACTGATAGAACGATGCTAGGGATCAACACAGCGAAACCGCCAAGTCCTATAAGAACAACAATAAAAACTGGTCCTCCAACAAGGATCTCCACAAAACCAAGCATACCGCCTAGAATAAAAGCGAACAGTATGAACAACCAAGACTTTCCACTCGGCATTTGCCCACCGGATATCACATACTGTTTTAGTATTTCAAAATACCGATTCATGGTTTCTCCTTCCTCATCTCTTTGACCGATTTTGTTGATTGATTATACCCCCCATTCCAAAGGTTCAGCAACCCAAAATCCCGGCAGAGACCTACCTCCTACCTTGCCTCCTCCTGCCAACGTTGCAGGGGGTGACTACGCTCCTTGAGCGGAAACGGAACACGCCCACCCTGTCGGTGAGACTCCCATGAACCGTGAATCATCTCCAGCGACGCACGTCCCTCCCGACCAGACGAAATCGGATCAGCATCCGGGTCATCGGGCTCAACCAACGACTGGATGAGACGAGACTGAAGCACCTGATTAATATCTCGGGTTCCCAGATGTTGGCCCGTAATACGATCCTCATCCGGCAGCGAAACCGGCTGCCATTGATGCCCCTCCACAGGGGTCATAAATGTACCGCGGTGGATAAACATCACCGTGGCAACGCTTCGACGTAACGCGATCCGCCCCTTTGTGCCGATGAGATCCAAGCCGTAAGCCCTGTCATTTCCTTGCGTCTCTGCCAAGAAGTCGCAATCGGCGTGTATCCCGCTGGCAAACCCAAACGAACAGAACGCCCTTTCACCAATAACCAATCCAGCATCCCGATCGCGTGGGTTGACCTCCTGACTATGTTTGATGTCCTGACGTCCCGCTTCAAGGGAATCCACCGAAGTGATATGTGCGGCAGCCCAACTCACATTTCCCCCGAAATTGTGAACCCAATCAAAGAGATGCGTTCCCATCTCCATCATCGCGTTGCCCGCTTTGCGTCCCCCTTTTTCGTAAGCACGTATCAGAAAGACCTCACCGATTTCCCCCTCAGCAATCAACCTTTTGGCGTATGCGTTATAGGTGCTTGCACGTTTCTGATGGTTGATGGACAACCGCACCCCCGCTGCGTCACACGCTGCGACCATCTCATCAGCTTCCTGAAGTGTCACAGCCATCGGTTTCTCGCACAGCACATGGCATCCGTGTGCCGCTGCGGCAAGCGTTGTCGCATGGTGCTGCGGTGCCTGCGTTGAAATCACGACGAGGTCTAAGTTCTCCCTTTCAAACATCTCCTGATAATCCGTGTATAGGGCGGACACACCGTACATCTCTTGGTACGCTTGCAGCGCTTCCTCACGAATATCGCAAAAAGCGACCAAATCCACCAGTTCATTCTTTATCAACGTGTTGGTATGGTCTCTACCTTTTCCGCCGCAACCGATTAGTGCAGCACGATACTTTGCCATTGGTCTTGCTCCTTCTCCTTTTTTAAAGATATTTCTAAAATTGTGTAATAGTCAGGACGAGAAATCATACCTTTCACTTGCTCACCCTTTTAGAAGATGATAAACTCAAAATCCACGAAAAACGTCCGATACCATATCTGCTTTATGTGGACAGACACCGGACCAGTCGAAGTCGAAATTGTGGATTATCATTAGGCTTACACTAAGGAGAAAGAAAATGATTCGTGTGCCAACTAACCGTCCCCCGACCCATCCGGGTGAAATGCTTTTGGAGGAATTTCTGCGCCCAATGGATATCAGTCAGCGGAAGCTTGCAACGGCAATTCATGTATCGTACCAGAGCATCAATGAACTTGTAAATAGACATCGGGGAATGACCCCTCGCATTGCACTCCGCCTAGCGAAATTTTTTGGGATGTCGCCAAGTTTCTGGATGAATCTTCAACTCCGGTGGGATCTGTATCATACTAGTCAGAAAGAGACTGCTAATCTGGATGCAATTCAACCTTACACCACTTCCTAAGAAGGGCGAGGCATAGTAAAACAATGTCAGCGTAAATCTATGACACAAACTAGAAAAACTGGCGCCTCCCCGGCTTTCCATAGAGCTGTCTCTAACTGTCGGCAAAGCGAACAGGTGAGAAAATATCCCTCGACTGATCCCAACGTCCGTCTACTATCAGTTCTTTGATAATCTTTGCCGTTATCGGACTGCCCGTGATGCCCATCGTAAAATGGCCCGCGGCAACCGAGACATTTTCCCAATTCGGCAGCACTCCAATCGCCGGAAGCCCATCCTCACAGAAAGGACGAAAGCCTGACCACATCCTTTCGACCCGTCCTCCGCTTAAGGCAGGAACGACCGTTGTCCCTCTCTCCAGCAGATCAGCAATCGCTTCGGGAGTATTACGCTTATCGAAACCAACATGCTCAACGGTCGCCCCGACATGAACCGAGCCATCCGCACGGGGAACAAGTGCCCCTTTGCTCGAGTTGATGGGGCGTTGAAGCAGACGTTGAATGGTTGTGACCGCCAACATCTGTCCGCGTGCAGGAGTAATAGGGATGGTCATATCCAACGCCTCGCAGAAAATACGACTCCACGCGCCGGTTGCTACCACGAGATGTCCGGCAGAAATCTCACCTTCGTTCGTTTGGAGCGCCGAAAAACGTCCGTCGGTTCGGCGTATGCCGGTCGCAAGACACCCTTCATGGAATCGGGCATTTCGGACAGAAGCACCTCTCGCGAGTGCGTGCACCAGGCGACCATTGTTGATGTACGCCTCATCGTGCGAAAAGATCCCGCCACAAACGGCCGGTGCCAGTTCCGGTTCAAGGGAATGTATCTCCGATGCGTTCAGCCGTGTTATTGCCATCCCAGAGGCTTCCCCCAGTTTTTGGTATTGCGAAAGTCGAGCAGTTTCCTCCTCCTCGTTCAGGGCAACCCTCAGAATTCCAGAGGGAATATACTCAACACCGATGCCCGTTTCTTCTTCGAGTTCCGGTACAAACGCAGGGAACATCCTCGTCGAAGCCAAGTGGAGTTCAAAAAGCGCGCGTTCCTCATCCGCCATATGCAGAGGCACTAACAATCCCGCAGCTGCGCTGGAGGCTTCTGCGCCGACCTGCCCCTTTTCTATCACCACCACCTCAAGACCGGCTTTTGAAAGTTCGTAAGCAATGAAGCACCCAATCACCCCACCACCTACCACAACCGCATCTGCCGTTTGATCCATCTGCCTCTCCTTCCGTTACGATAATCGTTCTTTGTATAATCTTTTCATTTGACGATTATCCCACATTGTGACAAACTTTTCAATGTCGAAAGTGTTACGCAACACTGGCTCTGCGGCCAAAGCAGAACAAATTCATATCTTTGAAAATCTTGCCTAAAAAAGTTTCTTCTGGATATTTATGCTATTATGGCTTATAATATTATGTTAAGAAATGATGTCAAGCAGACTTAGGCTAGCTACAAATATGCAACCGTGCAGATAAGTAAAAGGTTAGGACAAGGTCGAAATTGGACGACTTTCCGCAATCAGTACCGCTTGACAGCCATCGGAGTAACATCTACCAATATTCCGTTATTTTGCGAATTACTCGGCGCAACGGTTAACGTCAATTGGATAATATGAGAACCCTTGAATTCCTGTTCTTGTTTTTCTTAGACGAAAATTATTCGCGATGGTGTTTCTCTGTGGGATCGCAACGTAACATCCCACAGTGTTTAACGTATCACGTCACTTCGTAATGAAATGGCGTCAACAACAACTCAGAGACGGCGATGTTATCGGACAGATGTCCAGCTTCTCAAACTCTACTATGGAGAGGGCAGTAAGGGCGCACACGGAATGTGATGGTACTATCAAGGGGTACGTTGTAAGATAGCATGGTGTCGATTCATCGATGAAACTATGAACCAGTCGGTGAGGGAAAGCCGACCGCTGGATTTGAACAGGCGGTTCGTGGGATCAGCCCTGGCGCACGAAATACCAATCATCCGCTGGCAGGAAAAAACTCTATTTTCCAGTTGGAACTTCTTCAAATCTTTACCAAGTCATGAGGTGCATCGAAATCAATCCTAACCGTATTCTATGAAGTCCAAAAACGTTCACAAATTTTCAGCAACATCTTTTGAGAGAGGAAATTCAGATGAATATTTATGTCGGTAATCTGTCATACGACGCCACGGATGATGACTTGCGAGAGGCTTTTGAAAGCTACGGAACGGTCGACACTGCCAACGTCATTCGAGACCACTACAGCGGAAGGTCAAGAGGATTTGGATTTGTCGAAATGCCCGATCAAGGTGAGGCGGAAGCGGCAATCGCCGGATTGGATGGACAGGATATTGTTGGACGTCCCGTGAAAGTGAACGAGGCTCGGCCTCGCCCCCCACGCGGTGAGAGGCGAGGCGGCGGAGGTGGAGGAAGAGACGATGATGACGACCGAGGTCGCTGGTAAACCTATCTCCGCTTGATAATTTCACGGAAAGCACCGGGTGATACCCTTCGCTCGGTGCTTTTTTTCTGTAACACGGCAGAAAACAGACTAAGGCAGGCTGACCGAAACTTCACGCCCCAATCGTGAGGATTGATAGATTCCGTCGAATATCACGTTGGTGTACAGGAAGGTATCCCCAGGAATCGGGGAGGGCTGTCCGTTCCGGATGGCTTGCACAAACTGCTTGATTTCATAGCCGATGTCTATACTGCCCTCCGGCAGCTGATCAGGCGTGACATCCTGTAAATCGCTATAGCCCCCATGCGATAGGCGCAGTTTCGGCTCTAAGCCAAAGGGAGAGATTTCAACGGATCCGCGGCTACCGGCGATACGCATCTGCCACTGTTCTGGGAAGTTGATGGCCCAGCTATGGGCGAAGAACAAGGTTATTCCTCCCTCCAACCTGACATAGGCCGTTCCGAAATCCTCCACCGAAAAATCATTGATATCCCAAGTGCCGTCCGGGGAGTGACCAAAAATGTTAGCATCGGTGCCTGAGATTGTAAGCGGTTTGGGGTGTCCCATCATGTGGAGTACAGCGTCAAGCGTATAGACACCGTTGTCCATGAATCCTCCGCCACCCGCCATCTCTTTCTTGATGAATGTTCCTCCAGGGATACCGCGATGCTGCCAGCCGATGGCTTCCCCGTAATAGATCTGTCCCAGGTTTCCCGCCTCAATAAACGCTTTTGCCGCTTGAATCTCAGGCATAAATCGCCATTTCATGCCCACCATTAGAATTTTTCCGCTAACCCTTTGGGCTTCCACCATTCGATGGGCTTCGGCGGTCGTAGCTGCCATCGGTTTTTCCACAATGACATGTTTCCCCGCCTGAAGCGCCGCGACCGTGGGTTCGCAGTGCGCCTTGGTGTACGTGCAAACACTGATAGCATCCACCTCCGTAAGCGCGAGCAATTCATGGTAGTCTCCGAATGCGTGTCCCGCGCCCCACTCCTGCGCTGCCGCTTGTGCTCGGTCCTCAAGGATATCTGCGACCCCTACAATCCGTGCTTCATCAGGAATCTGTAGGTATCCGCGTGCATGGGCACGAGAAATTCCGCCTGCACCGATGATACCAATACCAATCGCCATAATATTCTCCGATCGAATTATTGTAAAGCGGTGTTAGCTTCTTGCACCACCTGCATCGCATGCTTTTCCCAATCCACCGAAGTGCCCTCAACTCCTGCTTTAAACCAAACCAGATATTCAATGTTTCCCGCAGGCCCACGAATAGGAGAGTGTGAGATTCCCATGACGGATAAATCCAGTCCTTGGATAAACCGGACGAGATCGCCGAGAACCCGACCGTGCACCCTCGCGTCTCTCACGACACCGCCCTTGCCTACATCCTTCCGGCCCGCTTCAAATTGTGGCTTGACCAAGGCGAGTACATCCCCCGTAGGATTAACGATTTGGGTAATAATCGGTAGGACTTTTTGGAGGGAGATAAAAGAGACATCAACGACACCGATTTCGACAGGCGACTCAAAGCGATTCACGTCAATTGTGCGGATATTGGTGCCCTCAATGACACACACACGCGGGTCTTGACGGAGTTTCCATGCAAGCTGCCCGTGACCGACATCCACCGCATACACGAACTTTGTACCGTGTTGCAGCAGACAATCTGTGAACCCACCGGTCGATGCCCCGACATCGATTGCGATGCTGTCACGCACATCAACTTGGAAAACCTGCAACGCTTGCTCTAACTTCAACCCACCCCGGCTGACATACCGTGGCGGTTCTTTCACTACAATTTCTGCATCCTGTGAAATCAGTTGTCCCGGTTTGACCTGTGTGCTCCCCGAAACAATCACTTCACCGGCGAGAATTAGCTGCTTTGCTCGTTCACGGGTTTCGATAAGTCCTCGCTGGACAACGAGCGTATCAAGCCGCTGCTTACTTTGATCGCGTGGTGCGTGAAGCGCGAAACGTGAGATATCAGATGTGCCGTTGCCGCCCTTCCGGCTTGCCATTCGATCTTTCCTTCCAACTTCTACACTCGTCTCCAAGTCCGCCCCACACGGTTCTCCGCATCTATCCACTGTCCTGTTCTTTTGCAAGTTGTAGCCCTTCGCGGACAATCGCCTCTGTGTCTAAACCGCATAGTTCATATAAGGTTTGGACATCCCCATGTTCAATAAATTTATCAGGAATACCAAGGCGTTTGACCCGCACATCTGTCAATCCACTATCTGTAAGCATCTCCAAGATTCCACTACCAAATCCGCCCATCAGTACGCCATCCTCAACAGTAATCACTTTTCCAATCCGCGAAGCGAGTGGAAGGATAAGTTCGTCATCAAGCGGCTTGACGAATCGCGCATTTACGACCGTTGCCGATATCTCTGAGTCCGCCAATATCTCCGCTGCATCGAGCGCCGGTTGAACGCGATTTCCAATCGCTATGATCAACAAGTCGTCCCCATTGCGTAATATCTCACCTTTCCCAATTGATAGGGATTGGGATTGGCTTGCCATCGGAACACCCAGACCGGTGCCACGGGGATAACGGAGGGCAACTGGTCCCTCTTCGTACTCAACGGCGGTCTTCACCATGTGCTGGAGTTCATCTTCATCTTTTGGTGCCATTACCACCATGTTCGGTAAAGAGCGTAGATACGCGAAATCGAAGACACCGTGATGTGTAGGTCCATCTGCTCCGACAAGTCCAGCGCGGTCCAGCACAAAGATAACTGGCAGGTTCTGGATGCAGACATCGTGAACCACCTGATCGTAACCGCGTTGCAGGAAGGTCGAATAGATTGCCGCGACCGGCCTGACGCCTTGGGTCGCTAATCCGGCTGCAAAGGTGACTGCACATTGCTCTGCCAAACCCACGTCGAAAAAGCGATCAGGGAATACCTCTTGGAATTTGTCTAACCCCGTGCCGTTCGGCATTGCGGCGGTTATCGCGGCAATCCGGGAGTCCTGTTCGGCCAGTTCAATCAATGTGTTGCTGAAAACGCTGGTATACGTCGGAAGCGGTGACTTAGGCACAAGCGACTTTCCTGTCTCGAGGTCAAACTTGCCGCTGACGCTGTAAAACGTCTCTGAGTCCGTTTCAGCGAGGGGATATCCTTTTCCCTTCTGGGTGACGACGTGAAGCAAAATCGGTTGATGTAGTGATTTCACCCCCTCAAGCACTGGCAATAGTGCCTCCAAGTCGTTGCCATCAAGGGGACCGAAATAGCGAAAACCGAACTCCTCAAACAGTGTCCCGGGCTTGAGAGCTGCTTCAATTCGTTTAGCAACAGGCTTCACCTCCGGCGCAATTCGCTTCACAACCTCTTTCGCGCTGGACCGAAGGGCATTGTAGGTCGGATTGGTTAAAAGACGATGCAGGTATTTTGAGAACGCGCCAACTGTCTGAGAAATGGACATCTGATTATCGTTCAGAATGACAAGCATATCTTTCTTAAAGTCGCCAGCTGTGTTCAGTCCCTCAAATGCCATCCCGCCTGTCAAACCACCATCACCAATAACAGCAACCACCTTGTAATCCTCGTTGTTCAGGTCTCGAGCGGTAGCAATTCCCAACGCCGCTGCGAGCGATGTGCTTGAGTGCCCCGCACCAAATACATCGTACTTGCTTTCTGCTCGGCTGAGAAATCCACTGATACCGCCATACTGTCGGAGCGTTGGAAACGCATCACGGCGTCCGGTGAGGAGTTTATGTGGGTAAGCTTGATGACCAATATCCCAGATAACTTGGTCGCGCGGGGTATCAAAAACGTAATGGAGGGCGATCGCTAATTCAACCGTTCCTAAATTGGGAGCAAAGTGTCCGGGGTGTTGCGATAGCACCGAAAGGAGATACCCACGCATTTCTTCAGCGAGTTGTTTCAGTTGGTTGGTATTTAGTGACTTGAGATCTATGGGTGTATCGATTTTTTGTAAAAGCATTCCAAAGCTCCTTGTGACAATCTGCGAGTGGGGACAAGAACACTGCGTCCCCTACAGCGTACGTCAGATTTCCCCCTCATCTTCTGCTTCAAACGGTGCCACTTCAAACGTATCTTCGTCGACTTCAACCAGTTGTTGCACGCGCAATTCCGCCGCATCAAGTTTTTCTCGGCAGAGCCGCGTCAGACGAATACCTTCCTCAAAAGCTTGTAGCGACTCATCCAGACTCAAGGCATCACCCTGCTCAAGCTGGGAAACCGTATCTTCAAGTTTGATTAAGGCTTCCTCAAAACTCATATCTTCAGACATCTATCTCTCCTTTTAGCACACGGCACGCTAACCGACCTCGCGACAGTCGGACATCAACCTCTTCGCCAGCGTGAACCCGCGAGGCATCCGTCACTGTTTTTCCGCTTGAATCCTTGCAGATGCTATATCCACGGGCCAATGTTGCCAATGGACTTAGCGCATCTAACTGGGTAGCAGTAACTTGCCAGGTTCGCCGTTTTCCCTTTAGCTGTTGTACAACCGCTCGTTCTCCACGGCTGTCAAGCTGATCAATCACCTGCCGAAGACGGTTAATGGCATCAATCCGATGTCTTGCTGGGATACGGCTCTGTATATTTTCGAGTTGCGTTCGGACAACATCAATTCGCCGAGCGATGCTTCGCACTAAAATCGACCTAATGCCGGTAATCTGCAGTCGAAGCTCTTCCCGATCTGGGACGATGTTTTCAACCGCTGCAGATGGTGTTGGGGCGCGGTGGTCTGCGACAAGGTCTGCAATAGTAACATCGGTCTCATGTCCCACAGCAGATACGATTGGAATATGCGACTCGAAAATCGCACGGGCTACCACCTCTTCATTGAACGCCCAAAGATCTTCGATAGATCCGCCCCCGCGGCCAACGATGAGAAGATCAATCCCCGATTGACGGTTCATGCACCGGATAGCGTGAGCAATCTCCTCCGCCGCGCCATCCCCCTGCACAAGGGTCGGAAATAGCAGTACCTCCACAGCGGGATAACGTTCTTGCAACATGCGGAGAATATCGCGAATGGCTGCCCCCGTTGCAGAGGTGATAAGACCAATCTTCTGTGGAAACTTCGGTAGCGGCTTTTTGTAAGCCTGATCGAATAATCCTTCCGTTTCAAGCTGTTCCTTGAGCCTTTCAAACTCCAATTGCAACTTGCCCACACCAGCAGGAGCAACATAGTCACCAATAATCTGATACTGACTCCGTGCGTCGTAGATGCTAAGTTGTCCGTGAACAAGCACAGCGTCACCGCTTTTCGGCATCAGTCGCAGACGGGAGGCGACGCGCTGAAAAATTACACACTGAATCTGGCTATTACTGTCTTTGAGTGTAAAATAGACATGCCCAGCAGAAGAGCGCGTAAAATTCGAAATCTCACCCTCAAGCCATAAATCTTGAAGTATCGGTTCCGCTCGCAAAATGTCTCTCAAGCGCTGTGTAATTTCGTGGACTTTATAAATTTTACCTACTGACTGCATCATGAGTAACTATATAACCTAAAAATATAATGACTGAACTACTGTGCTTTCACCACATCACTCATAGGGAGGCGAATACGCTCAATGGAGAGTGCCTTGCCGGTCTCATCATCCAACTCTATTATAACCCCACAGAGGATGATATTGCCGCTCGCAACTTGATAGCGGCGGGGCAACATTGTCCGAAAACGCTCGATGACCTCCTCCTTTTTCATGCCAATTATTGAATCGTGGGGACCCGTCATACCGACATCTGTAATGTAAGCGGTGCCTTGTGGGAGGATCTGTTCGTCGGCTGTCTGCACATGCGTATGGGTGCCCACAACAGCACTCACTTTTCCATCGGCATACCAACCCATTGCAATCTTCTCCGCTGTCGCCTCCGCATGGAAATCGAGAAGAATAAATCGCGTTTGTGTCTGGATCTGTGAGAAGATAGCATCAAAGGTGTGAAACGGGTTTTCGTAGCTGTCCATGTAGAGTTGGCCTGCAATATTCATCACACCGATTCGCGTTCCTGAAGCTGCTGTGGCAACGAGCCAGCCGCGTCCCGGAGTTCCTTTCGGAAAATTTGCCGGGCGGACAAGATTTGGTTCTGTGTCAATGAACCTAAAGATTTCACGGTTATCCCAGACATGGTTTCCGGTCGTTATGACATCAGTCCCTACATCCAGGATTTCGTCGAGCACCGATTGAGTCAACCCCTTACCACCGGCGGCGTTTTCCCCATTGACGATGATAGCATCGACCCCATCTGCTTGTTCAATCAGGTATGGTAGGAGGTTCGCAAGCGCTTTCCGACCGGGCGACCCAACGATGTCTCCAATAAATAAAATTTTCAATATTACCTCTCAATCAAATCCCATAATTCCTAAATAACCAAGTTCTGGCAATCGAGTGCACTTACCAATCCAACTTAGTCCTGTGCCAATCGTTCCAACTCTGTCAATGTAAAAACCGAAGTAAGCGAACAGTTAATCTCTGCTAAGTTCTCACGTCCCCCACTCTCCCGATCAATAACGCAAAAAGCATGCCCAACTGTTAACCCAAGCTCCCGCATCTGACAGACCGATGTTCTTATCTGTCCAGCGGTTGTAACCACATCCTCTATCACCAAAGCAGTTTCACCCGTTTGAAACCCACCCTCTACCAAATTACAGGTGCCGTAAGTTTTGGCTTCTTTGCGGACATATAGACACGGCTTTCCTGTCTTGAAAGACAATCCGGTTGCGAGTGGAACACCCCCTAATTCTAAACCGGCGAGCTTATCGAAAGAAGGGGATAACAATTTCTGCAACTCATCCACAATTGCGTCTAACACGACAGGATCGCTTTCAAAGCGGTACTTGTCCCAGTAGAATGAGCTAGTTTTCCCAGATCGCAGCTTGAATTCTCCGGTCAAATACGAAGCCGCCCTAATCCGTTTTGCAAGATCTCTTTTGTCCATAAACTTCCTTTACTGGGTATGTTTCCAAGGGGGCGAGTAGGCGAGTAAATGGGCAGACCTGCAACCCATTTACCCA
Organism: Candidatus Poribacteria bacterium; assembly: GCA_022822005.1. Lineage (GTDB taxonomy): Bacteria > Poribacteria > WGA-4E > WGA-4E > PCPOR2b > PCPOR2b. The sequence continues at coordinate 93,683 of JAJECO010000009.1, forward strand.
TGATCCGATTTATCCACCCAACTCTGCTGCGACCGATTTAACATAAGCAACACTTTTCAAATCACCGTGAAATTGATCGCCGAGACGCATACCTTCGATGGCGAGATAACCACTGTAGCCTGCATCCAACATCGCCGAGATTGCGAATCGGTAGTCGATGTCTCCATCGGGAATCGGGGCTTGTAATAGGATCGATTTTTCCAGATCAGGTATATGGACCCGATACAGATTTTTGCAGTGCCAATAATTGCAATGAGGTGCGAGTGCAGCGATGGCGTCTTCACAAGATTCCTCTGGGATGTCATAAGTCCAGTAAATGTTGCCAAGATCAGGGTTGATACCGATGTTCGGTTGATCAATAAGTTCCAGCAAGTGTAACGCAGTCCAACTGTTATCAACGATGGTGTTCTGATGGATTTCGATCGAAAGTTCCAACCCGTGATCGGCGGCGACCTTCGCAGCCTCAGAGAGTCCACGTGCCGTCCGTTCATAATCCTCTTCTCTTGCTGTTCGGCTAGAACCTTGAGATATCCGCTCTCCTCGATACGTCCCGATTCCGCGTGGATCAGGAGCTGGGCTCCCGCCGATTGTTGAATTGACCACCCCGGCACCAATCTGCGCAGCAAACTGGATAATCTGCTCCCACTGCTTACCAGCTCCCAAAGCGTTACGCGGGGCGATAAAGCCGCCTCCGCCGCGTATAGCAACGCATGGCATGCCAGCATCTTCAAGCTCCGATCGGAGGGTTGCGACATCCGGCTGGTCCAGCACGCTGGGGCCCAGCTCAATGCCGTCAAAACCGATCTCTTTCGCTTTTTTCAAAAACGCGCTACGATGCTCCTTCGATCCGATACCTCCGTCTTGATGCGGGTACAATACCCCTCGACGAAACGCATAAGCGACTTTCATGGAATCACCTCGTAAGACAATTTGCACCGAAGCAAGCTGTTCCCTATTTGCTCCTTTGCATCATTTACCAAAAACTGATATAATCTCTGCTTGAACTAAACCACCTGATGAACGTACCAATAATAGCACAGATGATGGGGAAATTCAATCGCAATTTGTTGTAGAGAAGGAAACAATTATGGCAACCATCGCAATTGGTGGTATCATGCACGAGTCCAACACCTTTAATAGCGTACCAACAGACCGGGCAGCATTTGAGTCTGGGTATCTAACCTTCGGTAATGATATCCTTGATATCTGGGGAGAAGCCCACCATGAGATTGGTGGTTTTATTGAAGGCGCATCGTTATACGACTGGGACTTGCATCCGACCTTGATGACCGCAGCGACACCTGCGGGCAGAGTGACGGATGAATTCTTTGAAGAAGTCGTTGCTGAGCTCATCCACCGTATTAAGTCAGTACCAAATCTTGATGGCGTATTACTCGCTCTGCACGGCGCAATGGTTGTTGAAAGCTACCCTGATGGCGACGGTGAAGTGCTCCGCCGGATGCGCCAGGCGTTAGGAACCGATTTTCCTATCGTCTCCACACTCGATCACCACACAAATGTCTCCGAGCAGATGGTCGCGGAATCAACCGCATTGGTCATCTACAAAACAAATCCACACATCGACCAGCGTCAGCGCGGACTCCAAGCCGCAGAGATCCTAATGCGCACGGTTCGTGGGGAAATTAAGCCGACCCAAGCCCTCGCCAAACCGCCGATGATTTTCAATATTTTGCATCAATATACCAGCGTTGAACCTATGCAACCAATCCTTCAAGAAGCAGTACAGTTAGAAACGAAGTCCAATGTTCTTGCGGCAAACATTGCAGCAGGATACCCGTACGCCGATGTCCATGAAATGGGCCCCACTGCTGTCGTTGTAACCGATAATGATCCACAACTCGCTCAAGCAGAAGCCCAGCGGTTATCAGACAGGCTGTGGAATGTATGCGATCAGTTGGCCATCAACCTACCAGATGCGGCAGCGGCGGTCACACAGGCAATGCAGAGCGAGTCACACCCTGTCATACTCGTCGAAATGGGAGATAACATCGGGGGTGGATCGCCGGGAGATAGCACGTTCATTTTGAGAGAACTGGTACGGCAGGAGGCGGATGGATTCGTCTGCATCCTCTACGCACCCCAGGAGGTAGAGGTATGTATTCAGGCGGGTGTTCGCGGAGAGGTTGATCTAACTGTCGGCGGGAAATCGGACGACCTACACGGCTCACCGATCCCAATCCGTGGGCGCGTTCGTCTCATACACGATGGCTACTATGAGGAGACAGAACCTCGCCACGGTGGTGGGCGATACCAAGACCAAGGTATCACAGCCGTTGTAGAAATTGGACGGAAAAGTCTGATTGTCCTTACAAGCAAACGTCAAGTGCCATTCAGCCTGCATCAACTCTTCAGTTTGGGAATTGATCCACGGGGGGTGAAGCACGTTGTTGTCAAGGCTGCCATTGCCTATCGTGCAGCCTATGAGCCTATCGCAGGAAAGATTATTGAAGTTGATACTCCCGGACTGACAGCGGTGAATCCGCTGCATTTTACGTATCGGGATGTGCGGAGACCAATCTTTCCGTTGGATTCAGTTTGACTGCCAATTTTAATCCGTTAAATGCAGTAGGGTCATTTAGTTTTTCTGTAGGAGGGATTTCCCAATCCTGACACGTCGCTCTATGAGCGACTTCCCGACTCCGACTTTTCAAACAAAACGGGTAATAAGCCTAAAACTGAATAGCCCTATTAAATACAGAAATACAGATGGAAATTTATAGCTACTAAATGTTATAATCAATGGAACCGAATGATGTCTTGATTATAACATATACAAGGAGGATAACTAAAATGCCTGAAATTCGAGTCGCTGTTGTCGGTATTGGAAACTGCGCGTCTTCTCTGCTTCAAGGTATTGAATACTATCGGAATGCCAAAGATGATGAATTCGTTCCCGGTCTGATGCACGTTAAGTTCGGATCCTATCATGTGAGTGATGTTAAAGTTGTTGCAGCTTTTGATGTTGATAAGAACAAAGTCGGACTTGATGTCGCCGATGCAATTTTTGCCGAAATTAATAACACCATAAAATTCTCAGATGTGCCGAAGACCGGTGTGATTGTCCAGCGTGGAGCCACGATGGATGGGTTTGCCAAATACTACCATGAGACGGTCGATGAATCGCCCGCTGAAGTCGTTGATGTGGCTGATGTCCTGCGCGAAACTCAAGCCGATATTCTCATTAATTATCTACCCGTCGGCAGCGAGGAAGCAACGAAATGGTATGTGGCGCAGGCGTTGGACGCCGGTTGCGCTGTCGTGAATTGTATGCCGGTATTCATCGCAAAAAATGATGAGTGGCGTGCAAAGTTTGAAGCGGCAGGCTTGCCCATCGTTGGAGACGATATTAAGGCGCAATTCGGTGCGACTATCGTTCACCGCGCGCTGGCAAAATTGATGAGTGACCGCGGCGTTAAACTTGAACGGACTTCTCAATTGAACGTTGGTGGGAATATGGACTTCAAAAATATGTTGGAAAAGGAACGATTGGAGTCCAAGCGCATCTCCAAGACAGATGCAGTTGTCTCCCAAGTCAACCATGAAGTTGCACCGGAAAATGTCTACATCGGTCCCAGCGATTATGTCCCCTTCCTCGAAGATCGAAAGTGGTGTTATCTCTATATCGAAGGAACGGAATTCGGTGATATTCCTGTCCGCGCTGAAGTCAAATTAGAGGTATGGGATTCGCCCAATTCGGCAGGCGTAGCGATCGATGCAATTCGTTGTTGCAAAATTGCGCGAGACCGAGGTATTAGCGGCGCACTCTATGGTCCAAGTGCTTATTTCATGAAGTCCCCACCGCATCAGTATGCCGATGCTGAAGCCTTGGCAATGGTGGAAGATTTTATCAGTGGTAGGTAAGCGGCTTAGCCAACTGCTTGTAGTTAAATCTATGGGAAAGCATTGCCAAATTTTGCTTTCCCATTTTTATTGTTTGTCTTGGTAAAGGAGTCCAAAATGTCACATTTTCGCGCCGTTCATACCATTGAACTAAAGCCGCATGTTGAACGCGAACAGTTTGAGGATTTCATGCTACATCAATTTCTACCTACAATTCGTTCGCTTCCTGGCTGCCTTAACGTTGAATTGCTCAAGGGTTACAAGGGAAACCTTATCGGTGTTGCACAATCCGAACACGACTATGTTTGGATGACACTCTGGGAAAGTGTAGAGGCAAATAATGCGGTCTGGTCTAAAGAAGGTGTCCATCACACACCGGACGAGATATTGGACATTAACGCCAAACTCCACCATTATGCGGCGTACTATTCGCTAATCGGTGGATTCACTGTCGAAGCCACAGTCTAAGGCGCGGGGACGCAATGAGATTGTGGCTGTTCCTACCTTCAACCTTGTGGTATATTGAACCTACTCTCATCGCTATCAGTGATCTGTAAAATTGCTCAATTCAAGGCGAGCATTTGTGGAACACTGATCACATATTTACCTGTTGGAGATTTCACTATGAATATTCTTATCACCTCAGCCGCTTCCGATTTAGCGCAAGGATTGGCCAACGCACTATCCGGCGAGCATCAAATTCGTTTGACGGATTTAATTGATGTCGAAACTGGCTTTGAATTTGTGCGCTGCGACCTTGGGCATGATGAAGCAACAAATACACTCGTTCAGGGGATAGACGCTATTGTGCACGTGGCACAGCTGCCACCTTCCGTTCTTTCAAGATCGAGCCAACCGGAGAACTTAGAAATCGACTTCCAAACGCGCTGCACCTACAACCTCCTGATGGCAGCGACCGAAGAGAACGTTCCCCGCGCAGTCTATGCAAGCACCCTTCAACTCTTTGATTCGCATGACGAAGATTGGACGGTCACTGAAATATGGCGTCCGCGCCCAGCAACGGACGCGGCAATTTTATCAAAATATCTCGGTGAGTTTACCTGTCGAGAATTTGCTCGCGAGGGACGCATGAATATTGCTTGTCTCCGACTCGGTACACTGGTTACAGCGGATGCAGCGGCAAACCAACCCTTCGACTCGACATGGCTTGAGATGAACGATGCGATTCACGCCTTTGAATGTGCCCTCACCACTTCCGGTGAAAGAAGGTGGGAAATCTATCACATTCAGTCAGAATTCCCCAATTCGCGCTTCTGCATCAATAAAGCAAAAACATCGCTTGAATTTAACCCCCAATTCTCGGTTTAGGAGGTGAGATATGAAGGTACTGATTTTAGGTGGACACGGCTATTTAGGACCCCATGTTGAAAAAGCACTGGAGCCATACTACCAACTCCGCATTACAGATATCAAGCCGATTGACACAAAACATGAATCCATGCAGATTGATGTCTCATCCTTGGACGAAGTCATGCGAGCAGCTGAAGGAATGGACGCAATCATTAACTGTTCTGTTCTTCGCCATGACCGACAAATCGCTTTCGATGTGAGCACACGCGGATGCTACAACACAATGCGAGCAGCAGTTGAACACGATATCCGAAGAGTCATCAATACAGGACCACACTTCACAATCACAGGACCAACCTACGAACACTACGATTATGAGATAGATCCGGACGTCCCTCCTCAACCGGGGACAGGTTTGTACCCAATTACGAAAGGACTTGGACAGGAAATTTGTAAAGTCTTTACCGAACACTATGACATCTACGTCCTCTGCTATCTCTTTTATAACTTTCGTCCTGATGATGACCCGGCTGAAGGCACAGACCTCACTCCATTCTCGGTGTCTTGGCGAGATGCGGGGGAGGCGTTCCGTCTCGGTTTAGAAATTGACCTCGACACCCTCCCGTCACGGTGCGAAGTGTTTAGTATCTTCACCGACCTGCCCCATCAGCGGTTCACCAATCACAAGGCAAAGCGGATTCTCGGCTTCGCCCCACAGGACCGGTTTGAAAAGATATGGCATAAGAAACGCGAAGCGTAGATAATTGTAACCTCTAAGAAAATCGAGTCGGTAAGTTCAAAATGACCACATGAAAACCGAAGTCAAAATACTCGCTCATCGCGGCGGCTTGGACCGTGCCCCCGAAAATACTGTCGCTTCCTTCAGACAAGCACTCGAGGATGGTGCGGACGCCTTCGAGTGTGACGTTCGTCTGACCAAAGATCAGGAACCGATTATTATCCACACCGGTTTTAATGAAAACAGTATTCATGAAGTAACGAGCTGCACATCTCCGCTCAGTGAGTTGAACTGGGTTGATGTCCAAAAGCTAAACGTTCTCGACTCTCCTGAACCGGTGGCGCATCTTGATGATGTGCTTTCCTTTGTTAAGAAGACTGGGTTACCGTGCTTCATTGAACCGAAAGAGGACACAAAAAGTCTCATCCCGCTTTTGGTTGAACGTATCCTGCAATTTGACCTCGTCGATAAGGTCGGTATTCTGACCTTTTATTCGCGTAAGGAACTGTTGGTCCAAGTAAAACAGATCGAACCTACGATTCAGACAAGCGCCATTATCATCAACCCAATGGCGAACTTTCTCAAGGCAGCGGAGGCAATCAATGCGAATCGGATTGTCATCGGTTGGAGCCGAATCAACCACTTTCGTCTTTACAACGTCTTGGCACATTCATTAATTCGGAAAATTAGACACCTCCAAGCGAAAGGTATTGCTGTCGAAGGCGGGTTTGTGAGAACCCAACGCGATGTCGAGTGGCTACTGCGACACGAGATTGGCGGGCTGTGGACGGATGATGTTCCGAAGATTCGAGGATTTGCCGGTGTGTAAGAAAGCTGCCACACTTACCATGGACAACCGTTTGTGTTAACCGATGCAATGCCCAGTATGCGTATCCTCAAGCATACCGACGGGAAACTTTTCCTGACGTTTGACGTTTTACTCTTTACAATGTCGCGATTTTCGGTATATCTCCGTGTGACACGTTAGATCGCCACCAACGCATAACTGTCAAACCCGCAAAACTGTTTAGGCTAAGAACTTATGAACGCACTTTCGAAACGGCTCAACCGATTACCGCCCTACATGTTTGGCAAACTCAAGCAGTTGACCCATGAGAGGCGACAGCAGGGAATTGATGTCATCGATCTGGGGATGGGCAACCCTGATAGACCGACCCCACAACACATCGTAGATAAGCTGACCGAAGCTGCCCAAGAAGCCCGCCACCATCGCTACTCTGCATCGCGGGGGATCTATAACCTACGCCGTGAGGTTAGCTGGTACTATGACCGACGCTTCGATGTCCAAATAGATCCCAATCATGAGGCAATATCGGTAATCGGCACTAAAGAGGGGCTTTCTCATCTCGCGCTTGCATTGATAGATGAGGGAGATCTGGCACTTGTTCCAAACCCGACGTTTCCGATTCATATTTACGCAACCGTCATCGCGGGCGGCAGCGTTGTCAGCCTCCCGTTGCGCGAAGAAAATCAGTTTGTGCCGAGTCTCGACGAGATTTCGAGGGATATCTGGCCCCGCCCCAAGATCCTAATTTTGAGTTTCCCGCATAACCCAACGGGAGCTGTAGTCGAACTCGCTTTCTTTGAGGAAATTGTTGACTTCGCCAAGCGAAACGATATCATTGTTATTCATGACCTCGCGTATGCTGATATTGTCTTTGATGGCTATAAGGCACCAAGTTTCTTACAGGCGAAGGGCGCAAAAGACGTTGGGGTTGAATTTATCTCTCTGTCAAAATCCTACAACATGGCAGGTTGGCGGTGTGGATTCGCCGTCGGCAACCGCGACCTCGTTGATGCACTGGCTCGAATCAAAGGCTATTACGATTACGGCATCTTCGCACCTGTTCAGGTTGCCGCAATCATGGCATTACGAACTGATACCGAAGCTGTGGAGGCAAATGCGAAGACCTATCGAAACCGCCGTGATGTGCTGGTAGAGGGACTGAATCGAATTGGTTGGAAGGTGCAAAAACCACACGCAACGATGTTCGTTTGGGCACCAATCCCGGAACCGTATCGCCATATGAGCTCGATGGATTTCGCAATGAAATTGCTTGATGAAGCGGAAGTTTGTGTCTCCCCCGGCGCAGGGTTCGGGCACAACGGAGAGGGATATATCCGAATTGCGCTTGTCGAAAACGAAGACCGCATCCGCCAAGCTGTGAGACAGATACGGCGAGCGTTGTTTAAGTAACGCACATTTTCAAGCTGCATACCAATCGGACACGCATATTGAGGCAGCCTTATGGTCAATACAGAGCAGCTATCACAGATTTTTTCTCGGACCAATGGTATCATAGCGACTTATTTTTTCGGATCACAGGTCAGTGGGAAAACCGATGCCTTCAGCGATTACGACTTTGCTGTACTGCTACCGGAGGGCTGGTCCAAAGATAAGCGGTGGACTCTGGTTGGGGAGCTGATCGATAAGGCGTTTGCGGTGGTGGGACAGGACAACGCGGATGTAGTAGATATATTGGATCAACCACTCTGGTTTCAGCAGGTGGTGGTGCATACCGGCAAGGTAATTTATGAAACGGACTGCGTCGCACGGAGGGTGTATGAAAGCAACCTCAGTCATAAGTGTCTTGAAGCAGGATTGCCCGAGTACACAGATGATGGAAACATGAATACGCAGGATGTCCAAATTAACTTTGATACGATTGATGACAATTTGGAAAAACTTGACACCCTGAGTGGTCTAAGCCGCGACGAGTTCATGGCTGATTTTGTGTATCTGGAGGCAACTGTGCGAAGACTTCAAACATCTATTGAGGCATTGGTAGACATCTCCCGCTATGTGATCCGTTCACTTGGATTGCCGTCTGCCAATGCGTATCGGCAGGTTCCAGTCGTGCTTGCCGATGCCGGATACGTTGACCAAACGTCCGCAGCCATCTATGACAAAATGGTGAGGTTTCGGAATCTGGTTGTTCACCACTACTATCGTGTCGATCCGGAGGAAGTCTGCCAAATCTTGACAGAGAATCTATCGGACCTCCAAAACTGGCACACCACATTACTAGAGATCATCGAAGCCGACGCTAACACTTGAAAACCTAGGGAGTGCATCAAGAATCAGAAAATGCTTAAACCTGTAGGGAAAAAACGATGCAAAAATGGTATACAAACAAAATCCTTTTGAACACGCTAATCTTCATAATGATCGTTGGGTTTATCGGGTATCTGCTACCTGCCCCTCAAATTAAGCAATTGGGACTTACCGTCTTCTTAGTGGCTGGAACACTGGTCATGATCAGGGGGGTTGTGAAAATCACAATGGGTATGCGAAAAACGGGACGGTGACCTCTACCAATAGATGCCAAGGCGATGATCCGCTAATTTATCTCAAATTCCCATTATCGCCGCCGCCTTCTGCGCTTGGGCGTTGGGGGCGGTGTACGCGCAACCTCCTCTTCTATCACAGCAGGACGGCGTGCGGCCCAGTAGAGAAGACAAGCGCCAATAATGGCCATCAAAACACTTATGAGTTGTGCTCCGGTTAGTCCAAAAAGGACAGGCTGATTCAGCCGAAAAAATTCTGCAATAAAACGTTCTATCCCCGCCAAGATAAACGCTCCACCCAACAACCACCCCGGCGTACCTTCTCTCTGTTTGCGAATAGACCATAGCAATCCAAAAGCGATTACCGACATCCCTGTTTCATAGAGTGGTGTTGGATGGACCGGAACAACCGTCGGCACTGTGCCGTTGGGAAACGCCATCGCCCATGGCAGATCTGAAGGTGGACCATAGTCACCATCCCCGGAGAGAAAACACCCAATTCGCCCAATCCCATATCCGAGCAAAGTTGCCATACCAATCGTATCAATTGTCGGTAGGATCGGATTGGGGGACCGATGGATAACAAACAGAACGGCAGCAAGCGCACCGATGACACCGCCATACCAAACTATTCCACTATTTGAAACCAGTTCAGCTATTTCGATTCTGCCATCTTGCAGTGCTGAGTACAGTTTGGCACCAATAATTCCGCCGACTGCAGCTGCAAAAATTATTGATGATGTCGGACGCGGATCCAATCCCTTCCTTGCTAAATCACGCTGCGAGATCAGTAAAACAGCGAGAAAGCCCAGTGCCATCATAAGACCGAAACTATGAATCGCTATGGGACCAAAATCAATAAGCGTTGGATACATTGTCTTTCTCTGTGTCCTGTTCTTTCTTCGTCTTATAGTATTGTTTTGAACAGCCAGCCTATCGCTGCTCCGCCAAGGATCAGCCACGCCGAATTAACTTTATAGCGAAACAGCACCGCCGCCGATATGAGAGCAATCAGCCAAGCACCCCAATCAATCAGTGTGTGGCGTGCCAACTCAACTGTTACCGCCGCCATCAACCCAATCGCACTTGCGTTGACCGCATCCAAAAACGCGCTGGCAACCGCTGACTGCCGAAGACGCGGAATGAGTGGGTTAGTTGTTAACACAAATAGAAATGATGGGACAAAAATGCCAAGCGTTGCCACAAGCGCGCCGGTGGGTCCCGCTAATACATAGCCGATGAACGTGGCAGTTGTAAGGACCGGTCCTGGCGTGAACTGCCCAATCGCGACAGCGTCGAGGAGTTGTTGCTGCGTCAGCCATTGATACTGTTCAACCAACCCACCTTGAAGGTAGGCGACGAGGATGTAACCGCTGCCAAACAGGACACAGCCGATCTTGAGGAAGAATAATCCAAGCGCAGAAAGAGTCACCGGTGCAGAGGGGACAGCCGTGGCTGCAAGTGCTAAATTGGTGGAGGGAAACCAGGCAAGACCGAGCAACATTTTGCCTTTTCGCAGCCGACTTCCAAGCTGCCACAAAATGCCTACAATTCCACCGCCAAGCAGTGCAATAATTTCGTTGACACCAAGCAGGACAAGCAGCATCACCAAGAAGCCGATACCAATCAAAAAAGGTCCCTTCGCTGCTGTTTTGCCCAGTCGCCACACCGCACTGAGAATCACAGCGATAACCGCCGGTTTAATGCCATATAACAGTGCTTCCGCCTGTGGCACCGTCTGAAACCGGTCGTAAACCCATGCGCATCCCAATGTAAGTAATGCCGCGGGAAGAATAAAGCTGATTCCTGCAACCACAAGCCCTATAACCCCTGCACGCACAAAACCGATGTGAATCGCCATCTCGGTCGAGTTGGGGCCGGGAATCAGATTCGTGGCACCAAGCAGATCGAGGAATCGTTCACGCGTCAGCCACTGACGGCGTGTGACAACCTCGTCCTCCATCATTGCGATATGTGCGGCTGGACCGCCAAAAGCGGTGACGCCTAACTTGAGAAATAACGCCAAGAGTTGGCTAATCTTATTCATCATGCTTCCCGATTATAGATACGCACGACCAATCTGTCAAGATCTATTTTTCGGAGAGTGCAATGCGGATCGGAGTTGTCGAACCACACAGCTAAGATGTAACTTCTCCCAGCACCAGCGGTGGCAAAAATCGCGTCCAGAGGCGCCAACCCACCGCCCATCTCCTAACCCTATTTTGAGATTGATTGCTGTCCTGCTTTCTGCTATAATGCCAAATAATAGAGGACTCTTAACAGCTTCGAGACCAGTTTGATACCAAAGTTCTCACGAGAAATTACGGGAGGAGAAACCTCATGAATCTTATTTTTGTAGGCTGTGAATACGCAGGTAAATCGACATTAGCAGCGGAAATCATGAAGTGGGCGGAACAGACTTTGGGTGCGACGAGCCATTTCCATGATCATATGAGTGTTCCTTCGAGTGAGTTGATACCGGAGGCGCAAGAGTCGCTATTGACTCTGCACCCTCAAGCTGTGGAAATGCTCCAACGTTATATGATTGAGTATCATATCTCGGAAGCTTTCTATAACAACCCCGATCACAATTTGATGGGATTGGTCATTGAAGAAGCGGTCTATGCCCCGTTGTACTACGGCTATGGTGGGAAGGATAGCAAGGCACCCTTCCGAAGCCCGGAAGGACAGCGGACGGAGATGGCAAGACGCCTAGAGGGGAAAATCCTTGAGCGTGCGCCGGGAGTGGTACTGGTCCTTTTCAAAGCCGCGCCAGAGGTGATTGCGAAACGGATGAAGGAAAACCCGCACACCCACCAAGTTGTGCAGGAAAAAGATATTGAGTATGTCCTACAACGGTTCGAGGAGGAGTTTGAGGCGTCCCTAATACAGAAGCGAATCGTCCTTGATACCACAACTGCCACCGTCGAGGAGACGCTGGCTGAGCTCGTGCAGAAATACGAACCGTTCTACACCGATGCGGACCTGCTAAGGTTACGTCAGGGGTCGACTACGTAAACAGGGGATGAACCCGTCAGATTAGGAAATCACCAACTGAAAACCCACCGCTCCCGATTTGGGATAGGCGGACTAATGGCCACCCCGCCGCGCAAGTGGGATTCGTAAATACCGAATCCGATGTCTTGACTGAGCAGCGTTACCCGGAGATTGCTTTTGCCGGGTTCTCCGGTCTTAATTGAGTGGATGAGGTCACGGATGAGAGGCACAGTGCCACTCCGCGGCGGTATCTGTTCGACAGGGACCGTATCCCAAGCATCTGATACCGCATCTCGACGTCGCATCTGCACCGCCTCACCATCGTTCACTACCCGGATAACGCCGTTGGTACAGACCAATTCAATCTCCCTGCCAACGCCGGTGCCTGCTACATGTGCGGTTGTTCCGTTATCAAACCTGATGAGTGCAGACAGGATCGGCGTGTCTTGCACAAATTTCATACCAGAGGTGTCTCCCTCTGCTGGGTTAAGTTTTGAGATAATGCCCTGAATTGACACCGGCTCCGGATCGCCCAGCATATACAGCAGCAAGTCAATAAAATGGCCTTCAAGTGCCTTACCCTCAAAACCCAATACCGATTGAACCTCGCCCAACTCTCCGCTTTCGACAATCGTCCGTGCCTGTTCGTAGGCAGCCCAGTGACGATAAATCGGTCCATACCCCAAATGAACACCATTGCATTCAAATGCCTCTCGGATAGCATCCGTTTCCACGAGTGACATACAGAGCGGTTTCTCTGCGTAGACCCCCTTCACGCCGTGTTCTGCAGCGAACACCATCTCTTCCGCATGTTGTTCGGGGCGTGTGGCCACACTGACAATATCGAGATTCTCTTTCTCAATCATCTCACGGTAGTCAGTGTAGGCGGTGGGAACATTCCAGCGTTCTACAAAGTTCGACAGTCGCTCCTCATGGATGTCACACGCAGCGACAATTTCCGTCTCATCTATAGCAGCGTAGCCCGCCGCGTGAGAATAGGGAAGTGCCAAGCCACCACGATAAGGACGCTGTTTTCTTCTATTTATCTGTTCGTCTTCAATGGTGTTCGCCATGCGACCACACCCTATGACGCCAACTCTAAATGCCATCTTCTTCTCCCTAATCATTAAAACTTCGATATTCTAAAGTTACCTACTTGCAAAAATAATGGGGTTATGTTATGCTATCAACTATTATTCTTTATTTCATATCTATAAAATAAGGACTTATACTATCCATGTCACCCAAAGTAGAAAGACGTAGAGCCTTACATAGATCGCTGTTTAACGTGGGGATTAGCGGGATTACACTGACCAATTCTGGAAGTTTAATTGAACCACAATGGGTTGAAATTACACAACACGAAATTTCGATTGCTAATCTTCCACCCGCTTTTGAAGGATTTTCGATTGTTCAACTCACAGATCTACATCACAGTTCGATTGTAACGCTGGATTATCTTCAAGCCTGCTTTCAACAAGTGGTGGATTTACAGCCAGATTTGGTCGTAATGACCGGGGACTATATCACTTACCAAGAAGAATATGCACAGCCAGTGGCGCAGGCTATCGGTGAAACTATCATTGAGGCGGGAATCCCTACCTATGCTGTCCTTGGTAACCACGACCATTGGAACAGCGACTGGAACGATGACTGGAACAACGACTCAGATGCCGATGTGTTTCCCTTGCGAAATCGTTGGAAGGGCGACGGTCTTGAGGTAACCAACGCATTCACGGCGGAGGGGATCAAAGTCTTGGTGAATGAATCCACCCCGTTGCAGCGCGGTAGGGACCGCCTATGGCTCGTTGGCTGCGACGATTTTCTCGCAGGGGATTTCGATCTGGAACGTGCGTTAACATCTCTGCCTTCGACCGGTGAACCGCGTTTCCTCTTAATGCATAACCCGCAGCCAATCGAATCAATCGCCCACCACGGTTTTGATCTGGTCTTGTCGGGGCATACACATGGCGGACAAATCTCGCTGCCGTTTGTGCCTCCCAAGGTAGGGAACAAGTATCTCGCTGGTCTTTTCTATGTCGGTGCGTCAAGGCTTTACGTTTGTCGCGGCCTCGGGGTCACAGGCGTTCCAATCCGTTTTATGACAACCCCAGAAATTGCATGCTTCCGCCTTGCCCGTTCTTCCGGGGTACGGTCAACAGCCGCTAATGTCCCAACTCAACGCAACTCCCGATCCACATATTATAAAAGACTTGAAAGATATACACGGCTCGAAACCGCATCTTCCAAAGGTTGGTCTGTTGGGGTGTTTTCGAGCAATAGGTCACCCTTATAATCCCCTGCCACCAAACGCTTGCCAATCGCTGCAAAATCGACATACCCCTCGCTGACCTGCGTCAAAACGCCATCTGCTGTTTTCTGCTTGAAATGCACCGATGTAAGGTCTTCCATCCTCACAGCGCTCCAAAATTCCTCCGGCGGGTTGACCGTGGTACCATCATCACGGTAGGTGTTTGCCTCGTCGTAGGTCAACAAAGCCCCGCCTTGCACTGCCAAATCGAGCGTAAAGGTGGCTGGTTGTCGTGAATTTTCAACCGCAAAGACCATCGGACAGTTTGGTAACAACGATCGATACCGTTTTACATTCGCAACTGCAGCCTGCGGATCTGTTTTTCCGCCCGTAGGTGCAAGCCCGACAATCCGCAGCCGTGCGTTCACTGGACATAGTAAATACGCTAACTTTTTCGCTTGGATGATCTGTTGAGTGTCCGCTTCGAGATCTTCAGGCGCACCGAGCCACGAGTGCGACATGGCATAACTCAGTTTCAAATTCTTCGCCAACTCAATAA
This sequence comes from Candidatus Poribacteria bacterium, assembly GCA_022822005.1. Lineage (GTDB taxonomy): Bacteria > Poribacteria > WGA-4E > WGA-4E > PCPOR2b > PCPOR2b. The sequence continues at coordinate 108,710 of JAJECO010000009.1, forward strand.
ACGCACCTACACGTGCAAAAAGGGGGCTATCTCCCGCTGTAACCGCTGAATCTTGATCCCCTTCCCAGATTGCATCGCAGATCGCTTTCCACTGCTCGTCTGTATAGCGCCCCATCGCCGTTTCAAGCTCGCCAATCAAGCTGCCAAATTCGGAGTTACGGAGATAATCTCCTTCACGCACCTCCATGTCTTCGAAGCCGTGGTCGCCAAACTGACGGACAAGATCTTCAAATCTGTCGCCATCATCAATGCGTTTTGTCCAGATATTGGTTACAATACCGAGTTTTTCGAATATTGACATCTTTCCCACCTCTATCTCATCTTTATATGCTGCATAAATATCCTGATTTTCGCTGAAGGTCTTTGTTTTGGAACGGTGTCAGTATAAAACATAAAGGGAGACATGACAATTAAATTCCATCACTATCCCGCTTTTCACACCTCAGACGTCAGGACTATTTATTCAAATTTCAGGTTAGTGGAATTTTATGGTAACGAGGCGGGGGGTTTTTGATGCTTGAATTGTGCGAAGTGCACCGAAAAGGGAAGGGGGTGTGATTATTGGACAGCAGCTTCACTTTCCTCTTCGCTGTCAACCTTGATCGGCAACTCATTCATCTTTGCGTCCGCGATCTTTTTAAGCTGCCACTGCTCTAAAATCTTGATTCGCCGGTTGCGGATGTCTATCAAGCCAAGCCGTTTGAACTCGTTCAGGAGTGCGCTCGTTGTCTCCCGTGCCGTTCCAACTAAATTTGCCAATTCCTGCTGCGAAAATTTCACATTCAGGATAATACCTTGGCTATCACGCACACCGTGTTTTTCTGCTAACGACATCAGCAGGACGGCAAGCCGAGATGGCGCATTTCGGAATACTAAGTTTTCAAGTTGGTTTTCAATTTCCCGCCGTCGCAGCCCAATCAATTTAGTAATGTGCATCGCCAGATCTGGTTTCTTTTTTAACAGCATTTCAAAATCGCGACGACGTATTGTACAGATATATGAATCCTCAAGTGCTTCAGCGATTGTGCCGCGGGGGCCTGCGTCAATTAGCGCCATCTCACCAAAGATCTCGCCGGACTCAAGAACTGCCAGCGTCAACTCCTTACCATCGGACGACAACTTATAAATCTTGACGCGTCCCTCTTTGAGTAGGTAGACCAGATCTCCCGGATCGCCTTGACCGTAAATCCTGTCACGTCGCCTATAATGCTTCATAGATGAAATTCGGTCAATGACGTCCATTTCTCTGTCAGTCATATCCTTAAAAATATCAAAATGTTTCAGATACCAAATTTTTTCTAGTCTCTTCATCGTACCAAACCGTAACGAAGGATTGTTGTAAGAATCTTATATCCAGCTAAAATTGTTCCTCTAACCGTTCCCGTAATTTTCGATTGTCCAATCCGTTTCCGATAGCTGACCGGCACTTCGCACACTCGCAATCCCATCTTAGCCGCTTTGACTTGCATCTCAACTGTCCACCCAAAGGTCTTGTCCTGCATATCCATTGCTAACAACTGTTCATAGCGAACCGCGCGGAAGGGACCCAAGTCAGTGTACTGGACGTGAAATAGCAGCCGAATCAGAAACGTGGCAAATGCATTACCAAAACAAGCCTGCGGAAGCAAGGCCCCCTTCTCACGTGCGCCACGAATCCGCGAACCGATCACCATCTCTGCATCTCCGGCAAGAATAGGTTGGATCAGCAACGACATCTCCGACGGAAAGTCGCTATAGTCACCATCAAGGAAAACTACAATTTCTGGGGTGCTTAGCGCGGCAATGCCAGCGAGACACGCATAACCATATCCCTTGCGCGTTTCCTGTACCACCCGGGCCCCCGCAGCGTGAGCCACTTCAGCCGTTCGGTCAATGCTCCCATTGTCAACAACTATAATTTCCCCAACGCAGACCTTAGGAATGTCAGCAATAACTTTGCCGATGGACTCCTCTTCATTGAAAGCAGGGATAATAACGGATACGTTCATCTGACCAATTCAAAACCCATCTATAAAGAGAATAGGGAGGGCTCAAAACCCTCCCCACAAGATACGTTGTTCCCTAACCCTACTGTCCACAGGGGTTACATGGGTTGCAAGGGTTCGCTCCACCACACGGATTGCATGGGTTGCATGGATTTACTTCTCCACAAGGGTTGCACGGGTTACAAGGATTCACCCCCGCACACGGATTATCAGGATTACAAGGATTCACCCCTGTGCACGGATTGCAAGGATTAGCAACTTCCTTTGTCGCTGTCGAACCGGCCAAGTCCACGCTCACCTTTATCGTCTCTGCCAATTTGAGAAAAATGAATTGAGGAACCTCAATGTTGTAGTCGGGCAGATTCAATGAAAAGCCACCGTTAACTATCAGGAGATCTCCCGGGAGTCTGCCCTTGGTCGCTTCACTCTCGTCAAAATAGGTGACCGTAATATCTTTCAGCTGAACAGTTTGCTTAGCCCCGTGTAGTGACAAAGTGCCTTCGGCATCCACCGTGAGTGTTTTTCCATCCATAAGCATCTTATCGGAGGCTTTGGTCACTTTATCTATGGTGAGCATCGCTGTGGGATACTTGGAGGTCTCCAAGAAATTATCCCGCATGTGTTCATCGCGCTTATCAATTCCTGTTTTCAGGCTGGCGAGATCCAATGCAAAGGCTGCTTTCAAGCCCTTAGTGATGTCCTTTGGGTTGACCTGAATGTGACCTGTTATTTTACTGGTTGTGCCAACGATTTTTTCTAACGGTGCTTTGGAATCAAAGGTGAGTACATCTCTGCCTCTGGGGTCATCAATTCCAAAGTATTTCATCCCTGAACCGGGGTTGCAGGGATTGCAGGGATTCGTCGCATCCCCACCGCATGGGTTGCACGGATTCTCGGCAGCAAAAGCCCCCACTGATAAAATCATTGCAGCTATAATGCCCACAATTAAGGCATAACGGTTGAATCTTGTCATTATACTTCTCCTTATTATTTTAAGTTAAATCTACGAAAGATGATCAATAATCATCTCTCTTTCAACACGTTGAGTTCTTTTTCCCAACGCATTTTCTGTTGGTTGTCCGCCTGAGCGCGGACAGCTTGATATAACGCAGCAAGTGCCAAGTTTGGCTTCAAAGCCGCGCGGTAACTCTCGTAAAGCGCGTACAACGCTTCTGCTTCGTCCGGGTTTCTGTCAATCAATCCTTCCAGAATGGGTATTGCCTCTTGAGAACGCCCCAGCTCGGTCAGCGCCCTCGCCTTATACAACAAGCCGTAATAGTAATTTGGAGCGGAACCCAGTGCGATTTCCGCGAAGTCAAGTGCCTTTTCAGGCTCTCCCAATTCCACATAGCAAAGCGCTAAAAATGCGTGTGCGTCTGTCTTGGGAATCATTTCCGGATTCCAACCCCGTTCTTGGCGCCAAATCTCGTCTGAGCGGACGAAAGCGGGAACTGCTTCGTCGTGTTTCCCCTGCCGAGTCAATGCCCAACCCAAATTAAAATACGACTGATACATTCCCGGATCCGCTTCGATTGATTTCTGGTAATACATCGCCTCTTTGACCGGATCGGTGGTGTGTCTAGCTATCTCGAAGTAGTGATTGGTGCGCATATCCCCAGCGCCGATGCCGCCAATGGCTTCACCTTTCTCATTGTATCGTGTATTGCCATCGTCTTTATAGGTGCCCATTGTTAAATGGAGTTCGGCAATCTGATCCTTGATCTTAGAGACCCATGCCTGCCGTGTTTCGCGTTTCAGTGCCGCTTGATAAGCATCCATCGACTCTTGGAGACGTTCTGTCCGGGTATAGACTTCCGCAAGGTTCTCTAACGCATAGAGCGAGAAGGAATTTTTGTGCTGCGGATCGAGGACGACCGCTTTTCGGTAGTTTTTGATCGCACCGTCTGCCCGGCTCTTTTTCCAATATGCACCCCCAAGCCAGTAATAAAGTTCAACCTTCTCTGACATTTCCACACTCGCTCTCTCCAAGAAAGAGATGGCAGCTGAATAATTATTGTCACTATATGCCATCAATCCGAGTTGATAATTCGCGCCGCTGTGGTCGGGATGAAGGTAGATTGTCGTCAGGAAATGCTGCCGAGCGAGTGTTCTGTCTCCACTATCATTGTACGCCATGCCCTGTTGAAAGTGGAGCTCATACAATTTGGAATCCAGTTCAGGGCTTTCTGCTGGCTCTTGAGCCAACCCAACCGAAATCGCGGCGACTGCCATTGTTGCAAGAATGAGGAGATATCTGATCGTATTCATAGTGGTGTTGTAGCCCAAATTGCTACTTATGTTAGAGAAGCCGAATTATTTATTCTTCGGGAGTGGTGGATGTCAGCTTGTGTCGTAAACGCAAACCTGCACCGCCGCATATTCCTTTCACCCCCGTTGATACAATACGAAACTTCGCTGCCTTTATCCTGTAAATCCTAAATATGCTAGTTCAGACATTAGTGCATTAACTCAATCAACTAATGAACTTTTGAACTAATGGACTCTTTATAACTATCTCACATCCATCACCACTTTTCAACACGAATCTTGTGAGGATCTTGCATGATCACGTGCGCCTGTAAAAGGACTTGCTTGATAGTGGAGCGTGTGTTATCATTATTTACAGCATTTCTGTCCCAATGGATTCATCCAAAATCGACAACAGAAAGGAAACCAAATGGCTGTTTTTTTACACACCCGCGTTCGAGTGAGCGACCTCGATAAATCAATTAAGTGGTATTGCGACCATCTGGGCTTTGTCGTCAAGAGTCGAAGTGACAAATCGCCTGCGGGCAATCAGATCGCTCATCTGGAATTACCCGGTAACCTGCATACCGTCGAACTAACCTATTCGCCCGACTATGAACTCAATGTCCCGGAGGATTTGATGCACTTTGCCATTGGTGTTCCAGATCTAGTCGCCTGCTGTGATACCTTGGAGGCAGATGGCGTTGAAATTTGGCCCGATGGCTGGCGCGAACAGTTCACCTCCGGCGGCATGAAGATGGCATTCATCGATGATCCAGACGGCTACGAAATTGAGCTGCTGGAGCGTAAGGAGGCATAGAACAACTATGAAGATTGGATGTGCCGCCTATTCATTTCGCCAGTATCTAACGAGCGGTGAAATGAGCCTTGAGGGTTTTCTTGAAAAAGCAGTCGAAATGAACGTGGATGGCGTAGAGTTAACCGCTTACTATTTCCCATCAACAGACGATGATTATTTATACACCCTCAAACGTCAATGCTATCTGTTTGGATTACAGGTATCGGCAGCGGCTGTTGGGAATCGCTTTACAGACCCTACCCCCGACGAACGTGCTGCACAGATCGAGTATGTCAAAGATTGGATTGACATCTCTGTTAAACTTGGAGCGCCCTGCCTGCGTGTGTTCGCTGGAGGAACACCTGAAGGGCATAGTGAAGCGGAAGCCCACCAATGGACAATCGACGGTTTGAAGGAGTGCGCGGAATACGCTGCACCCCGCGGCATTTTGATAGCGTTGGAAAATCACGGAGGGATAACGTCTACAGCCGATCAGGTTATCGATCTGATTACGTCGGTGGACTCTGAATGGGTCGGTGTGAACTTAGACACAGGTAACTTCCGTCAAGACCCCTACGGTTCGCTCGCACGGGTCGCGCCTTACGCGGTAACCGGCCATGCTAAGACGGAAATCCCAAAGGAAGGCGACGGCAAGGAGCAAGCAGATTTTTCTGAGATCGTCAGGATGCTTAAAGCACAGGGGTACAAAGGTTATCTGTCAATCGAGTATGAGGCTGCCGAAGATGCCATGACAGCTGTTCCTCGCTTTGCCCAGATGTTAAATTCGCTCGTTTAGACAGACCGGGCGAACCGCCCTCGCCCGCTATCATTTAACGACTTTCCCTAAATCGCTTTGTCTCTCAGATATTATTTTGTGCGGAAAATGCGGAAAGGTTAAAAAATAAGGAGGATATCGATGGCAACGAATCAAACGAGAGTCGGACTCGCCCGAACTGGCGAACGACGGCAAAATGTTTTCACCGCCCTAGACCTTGTGCGCGACGATGTCACCCCCAAGCTGCGTGAACAAGTGATGTTGAAGCCGAATTTCCTGTCCAGCACAAATCAGCTCGCCTCGACACACGTTGACGCTATCCGTGGCGCGATTGATTTCTTGTTGACTGTGCCAGAGCCGCCGAAAGAGATTATCATCGCAGAGGGTGCTAACCAAGCGTTTTCGGGAGAAGCTTTCGATAACTTCGATTACAGAGCTTTGCTCGACGAATATGCTATTCCGATTCAGCTCGTAGACCTGCATCAGGATGAGGGCTGGGAAGAAACCCCTGTCGTGCTTGCTGATCGCAGCGAAGTGCCTGTTCGGATGCCCAAAACTGTGCTCGATTGCCCATGTGCGATTTCAGTGGCGGTCGCAAAGACGCACGATGTTGATGTGGTGACGCTTGCCCTCAAAAACATGATCATGGGAACGCTGCATCTCAAAGATCGCATCAAAATGCACGGCTACCACAGCCATGCCGATCGGGAACTGCCACGCGAGGCGCAAACGTTGAACATCAACCTGATTCGCCTATCCCGCTATCTGTCCCCTGACATTGCCCTCATCGACGGCACCCTCGGTTTGCAAGGCAACGGTCCTGGCGGTACGGATTCAATCCCGCTCGGAATTGCTGTCGCCAGTGCGGATGTGTTCGCCGCGGACGCTGTAACTGCCAAGGCGATGGGGTTTGAACCACTGGAGATTGGTCTGTTTCACTATGCCAATGAGATGGGCTATGGAGTGGCGGATCTTGAGCAGATTGATGTATTAGGCACACCTATTGATGAGGTTATCAAACCTTTCAAGCCACACGAAACGACACCGCTTCAATTTCAATGGCAGGAAGCCGACGCAGCGCACTATTTGAATGCAGGCTAATAGGCATTTATCCGCCGGTTTGGATTTGGCAGACTAGTACGCTACCAACGATACAGGGCTATGCCCGAAACTGTATGGCGTACAGGTCTGCCGCTGCCATAACAAAGCGAAGACGGATTGCCCTACCAGCCAGTGAGCCGACATCGCTGCCCTTCTCCCATCTGACAACCCGTTCAATTTCATCCCCAAAAACCTCAACGCATTGCGATAACTGATACCCATCAATTGGATGACCGTCCACATCCTGGATTTCTAGGCGCAACCCTCCCGCCACAGATGTTGTGTAATTAATCACCAACTCGTTACCTTCGAAGGTCAGTGGTCGTGTCACAAATTCGCCGCCGGCATAAGGCGCACTAATAGAAACAAATCCATCAGTGCGGAGTGTGCCACGTCGCAAGCGGATAGATGGACGCCGGTAATGCTCCATAAAATAGACCGACATTTCTGCCGGTCCCGTTGGCACAACGCCCACACCGGTGTACAGATTTCGGTCCGTCCAGCTATCGGGGTCAGTACCGAGACTCAAGAACGGCTCCATAAAACGCCGATCCCAGTGCACGCCATCGCGGCTAGTCATAAACACGCTTTCAGAGAGACCGCTGGCTGCCCAATCCGGATCGAACTTACGATCAGGGACAAAACGTTTCGGGAACATCAGGTAAATATGAGGTGCACGGAAATACTGTGTGCAGGCGTTTTTGTAGAGATGCTCCGTTGGTGAGTCTCCCAAGTCGATAAATTTCAATTCAGACCAATGACGGAAGTCATCCGAAACACTCCGTCGAATGGATCGGATGCCCGGCGGCACCCAACCCCGTGCATATGCCACGTACTGGTTTTGCAGCGTATCCCAGAATGCCACGTTGTGGGAATCAAACATCGGCCACGGGTCATCTGGGGCTATCAGGATTGGATCCTGATCCAGTGTCTGCCAATGCACGCCATCTGGAGAGGTGAAACCCCGCAAAGTGGCTCGCTTCTCTATTGGAGCACCGACCCCAATAGCTTTATAGCGTTCTGAGTCCGGTGTTTTCGGGTTACCGTCCTTGAAAACACACAACGCCTTCGCTTCTCTCCCTTGAAGCACGATGTTGTTTTCCCTGTTCCCATTGAACTCAAAGATTCCCAACGGCGGACGTTCCCAATGCACGCCATCGTCGCTTTCCGCGTAAGCTGTACATTGGTCTTCCCATGTCGATTCCGAACCGCATCCTCGATACCACAGCCGATAACGATCACCCTCTTTCATCACCACCGGATCATAACTGATCGATCCCTCCCACGGTTGATTAAACTCAAGGACGACCTCTTGAGGGATGGGACTGTGCATTTGAAGGTCAACGCCATTCATTTCCTCGATAAGCCAATCATCTACAAACAACTCCAGCCTTGAATTGATGTTTCGTACTCCAGCCATTTATCCTCTCCAGTTGTTTTGATGCTATTGCGTAGATTTTCACCTTCTTCGATATATTCCCTAATTTCCATCATCAAGTAACTCTTCAACGCTCAAACTGTCGGCGTCCAACTCCTCAATCCAACCCATAACCTCTCTTATCTGCTGACGTGCATTCTTTTCTTGTAATGCCAATATCAGCCGTCTACCAGTATCTCTCAGTGCAATTCTGACTTCCGTTGCTGTCGGTGCTATCTCTACCGCTGCACGGTATTCCCTTACAGCGTCCAAAACCTCGTCGCGACCAATATAACAAACGACGAGGCTATTTCGCGCACGGGCGAGCCGGTTTCTAATGTGTGGCGAGTGCCGGTCGTCCACGAACTGCCGCTCAAATTGAGATTCAATTGACAACAGATTTTGGAAAGCGAGGTTGTTTGTCGGTATCAGAGCCAAGGCGGACTCAAAAGCTACTAACGCTAAAATTGGCTGCTTTCTCAACAGATAAAGATAACCGATCGTGTTATAAACTTCTGCGCTTTTTGCCGATGGATCGATCTTTTCAAACTCGGTAAGCGCAGCGGTATATTTTCTCTGATTCATGAGCGCATTTCCACGCGCAATGTGTAGATTTTTTGAGGCACTCTCTGCCTCCAAACTTTGGGGCGCATCTTCCAAAAGCCTTGCCAGTTCCGTTTCAGCACTTGAAAAGTCACCGGCAAGTTGATAAGTGTTGATGAGGCTCAAGCGGAGGTTCACCTGTTCAGGAGACAGCGCAAGCGCAAGCCGTAACTGATCAACTGCGTCCTCATACTGCCCTCTATCATCAAGGTGTTGTGCATAATGATGATAAGCAGCGACAAGATTCTTGCGAGATTGCCAATCATCGGGCTTCGCGACAAATGCCGATTGGAATGCCCCTATCGCTTGCGGATATGCCCTTTTTTTGAGATATAGTTCGCCGAGTAGACTGTGTGCATCAGAGGCATCCTTATCCACCTGAATAAGTTGGAGATAAGCATTAATCGCCTTGTCAATATCCCCTAATTTACGGTGGGCATTGGCACGTTTCCACAAAACATCTACTAAATTTGCATACGCGATATGCAGCGTTGGGGTTAGTTGTAGTGCTTCTTGGTATGCAGCGATTGCCTCCTCCCAACGCCGGGCGGACGTTAGTTCTACACCGTAGTTGCTCAAATACCCAGCGAGATTCTGTTTGATTTCCAAGTCAGAGCGATCGAATTCAAATGCCTTTCGGTATTGCGCGATAGCATCTTTGAGATTGCCATCCCTCGCATAACCATCGCCCATAAGGCGATACAAAACCGCATCATCAGGTTTAAACTGGAGCGCTTCGCCGAAATACAACGCCGCTTCATCATACGCTCTAAGGTTCAAAGCCTTGATTCCTCGTTCCCGAAATATCTGATAGAGGTTATTGCGAGGCGTCGGATCGTAAGGGTTCATTTCGAGCGATTTGCGGAAGGCGTCGATAGACTGGTCAATCTCTCCATTCCGATAGTACATCACGCCGATCGTGTTATACTCATTGGACGAAGGTATCTGCTCAAGTGTACCTTCAAGCAGATCGACAGCCTGTTGGGAGAGCCCAACTTTCTGATAGAGTTGTAGAAGTGTTTCTCGCGCTGGATGGTAATTTGGGTTTATTTCAAGACAGGACTTGAAGCTCGCAACAGCCAGTTCGGTATCTTCCCTGTCCTTGTAGATCGTCCCCAGTAAGTAATGTGCACGTGCGTCTGCCGGGTTGATTTTGAGCTGCTTTTGCAAAGTGTCAATCGCAACGTCATGTTGAGGAGTGTTTTGCGGCGTGGCGTAGATTTTCAGCAACGTTGCGCGATCCCGCGCAGTTGGACGTTGCGCGATCGATGCCCTAAAACTTACATCAAGCGGGTCAGGGCTATGTCCCCACAGTCCAATAGCGTGTCCAAACTCATGTAGGCAAAGCGTTTGAATCTCTTCTTTCGAGAGTCTGGATTCCGCGGAGGGCTTAGGCAGCGAGAGGATAATTTCGACCGAGAAATCCCCGGATCCGATCCTATCGGAGTCCTCGCCACGTGGGACGCGATGGCGTGTGAGTTCAGCTCTGCCATAGGTCATGTCCGTCTGCTCTGCCCCGCTGTGTCCCCAACGTACCCAGATATCAGCATCCTTGCTCACTCGCGATTCTTGAAACTGAACTTTACCGTAGGAGGCCACTTCCCACTGCCGCATCGCATGCCGTAACGCGGAAAGATATTCTTCCGTCTGCAACGCCGATGTAATGTAAACGGTTATCGGCATTTCAACAAAACGGGTAATTCTGCCGTGAGAGAAAACCGTAATCTGATCGTAATAGTCGTCAGCCAAAGCTGAGAGGGCGGAGATCAGAAACATGGCAGAGAGAGCGATACCTCGGAGTGAGTCGAGAGTTTTCATCTGACTTTGTCCTTGTAGAACTGAACTTTCACAAAATATGGTAAATCGGAGAAATAAGTAGACATTTACCAATAACTCCGACCTTTGGGAAGTTTCCAAAGTCCCCCTGAACCCCTCTGACAAGGGTTTCCCCCCTGACAAGGGGGGCTAGGGGGGTTGGGGATTTAGGGGGTTGGTTGTGCATTGGGAGCGTCTAAGTAATTCTAAAATCTATCATAAATCAGTTATCGCTTCATCCGTAAACTATTGCCAACAACGGTTACGCTGCTGAATGCCATAGCGAGGGCAGCCAATACCGGGTGCAGGGCGCGTAGTACCATCGGTAGGAAGGTGAACGGGTGTAATGCGCCCGCTGCCACCGGGATAAGGAGGACGTTGTAGAAAAAAGCCCAGAACAGGTTCTGCCTGATGACGCGCATCGTCGATTTGCTAAGCTCAACGGCTTGGGGTACGGACCGGAGATCGCCACTTATCAGGGTAACATCAGCCGCTTCCATTGCTACATCAGTGCCTGTGCCAATGGCGATGCCCACATCCGCTTGGGCTAACGCCGGTGCGTCATTGATGCCATCGCCAACCATCGCCACGTGCCCGGGAGCCTGAGATTTCTGCTCAATTTCCCTCTGTAGGTTCTCTACTGCTGCTGCCTTATCTCCCGGCAGGACTTCGGCGAAGATCCGGTCGATTCCGAGAGCATTACCAATACTTTCCGCTGTAGCGCGGTTATCGCCGGTAATCATCACAACCTGCAAACCCAGACGGTGCATCTGATCGATAGCCTCCTTGGAACCCGGTTTGATGGTATCTGCCACTGCAATCAATCCAGCAGCTTTGCCATCAACAGCAACCCAGATCACGCTTTTTGGGTGCGTCTGCAACCTTGTAGCTTCAATTCCCAAACCGTTGAGATCAACATTTTGCTCACTCATCATTTTAAGGTTGCCCAAGACAACTTGGTGTTCCTCAACTTGAGCGATAGCCCCATGTCCAGCTAAGGCTTCAAATCGGGAAGGTTCTGCCGGTGACAGTCCACGTGCCTCTGCCGCCTGAACGATGGCATTGCCGATCGGGTGTTCGCTTCCCCGTTCTGCCGAGGCAGCCAGCCATAGCAGCATAGTCTCCTCGTGCTGCATCTCTCCCGCTGCCTCCCCGGTCTCTGGGTGAGGTTCCAGGGTGTTGGCGGTAACGTTTGAGGTATTACTCTCCGCAACCACTATGTCCGTCACCGATGGCTCACCGGTCGTAATCGTACCGGTTTTATCAAGGATGACTACCTTGAGTGAATGAGCGAGTTCTAATGCTTTGCTATCTTTGAAAAGTATTCCCTGCTCTGCCCCTTTGCTTGTGCCGACCATAATGGCGGTTGGTGTGGCAAGCCCAAGTGCACAAGGACAGGCGATAACCAACACCGCTACCATCCGAATCAGCGACGGCGTAAAACCAGCATCCACGGCAAACCACCAGACCAACAGAGTGATAGCCGCAATTGCAATAACAGTGGGCACAAAAACGCTTGCAACCCGATCGGCGAGACGCTGAATTGGTGCTTTACTCCCCTGTGCTTCTTGGACGAGTCGGATGATCTGCGCAAGCGCGGTTTCCGCACCGACCTTGTGCGCCTCAAACTTGAGTCGCCCCTGTTTATTGATGGTTGCGCCAATTACTGGGTCACCCTCTCGCTTATCTACCGGTATGCTCTCTCCAGTGAGCATACTCTCGTCAACGGTAGAATTGCCCTCGATGATAACCCCGTCGACGGGAATCCTCTCTCCCGGCCGTACAACCACCGCGTCGCCGACCACCACCCGCTCAATCGGAATATCGATCTCTTCGCCGTTCCGTATCACACGAGCTGTTTTCGCCTGCAGCTCCATCAACTCTTTAATGGCAGCGCCTGCCCGGTTCTTCGCACGGACCTCTAACAGTTTGCCGAGTTTGATGAGAGTGATAATGACCGCCGCGGTTTCAAAATAGACGTGGCTGCCTAAGGCAGTGCTGCCCAGCGTCAACGCAACCGTAACGGGCACACTATAAAAGAATGCTGCGGACGAACCCATTGCAACCAACACGTCCATGTTGGCAGCACCATTGCGCAATGCTTTGAAGCCGCCCGTGTAATAATCCCATCCAACGTAAAATTGCACCGGTACGGCAAGAGCGAACATCAACCAGTTGCCCCAGAGAGCGTCAGACCAAGTTCCCAGCATCCCAAAATCACGCCCCATGCTGAAAAGGAAGAGGGGGAGAGAGAAGACGACCCCAGTCCAAAACTCGCGCCTCTGTTCGTCCATTTCAGCTTCGCGGACAGCCTGCTCGGTATCTACAAGTTGGTCGGGATCCGCTTCAACAACACCGTAACCTACCCCTTCAATAGCAGCAATGAGATCAGTGGGAGTCACCTGCCCCGGGATGTACGCTATCTGTGCCTTCTCCGTAGCAAAATTTACAGTTGCAGAGACAACGCTCGGCTGCATCTTGTTAAGTGCCTTTTCGACGGTTGATGCACAGTTGGCGCAATGCATCCCCGTGATAGGCAATTCGACCTCATGTGTCGCCACCCCGAAACCAATATTCTGAATTTTCTCAATAATGGTACTCTCATCCAACACAGATGGGTTGAACGCAACGGATGCTTTCTCGGTAGCATAGTTGACGTTTGCCGTTCCCACACCATTCAGTTTCCCCAACTCGCGTGCGATCGTGTCTGAACAGTTTGTGCAGTGCATCCCAGTTATGGGCAGTGTAATCTGTTTTTCCGTCATAGGGCTCTCCTCCCACATTCCTAGGGGCATTTAATTTTCCGTTTTGTCTCATCGCCCCACTGATTGTACTCGCCCGTTCTCTCCGCACCCGGTAGGCGGGGCATCTTGCCCCGCAGTTTGTAGTAGCGCAATTCATTGCGCGTTGTTATGCCGGTTGTCGTGGGTATCTTTTATCCGTGATTCAGACAATAATATAGCAGAATTATAGTGAACTATATAAATATGTAGACGTTCACCAATAAGGGTTTCCCCCCTGACAAGGGGGGCTAGGGGGGTTGGGGATTTAGGGGGTTGGTTGTGTGTCGAAAGTGTATAAGTAATTCTAAAGTTCACCATAAATGATTCTACACATTCCAGTGGGGGATTGACACGGCATCCGTTCTGATTATCTCATCAGTCCGGCTATACTAAGTTCCAATTCGCCCTTCATACGCTGAAATTCGCTCATCAAACTGCAATGTCCAGCCAATTTCATCCAACCCATTCAACAAACAGTGTTTCTCAAAATCGCCAATTTCAAAGGCGTGTGAGGTGCCATCAGGTTGAATTACTTGCTGCGCCTCCAAATCAACCATCAACCTGTAATCTTCCTGTGCTTCGATCTGTTCCATCAGGTCCGCGGTCACATTATCCGGCAGAGCGATGGGCAGGAGGCCATTTTTGTAGCAGTTGTTACGGAAAATGTCCGCGAACGAAGGCGCGATTACCGCCTTGAACCCATACTGTTGCAACGCCCACGGCGCATGTTCCCGCGAACTGCCACAACCAAAGTTCGCCCCAGCAACTAAAATACTCGCTTCTTGATAACGAAGGTCATTCAGGACAAAGTCCGGATTTGGATCTCCATTGTCCAGAAAACGCCAGTCATAAAACAGGAATTGTCCAAACCCAGTGCGCTCAATCCGTTTGAGAAACTGTTTGGGAATGATCTGGTCGGTGTCTACGTTTAGCCGATTCAACGGTGCTGCAAGTCCAACATGTTCTTTGAATGCTTCCACTGTTTGTATCTCCTTCAAAAATATCAATTATAGTTATGTGAGGGATGTGCATCATTATCGTCTGAATCAGGATTCTCTGGATTTAAGGATTTTCAGGATAGAAACTGGAAAGTGAAACGGGACTATTTTATGACGGGACAGGGTGCATTTAGCCCCAGCGGGGCGACATGTTTATAGCATACCGATAGCCCCATACCCCAAAGCCCCAGCGGGGCGACATGTGCCATTTGTCTGAATCGCAGATTGCTCTTCCATACGAAAGCGATTTATGCACACCCCTCAGGTATATAGCAATTCTGTAAATCCAGATTCAGGTGCGCAGTGCGACAAAAAGCCTTTTCTTATATTTTATATTTTCAAGACTTGCGCACTCGAATTTGTAGTAGCGCAATTCATTGCGCGTCAAGTGCTTGCATCCCGATCCGGGGGCATTTTCAGACTCCACACCCATCGTAGGCGGGGCATCCTGCCTCGCATTGGCGATGAAACATCGAATTGCAACCCCCATCGTTCAGCTGCGTAAGTTCTAATTTTATTAGTTCATTATATCAGATTTCAGGTGGAAGATAAAAAAAATTGTTTCATAGGGTCATTTATAGTGAATTATAGAAATAAGTGGACATTTGCCAGTAGCTCTGACCTTCGAAAAGTTTCCCAAGTCCCCCTGACAAGGGGGATTTAGGGGGTTGGTCGTACATCGAAGGTGTATAAGTAATTGTAGAAT
>JAJECO010000039.1 GCA_022822005.1 Candidatus Poribacteria bacterium
AGAGGCGCGGTCGTCCAACAGCACCTGCTTAGAGACAGATAGAGTAAAACCCAACAAAGTTTTTCTTTTGTACCACGATCTGTTACCTTGTGATCCTAGCACGCAAGCTAACATTTTGTGCTACTTATGGCAAATTACCCAATGATTATAGCGTTTGCCGAATTAGCAACATCAAAATGTCGACACGCCCTAGTACACTGTCAGATAGATGCTAATGGTCCTGCTCGTTGTGGATTGACAAATCCACAACACCGCCGCAAGTCGGGCTTGGATATGGCTATCCAAGTCTCGGACTCTCCCCGATAAATCGAGACAAGCGGAACGGAGCCGAGCAGGGAGTGACTTGTCATAATTTACTTGACGGAGCACTAGGACATTAATGAACCAATGAATTAATGTACTAATGTACTAGTGGTTTTCACGTTTCACGCATCACGTTGCACGGAAGGAGATCACAAGGATGTTCTCATTTTCTGGCGAACCCGAAAAATTATGTGACGGAGTCACCCGGCGAGAGTTTCTGCGCGTTGGCGGTGCGGCGATGCTCGGTTTGAGTTTGCCAAAAATTTTGGCACTCCAAGCGAATGCCGATACCACGCTCGATCCATCCGAGCCACTCAACGGTTTTGGCAATGCCAAGTCCGTTATTTTGCTATTTCTTCAGGGCGGTCCCAGCCATATTGACATCTGGGATCCCAAGCCCGATGCCCCTTCCAACGTGCGAGGGGAATTCAAGCCGATCCGGACCAACATCTCCGGTATCTGGCTTTCCGAAACAATGCCACTGCTAGCCAAGCAGATGGACAAAGCCACTCTCATCCGCTCAGTGAGCTATACACCAGCCGGACTCTTCAATCACACGGCCGCAATGTATCAAATGGTCACCGGCGAAACGCCCGATAAGGTCAAGCCGTCAGGACAACTTGATCCGCCTGCGCCGTATGACCACCCCAATGTCGCCTCACATGTGTCGAAGTTTCTCCCACCCGATGAGCCTATGCTGGCTGCGGTACAACTTCCACGGCCCATGCAGGAAAGCAACATCATCGGCAAAGGCGGCAACGCCGGATTCTTGGGCAGGGCATACGATCCGTATTTCCTGTTCCAGGATCCCAACGAAGATATTAAACTTGATGATCTGAAACTGCGTCCGGAAGTTCCCCCTGTTCGTTTAGAGCAACGTAAAACCCTCCTTGAGACGATCAACGCAGGGATGCCAGAGATGGAGAGAGTTGCAGAGACCTATGCCCTGAACGAATATTATGACAAGGCGTATGATCTCATCCTTTCACAACGCGCACGGAATGCCTTTGATCTGACGCAAGAGCCTGACGCGATGCGCGACCGGTACGGTCAGCATACCTTTGGTCAGAGCGTCCTACTGGCTCGCCGTCTCATCGAAGCCGGAACCCGATTCGTTCAGGTGAATTGGCCCTCAGTCGCCAACGGCGATCCGTTCACAACGGCTTGGGACACACATGCCGCGAATTTTGGACCCCTGAAAGACCTGCACTGTCCCAAATTGGATCAGACACTCTCCGCCCTGTTGGAAGATCTACATCAACGTGGATTGTTGGACGAAACCCTCGTGCTCACTATCGGCGAGTTCGGCAGATCGCCAAAACTGGGTGTCAGTACCTCTGGAAATAGCAATGCGCCAGATGGGCGGGATCATTGGCCCTACTGTTACACAGGCTTGATTGCCGGCGCAGGGGTTCGCGGTGGACAGGTCTACGGGAAATCTGACGCGACGGGTTCGACACCCCTCGAAGACCCGGTCCACCCGACAGACATCCTCGCAACCGTCTATCACACCTTGGGTATCGATCCGCACACGGAAGTGATGAATCACTTGGATCAGCCGAGGGAATTGGTGAAAGGCAATCCGATTATCGGGTTGTTCTAACACAACAATCACAAAGCCTGTCCTCGAACGCTCTACTTTTGGAGTGACCCGAATCTGTAGGCAGGGCATCTTGCCCCGCCGTAGCCTCGACTGGGAAATTGAGGCTACGGGAGAATTATGGTAGATTTTAGAATTACTTGGGCACTGCCAATCGTCGAGGTGAGCAAACCTCGACTACTGGGGTTAGAAAAATCTGGGCTACGACCCGGTAGGTGCGGTTTCTAACCGCACCGCATCCCGACGAGTTCCCGATTCCATCGGGACTCCGACAAGCCGAGAG
This sequence comes from Candidatus Poribacteria bacterium, assembly GCA_022822005.1. Taxonomy (GTDB): domain Bacteria; phylum Poribacteria; class WGA-4E; order WGA-4E; family PCPOR2b; genus PCPOR2b. Next base: position 2,187 of record JAJECO010000039.1, read on the forward strand.
CAGGCAGGCGGGACAGGACACGAGGAGCAAAAGTGTCTATTTATTTTCGCTTATGTTAAGAATTAGTGTAACAGTACCGACTGGCCTCAAAAACCGTAGGCGGGGCATCCCCGATAAATCGGGGTCCAAAGTGACTTGCACCGGCCTCAACGCCTTCACCGTCAGTACACTCCGTTTTTATATGAGCCTTTATTTTTATAATTTACTATAAATGCCCTGAATCCCAACCGTCGGAGTTTGCAGCATACTCTACGGATCTATGTATCCCTAAATCCCTGAGAATAGGAGGTTGCAAACGCGATTGTTATGTCCTGTGATCGCTATCAAAGGTTATACTTCTGGCTGCGCCAGCGATATATGTTCCGCGCTATTTTAGCCCTGTTATTGCTCTTCAGCTCGCCCCATCTGATCAAAGCCCAAACCGTTTCTGAACCGACCTCAATTCCTGAACTGACCTCAATCTCTCCACAAGGCGGGCAACGCGGGACAAACGTGGAAATTGCCTTCAAAGGAAAAAATATCAGCAAGGCAACCGCGTTACTATTCTCCGGAGAGGGGATTTCTGAGGAGATTGGAGAGAAGACCGGCGAGGCTGCTGTATTTTTTAGTGGCGAGGGTATATCCGGCCACATACCCAACGATAGCCGTTTGGTTGCCCAAGTAACCATCGCCCCGAATGCTGCTCAAGGAATGCGGGAAGTACGACTTGTGACGCCCAAAGGGGTTTCTAATGCTCAACCCTTTATCGTTGGTGATCTGCCCGAAGTCGGGGAAACAGAGCCGAATTCAGAACCCAGCGCAGCAAACTGGATCAACTTACCTACCACCGTCAGCGGTGTCATTGACTCGGTCGATGATCAAGACTTCTTCCGTTTCAACGCTAAGGCAGAACAACGCCTGATATGTGAGGTTACCGCGTCTCGGATGGGATCGCTGCTCGATTCATTTCTCGCCCTCTTCGGTCCCGATGGGGTAGAAATCGCAAGTAACGACATCGCCAATGGACTCGATTCGCTGATAGACTATACAATTCCAACGGATGGGGAATACACGCTTCGGATTCGAGATCTGCGATACAAAGGTGGCGAGGAATTTGTCTATCGACTGAGCATTGGTGAACTGCCCTATCTGGATTCGATATTTCCGCTGGGCGGGAAGCGCGGCACCGAAAACACCATCGCTGTCAGTGGACGCAATCTCGCAGATGTGGAGTCGATGCAAATATCTATTGCCCCAAATGCGCCGTTGGGCGTGCAGGACGTACGGGTGATGACACCCTCTGGATTATCGACAAATTCGTATCCCTTTATGGTCGGAGATCTCCCTGAGTTTGTGGAGATAGAGCCGAACAACACGCGGGAACAGGTGACTTCCGATGAAGCCGGAGCCAATATGGTGACATCACCAATCATAATCAACGGACAGATAGAACTGGAGGGGGATGTCGATTACTTTACCTTCACAGCAGAAAAGGAACAACGACTCATCTTTGAAGTCACCGCGCAACGCCTTGGGTCAAAGCTAGATGCCTTGCTGACCCTTTTCGATAAAGCAGAAACGGAGGATAAAGCCGAAAATTCTGACGCTGCCTCCGCTTCGTCTGCCGCGACTCAACCTGAGGACGGGACGTTGGCTGTCAACGATGATACGATGGGTTCAGAAGCTCGGATCGATCATACCTTTGAAGAAGCCGGAGATTATGCGATTGCTATTCGAGATTTGAACAATCGAGGTGGACCTGATTTCGCCTATCGTCTGAGTATCGCACCGCTTCAACCTGATTTTCAGCTCACGGTTACGCCCGATAATCCAAGAATCTATCGTGGCGATAGTGCGTCTCTTACGATTGAGGTTAGCCGTATTGATGAGTTTAACGGTCCCCTCCGTTTCGTCCTGCCCAATTTGCCCAAGGATTTCGCGGTCAGTCCAACCGTCTTGGAACCAGATCAAGTCCAAGCCCTAATCACTGTGACAGCGCCGCCGGACGCCCCGCTTGGATTTCTTCCGATCTCGCTTATAGGGATCGGAGCGATTCACAACCGCCGAGTTGAACGAAAAGCGGAACCGGATCCGATTTTTCTCACTGTGATGAAAGCCCCTCAATTCGTCTTAGAAGTCGCCGAAGTCGGTCTAAGTATCGTACAGTCGAGAGAGGCACCCCTTCATATCACCGCAAACCGTAAGCAGGGATTTATCGGACCGATTGAGTTATCGGTGGTCGGCTTACCCGAGAATTCTGAAGCCTCCGAATCAATTCTTGCCGAGGGTGAAACCGAAGCGGAAGTGACAATTAAAGCCGGAAGTTTTTTTCGGAGGGAGCTCTTCTCTGTGCTGCCCCCCGCGGGGACCCAACATATCGCGGTTACCGGAAGCGCAACCATTAACAACGAGCCGGTAATACATACGACACCCGCCCTCCCACTGACCATTATCGAAGCCCCCTTCGTAGTCACCGTTACACCGCTCCGGCAAAGTATCATTTTACCCGCTGCTTCACCGGTTTCACTATCACCTGAAGGGAGTCATGCGTCCAGCGAGCATCTCACACCGAGAGTGTCTGAAGCCGATGATACCATTACAGAAACTTCAACGAAGGAAGTAACGGAGCAGGCTATCCTCACTGTCACCGTCAGTCGTCAGGGTGGTTTCACGGACAAGATTGACGTCGTTCCCATCGATCTTCCAGCAGGATTCACCGTTTCTGAAGTCAGCATTCCTGAACATGAAACGGAAGTAAAGATGATACTTGCAGCCTCCGACACACTAAAGGCGGACACCTATGACATCAAGTTCACAGGCAATGGAATGATCAACGGCGAGCAGTTTGAACAGGAGAGTCCAACGGTGGCGGTTAAAATCGTTCGATAGCGACAGCGCCGGTATTAAATCTTCACAGCTTCTACCGTCCTTCTTTCGTAAAGCAAACGCCGATAAAGATGGAATCCCCAAACCGATAAGCCGTCAAACGAACCAACTTCGCAGCTTTCAGACTTTACTTCATCTCAACTACGGTGAAATGGTATATTGTGATAGTCCGGAGAACAGCAGTTCTTGTGATTGCGCGGTTACTGTGGGCTGCTTTCTTTAACTAATGGAGAGAAAAATGAGCTCTACAAACACAAACAAAAACTGGAAAACCGAATCGACAGTCACCGGCGCACAGGTCGATTTCTACAACGAGAACGGCTACATAAAGTTCGGCAGAATCTTCACCCAAACCGAACTGGACGAACTACGCGATTACGTCGACGACATGATCGCAGCGCTCCCCGAAGGCAAACGCCCCGAACAGATGGACGTGCCACACTTCGAGCACCCCTACCTGTTCAAATACCTCGCAGACCCACGCGTCCTCGATGTGATTGAACGGTTCATCGGTCCCGATATCCTCCTCTGGTCAAGCCACTTCATCAGCAAACGCACGAGCGACGGTCTGGCAGTTCCATGGCATCAAGACGGCGTCTACTGGGGCGAACGCTTACAACCCATGCGTGTCATCACCATGTGGCTCGCGGTCGACGAATCAAAGATCGAAAACGGCTGTATGCGCGTTATCGCTGGAAGCCATAAACTCCGGGACCGCCGCTACGAGAAGGTTGATCGCGAAAATCGTCTATTCGGCAGCGAGGTTATCGCCGAAGACATGGATCCATCAAAGGTTGTTGATCTGGAGCTATCCGTCGGTGAATGCCATTTCCACGACGCTTTCACCATCCACGGATCCGCCCCAAACACCTCACAGAAACGTCGATGCGGCTACACAATGCGCTATATGCCCGCAGATGTCCGCTGCCACGATCCCTCACTGCGACCGAGCCACCACATCTATCTCCTACGCGGCGAGGACCGAACAGACGGCTTCAACACCTATACGCCTGTACCAGATTTTTAATTCGGCTATGTCTGAGCCCAAAAAAACGCAGATATCAGAAACCGAGTTTTTCCGAAAAAACTCGGTTTCTCTACCTTTACTTTTTACACATCACCAACTTACAGGTTACGAGCCATGCCAAACAAAAAAATATATTCCCGAAACCAACTGGTCGAAATTATCCAAGACGCGCAAGCGGACGGCAAAGCCGTTGTAACGACTAACGGCTGTTTCGATGTGCTGCACGTTGGTCATCTCCGTTACCTGCAAGCCGCCCAGTCGCTCGGCGATCTCCTCGTTGTCGGCGTCAACAGTGACGACTCGGTCCGTACCCTCAAAGGCGAAAACCGGCCCCTCGTCCCCGCCGACGAACGCGCCGAAATGCTCGCAGGCTTGGGGTGCGTGGACTACGTCACCATCTTTCCCGAACTCGACCCGATCAACCTACTCTCCGTCCTCAAACCCGACATCCACGTCAAAGGCGGCGACTACACAATCGAGCAAGTCATCGAACGGGAAGCGGTCGAGTCCAACGGCGGAAAAGTGATCGTCGGCTTAAACGTGCCCGGCAAATCCACCACCGACCTCATCGAAACAATCCGCGAGAGATATATGTAGGTTGGGTTGGACGGTTGAAAGTGCCCCACTAGCAAGGACAGGGGCCTTTCTTATCCAAGTCCCCCTGACAAGGGGGATTTAGGGGGTTTCTTATCCAAGTGTCCCTGACAAGTGGTACATCCCGGTTCATCGGGGATTCATCGGGGCGGAGCGCAATGTGCATGACATAACCGAATCAGATGTAGAGAATAACTGTTTTTTTAATCCGCGTAATCGCTTAATCCGCGTCAATCCGCGATTCAGATAACTTTTCATCAAAATCAATGAACCAACGAACCAAACAAACCGAAAGGAAATCATTCAATGCAAATTAACGTCAAAGTTGGAGACTTCAGAACCGAAACCGCCGATGCAATCGTATTTGCCATCTTCGAAGGAGAAACCCTCGTCAGCGTGGCACAAACCGCCGATACCGCGACAAACGGCGCAATCAGCGAACTAATCGACGCCGGCGACTTCAAAGGCGAACACAAACAGACCGCGCTGCTCTACACCAGAGGCGCAATCACCGCCCCACGTATCGCACTAATCGGTCTGGGCAAAAGCGAAGATATCAACTGTGAAAAAGTCCGTCAAGCATCGGGCAAAGTTATCCAAGAACTCCGGGATCTGGATCTCAAAACCATCGTGGTTGCGCTGCCCCATGAAACCCCACAAGAGATCGCACAAGCCGCCGCCGAAGCCAGCCGACTCGCACTCTACCAATTCAATCAACACAAGACAGAAGGGCTCGACAAAGTCAAGGCACTTGATACCATCACCTTCCTCGTCGCCGATGAAGCGACCAAATCCGTGATCGAGAACAACGTTACCATCGGTGACACGATTGCAAACGGAACCAACCTCGCACGTGATCTGAGCAACCAACCGCCAAACCATCTGACACCGACAATGCTCGCCGAAAAAGCGTCCGAAATCGCAAATGAGGTCGGACTGAAGTGCGAAGTCTTTGGTCTTGCACAACTCCAAGAAAAGGGCTTTCGGACCCTACTCGGCGTATCTCAAGGGAGCATCGAAGAACCCCGGTTCATCGTCTTGGAGCATATCCCCGACGGCGAAGGAAAAGGCACCGTTGCGTTTGTTGGGAAGGCAATCACCTTCGACAGCGGCGGACTCTCCCTCAAGTCCGGCTCCGGTATGATGGACATGAAGCACGATATGTCCGGCGCAGCAGCCGTACTCGGCGCGATGCAGGTGGTCGGTCAGCTCAAACCAGACCTCCACGTCGTTGGCTTAATCGCCGCAAGCGAAAACATGCCGAGCGCCACGGCACAGCGGCCCGGAGATGTTGTCGAATCCTACGGCGGCAAAACTATCGAGATTCTCAATACAGACGCGGAAGGGCGGCTGGTGTTGGCGGATGCGCTCGGCTATGCCGCGCAGTATAAACCCAAGGCAGCCATAGATCTCGCAACCCTGACCGGCGCAGTCATCACCGCTCTGGGAACCGTTGCCTGTGGGATGATGGGGACCGACACCAATCTCATGGACAAAGTCAGATCTGCCGCGGACAAGACGCACGAACGGGTGTGGGAACTTCCTCTATGGGACGACTACGACGAACTGATCAAAAGCGAGGTCGCTGACGTCAAAAATATCGGGGACGGAACAGCGGGCACTATCGTCGGTGGGGCATTCCTGAAGAAATTTGCAGAGGACTATCCGTGGGTCCATCTCGACATCGCCGGCACAGCATGGGATGTCAAAGGTTCATCATACATTCCCAGCAAAGGCGGCACCGGTTTCGGCGTGCGCCTCCTCGTGCAATTCGCCCGCGATTGGGCTTCATGATTCTTGATGAAACTGATACCTGTAGGTCGGGCATCTTGCCCAACCCTAACCCCTGGTGCGATTAATTCATAGGGAACGCAGATCTGCGTTCCGCTTCTGCTTACGCATTATGCTTCATTAGCCCCAGTCTGTAGGTCGAAATTCATATCTCGACATAAGATTTGAAGTTAAAATCGACAGCTGGTTTGCACGGTATAGGGCAATCTCTAACCCGTCTGTGAGCAAAATTCCTCTATTCCCTGACAGTTTTAAGGACAAAGTTATTCAAAGTGTGTAAATAAGCCGGATAGCATGTCACTCTACAACCATACCTGTAACTTCGCAAGCCCTTTGTAACGAGCGATTCCTATTTGGATTTGACGATGAGATCCGCCGGGGCGCGGGATCTCCAATTGCTCTGACTGCATTTCTCATTGGAAATGAATGTTTGGCGCAAAATTTGCTAAACAATCACAGAAGTCGGCTCTACTGGACTTGTCTCCTAGGTCAGTTATAGTAGGTTTCAGAATTAACTAGACACTGTAGTGCAAACTGTTAGTCTGCGTTTTTGTATCACAATCTAACTGATCGTGTTACAAAAGACTACCTTTTAATGTCTATTTGTTTTTAGAATTCACTATAACTATCAAAGGTCTTCTGCGACGAAGGAGGGTTAATTATGCTACTGCGCTTTGTCTGTATTATGTGTTTGTCATTTCTGATTGCTGATAACGTCCATGGAAAAATTGTATTTTCGTCAGATCGACATGAATCTAGCATCTATGTGATGAACTCCGATGGGAGCGACATAACGCGGCTTACGCATGATGGTGGGCTTGAAATATACCCCACTTGGTCTCCAGATGGGCGTCAGATTACGTATGAACGCGCGAGGCGGGGATGGGATATCTGGGTGATGAATGCCGATGGGAGCAACCAACGGAATATTACTATCGATGAAGCGATCGATTTCCGTGAAGCACCGTGGGATTTCACGCCCTCTTGGCATCCCGACGGAGATCGGATTGCATTTAGGAGATTTCTTAAAGATGTTGAGGAAACGCATATCTATGTGATAAATATAAATAACGGCCATATCAAGAAACTCATTGAGAATGCAGGGAACCCCCACTTCTCGCCGGATGGGACCCGAATCGCTTTTCAAAGCCACAATGGTCAAATTTATGTCGCGAATGCCGACGGTACAAATCCGTGGCGGCTCTCAAACGAAAAGGACTTGGAATTAGGTGGGTGGTCCCCGGATAGCAAACAGATTCTGTGTTCGCAGCCGAAGGGGCAGCCGGATCCGTGGCTGTTATTTATTGTGACGGTTGATCCCGTGTTTGATGGGAACCAAGAATTTCCACAGAGGAAGATACGGATGCCCATCCGGTTTGCAGATCCGACATTCGGGGCAGATGGGAAATCTATCCTCTTTTCCGGGCATAGTGGCGGCAAGCGTTGGCATATCTATCGCCTGTATCTTGAGAATGAGCGATTCATTCAGTTGACCTTTGGTGAGTTCGTGGACTACACGCCTCAAGAATGGAAGTCTCCCTTGTCAATCTCTCCGCGCGGGAAAGTGCCCTCGCTTTGGGGTAAAATGAAGGAGAAGTAATGCCGCTGCGCTCCACCTGTATCGCCTACCTATCACTCCTACTGATCGGCTGCGCGACCCCCATACCCCAACTCGACGTTACCCCCGACCAGATGAACCAGATCGATCGCTTGATTGGCACAGACTTCCTAACCTTTCACGACAACATTGAACCGATATTGGGGGAGGCACGGAAAACAATCGAAAACGACACGCCCACCTACGATTTCGGAGATAAATATCGGTTCCGGGGATTAACCGCAGGCATGCTCAACAACAAAGTCGTCATGCTCTCATTCTATGCCCACAGACGGCTCACCCCACACGAGGCGATCTACGCGCTCGGCTACCGGGAATTGCCGGAATTTAGTTGGATCAACGGTAGGCCGATCTACATGCTCAACACGCACAACGGCAAACGCATCTTCTTTATAACCCAACAATCAGGCTGGACATTTGTCCGCATCTTCTCTAACGCCCTCGATGTAAAAAAGCATTTCAACCTCCAAATCACACCTTTCCCATACCCCTCATTCTTCTTCCCAGAATCAAACTAGGGCGTGTTGACATCCTGATGGTGCTCATTCGGCAAACGCCGTAATCATCGGACGATCTGACCAATGTAGCGCAAACTGTTAGTTTGCGGGTGGGATCACAATCTAACAGATTGTGGCACATCCGTAGGTCAATTTTCCACAATCGACAGTCTGTCAAAGCAATCCTAAGATCCAACTTACCCCGACAGGTCATTCTGGTCGTTTCGGTTTAAGATTACGAGTTGATTGCTTTTCAACTTCTTTGACTATGGGCGGAACGTATCCGAAATACCGTGCTAAAAGCTGCATTTCTTTCTTAATTGTCTTTGCATCCATGCCTGTATGGACATGGATATTCGTGCCTTCTATCTGATCTGATGCCTTCCATCTATCATTATTTTCCGAAAAGGGTGGTAAACCCGAGCGATACCACAATACTCCACAAAACTTGCTATAGTCGTTTAGGGTTTCCTTTAATACATAACAAAACTTTAACCAACAACTCGCCCAACTTTTAATAGGTTTTTCATCAATTCCCGTGTCGTATATACGTTGATTGAACCGAAAATTAACAGGTTTAGTCGTTGTTTGAACGGCCGTCCGCACTGGGGGCGGTTTGGGAGGGTATTGAGAAAGAAAATATTTTACTGTTTCTCTGTCAATAACGCGATTTGGGTGTAAATCCCTAACTTTTATTTCAAGAAGGCTTGCGAGCAAATCTGCATACTGAATTAGTATTTCATTCCACGCTTCCGAATATAACTGTGCCTCCTTATCGAGAATTAAAGCGTTTCTATTTGTCTGCGTCATAATTTCTCCTCAACTTTCTCCGGGAGTTAGTCCTAAAGAATGGATACCTGAAGGTGTTCCTCTTATGCCTCATTTTGTATAAGAGGGTAAATAACTCCGCCTAGTAAGGGCAAACCAAGCAACTGTAATAGTCCTCAAAACTCGGTTTCTCTATCCTATTCTGCACCTTCTTTTTACATGAGCGAAAAAGATTAGCGAAGATTGGTGTAGATTGGCGGATTCTTTCTACGCTCACGTTTCACGCATCACGTTCCTTGTCTTACTCAATAACCTCAATCCCAAGCTCCGCTGCCGTCCCATGCAAGAAAGCACTCACCTCCGGCAATTCCGATTCCTGGGCACCCTCGACAATCAGCGGGTACTCCGGGTCAAGCGCATCCATGCGACCGATATACGCTTTGAAATCCAGCATTCCCTTACCCGCTGCACAAGTCGGCAGATGGAGCGTATGCGCATTGGTAAGGGTGACATCCTTCGCGTGACCACTCACAATATGGGTGCCCAACGTGTCGAATATCCTATCAATATATTCACCCGTCCAATACACCGTCTTCAGCGTAACCCAATTCGCCGGATCCAGATCCGATCTGACCCACGGCGAATCCACCGCATCAAGGATCTCCTTCGTAACCACCTCGTCTTCCAGTACGACAAGCTGATGCCCTTCCAAACTAAGATAAACCTGATTATCAGCCGCCGCCTTCGCGCACTCCCGCAAGCTCTTAATTAGCTGATCCCGACTTCGCTCGCTCCAGTTCTCAGGATGAGGATTCCACGGTCCCGTTGGGTTCATCGATCCAGGTCCCGTATCAATACCGCGCGCCCCAATATCCCCAGCAACTCTGAGCGCCTCCTGCACTGTTCGCACCGCTTTCTTCCGTTCCGTCTCATCAGGGTGGATCAAGCACTGCCAATAGCCCGTTGTCTGATACATCCGAATGCCTTCATCCGCTAACACATCGCGCACCCTGTGGCATTGGGCGGTCGTCGTTTCAAATGGATCGTTCTCCCGAAAACGGGTGAATACGCCCGAAAATCCGAACGATTTTACCTTCTTTGCTATCTCCGGCGTGAAATCCTCCATATTGCCCGGCAAAAATGTTCCGCTCATTCCAAAACGCATAATTCTCTCCCTAAATTGGTTCATTGGTACATTACAGTAGATCTTAGAATTAATAAGACACTTCAAACTAGGGTCATTTAGTTTTTCTGTAGGAGGGATCTCCGAATCCCGACTCTTCACTCTAGGAGCGACTGAACTAATGAACTTCTAATGTTGCACGCCCCCTGTTGTTTCCCGACGGGCAGGGGAAAATCACGTTTCATTCATCCTGAATAACATCCGGTCGATCACCAATAGAGGGCGGAGATAGGATCCGCTTCTGCTGGTCAGTCAACTCGCCATACTCGCTGAGATTATAGAAATGTCCAGACCATGCCGAGTGTCCCGGACTATATTTGTAGAGCAGCGACCGTCTCTCATGCACTGCGCGCCACGGCATCGTTCCGTGAATGACCGCTTCGGTAAAAAAGATCACATCACCCGCCTTCGCACTCGGCTGCGCAACATAATGTGCCGGACGTTCGAAACTGCGTACATCCGTGGGTAGACAGGTCGCGAAATTGCTCTTGTGGCTCCCCGGAATACACGCGAACCCACCATCACCTTCCCCTACATCCGATAGGCAGTAGGTCATCACAATCAATCCATTTCGGATCACCCCATCTCGATATTTGTACCAGTGATCACCCTCAGGCCCACCGGGACGACCCCCATCCTCGCCACCGTGCAACCGCCCACGATGTTCACCTTGACCCATGAAGATAGCATAATCGTGATCAAGGCGGAACTTGGGACCAAGCAAATCAATCAGATACGGGAGAATCTTCGGATGGTCAATCAGCCTTCTGAACGGCACACCCCAGCGCGTCGGATGCCCAGAGCGATCCCCCTGATCAATGATGCCATTCAGTTCACCAACTTCGTCACACGTCAGGACATCTCTGATAACCAGATAGCCCTCAAGATCAACAAGAAATTTCTCTTCGTCTGTCATGCTCAAAGTCCTTTCCTATGATTAATCCAAGTTGTCATCTATAAACCACGTTGCTCCGATGTCAAGGAAGTTTCCAAAGTCCCCCTGACAAGGGGGATTTAGGGGGTTGCCTGTGCACTGGGAATACCTACTGCAAATCCTGCAACTGCGTAATCGGTCCCGTATTCCCAAAACCCAATTCAATCGCCCGTTCCAGCATCTTCTGCCGACGCGGCCCCGCCGTCGAGATTAGACGGTCACTGTAGAACCGTCCCCAACCCTTCGTTTCACCAGCAAGAAACCTCATAAGCCAATCAAAATGTTCCCGGTTCTGCTCAGGTGTCGTGTTCGGAACACAATTGATATGGATCGCACGTCTGCCGTAATTCTCGCTCAACGCAGCATGATACGTCTTATGATTCATAAAGAGCACATCCCCCGGCGCGTTGCAAAGTGGATAGCGGCCCGGCATCTCATCAGGAAGCACATCAACCTCATCTCGCATCTCGTTTATCGCTTCCCCAAACTCCCTCAAATGGCTGCCCGGGATAACCGTCAAACATCCATCCTCAGGACCCAGCGGATCAAGATAAATCGCCGCCCGCATACTAAAGTAACCCTCCGGCGCATAAGCATCATGATGCCACCCCGTCCCGCCCGTATGGATAATCCCCTCGCTGAGTGTCAGGATAAAGTCCTCACCCATCAAGCCCTCAAAAACGTCCACAATCCTCTCATGGTCCAGAAGCGGATAAAGTACCTCCGGGTGATAGTCGAAGAACGGCACAATCTGCTGCCGTTTCTCCCCCGGCTGCGGCGGCGGTGCGCCCTTCCGTGCGAGCTGCATCCCCTCATCGAAAGCATCAGAAATTTTCGCCATCTCCTCCGCTGATAGTAAGCCCTTGTACTGAATAAACCCGAACCGCTGAAAATACTTAATATCTGCCCGATCCATAATCTCCCTTCCCTTCCACACGCCTATCTTCTACTGGCAGCCAACATACTACACCGACATCAACTCGAACGCATGTAATTCGTAGGGAACGCAGATCTGCGTTCCGCCTCTTCTTACGTATTGCTCTGGATCCAATCTATCGGGTTGGACCACACTCCATGTGCGTTGTAGCGACCGAAGATTCCCGTAGGATTAACCCTTGTGGTTACCCATCTGTGGCTGATTCAATGCGTAGAGGCGGGGTTTCCCCGCCCGTCTTTCGCTCCAGAGGAGCGATATATCTATAGAATTCCGATAGTCTTAATACCTGCACTCCAGAGGAGTGCAATGTGTATGGCAACCTCCCGGTCACAAACCGCAGAATCGTTGTTCCTAATCCGTGTAATTCCTTAATCCGTGTCAATCCACGATTCAGAAACTCTTGATGATAAAGTAGTAGGCATACTCCGTATGCCGTAACCTTTGTGCAAATTACGGGGCGGTGTTCAATCGTAGGGGCGGAGTCCCCCGCCCGCCTTTCGCTAACGCAATGTGTAATGAACCCATGAACCTATCCACTATCAACCCGGTGCCGATTAACAAAATCCCAATCCAATTCCAACCCCAACCCCGGCTTATCCGTCATCACAATCTGTCCGTTCTCCACCCGAAACGCCGGATCATACAACTTTGACCAAATCTGGAACGGTTCACAACTCGGACACGCCGCCACCGTCAAACCATTCGGCACCGCGGCAACGAAATGGCAGTTGACATCCGGGAACTGAGCTCCATGTGGTGCAATAGGCAGGTGATACGCCTCACAAAGCGCAGCAATCCGCATCAATCCCGTATACCCTCCACCAATCAAAATGTCCGTCTGTACCAATTGGAGCGCCCCCTCATCGATAAGCCTTCTTATCCCATACAGCGTTCCCTCACCCTCCGCGCCAGCCACGATAGCGCTCGTCGCCTCCTGCACCATTCGCATATAAAACGGCTCATCGTCATGCCGAACCGGCTCCTCTATCCAATACAGATTATACGGCTCAAGCCGACGAACCGTCTCCACCGCCACCGCACCACTCCAAGCACGCGACACATCTATCATCAGTTTCTTATCAGGACCGAGGACCTCCCGCGAAAGACGCACCTTATCTATAACCTCCTGCGGTGTGCAGCTATTGAAGTGAAGTTTGATCGCATCATAACCCAACCCCGCATGCTCCTTCACCTCCGCAGCGACCTCCTCCGCGGACTGATCCATATATCCGATACCATCAGCATAAGCAGGTACCGTATCCGCATAACCGCCCAACAGTCTCCACACCGGCTGCCCACACGCCTTCCCATAAAGGTCCCACAGCGCAATATCCAACGCACCTATCGAGGGCATCGCCGCACGTCCCGGTCCCCGATACCGCCACGCAGACTCATACATCCCCTCCCAAAGCCGCGCAATCTGTCGCGGATCCTGACCCACAAGCACAGGAGCGAGATCTTGAGAAATTACCTGCGGACTCCCACCCCGACCGATCCCAGTCAAACCTTCATCGGTGTGCACAAGGACATTAATCCAATCTCTCATCACCCCCGATTCAGGAGGCCCAAACCGGTGTTTCAGAACAACAGTCTCTACATGCGTGATACGCATCGGCATCTCCTCCCTACTCCAAAAATACCTGTTAGCCAACGTCCTTCAATATGCCTTCGAATTATAAACATATCCGAATCGAGGTCAAGCAAAAAATAGAAGATCACCAAGCCCCATCGACATCCATCCGCTGCAAAGTCCTGTAGGGGTAACCCTTGTGGTTACCCGTCTTGGGCTTGCTGTTGTAAGTCCTCCTGACAAGGGGGACATCCCTATAAAATCAGGAACGGGATTTAGAGGGTTGACTTGATTCCTGTAGGGTCAATCCTTGTGGTTGCCCGTCTTTCGCTTACCCTGAAGTCCTGACACTCGGAGAACGGTTAATCGTATAAATCCCCAACGCCACCAACGCCGCCCCAATCGTAAGACCAAAAGTAATCGGCTCACCGATCAGCAGATTGCTCAATAAAATCCCCCACAGCGGCGTTGTAAAAAACAATACGGAAAGACGGCTCGGCGGATAATCCTTCAAAAGCAGCGTCCACGCGACAAAACAGAACCCCGCAATCCCCGCGCCCTGATACAGAATCGCCAACAGCGCAGGGAACGAGAAACCATACCCCGCTCTCCCCTCAAAAATCGCGCTCAACGTGAAAAAGATTGGTACACCGATAATCATCTGCGTTGTCAGCACACAATAGGTACTGATATTCTGGATCAAACGATTCGTAACCACAATAAGCAGTCCCAGCAGAAACCCACCCAGCAGCGTCAACAGATCCCCCAGCAAAAACTCCTGCGTACCACCCACGAAATTGTCTCGAAACACGAAACAGATCCCGCCGAAAGCGAAAGCCAAGCCAAGCGCCTTCCGGCGCGTCATGTGGTCACCCGGCACAACGAAATGTGCGATCAGCGCAACAAAAAGCGGGTAGGTATTCGTCATAACAGCCGTTCTGCCCGCGCGCGTAAAGTTTGCCCCCATATTCAGAGCAATGATCTGCACCACAAACAGCATGGCGCTCAAGAAGAGTCGCAGCAACTCATGCCGCTGTGGCTTAATCGATATGCCGTTAGCCGATGCCCAGCTTGCAATCAGGACAAGTCCAATCGTGAACCGGAGCCCCGCCGACGCGAATGGGGAAAATTCTTCGAGACCAATCTTCAGAGAAACAGCGTTGCCACCCCAGAGCATCGCCAGAAAAAGGACAAAGAGGATGACCCTCGGCGGGACAACACTTTGGTTGGTCTGATAAACTGTTTTAGCAGGCATTAAGTCCAGGTGGGGTGAGGTGGAAAGTAGCTATGGTGAATTGTAGAAATAAGTAAACATTACCCATAACTCCGACCTTCGAGAGGTTTCCAAAGTCCCCCTGACCAATTTCCCCCCTGACAAGGGGGGCTAGGGGGGTTAGGATTTAGGGGGTTGGCTGTGCAGTGGGAATGTCTAAGTAATTGTAAAATCTACCATAAAATCGAAATCGGAGGTGGGTCAGTCTGTCGTTTCTGCATCGTTCAACGGTTCATTGGCACATTAATCCATAAATCAATGTACCAATGAACCGACTTACGCACTGTGCATCACGTTTCACGGCTCAATATTGACGCCGATGCCAATCATCTTCCCACAGATTAAACGATCCTTCACGATACGGGTGCTCCGCAATCAAGTCCTCGTTCAACGTCATACCGAGACCGGGACCGTTCGGCAGACTGAAGTATCCATCTATCACTTCAGGACAGCCAGTTGCTGCCTCCTTGACCCACGCCTCCGAGAAATCATTGAAATGCTCCTGAATCTTAAAGTTCGGCGTGCAAGCAGAGAAGTGCAATGAAATCGCCGTAGACACGGGACCGCCGACATTGTGCGGTGCAACCAGCATATAACACATATCCCCAATAGCTGCGATTTTCTTCGCCTCCAGTAACCCACCCGTTTGCGTGATGTCCGGTTGGAGGATATCCGCCGCTTGGAGGTTAATCAATTCACGATACTCAAACTTATTGTGAAGCCTTTCACCAGTGGCGACCGGAATATTGATGCTATCCGATGCCTTCGCCAACGCCGCAAGATTATCAGGCGGTACCGGTTCCTCCACCCAACTCGGTTCAAACGGTTCCAATTCCCGCGCTATCTGAATCGCCATCGCAGGGCTGAAACGTCCGTGCATCTCAATCAAGATCTCCACATCGGGTCCCACCGAGTCACGCACCGCCTCAACCAACGAAACAGACCGCAGTCGCTCCTCATAAGAGAGTTCATAAAAACCTGCTCCGAAGGGATCAAATTTGAGTGCCTTATAATTCTTCTCAAGCACCTGTTTGGCGGCGGTGTGAAATTCTTCAGGGCTGCGCTCAACCTTATACCAACCGTTCGCGTACGCCTTCATCTTATCGCGACATGCACCCCCAAGCAGCTTATAAACCGGTTGATCCAGCGCCTTCCCAACGATATCCCAACACGCGATTTCGACCACGCTAATCCCTGTTGCCGCGATCTCCCCGCAACGTCCATAATCGTTACGGAACATCCGCAGATAGAGATCCTCAGTATTAAACGGATCGCTCCCGATAACATGACGCTTCTTCGCACCATCAAGGTAAGCGAGCAGCGCGTCCGTGCGGTTATTCATCCGCACCTCACTGACACCGGTCAACCCTTCATCAGTTTCCACTTTAACAAAAGTCAAATTGCGCCAACTCGTGCCCATGACCAATGTCTTAACATCAGTAATTTTCAATGTACATCTCCTTACTATCTTAACTTTCGTATATTATCTTCGATCTCAAGATTTAATTCTTAAAGTCCCCCTGACAAGGGGGATTTAGGGGGTTTCTTATCCACGTCCCCCTGACAAGTGGTACATCCCGCCTGCCTGCTCTCGGCTTGTCGGAGTCCCGATTCATCGGGGATTCATCGGGGATTTATCGGGGGCGGGATTTAGGGGGTTGCCTCTACATCGGGAGCGTCTAAGTAACTCCAAAATCTATCCTGATTTACAACCCAATCCCCGCTATTATACTTCAAATAATACGTAACCAATAAAACCATCAACAGGAACTACTCATGCGGAATAATACGCCGCTTCAACTCCACCATATTAAAACGATCGCTCTCCAAGAAATCGAAATACTCCGCCTCCTCCTCAACAACCGTCCCCGCCCGGTTCACCACATCCCCCGCGATGTCGATCGGCACGGACGCCAAACCGCTTTCATCCCCGTGCAGCAAATCACCCGGCGAAATCGTCAAACCACAGATCGATACCGTCACGTTGAAGTCCAAGTACACACCATAACCGTGCGAGACAACCCACCCAGTCGAAAAGACATGAAAATCCGGTGTGCGCCGACGGATAGCACTTCGATCGCGGCCATTGCCGTCAGTTACAACCCCCACACATCCCAACTTCTGAGCAATCGTGCAGAACATATCCCCAAAAAAGCAGCACCGCCTACGGTCATGCCCCACATGTTGGACAACAAGCACCGACGGCTTCGGTGCCAGATCAATCGCCTCCACCAGATCATCTACCCGCGAACTTCTTGTATCGCCGGGCGTCGTGGTATCAGCTGTAGCCGTGATAGCGTAACCCACCATCGGTGTGGCGATTTCAGGTATCTGACAGATCAATTCATTGCTGGCATAACCCATAGTCGGGTCGCGCACCTCAAAGTGTTCAATTGCATTGGCGACAGTCGCGCTATCATACCCTCGCAGCCCTTCAATAAGTTGCGATGATTGTATTTTACTCATTCTGGATCAACCTCTTCAAGTCCCCCTGACAAGTTTCCCCCCTGAC
>JAJECO010000014.1 GCA_022822005.1 Candidatus Poribacteria bacterium
GTTATAGGGACCGTTGCAAACCGGGGGGAGAATCCCTCCCCGCTCGCAGTGGATTGACAAATCCACTGCAAACCCTCGTCCCAAATGGCTTGGATATGTCTATCCAAGCCGAGCGGGTTTGGCAACTAGCAACTTAGGTTATTTTCCCAATCTATAATTGATAGAATTTTGCCATATTCAGGTCATCATTCCGGCGTAATTTCACACAGGTTCCGAACCTGTGGATGGGGTTGTTATTCTGAGTTGATTTCTTTTGGACGCCACAAATGCAACAACTCCCCTTCTACCTCATAATCCAGTTCCGTCCACTGGTCGATGGGCAGGGCGACATGGGCAAGTGCCGCTGTCGGCATTGTCTCCATTCTACCTGTCAAGTGAGCAACCAGTGCCTCCATCCCCGGATTATGTCCGACTACCATCACTCGCTCATCATGGTCTGATACGTTCTGCAAAACAGCGAGGTATGATCCCGGTCCCGCATGGTAGAATTCCGGTGTCAATTCGACCTTATCCTCGCGCTGACAGGCTTTGGCGACTGCTGTGGCGGTTTTTCGCGCCCGCTTGGCGGTTGAACTAATTATCCTATCCGGTGTCAAGCCTTGCTGCAGTAAAAACTTTCCCATTCGCGGCGCGTCCTGTTTGCCACGTTTGTTGAGCGGACGATCATGATCCATTAGGGAGGAGTCTTTCCAGCTTGACTTTGCATGACGCAATATTAGTAATGTTTTCATGTTTATCCTGTTTCTTGTCGGAGTTATTTTGAGATTATGTTATCACATACTCAAAGGCGCATCCATACAAAAGCTATTCCACTCCCCTAGGGCTATTCAGTTTTAGGCTTATTACACATTTTGTTTGAAAAGTCGGAGTTGGGAAGTCGCTCATAGAGCGACGTGTCGGGATTGGGAAATCCCTCCTACAGAAAAACTATGGTGAATTCTATAATGACTTATACACTTTCGACACACAACCAACCCCCTAAATCCCCAACCCCCTCACCCCCCTTGTCAGGGGGGAAGTACGGAAGCAACCGATTATCAGGGGGGAACCTTGTCAGGGGGACTTGATGAGTCTTCGATAAGTGGGACTATTGGTGAACGTCTACATATTTATATCGTTCACCATAAATGACCCTACCACTCCCCAGAAACCTCTTGTCGAAAAATGGGAGTTTGGCTATAATGAGCAGACGGTGCGCTATTTGAGCAATGTTTTTCCAAGGTCCTTAGTATAGACTCATGTGTACTGATGAAGGTCGCTTGGGTAACCTGAAAGGTAGCAGCCAAACTCTGAGTACGAAGAGCTATCCCCAAAATTAGGAGATACGTGTATGTCTATACCCACGACAAACGCCGACGAGAAACCGGCAGTAGAATTCACCGAAGATCAGAAATTCATCTTTGACACACGGGGGTGGATAGCTATCCCCGGCGTATTGACCGACGACGAAGTCGGTGAAATGCGAGATTTTTGCTACCGTCTGAAAAAGTCCCCGGAATCCATCCCTGAACATCATCGCTCCTCCATCGGTGGACCTCTCGAAAAATTGACTGACCATCCGCTTGTCCTCGGCTTCATGAACGAATTTGTTGCGACCGGTTATTCGGGCGAGGAGTGTTACGGTTTTCGCATGGAGGGGACGTTCCTAACAATTCGGCCCAAGGGACATGACAACTTCAGTCCTCACGGTGGACGGGGCATATTGAATTTTCCGGGAAATTCACATACCTATCACATGCACCACGATAAGGCACATAGTGGATTGACTCGGGTTGTATGGGAACTAAACCCGGTCAAGGAACGGAGCGGTGGCACTTTGTTCTTGACGGGAAGCCACAAGGGCGCTTTCCCTCCGCCAAAATCTGTACAAGACCGGGATTGTCCGCTGTGGGATGATTACTCCTGCCCGGCGGGGTCAGTGCTGTTTTTCACGGAGGCGATTACTCACACAGGTGCACGGTGGGAGGATGATACGGCGGATCGGGTTGCTATTTTCAACTGCTACAATGTTGTCGGCAACAAATGGCATAAGTGGGAACCCCATCCGAAACAGCTCGCCGAAATGCCGTTCAAACGTTCCACACTCTTCCGCCCCGTCTACTGTCAGGATAATGTGCTTTCACCATCGGACGATGTGTAATAATTTAATGGTGTGGGTTTGCAAATGTTAATACGCTCATTCGTCAGAGACAGAGCGTGAAACGTGATGCGTAAAACGTGAAAAACCGTATCGATTTACCAATTTTATTTGGGACAATCAGCGAAATCTGCGTCCCTATCTGCTCTTATAACTGAAATAATACTTAACTGGAGGGGGTACATGAAGATTACGGCAGTCAAACCGTTCATTGCATCAACGGGGAATTTTTTTGTAAAGATTGAGACAGACGAGGGTATTTACGGCATTGGCGAAGGGGGCTTGCGACGACGTGGGCGCGCGATGGCGGAAGTTATCCATTCGTCAGAATCCACGCTACTCGGTCAAGACCCGTTTCGTATTGAGTATTTATGGCAGCGGATGTTTCGGGGCGGTTTCTTCCCCGGTGGCGTGATCCAATCTGCGGCGGTGAGTGCGGTGGACATTGCGCTGTGGGATATTAAAGGTAAGGCGTTGGGGGTGCCTGTGTACGAGTTGTTGGGGGGACGGACACGCGATAAGGTGGTCTGCTATCCCCACAACGGCGACCCGAACAGTATTGAATCACTCGTCCAGAGTTGCCGGCAGACCTACGACGCGGGCTGGCAGTTTGTTCGATGGGGGTTGTGTGACCCGGAAGGCGACGGTCGGTTTGAGCCAGCACGGGCAGTGCGATTTGGGATTGAGCAGGTAAAGGCGGTCAGAGAAGCACTCGGTGATGATGTCGAAATTCTGGTGGATGTCCACACCCGGTTAGATCCACCTGCCAGTATTGAATTCTGCAAAGGGGTTGAAGAGTATCGTCCGTTCTTTATTGAAGACCCGCTCCGCAGCGAAAATCCTGCCAGTCTGAGGTTGGTTCGACAAAATACATCGCTCCCGATAGCGGTGGGCGAACAGTTTGACAGTAAATGGAGTTTTCGGGAAGTGATCGAAGAGGACTTGATGGATTATTGTCGAGTTGATCTCTGCATCGCCGGGGGTTTAACGGAAGCTCGGAAAATCACGGGGTGGTGTGAAACGCACTACATCCACATCGTTCCGCACAATCCGCTCGGTCCTGTTTCAACGGCAGCCTGTCTTCATCTCTGTTTAGCGTCGGCTCTGGTTGGGGTGCAAGAGCTGCCGCGTCCACCGATGACGAGTCTAACCGACCTCTTTCCGGTTCAGATGCCGTTTGCTGACGGCTATTTACTTCCACCTGAGGGTCCCGGACTTGGTCTTGAGTTCAATGAAGACGCGCTCATCAACGATGCAGCACCGACTTCAGGCCCGCCTTCCGGTTACCAAAGGGACGATGGGTCGTATACTAACTGGTAGGTTGATTCTGCGACTTTGGTAATGTATTGCATATATATTAACAACTGAAATTTTTCGATCTGCATAGCGGCTTGGGTGACGATAACGTAAAATTTACTTGGAAACCCAGAAAAATTCTGGTAAAATTAGGGGTGACGTTAGTTTCTGACAGAGGCGACAGTGGCTACACCCACCCATAAACAGGAATAATAGCGTATTGCAGAATCAAGAATCCTTAAAAATACCGATACAAAGCACCACAGAAGCCCAGGTTCTTTTTGGGCAATCTGATGCCTTTCTGAACATTGTTGAAGCACGTTTTAACGTCAAGGTGCTGTTAAAGAGCGAAGGCTTGGAGATCACAGGCAATAATTTTGATGACGTTAAGTGCGTGACGAAAACGTTTGAGTCGTTACTCCATCTCATCCGGAGTGGACAACCCATCAATGCGAATGATGTCAAGTACGCGATTCGCACTTCCAGAGGGGATACGCCCGTCCAGCTGGAAAAGCCGACCAATGAAACGATCTCTGTCTTTTCCAAGCGCGGTGTTGTGCGGCCGAAGACCCCTACCCAGAAACGCTATGTAGCCGCAATCAAATCTCATGATCTTGTTTTTGGCATCGGTCCTGCTGGAACTGGAAAAACGTATCTCGCGATGGCGATGGCAGTTTCTGCCTTGAAAAGCGGTCAGGTTAGTCGAATCATCCTAACTCGACCCGCAGTCGAAGCGGGCGAAAGGCTCGGTTTTTTACCCGGCGATATTGAAGCGAAAATTAACCCCTATCTCCGTCCTTTATACGACGCGCTCTACGATATGGTCCCTCCTGAGTCCCTTGAGCGTTATGTTGAACGTAATGTGATTGAGGTGGCTCCGATCGCCTTCATGCGGGGACGAACGCTGAATAACTCGTTTGTCGTTCTTGATGAGGCACAAAATGCAACCATTGAGCAGATGAAGATGTTTCTCACGCGACTTGGGTTTGATTCCAGAGCCGTTGTTACGGGGGACATAACGCAAACAGACTTGCCGACCGATACAAAGTCGGGACTTGTTGATGCACAGTCGGTGTTGTCAGATGTTGATGGTATCGCATTCATCCATTTTTCAAAAGAGGATGTTGTCCGACACGAACTTGTACAGCAAATCGTAGAAGCGTACGAGGAGCGCGATGCCCAAAGGTTGAGACAAACCAATAGCATCTAGCTTTGACCTTCAAATAGGATTAACCGTCTGTCGTAACGGCGACTGCCGATGGTATTCATTAATAACAAATGTCAAAATATTGATTTTGATGAAGCGATTGTGTATAATGCGACGTTGACCACGCTAAAGGCTCACGATTCTGCTGATTGTGAAGTGAGCATTCTTCTAACGGATGATGCCGAGATCCAGGTGCTTAACCACCAATATCGCCACATTGATAAGGCCACTGATGTGCTTGCCTTCGCGATGCGAGAAGGTGTCGGTGCAGATTTGAATCCTCAATTGCTTGGCGATTTGGTTATATCCGTTCCAACAGCCCAGCGTCAATCGGTTGTGCATGGGCATTCACTGGATATTGAGCTTGCCATATTGAGTGTACACGGTGCGCTTCATCTTCTCGGTTATGATCACCAAACCCCAGAAGAAGCGGAAATCATGTTTGAGCAACAGGAAACGCTGCTTCGTTCGATTAACACCTAATTTTTTGTCCCTAATAGAGTATGGGCTGAATTAGGTTCTGATTTTTCGCGGACTCTGGTTGACAAGTTGTACTTGGGGGTGTAATCCCACGTTTGGACGATATAGACATAATTAATCTGGTTAGCTTGGTTGTTTTTTCAATCTTCGCGGTGTTGTTCTCTGTCGTGGAGGTACTTATCAACCGGCTGAGCCGGAGCGAAATACTGAATATCGCGGAAACTGGGGGGCCGCAGCATGAAATTTTAACCTCTCTACTGCGCCACCCGCAGAGATCTTCCGCAACGATTATCGTCGCCAAGAGTGTATTAATTGTTTGTATTGTCGTCTTGCTGCTCTCCTTGTTCGATTTCAATTCTCTGAGAGATCGAATTATTGGTGCCCTCCTTGCGATCCTCCTTATTGTTGTTGTGACAGAGCTCATCCCAAAAAACTATGTACAGGGCAGCTCTGAAAACTCAACAATCTCTGCCCTCCGCTTTGTGCACGTAGTTTATTGGGTTTTATATCCTCTCATTAAACCGTTGACGCTGTTAAGCTATCTTGGCGTTCGAGTTTTAGGTGGCAAAGCCCGAACCGAACAGGATAGCAGTGTCTCGCCGGAAGACCTTGAAGCGTTGGAAAACGTTGGTAGCGGTCAAGAGATCTTGGAGGAGGAGGAGCGAGAAATGATCTCGCGCATCCTCGACCTCCCCGATAAGGTTGTCCGCGAAATTATGGTTCCCCGAACGGATGTGACCTGCCTTGATGTCTCCTCCCCAAAGGAGGTTGTACTTCAAACTGCGATTGAATCTCGGCACTCGCGTATTCCCGTGTATGAGGAGCAGATTGACCGGATTATTGGTCTCCTCCATGTCAAGGATCTGTTAGATGGTTGGGCAAAAGACCAACCCCTCGACTTGAAGTCTATTGCCGCAGATCGACTTCCCCTTTTCACGCCAGAGAGCAAGAAAATATCGGATCTGTTCCAAGAATTGCGGGCAAACATGCAGCACATGGCAATCGTGGTTGATGAATACGGCGGTACGGCGGGCATTGTGACGCTTGAGGACATTATTGAGGAGATTGTTGGAGAAATCCAGGATGAGTACGATTTTGATGAGCAGGAGGAACTCATTGCTCTTGCCGAAGGTATCTATTCGGTTGATGCACGGATGAGTCTTATTGACCTGAATGAGCAGCTTGAGGCGCAGCTCGAGTCGGAGAGCGCAGACACGATTGGCGGATTTGTTTTCGATCATCTGGGAAAAGTTCCCGAACAAGGTAGCCAATTCTCTTATCAAGGACTGACATTCACGATATTAGAAGTGGATGAACGGCGTATCCATCGGATCCGGATTCAGCGGTTGGAGGATACGGCGGAAAAATAGGAAAGCAGGCTTGACAGATGCTGGGGCGTATGATAAAATCACACGCTGTTTTGTCATAATCGGGGCGTAGCGCAGTCTGGTTAGGGCGTTCCGATGAATCGGAAAGGTCGGAGATTACTTGTTCTCTGATTGATATGTTGTTAGGAGTTTATGACGGGGCGTAGCGCAGTCCGGTTAGCGCGCGTGCTTCGGGAGCACGAGGTCGGAGGTTCAAATCCTCTCGCCCCGATATTTACCGGAAGTATGCCACTTCCATGGGACAATGGAACGGTCAACTACCCAACCCTAAAAGATTGGGCTTGTTGTCCGCGCTATTGTCCCATTTTATTATGGAGATGGAATGCCAACTCAAAAAACAGAGGCGATTGTCATTCGCTCACATCCACTTGGTGAAGTGCATAAGATTATCCGGTTCTACACCATTGAGTTTGGCAAAGTCAGCGCAGTGGCACACGGTAGTAGGAGACCCAAGAGCCGCTTCGGCGGCAGCCTTGAACTCCTCAACTACGGTAACCTTGTGTTCTTTGAATACCCGAATAAAGACCTCCATAGGGTTGATGATTTTGACCTGATTGACACTTTTGACTTAATCAAAGCGGACTTTGATCGGACCACTTATGGTTGTTATTTGGCAGAATTGGTTGATGCCACGGAGTTAGCGGGGCAATTAGCAGACCAAAGCGTTTTTCATCTGCTGCAGGAGGCATTGGAAGGGTTGACGCAGGTTGAAGATATCCCACTGTTAGCGCGTGCCTTTGAACTCCAATTTTTGGGGCTGGTGGGCTACGCGCCTCAACTTTCGCGATGCGTCGCTTGTGCGGAGATGTTCGACGGTGCCACAGTGCATTTCAGCCCAAGTCTTGGTGGCTTGCTCTGTACCAATTGTGAGGGGAAGGACACGACAGCGAGACCGATTTCACGTGGGAGTTGCGAACTGATGAAGCAGTTACAAAAATTCGATTTTTCTTATCTACACCGCTTTCGTTCCTCCAATCTCAACCATAGGGAACTCAAGTTTGTCCTTTCAAATTTTATCTCCTATCATACTGAGCGCACTTTGAAAAGCCGTGAATTTATTGATAATCTGAACGTGTGAAGTGGGGAAAAGGTGTTTTGTGGTGAGGTTGAAACGGGAGGAATCAACATGAAATCTTATCCTCAACCGGAATCGAAGAACGGCTTACCAGAACCCGTCCTCCAAAAGATACGCGCTGTCTTCTCGCGTTATCCACAGGTAGAAAAAGCGGTTTTGTACGGTTCACGCGCCAAAGGTGCCTACAAAAACGGTTCTGATATTGACCTAACCCTGCGCGGGGGAGATGATTTGACGCTGAATGTACTTTGCAAAATTGCCAATGATCTAGACGACCTGTTTCTGCCCTACATGATTGATTTATCTATCTTTCACGACATCAGTGACTCTGACGTGATTGAGCGTATTGAGCGGGTTGGGGTGACGGTATATGAGCAGAGTTGACGGAAATATATGATGGCTGAAAAGTTTTTGTGCGAAACACTCGATTCTGTATCCGAAATGGGATTTCTGAACAAGGAGATTCCCGATTATCTCAAAGACAACCTGAATCCTGCGTTTGAACTCCGTCCGTATCAGAAAGAAGCCTTCGCTCGCTTCTTTCACTGTCTTGACAACCCCTTTCCGGGCAAGGAAAATCCCTTGCATTTTCTGTTTAATATGGCGACCGGCAGCGGCAAAACACTTATCATGGCGGGCTTAATTCTCTACCTCTATGAAAAAGGTTATCGAAATTTCCTCTTCTTCGTCAACTCCACCAATATCATCGAAAAGACAAAAGACAATTTTCTCAATCCCCTGTCTTCCAAATACCTGTTCAATGAACCCCTCCACTTCGGATCGGTTCGCGTCCCCGTGACGCCGGTTTCCAATTTTGAAGGGGTCAACGAAAACGATATCAATATCTGTTTTACTACCATCCAACAGCTACATATTGATCTGAACACACAGAAAGAGAATGGCTTAACATACGAGGATTTCAAAGACAAAAAGATCGTGCTCTTAGCTGACGAGGCACACCACATCAATACCAGTACGAAAGCTGGACAGGAGCTGATAGTAAGCTGGGAAAATACGGTGGAGCGTATCTTTAATCAGAACAGGGACAATCTGCTACTTGAATTTACCGCCACCCTCGATTATACCCATAGCAGCCTTGTCGATAAATATCGTAACAAGGTATTATATAGGTATGATCTGCGACAGTTCCGCAATGATGGCTATTCCAAGGATGTCTTTATCGTTCAAGCGGATTTTGAGGAGAAAGGTCGGATCATACAGGCACTTATTCTCAACCAGTATAAACAGGAGGTGGCGGCAAAACATCAGATTAATCTCAAGCCGGTAATTCTGTTCAAGGCACAGCGCACGATTGAACAGTCACAAAAGAACAAAGCGGATTTTCACAAACTCATTGATAACCTCACGGCTCCGGACATCGCTAACCTCCGTCGATCAGATATTCCGCTGGTGCGACGGGCATTTCAATTTTTTGACGATAATGACATTAGCGATGAGCAGTTGGTCGGACGCCTAAAACGGGAATTTCAGGAAGACTACTGCCTCTCGGTCAACGATGAACGAGAGAAAGAGAACTATCAGATTCTGGTCAACACGCTTGAGGACAGCGACAACCGTATCCGCGCCATCTTTGCCGTGCAGAAACTCAACGAAGGTTGGGATGTCCTAAATCTGTTTGATATTGTTCGATGTTACTGCACCCGCGACGCAAAGGCAGGGAAACCGGGCAAAACAACCGTTGCAGAAGCGCAGTTAATCGGACGCGGGGCGCGGTATTTCCCCTTTGTTACTGACGATAATCCTGATCAATACCGACGGAAATTCGATAAAAACCTGACGGCGGACCTACGGGTGTTGGAAGAGCTGCACTATCACAGTGTCAACGATTCCCGCTATATCTCTGAAATCCGCACCGCCCTGATCGATGAAGGGATGCTTGACGAACGGGCAGTGGAAAAACCGCTTAAATTGAAAAGGAAATTTAAGAAAACCGATTTTTACAAACATGGGATCATCTACATCAATGAACGGGTCGAGAACAAGAATGAATCTGTCCGCTCATTTGCCGACATGGGTGTCTCGTCAAGGAATTACCACCATTCACTCGCCACCGGCAGGGGGGTTGTTGAGGCGGCTCTGGATGACAACGCTGATGTTCAACAGATTATAGAACCGAGTCAAAGAAATATCTCAGTGAGAGATATACCGTTCCATATCGTTAGGGCTGCAGTTACCCAAAACCCCTTTTTTGCTTTCAAATCCTTAAAGACCTATTTCCCACACATTAAATCTATCCGTGAGTTCATTGAAGCGGAGGAGTATCTCGGCGGACTGTCAATCACCCTTCAGGGCGGTGAAAGATATCCCTTATCGAATGAAACGCACCTTGCTGCGATGACGGGATTGCTTGACCAAATTGCATCTGAATTGCGTCAAAATAGGACGGAATACAGGGGCACAGAAACTTTCGAGCCAAGTAATGTCAATTCAATCTTCACCGACAAAACCCTCAAATTGGTTGAAGGCAGCGAAAGAGCGGATGGCGACGAGCAATTAGTCTCGGATGAGGATAGGGAATGGTATGTATTCAATGCCAACTACGGCACCCGCGAAGAAAAGGATTTTGTTCGAACCCTCGATGCCCAGATAGGTAAGCTAAAAGAAAAGTACGACGGGATATATCTGATCCGTAACGAGAGACATTTCAAAATTTACAACTTTGATGATGGACAGGCGTTTGAACCCGATTTTGTGCTGTTTCTGCGTGAGAAAAACGGAAATACCCTCGTCCGTCAGATATTTATTGAACCCAAGGGAAAGTATCTGCAAGCACACGAAAAATGGAAAGCGGACTTCTTAGAACAGATTAAGGAAAAATTCGCAGGGGAAGTGCTGGTGCTTAAAACCCGAAGCGGAACGCAGAAGCACAGGCCAATTGGCGTGCCCTTCTATGACAATCAAGATGAAATACAGTTCATGGAAAGCCTTGAATCTGTATTATGAAAAATTGCGGTTTTTGGATATCCGATTGTTTTTCAGCAAGCTCTCATTGAGATTAAACTGAGTAATTAAGAGCACAAATGGCAAACCAATATTTTGAACATTATATAGCTTATATAACTGCCAAAATTGACATTGAATCACCCGATGCAGCTAACTCCATTGGAACAGGATTTTTTTATCTGGCCCAGGTTCCCTTGAACGATGGAACAAATCGTACAAAAATGTTGCTGATATCGAACAAACATGTATTTGGCGACCAAAAAGGGAGATTGAAGATTAACCTGAATCGTAGGAAGGAAGATGACACACCAGATTTTGGGAATATAATAACATTCCATCTGCCTATACTTGAAACCCCGTATTTCGCTCATCCTAACCCAGAGGTTGATTTGGCGTGTGTTGATGTTTCCCGTATTACACATACAGATGCTTTTTATAAGTACCTAAACGACGATCTCTTAACGCCAATAGACTACCAAAAAGTAGCTTCGGGAAGTGACGTTATATTTGTAGGATACCCGGAAAATCGTTACGATGTTGTGAACAACTTGCCGCTAATCAGAAGAGGATCAATAGCATCAATGCCTAATGTTGACTTTAACGGAAGGGGTCAAATTGTTATTGACGCGCAGGTATTTCCTGGGTCAAGTGGTAGCCCTGTTTTTGTTGCTTGGGACAACAAATATTCACTACTTGGTGTTGTTTCTCAAACAATGATTCGCCATTCACAACTTCAAACCTTACCAACAAATACACCACCGGTTGGCATCCAACAAATACTAGGTCTCGGTATTGTTGTAAAGCAAAAGCATGTGCGAGAGCTTATAGATTACACTATTAACGAATGTATACAGATAGTGAGTTTATACGAACATCTCCAAGTTCCTAACAAGTAAATTTTCTGATGCGATTGACTAATGGGTCTGTGATTTCGCTCGGGTCCAAAGAGCAAAAAGATTTATAAGGACCAAACCATGCCAAAGTCTTTTCACGAAAAACTAATCAATCTCCTCAAAACCGCCCCCCGTTTCGTTGATGAAGAAGGCGAGTTGGTCAAAGCGGCGGTGATAGATCAAGCGTGGAAAATTGACCATGATCTCGTGAGGCTGCTGCTGCGTGAACCTGATATAAAGGCGAAATTCTTTGACGAGGTCGAAAGGCACTGGGTCTTCAACACCAACACCTTCATCGACTACATCTCTGATAAAAACTTCCTTGCCAACTCCTATACCCGCTTCCGCAACAAAATCGGCTTGAACATTGAGGATAAATTTTTGCCTGAACGGGGTGAGGTGTCTCTGGTCTGGCCCTACAAAGATTGCGTGCTGGAGGGCGGGCAGACAAAGGAGGAGGAGAAGCGCAAGGAGATATTTTTCAATGAAATCTTAGCGCAAGATGAGATTGACCGCCTCTTTGATCCAAAGGTGCTGACCCGTTGGAAACGCCATACGATTGATGGTGGGCAAGAATTAACGGAGATTAAACGCGATGAAAACGGTATAATACAGGAAAACCTACTCATCAAGGGGAACAATCTACTGGCACTGCATACGCTCAAACAGCAATTTCGCGGAAAAGTCAAACTGATTTACATTGACCCGCCGTATAACACAGGAAGCGATAGTTTCGGCTATAACGATAACTTTAATCATTCCAGTTGGCTAACGTTTATGAAGAATCGGCTGGAAGTGGCGCGGGAATTGTTGAGGGATGACGGGGTAATCTTCATTCACATTGATGACCAAGAGATGCACTATTTGAAATTGGTGGTAGATGGTATATTCGGCAGAGATAACTTTATCGCTACCGTTCCGAGAAAGACGCGGAGCGGAAAAAGTGATGTGCCTTATAAACTATCGCAGGATTTTGACTGGATGCTGATGTACACAAAAAATGCCTTAAAGACAGATGCACTTTTCGGACGCAGCATTGCAAGGAAATATCACAAGACCCCCGATTTTCCTAACGATGAATGGAGATTAACTGACCTGACTACTCAACGCACAATTTATGAACGCCCCAACTCAAATTTCATACTGGTGAATCCGAGAAATGGACAAGAATTTCCTGTGAATCCTAATCGTTGCTGGGGTGTTACTAAAGATTCAGTAGATGAATATCTGAGGAAAGGAAAAATTGTTTTCCCCGGCGATTACGATTTTCATGACCTGAAACGTCCCGCCATGCGAGTTTTTAAGTCCGAAGATATGGGAAAAAAGGCTTATGTATCATCGGATTTTCTGAATCAAGCGATGGATGAATTGCTGAAAAGCATGGTCAACAGGAAAGGCACGGATGAAATTGTAGAATTGTTTGGAGAGAAGGTGTTTGCATACCCTAAGAATGAAGGGCTTATTGAGCGCATCATTGAATACACAACAGAAGAAGGGGATACTGTTTTAGATTTTCACGTCGGGAGTGGTACAACCGCCGCAGTTGCCCATAAGATGAACCGACAATGGATAGCTGTTGAACAGATGGATTACGCAGAAACCATCACGATGGAGAGGCTCAAGAAAGTTGTCGGCAAGAAGGTTGAGGCAGAGGGAAAGCTAATCGAAGAAATTGATTACGACACCGGCGGCATCTCCGAATCCGTCAACTGGCAGGGTGGCGGCGACTTCATCTATTGTGAACTGATGCCATACAACCAAGCCTTTATGGACAAAATCCAAGCTGCTCAATCCTCCGAAACACTTGTAGCACTCTGGCGGGGCATCGCCGAAAACTCATTCCTAAACTGGTACGCCAACGCAGAAATCCCAGAGGATGCGGTAAAGGATTTCATCAAAATCGGTAAAGGCGAAAATGGGTTGGAGAAGCAGAAAAAACTACTGATGGGACTACTGGATAAGAACCAGTTGTATGTGAATCTTTCGGAGATAGAGGACGCGGATTTTGGCGTCAGTGAGGGAGATAAGGCGTTGAATCGGGCGTTTTATGATGATGCTTCCTAAATCGCCGGATTGAAAGAAAGAAGTGTAATGCCATCGGATATTTAGACCAGTGTCTAAATCAAGATTGTGATGCAAAACCGAGTTGCTACTTATTGAAAATCCATCGACTATCCCGTAGGGACGGGGTTTCCCCGCCCGTCAAAGATTTTACCTTTCGCTCCAGTTGCTTTGAATTCCGATCCTATCGGGGCGGAGCGATATGTCTATAGAATGCCGAAACCTCCTCTCAAAATGGGAAAACCTACCCCTTGAAAACGCAGCTTCTCTTTTTAGTCATTGATTTGCAAACCGCTATCCAGAATTCAGCCTGAACTTCAGTAACCTCCCTTCCCCTTTCCTGTTTTAATTTTGCAGCAACCCTCCTTTTTCCTTGACAAATCGATTTGCATGGTTTACAATTTGGCATATTTTCAGGATTTTTGTCAACCAATCTTTCTGTTGGTCAAATTGTGCCGTGAGTCTATCTACAAGTTTACACTCTCGTTGATTTTAATTGCTTTTTCGGGCAGCATAAGGGAAATGTTTCTATGGCAAAAGCTATTATTGCACGAAGAAAAGGGGATGAATACCAAGCCAGATTCTTCTGGTTGAAGCTGCTTGAACTCAGAACTAGTGATTATGTCGAATCCGTTACCTTGGAAAGCGATCAAGTCTCTTTTGTTGATGATGTTGTTGTTTCTTACTGTAAACCAATAATGGAAAAACAGACAAGGAAGCGAGTTGTTTGTGACCTGTTTCAGTGTAAATATCACATGACACAAGACAGCGTATTTAACCATGAAAATCTAATTGATCCGGATTTTATTAATTGCAAGAGCTCGATGCTACAACGCTTGTATGATGCGTATGTAAGTTTGTCAAAAGAATTAAGTCCAGATACATTTCGATTGTACATTTTCTCTAACTGGCATTGGGATCATCAAGACGTAGTTGCTGAGTATTTGCACGAGGAGATGCTTCGTCCAACTTTTTATGAAAAGGGACCGCGGTCGAAAAGGGGTATGATACGTTCAAAATGGGCACAGCATCTTTCTGTATCACCGGAAGAACTTCGTTCATTCTTAGAGACTATTCGGTTTAGTCTCGGAAAAAATCTAATTGATTTAACAAGGGAAATAGAGCTGCGTCTTAAATTGGCCGGTCTGCAACCGATTGACTTAACTGTGACTAACATCGTTTATGATGACCTTGCTTGGAAGCTTTTTGGGCAGGGGCATAACTCGTTTGATAGAAGTTCTTTGGATCAAATGATACAGGAAGAACAACTAATTGCTCCACCATCTACAGACCATAGTGAAATCTCTATTCAAAGTTTTGCACAATTTGCACGGAGGCCCCACGATCTCCAAGCAACGCATCTCGATTTATGCGGACTTTTTGATGGTCGTTTTCCAAAAGATAATTCGTATTGGAAAAAGAAGATTCCTGAACAGATTTCGGCATTCATGTTGAATGAAGACTTAAGCAATTTGTCCCAACCCATTCACATTTTCTTTGATTGTCATTTGAGTATTGCTTTCTTTGCTGGGCATTTGATTAGTCCTAAACATCGCATTCAAATTATACCAACACAGAAAGAAGGAAGTAACTACGCGCTTTGGGAGCCGAATAAATCCGATATCAATGATGACCTTTGGCATCTCGAAATCGTTGGAGAAATAGATAGGGAGTTGATCTTGGGGATTTCTGTGACGCATCAAATACAGACAGATCTGCAGCCCTACCTAGAGGCGGAAAACCTAAACGATTTGCCTCAAGTTTTAGTTTCTCCAACGGGAGGTGCTGGTCCCCGAGCCATATGTGATGGGGACCATGCTTGGCAGCTTGGATATCAGCTTGCTAAACGGCTTAGCGAGATACTCCCACATGCGTGTCATGCGATACACCTCTTTTTTGCGGGGCCCGTTGCATTAGGATATATTCTGGGACACACACTTCGTCATATCACCTCACAGATTCAACTTTATGAACACGATTTTGAAGGGCAGCGTAGCGGACAGAGATATTATCCAAGTCTACGCATTCCTTATCAATCTTAACCATTAGGAGGGTTAAATCATGGAATTACCAACCTATTTTACAAGATTTCTCCAGGCGATTCGTCCAACGAAGGATCAAAAGGAAGATTGCAAAACAGGGCATCAAACACTACGTGATCGGCTCACGGCAGATGAACAGTTGAAACCGATTATTGTAAGCACAGTTCTACAAGGAAGTTACCGTCGAGCGACCGCCCCTCGTCCAAAAGGGGAAGCTAAGTTGGATGTAGATACTATCGCAGTCACTCGAATTAATCAATCCGATTACCCAAATCCAGATGATGCGATGGATCTTTTCGTTCCTTTTTTGGATAAACACTACAAAGACAAATATCAA
This sequence comes from Candidatus Poribacteria bacterium, assembly GCA_022822005.1. Taxonomy (GTDB): domain Bacteria; phylum Poribacteria; class WGA-4E; order WGA-4E; family PCPOR2b; genus PCPOR2b. The sequence continues at coordinate 15,881 of JAJECO010000014.1, forward strand.
AGGCAGGGACGTTCATTTGGGATCGAGCTTTCGTATGTGAATCTTGACCTAGTCATTACTTCAGCACCGTCCGAAGTTGAAGAGGAGATTTACGAAAGCAAGGCAGTTAGAACAGACTTTACGCCTGAGGATATTGACGATTGGCTATTGACGAAATCTTGGATTCCGCCGGGTGAAAGGACAAACCAAGCTGCTTTCTTTGAGAGCTTACGTAGTGCAGAATGGCAAACCGAACCGTTATGGATTCCAAACCGCGATGCTGGTAAGTGGGAACGAACGCATCCATTAGAGCAAATCAAATGGACCTGGGCAAAGAATGCCATTTGCAATAAGCACTATGTCAATGTTGTTAAGGCGATTAAATGGTGGCAGAGAGTTCATCATGAAGATGATCGACCCAAAGGATATCCGCTTGAACATCTTATGGGTGTCTGTTGTCCTGATGCCATAACGTCTGTTGCGGAAGGAGTTACGCTGACATTAGAGGCTATCGTCGCGAATTACAGTGTGTATGCTCTACTTAAGCAAGTTCCCTGTCTCCCCGACCATGGTGTTCCTGAACACAATGTTTTGGGGCGAGTGTCTGGCGAAAAGTTTGCTGAATTTTATGAACATGCCAAGAAAGCTGCTGAGATAGCACGTGATGCTCTTGATGCTGATGACAAAGAGAAGTCTATTGAGAAGTGGTGTGAATTGTTTGGCAGTAAGTTTCCGGATTCTGATGATAATGGGAATAAGGGAAATAGTTCTAGGGGTCCCTTTGAGCAGTCCCCTAGGAACCAGACTGGTGATTTAACACCTCGCAGATATGGATAGGATGCCAAGCCAGAACACAATCCCTGATATTGTGATAGAAGCCTATAGCTCTCTGCGACAACACCGGATTGTTGAAATTAGCAAACCGATTGATTGGAGTCAGGGCGAAGATGCTCCGGGTTGGGTATTTGAGTGTGCGGCCAAAGTGCCCTATCCCAATCAGGAGGAGGTGCCCTGTGACGTTCCTTTACGCGTCTTGATTCCTGAAACATTTCCAATGCAACCAGTTGAAATCTTTTCTCTATCTGAACAAGTGAGTGGTTTTCCTCACCAAGAGGCTGGGTCGAAAAAATTATGTTTACCAGAAGAACATCTAGTTCCTCGGGACGCCCAACGGCTTGTTTGCTACGTTAAATGGGCAATTGAATGGCTCGAAGATGCAGCAAATGGGACGCTGCTTAAACCGGATGAGCCGTATGAATTGCCTGCCTTTAGTTATGGACTTTCCCCAATAAAGTGTCCTGTAATCTTTGAGGAGTCATTAGACTCTTACAAGAAATGGGAGTCTCATATAGGTCAGTGGGGGCACGTTGAGTTCTTTTGTGGAGTGGAAATTCCGGCGATATTCGCTGTCAGATTTTGCCATAAAGATGGTTCACTGGTTAGAGAATCAGAATTCTCTCCGAGTATTCTGAAAAAAGATGATAAAATTGACGGGAGGTGGATCCTTATACCCGACATCCGTTATATCAGACACCGCCCACCTCAAACCTATCAGGAGATGACTGAACTGTGTTCAAAGAATGATTTGGACTTTTATGCAGTTCTCAAGGAAGCTTGGAATCATAAACATTCCCATCAGTTTGGAATTCTGCTCATCGGTTTTCCAATTCCCAAAATTGTTGGAGAGCCGCCCACCGAAATCCATTGGCAACCTCTGCTTTTTAAGAATCTCAAACAGCATCTTAAGGAATTCAATGCCCCGGGCGCCAGACGAAGATCAAAAGGTCAATCTCAGAAACCTAGAAAAATATGGGAGAGATTGATAAACAACGGCGATTTTTCAGCCTCTCAACAGCTGCCGTGGGGAACAGTTGAAAATGTTGCCTACGAGAGATTATATGCAAGAGGCGCCCACCCTCCAAAGGTTCAATCAACATCTATTGCTTTTTTCGGTTGCGGCGCATTAGGGAGTTCTGTTGCAGAATTACTTGCACGGGGTGGTGTAAACCAACTGAACCTATTTGATCCGGATTTAACAAATTTTGGTAATCTCTGTCGTCATACCCTTGACGGTTCATCTGTCAGTGTGAATAAAGCAGGGGCGTTAGCAGCTAGACTTTCGCGAGCGAATCCCCTTTCGACGATAAAAGGGTATCCTGAAAGAATACCACTAAACTTACGATCGGATGAGGCAATTCATCAAGTGTTTGCGAAGACAGATGTATTTGTCGATTGCACCACGAGTGAGGCCGCATTTGATTGGTTGAATCAATATGCTGTAGAAAACAACAAACGTTTGATTTCCTTGTTCTTCAGTTTCCATGCGGAATTGCTAACAATTTGTATATCAGGTGATTCCACGCCATGTGGAGACATATTTGCGGATCTAAAGTATGCTGTTCAAGAGAAATATACATCGCTTGACCCCAAGGAGTACTTTCGTGTTCCTTCAAAGGAAGTACAAATTATAGAAGGTGCCGGATGTTGGCATCCGACTTTTCCTGCTCGAAATGCTCATGTCCAAATTCTAGCGGCATACGCTGTAGATATTCTCAGCCATTCAATAGACTCTAAGCAAAAGATAGGGCTTGCAGCAATTATTAAGAGGCGGTCGATGACGCAAAACGGTGTCCAACCGGGATCACTTGTTGAGGTGGTATGGACAAAAGAATATCCATGAATAAATCTTTGCTAAGATGGCGGTCTGACTGTAAACGGTATACGGTGCTTATCTCAAAGTCCTGCCTTCTTAAGATGACAGACATGGCACAGGAACATTACCCCAATGAAGTAGGAACATCGTTAGTTGGATGTTATTCTGATGATGGCTTTGAGGCTTCTGTTCTTGAACTTGCACCCTTGAGTCCAGACTCGAAAGGTTCACGAACTTCGTTTTATAGAGGAATTGCAGGTTTGCGAAATTTCTTTACAAAACTGCGAAAGACTTTCTCTGGTAGACGGTACTATGTGGGTGAGTGGCATAGCCATCCAGACGGTAAACCTATTCCGAGCGGTACGGATAACCGTAATCAGTTGGAGATTGCAAAAGATACCAAAACAGACTGTCCTGAATGTATTCTTATTATTATCGGAGGTACAGATTCTAACTTCGATAAAATAGGTGTTTTCGTGTATTCACGAAAGCACGGACGGGTTATGCTCTACAACACAGATAGATGAACAACGATCTAAAACACCGGGGTATAATCGGAAAGATTACTGGGATGTCTCTGAGGTACATAAATTTTTAGATAATGGCTTCTGTGTGAGTAGTCACCGTCCTGTGTGCGGAAGTTCTACATAACCAATAACGACGACTGACGTGATTTTCGAGACTCAATTCAGTAGTCGCCTAATGCCTTTCTGGCATCCTCCTCCTTTTCCCACTTTGACTGTGCAGGAAATTCCTCTTCTCCTTAGATTTTTTCCCTTGAAAAATTAATCCGTTTGATTCATAATTAGGCAGATTTGAGGGCTGTTTGTAAACCCAATTCTTCATTGAATCCATGTGAGGACAAAATAATGTCAACTAAACATGACGAAACTGCCAAATTTATTGCGGCTCAGAAAGGCGTTTCTTATAATCAGGGACCAGGTCCCGATATCAGAACGCCTCGTCAAATCATTGAGGTGGAAACAGCCGACACCATTACAAATGCTGCTCAGCAGCTTCGAGGGTACAGAGGTCCTGTCTACGTAGTTGGGGTGGACGCCAAAGCTACTGAGGCGGCTTTGGAGCACTACAAAGAGACAACAATTGGAGTGATGGATGCTTCCGGTAAAATCCTGAAGCCCTCGACACGCAAGAGGGCGTCTTCAATGGACACTAGCAAAGAAGAGTCTACAACTGAACAAAGAGATACTGCAATCATGGTGGGTGAACGGTTGAAACGATTTAGGCTTGCCCGTGGCGTGTCTCTTGATGATTTAGAGGCTGCCATTGATGGATTAGTTAGCAAGCAAGCACTTTCAAAGTATGAACGCGGGAAGATGCAACCCAAGGTAACGACACTCAATCAAATCGCTGCCGCATTGGGAGTGAAATCCGCTCAATTATGGGGCGAATCAACTTGGCAGGTGGAGTGGGTTGCCTATCGAAAACGCACTCGCATGGGTAAGAAAGAACAAGAACAGCTACAAAGTCTTGTCGCTGAAGTGTTGGAAAAACGGGTCTCCCTACTGGAGCGGCTGGGTGAGCGGAACAGCGTCGAACTCCCGATTCGAGAGTTTCCTGTTTCTAAAATAGAAGACGCCGAGGGTGCCGCTCTTGCGCTTCGCCAACAGTGGGACCTTGGGGTTGCCCCGGTTACAAACCTTGTGGGTGTGCTTGAAGACCATTTCATCCACATCATTGAGGTTGAGGCGATTGAAACCTTCGATGGCATTTCTGCTGTGGTGCGAGATAACGACAAAAATGTGCTATCGGCAGCAATTGCAACGCGCCGAGGCACACCGGGAGACCGGCATCGACTCAACATCGCACACGAGCTTGGACATCTAACCCTAAAATTAGAGGAAGGTGTTAATGCGGAGAAAGCCGCTTTTCGATTTGGTGCTGCTTTCCTCGCGCCAGCCGAGGAGTTGCGTCGGGAAGTCGATGAGAAGCGAAGCCGCATTCAATCAGAAGAGCTCCAGTACCTCAAGTGGCGTTATGGAATGAGCATCCAAGCAATTCTGTATCGACTGAAGGATTTACGGATTATTACCGATTCCTACTATAAACAGTGGTGCATGAAAATCAACAAATTGGGTTGGAAAAAGCGTGAGCCGATTGAAATCTCCCCTGAAAAACCGAAACGGTTTCATCAGCAGGTATTTCGTGCACTCTCCGAAGGATTGATAGAGGAAAGGGAAGCCGAACAACTCCTTAACGACACACTTGAGACCGCTTCAGCCCCGTCACTGATTGAACGGCGTGCTTTCTTTGAACTGCCAACGGATTTGAGACGCAGCCTATTGAGGGAACAGGCGAAGCAGATGGCGGATTACTACCAAGATGATCCCGAATGGCGCGAACTTGAAGGGGGAGACCTTGTTGAATACGAATCCACCTAATCCGCGTCGGGGAGAGGTTTGGGATCTAAACTTCGATCCGACGATTGGCGCAGAAATTCAGAAAATCCGTCCTGCTGTAGTTATTAGCTCCGATCGCGTAGGACATTTGCCAATTAAGTTGGTTTCCCCAATTACCGGTTGGCAAGACCGGTTTTCAAGAAACATCTGGCATGTTCGTATCAATCCCAACAGTGTCAATGGTCTGACAAAGATTTCAGCCGTTGACACGCTGCAAATTCGCGGGGTAGATGTGAGACGCTTTATTAGCAGACGAGGCAGACTCAACGCAATACTCATGCAAGAGATTACCGCGGTAATCGCTGCAATTATCGAGTATGAATAAAACCAAGCTCCTACACAGTTATGAACTATAGGGTTATCAAATGAACGTCCCATAATTCATACAGAACTACTGTTCCATTCTTATAGCGCAACAGCGCAAAATAACGCAAAACCAATTCTTAAAAACCCGCACAGTGTCAAGGTTTACACTACCCGACATATTGCGCTAAGGAGAAAAACAGATGAAAAAGCGCAAAAAAAATCCATACCAACTCACAGATGAAGAAAAACTTGCTGTCGTCGATCTATATGCCCAATTTCAGACAACGTCCCAAATCGTCGATCAAGTCATGGGTTGGAAATCCCATGCCACCACCGGCGACACAGAGAAAGACCGAAAATACGTTCGCGATGCCATTCGCACCTGCAGCCCTAAATCGACCGTCTTTTCGTTTCAAATCATAGTAACCTGATTGAAGAATGGCTGACTGATTCGGAGGCCGAAGTATGGAAACAGGGAGAAACACAATGACATCTTCAAAAGTAGCGGATTTAACAATTGACGAGTTTAGAGACCTTGTTCGGGTAGTTGTCATACAAACGCTATCAGAAATGCTAGGCGACCCCGATGAAGGATTGGAATTGCGCGATAACTTCTCCGAAGAGCTTCTGGGCTCCCTTGACGCTGTGAAAACTGGTGGCAAAACCGTTTCTGCACAAAAAGTCGCCGAAAAACTGGGGTTGGCTTGGTAATGTATAATGTGGTATTTACACCCAACGCTGAAGCCGACTTGGGGCGTTTGAATGCGAGAGATGCACAGCGGGTACTCAAAAAACTGCGGTGGTTAGCCGAGAACTTTGATGCGATTAGCCCGGAAGCACTTACTGGACGATGGCAGGGCGTGTTCAAATTACGTGTTGGCGATTACCGTATCCTCTACACCTATGACCGGGAAAAACCAGAGATTGTTGTTCACTTTGTCAGGCATCGCCGTGAGGTGTACAAGGTTAGATAGGAAGGACACTCAGCTTTTCAGACATTGACGATGAAGATATAGCATTACCGAAAAACACAAGACCTTAAACAAAAGATACTGTAAGGAATCATAAGGATGACGTTTCAGGAAATAATACTTGCTTTGGAGAGATTTTGGGCGGATTACGGATGCACCATTCAGCAACCGACTGATGTTGAGGTTGGTGCGGGAACGTTTAATCCTGCCACCTTTCTGCGCTGCCTTGGACCGGAGCCGTGGCAGGTCGCTTATGTCGAACCTTCGCGCCGTCCTGCCGATGGTCGGTACGGCGAAAATCCGTTTCGGCTTGGAGCGTATTACCAATATCAGGTGATTCTTAAACCTGCGCCGACAGATGTACTGCCGCTCTACTTGGAAAGTTTACAGCATTTGGGAATTGATTCCCGCCGCAATGACTTCCGTTTTGTTGAGGACGATTGGGAAGCGCCGACATTAGGTGGTTCTGGACTCGGCTGGGAGGTCTGGTGGAACGGTGCCGAAGTGACGCAGTTCACCTACTTCCAACAGATGGGAGGGATTGAGTTAGACCCGATTTGCGCTGAATTGACATACGGACTGGAACGGATCGCGCTTTATCTGCAAGATGTCGGCAGCTTCTTTGACATCAAATGGAACGATCAACTGGTCTACGGGGATGTACATCACCAAAGCGAAGTAGAGTACTCTAAATATCAGTTTGAGAGTGCGGACGTTGAGACGTTGTTTAGCCTCTTTGACGCTTACGAAAAGGAAGCGTCAGCCTGTGTTGCATCCGGTTTAGTACTACCGGCGACGGACTATGTTCTGAAATGCTCGCACACGTTTAATGTCCTCGATGCCCGCGGTGTCATTAGCGTGACGGAGCGTGTCGGCTACATTGAGCGCGTCCGTCGTCTCGCACAACGGACCGCGCGTGCTTATGCCGCGCAACGTGAGGAGATTGGGCATCCACTGCTGAATCGTTGGAAACCCAAGGCAGCGGAAGGTGTGGATGAAGAAAGGGCTTTAGACTCTCATTCAGAACCTGAGAAGCGGACTGAAGCGCAAACTGGAAGCGAAGCACCTGTAGATTTCCTCTTAGAGATTGGAACGGAAGAGATTCCGGCGGGCTATATTTCGCCAGCCTTGGACCAGCTTCGTGCGGTTGCTGCCCAATCTCTTAGGGCTGCTCGGCTTCCGTTTGAGGATATCCGGACGTTGGCAACCCCACGTCGTCTAACGTTATGGATCAAGGGGTTAGCAGGCTTACAGCCGGATCAGGTGAGTGAGGTGGTTGGTCCTCCGAAACGTGTTGCGTACGATGCGGACGGTAATCCTACTAAAGCGGCGCTCGGTTTTGCAAATACACAGGGGGTCAACATCGAAGATCTGAAAATCGTTGAGACACCGCGTGGGGAATATGTTGCCGCGGATAAGCTCGAAAAGGGTCAATCTGTGCATGACTTGCTGAAAACAGAGATCCCTGAGTGGATTCAATCATTAAATTTTCCAAAAACAATGCGCTGGGATAATCTGAGGTTCGCACGTCCCATACGGTGGCTGGTCGCCTTGCTGGGGGATGGGGTGGTTGATTTTCAATTGGATACCTTGCGTTCAGGCAGGCAGACGTACGGGCACCGTTCGTTGAACCCGGATCCGGTTGAACTTTCCTCAGCTTCGCTTGAAGACTATATTGAGAGTCTACAGACGGTCAACGTGACTGTGGATCCGGAGGCACGACGACAGGAGATCGAGAGCCAAGTTATGGAGATTCTTACAGCCGAAGGGTGTTTAACGGTGATTGATCCAGAGTTGCTGGATACCGTCAATTTCCTTGTCGAGAGCCCCCAAGCAGTTGTGGGTGGTTTCAGTGAATCTCATCTTGCGCTGCCGACCGAAGTTTTGATCACTCCCATGAAGACACAGCAACGCTACTTTCCGATGTGGCAGTCTGATGAAAAGCTGGCGGCACAGTTTATAACGATTTCCAATGGGACAGATGGCAACCTTGATGGCGTGCGTCACGGCAACGAACGGGTCTTACATGCTCGGCTCAATGACGCAGCGTTCTTCTATAACGAAGATCAGAAGACCTCACTTGCGGATAAGGTAGATCGACTGCACAACGTTGTTTTTCAGGTAAAACTTGGCTCACTTCACGACAAAATCACTCGATTGAAGGCGCTTGCTACATTCATTGCGGAACAGATTGGTGTTGACGAGAGCGTCAAAGACAGTGTCATTCGAGCGGCCTCGCTCTGTAAGGCGGATTTGACGACGCAGATGGTGATTGAATTTCCATCGCTGCAAGGGATTATCGGGAAGTATTACGCCGAAAATTCCGGTGAATCCAACGCCGTTGCTGTGGCGATTGAAGAACACTATCAGCCTATTGCCGCTGACGCTCCCATCCCGCGTACCGACGCAGGGACAATCGTTGCGCTTGCGGACAAAATTGACACCATCGTTGGATATTTTGGTATTGATGAGCGGCCAACAGGTTCTCAAGATCCGTATTCACTCAGGCGTCATGCAATCGGAACGATACGCATCCTGCACGAACGCAATCACCGTCTTGCATTAACTGCTGTTATTGAGAAGGCGATTGAACTATATCAGGTTGATTTCGTCGAAGATACAAAGACCGCTGTGCTTGATTTTATCAAAGGTCGGATGGAGGTACTTCTGCAAGGGGAGAGTTATATGCCAGATCTTGCCTACGCGCCAGACCTTATTGATGCAGTCCTTGCAACAGACGAGGTGGATGTAATTGATATTCTGGAGCGAGCGGCGGTTCTTCAGGCCTTCCGTGAGCAATTGGACTTTGACAGGATATATCCAGCACTGAATCGCGTTCTGAGAATTTTACCGGATCAGCCCCCGACAGAGATCCAACCCAATCTTTTTCAGGACGAAGCTGAAAAGCAGTTGGGGAGAGTTATGGATGCTGCGGAGGCGGAGCTAAGCATATCTGTTCAGAAACGCGACTATGAAGAACTTCTTACCCAGCTCGGTGAACTTCAGCCTGCAATCGACCAATTTTTCGATGATGTAATGGTCATGGCGGAAGATAATGCCATCCGCTCCAATCGGCTCGCCCTGCTGAACGCTATAGCGCAGAAGGTGTACCCGCTTGCCGACCTGACGAAGTTAGTCATCGCGGGGAACTAAATTAATCAAATGCCTAGAACTTACGCTTTATGTTTTACGTTTTTCGCACTAACATATAAAAAGGGAGATAAAAAATGAAGCAAAAATTAGTTCTGTTTATCGGTTTTGTGCTGATAATCAGCGTCCTCACCGGCTGTGCCGAGAAGGAAGATAGAAACATTCTTGAAGCGCGAGCAGCAATTGCAAGGGCGGATTACGCTGCCGCTCAGGGTGCGATAGAAACTGCACCTGATCTTCCGGAAACGCGATCTTTACGAGCATTACTTCGGCTACACAGTGCTTCGGGGTGGAGTACTGACATGACTGCTTGGCATGACACTGTCCAAAAGGTCGTTGAGTATTTACAGCCACTGAACGCGGATATAAAAACATTGGAGACGCAAGAAGATCCGGACTCTGACGATCTTGATCGCTTGGAACGACTCATCCGATCTAGAAATTCGATTGCGGGTCTCCTCGCAACTTCACTTGCTGCAGCCACTGAAAAAAGTGCCAATCTCCCTTCGGAACTGATTAATCAGTCCGACTCCGCTGCGATCGTAGGACTCTTGGAAGCTGAGAAGTGCTTCGACGCGGAGGCCAGTGGCGCGGCGATGACGCTAATTAAAAATCTCGGCAATACACCGACGGTTTCTAATCTACTGATCAGTGCGACGCAGCACCCGGACGCTGATATTAGAAAGGGAGCTGTCAGACATTTGGGGGATTTGAGCGATCCGAAACTCATCCCTACATTTGAATCGATTCTGAAAAACAAGAACGAATCTCCGTATGTGTTGTACAACGTGATTGTTGCTTTGGAACGGCTTAGGGAAGAGCCAATTGTACCGGCCCTCAAGTTAGCAACGCAGACTAATGCTGGGCAGGTGCGGATGCATGCAGCAAAATTGATTGGTCAACTCAAAGCGGAGGAAGCGCTTCCCTCACTGATTCACCTGTTGGCGGACCTTGATGCAAATGTGAGAACTGCATCAATCAATGCACTGACGGAAATAGGTAATCCGTCTATAGAGCCTCTCATTGAGGTGCTCGACTCCGGCGCCCAGAATGTCCTTCCAGATGAGAATTCAGATGAGTTTCTCCAACTGACGTCGGAGTACCAATACCTTGCAAACGCGTATATCGACACAACTCGGCGTAAGAATCATCGTATTAACACGCAAGCTGCTGCAGCACAGGCGCTTGGTGCATTGAAAGCCGAAGCAGCAATTTCCCGGCTAATTAGCCTGCTTGATAACGATGACCTCCGTGGGAGTGCGGGGGCTGCATTGCGGGCGATGAAAGGGGTAGCAGTGCCGGGGCTCGTCAATGCCTTGAAGGATCCAAGGGATAATGTGAGGATTCGAAGCGCGGAGGTGCTTGCCGGTATCGCTGACTTGCGTTCAGTGGATGGTCTCAGCGAGGCGTTGATGACCGATCCTCGAAAGGATGTAAGAGCGGCGTCTGCCAAGACGCTTAGTGTCTTGAGGGGGCGTGGTACGGATAACAGCGCACGCGATGCACTGATTCAGGGGTTGAAGCTGGATGATACAACCGCTGCGAACGCTGCTACCGCGCTGGGTCAGATCCAGATCAGTACTGATGAAGCGATTCAGGAACTGATTACAATGGCCATGGATAAACGGGGGCGTGAAACCGTGCGGAGTGCTGCACTATCTGCTTTGACGAGACTGGCGGCGGTCCAAGCGGTGCAACCGATGCTGCTCTTAATGTTGAGTGATGAGACCAGTCCTGTCCTCCGCAAGGGTGCTGTAGCCGCGTTGGGAGAAATCAAGTCACCGGATTCAGTTCCTGCCCTTGTGTGGGTTTTGGGAACGCGCTATGAAGATATTAAAGACTTTCAAAGACACCTGAAAAGGGAGTATAACACCCTCGCACGATTGAAGGAAGCGATTGCGAACTTGGGGGTTGAGTGGACAGGCGAATACGCGCCCCCTGATTATCGAACGTGGGGTGAGCTTAAACCAATTCCGAGCCTTGTTCGTAGTGAAGTTGCGCTTTCACTCGGCAAAATTAAAGGAGACGCGGTTGTGCAGCCGTTGATTGATTCGCTCAAAGGGGACGAGCGCGCTGCTGTGCGTAAGAGTGCCGCCTTTGCTTTAGGAGACGTTGGTGGTCAACTTGTAGTTGATCCCTTGATCGAAGCGCTCAGGAACGACAAACAAGGAATTGTACGGCAAGAGGCTGCGGTTGCCTTGGGGAAAATTAAGGGGGACAAAGTAATAAATCCTTTGCTAACCACGCTCAAGAAGGATAAATTTGAAGGAGCGCGCAAGCAGGCAGCCATTGCGCTACGTGAGTTGCCGGCTGAACTTGCCGACGATGGACTGGTTGATGTTCTGAAAAAGGGCTGGGGGACGTTTGAAGAAAAACAGGAGGTCTTATCTGTTCAGACGGAGGTAATTACGTCCTTAACCAAGCTCGGCAATGAGACGACAGCAAAATCTATAATAAATGCACTCAGATCTGTGGAGGACGACTGGACGCGCTGGAAATTGGTGTTTGCGCTTGGGAGGCTTGAAGAAAACTACGAAACACCTGTAGATGCGATGAGTGCTGAGTTGGAACACCCAAACTACGTTATTCGCAAAGAGGCTGTGCTTGGACTTGGACTCAGCAAAGATCGGAAATCTCTTGAGATATTGACCGGTATTCTTGGGGACAAAAGTGAGTACAAATCGATCCGTGCGAGTGCGGCAACAGCACTGGGTGCGCTGCTTGATGAACGCGCAGCCCCGTCACTCCTTGCTGCTCTGGACGATAAGCATATTGAAGTCCGAACGCAAGTTGTTGCTGCGTTAGGTGCCATCAGAGAAGCTCGGGCGGTCGATAAACTTATTGAAATGTTTTACGCACCTCTGGAGGATAAAGTAGTAAAAGCGGCTTGTGTGACCGCACTTGGATTGATTGGGAGCGAAAAAGCGGAGACGGTACTCCTTGACATTTTGGAAACGGATACGGAAAAAGGAGCTATCTTCACGAACGCGGTTACGGGGCTCGGAGAGTTGAAGAGCACAAGAGCCGTTCCGAAGCTAATTGAAATCCTCGAAGATCAAAGCTTGGAAATGGATGTCCGTACGGACGCACTTGTGAAACTTTCCGCTCGCACAAAAGCCGCCATAGCACTTGCCAACATTAAGGATCAACGTGCTGCCGAAGCGTTTGGAAGACGGCTCGTTGACGAATCGGAATATGGTATTGCAATAGTGGACAAAGACGGTAAGAAAATTCCAAAACACAATTGGGGTTGGGAAAACTTTGTGATAGCCACAAAACCGTTCCGATTGCCTGCGTTTGTTGCGCCCAAGATGATTCAACGAATTGAAGACCCGCTGGAAGAGTGGCCTGTGAAGGCATATGCGGCGAATGCCCTGGCAAAATCCGACGCTCCAGATGTTGTACCGAGAATCAGAGAATTGCTTGCTAGTCCAACCGTACAGATCCGTCAACACACGGCGCTCGGCGTCGGTGAAGGCAATCTCAGCGAATTCAAGGACGATCTTGTAAAAAAGATGCTGGGTGATGGCGAAGCCAACGCTGATGTGCGACGTTGGGCGACACAAGGACTGGGAGATCTGGGTGACCCTTCTGTGGTGGCAGCTATTGCAGAGACACTGAACAATGATGCGAATGTGATAGCCCTCCGTCAGGATGCGGCCCTTGCTCTTGGGAAGATAGGAGGTGATGCTGCCGTCACTGCGCTGTCTGAAAAGCTGAAAACCCTGCAAGCGAGTCAATCGGAGAAGAAGTTGCGGATAGACCTCCTCAAGGCACTTGGCGAAGCAAAGAGCCAAAAAGCTGTACCGGCTCTCAAGACAGCTTTGGAGGATTTGGATGGGGACATCCACTTCTGGGCGGCGGATGCCCTATATAAAATCACGGGTGATGGGCATGGTTATCACCGTGTAGGATAAGGTCTCGCGTCGTTCACCCCACATCCCAATCGGGACGCGACGTTCAAGTAATACGCTTGTGGTCGATCAAAATCGATGAAAGGAGGATAAACAGATGAAATCAAATCCGAATCGACTCATTGATCATTTCTTTCAAATGCAGGAAGAGATTGACCGTCTTTTCGATGATTTTAAGGAACCGTCCCAGGATTTAACAAATGAAACGGCGCACTGGCGACCGCCGATGGACATTTATGAGACGGTCGATAGTTTTGTTGTTAAGATTGAAATCGCAGGCATAGAACCGAGCGAAGACCTCAAAGTCCAACTGAATCGGAATGTCTTAACCCTCAAAGGATATCGACAAGATCGGACTGCTCTGAAGAAAGAACATTACCATCAAGCTGAATTGAATTACGGTCCCTTTGAGCGATCGATTGTCCTACCGAATATCTTCGCTGAGGATGTGGAGCCAGTTGCAAGTTATGCAAATGGCTTTCTTGAGATCCGTATTCCAAAGGCACCGATAAATGAGCCCAAGGAGATTGTTGTCGAAGCGAAGCAAGAGTTGGAGATTGTTTCCCCTGAAACTCCAGGGCGAAAGGAGCTTGATGATGGCGAAGGATAAAGACAAACAGGAGAGGAACGTGGAAGAGCCGAAAGAACTGCCAATTATTCCTGTTCCGGGCGATCTGGTTATCTTCCCGTATATGCCGCCGGTGCCTCCGTTTCCGCCGCATCACGTTGTGTTATCGGGAGAGAGCATTACATCGGCTGTCGACGAAGCACTCATCGACGGGTCACGGCTGCTCTGTATCTTTAAGCTCCGGTCGGAGGATGACGCAGCGGAGCTGACGGTTGAAGACTTCAACACGGTTGGAACGCAGATTCATATTATCAAGTGTCGCAAAGAGGATGAGAACGTTTTGTTTCTTGCACAGGGACGCGCAAGGGTTGAAATTGAAGAGATTACACAGACTGATCCATTTATCAAAGGGCGTGTGCGGATCATTGAGGAGCAGGAGGAAGAAACGACTGTTGAAGTAGAAGCCTTGATGCGTAGTGCTACCTCGTTATTTGAGAAGATTGTGGAGTTATCATCACGCTATCAGGAAGAGTTCAGTATTATTGCAGACAATATTGAGGAACCGGGGCGCTTGGCAGATTATATCGCTGCGACGCTCGATCTCAAACCTGAAGATAAACAGATACTCTTAGAAACTCTCTCCCCCACGGATCGATTGACTCAGTTAATGACTTCACTCACTAAAGAACTCGATCTGCTTGAATTGGAAACCAAGATACAGTCCGATGCCCAAGGCGTGATTAACCAAGGTCAACGTGAATACTTTCTCCGTGAACAGATGAAAGCGATCCAAAAAGAGCTTGGTGAGACCGACGATCTGTTGCTGGAGGTTGAGGAGATGCGTGAGCAGATTGAAAAGGCAAACATGCCTGAAAAAGTGCACACCGTCGCGGAAAAAGAACTCAATCGCCTCTCCAAAATGCACTCAGCTTCGCCGGAGTCAACCGTTTCACGAAATTACCTTGATTGGCTCATTAATCTTCCTTGGGATGCCAACACACAAGATAAGCTCGATATCGCTCATGCGAAGCAAGTTCTGGATGAGGATCACTATGACTTGGAAAAGGTCAAAGACCGGATTCTGGAATACCTTGCGGTGCGGCTGCTCAAGGAAGATATGAAGGGACCGATCCTCTGCTTTGTGGGACCACCGGGGGTTGGGAAAACCTCGTTGGGGGCATCAATCGCCAGGGCGATGGAGCGAAAGTTTGTGCGAATTTCGCTGGGTGGGGTTCACGACGAGGCAGAGATTCGAGGACATCGACGGACCTACATCGGTTCAATGCCGGGGCGTATCGTAAAGAGTTTACGCCAAGTGGAATCCAATAACCCGATTTTTATGTTGGACGAAGTTGACAAACTCGGCTCGGATTTCCGTGGTGACCCCGCTGCTGCCCTACTTGAAGTGCTTGATCCGGAGCAGAATTTTGACTTTGTGGATAACTATCTTGAGGTGCCCTTCGACCTCTCGAAGGTGATGTTTATTACTACTGCTAATCAGCTACACACTATTCCCCCGGCTTTGCTTGACCGCCTCGAAATTCTTGAACTCCCCGGTTATACCGCCAATGAGAAATTGATGATAGCCAAGCAGTATCTCATTCCGCGTCAACTTGAAGCACACGGGATTGGAGAGGATACGCTCTCGATTGCGGATGACGCACTTCATCAGGTAATTGACAAATACACCCGTGAGGCGGGTGTCCGAAATCTTGAACGTGAGATGGGAACAATCTGCCGAAAGGTGGCTCGCCAGATCGCCGAGGGGAAGGAGAAGCCAACCCGTGTGACGGTCGACGATGTGCCGGACTATCTGGGACCAACCAAATTCTTTTCTGAGATTGCTGAACGGAAAGAGGAGATTGGTGTTGTAACCGGTATGTCCGCTACTGCTTATGGGGGTGAAATTCTGTTTATCGAAGCAACGAGCATGGCTGGTGAGGGGAAGTTACTTCTCACAGGTCAGCTCGGTGATGTGATGCAGGAATCTGCCCAAGCGGCGCTGAGCTATGTCAAGTCTCAATCGGAGGCATTACATTTCGATCCCAGTTTCTTCCAAAAGCATGACATCCACGTTCATGTGCCAGCCGGGGCAAGTCCGAAAGATGGTCCTTCCGCGGGCATTACAATTGCCACGGCGCTCGCTTCTCTGGCGACGAGGCACAGCGTTATCCCTGGAGTTGCGATGACCGGCGAAATTACGTTGCGAGGGCGTGTGCTACCGATTGGTGGTTTGAAGGAGAAAACCCTCGCTGCCAAGCAGGCGGGGATTAAGACTGTTATCCTACCCGAACGCAACCAGAAGGATCTGGTTGAGGTGCCCGATGAGGCTAAGGATGGGCTTGAGTTCATATTTGTTGATCATGTGGATGAAGTCCTTGATCGCGCCCTTAAATTGGACAATTAACGACTCAGGTTAGTTCCTTGTTTTCAGATGTTTGCAAGAAATTTCTCAACTAAATAAAGGAGAATTCATTATGGCAGTTAAGATAGAAAAGATGTTTGATTTTCCGGGACCCCAACCAAACGGTATGCAAGCGACAGAGGAAGGGATCTGGTTTCTGGATCAGGTCTCAAACCAAGCACTCCTCGTTTCCTACGAAGGGGAAACTATACGCGCTATCGACACAGATTCTGAACACGGGAGCGGCGTTACGGTGGACGGCACGAACCTTTGGCTCGCATCAACGTTTGTGCCGACGCGCATAGAAGCCGATGGTCCAGTAATTCTAAAAGTCGATCCAGCAACTGGGGAGACTCTTGCTTCCTATCCGACAGCAGGCGCCGAGAAGTCAGGTGCGCACGGATTGGAGTGGCGCGATGGCAAGTTGTGGATGGCGGTGCCGCCTTCAGCGACCGTTTATCAATTAGATCCAGAGAACGACCTCGCTGTCCTGCATTCTTTCCCAGCTCCCGGGGTCCGTCCGCACGGTATCGCGTGGGAAGGGGACGATCTTTGGTGCGTTGAGACAAATCACCGCGCCTTCTATCGCATGAGTCTCAAAGATGGTTCGACCATTGACAAGATCGAAATTCCCGAACCACATCCAGAGCCGCACGGTATGACACGCTGGGATGGATGCTTCTTGTACTGCGATGCGGGATCTGGGGCGGTTTGCCGGGTGTCTGTGTAGTAGCTCAAATTGCACAGCGGTTCTTTATGGGAGTAAAAGGTGAAACACCCTACCCCCCTATTGCGCGTTGACAACCTCAAGACCTACTTTCGCACTGCGGAAGCTTCCGATTCTCGGAATTCCGGCACGTCGGGACTTGCGCGTGCTGTCGACGGTGTGTCCTTTGAGATTCAGCATAACGAGATTTTTGCGATTGTTGGAGAGTCCGGCTGCGGCAAGAGTGTGACAGCGTTATCAATAAGTCAACTCGTGCCGCAGCCAGCAGGATTTATTGCCGGTGGGGAGATTCATTATAAGGGCAGAGAAATCACCCGGTTGCCAGAGGTAGAAAAGCGCAAGATTCGCGGTAACGAGATTGCGATGATCTTCCAGGAGCCGATGACGAGCCTCAATCCTGTGTTTACGGTTGGGAATCAAATCTTGGAAGCGATTCAGCAGCATCAGAAGATCGGCGGAGATGCTGCGAAAAACGCTGCTATTGAGATGTTGGATCTGGTCGGCATTCCTGAACCAGCGCGGCGTTTTGACGAGTACCCCCACCAACTGTCGGGCGGCATGAGGCAGCGTGTCATGATAGCGATTGCGCTGTCGTGTCGGCCCGGTTTGCTGATTGCGGATGAGCCGACAACTGCATTGGACGTTACGATTCAGGCACAAATTCTTGATCTGATCAAGAGTCTCCAACGCGAATTCGGCATGGCGGTGCTGCTGATCACGCATGACCTTGGCGTTGTCTCCGAGATGGCGGATCGTGTCGCGGTCATGTACGCCGGAAAAATTGTCGAAACCAGCGATTGGAATACGCTTTACCACAATCCCCGCCACCCCTATACGACCAAGCTGCTTGACTCGCTCCCCTCACGTCAAAAGCGCGGCGATGCCTTGCAAACCATCCAAGGACGTGTTCCGCAAGCGACACGATATCCGGATGGGTGTCGTTTTGCTGATCGGTGTCCGCAAGTGATGGATGGTTGTGATATCGTTTTGCCGCCATTGATTGAAATTGATGCGAAACATCATACCGCATGTCATCTGTATAACCCTGATTTTAACCGCACTGACCAGATGGCAGAGGGTGCTACATCAATCCCAACTACTACGGTGCCGTCTCCCATTCCCGAACCTGACATCACTGGTGAACCGTTCATTCAGGTGGACAGTCTGCGCGTCCATTTTCCAATTGTAAAGGGAATACTCAAGCGGACGGTTGGCCATGTCTATGCGGTGGATGGGGTCAGTCTTACCATCCCTAAAGGGAAAACCCTTGCGCTTGTTGGGGAGTCTGGGTGTGGGAAAACGACGCTCGGCAAGGCGGTTCTGCGGCTTGGTGTTCCAATTCAAGGGGAAATCCGTTACGATGACGTTGATCTTGCGGGGTTGAGCAGATCTGAACTGCATCCGTATCGACGGAAACTTCAGATTATCTTCCAAGACCCTTATTCATCGTTGAATCCGCGTGCGATGATTGGGCAGACGATTCAGGAAGGGATGATAACCCACGGCATTGGAGAGAATCGGTCTGAGCGAGAGGACCGTGTGCGCGAACTGATGCAGCGTGTGGGATTGTCGCCTGACATGGTCAATCGGTATCCTCACGAGTTCTCCGGCGGGCAACGTCAACGGATCGGCATCGCGCGGTGCTTGGCGGTTGAACCGGAATTTATCGTTTGTGATGAGGCGACGAGCGCGCTTGACGTTTCCGTCCAGGCGCAGATTTTGAACCTGCTCAAGGAACTTCAGGACGACTTGGATCTGACCTATCTGTTTATCACCCATAACCTCTCTGTTGTGGAGTATCTTGCGGACGAGGTGGCGGTGATGTATCTCGGTCGAATTGTTGAGCGGGGAACTACTGAAGAGATCTTTGACGGACCCAAGCACCCTTACACCCGGGCACTATTATCGGCTGTACCGAAGATTGATCCGGAGACAGGGATCGCAAAGATCCAACTTGAAGGGGATGTGCCGTCCCCAATTAACCCGCCGAAGGGCTGCCATTTTCATCCACGTTGCCCCGATGCGATGCCGCATTGCAGTGAGGCGTATCCTGACGAAATCGCGTTCACAGAAACTCATTCGTGTCGATGCTACCTTTACGATATATAGAGCTATTCAGTTTTCGGCTTTTTAACATTTTGTTTGAAAAGGCGCAACGGGGAGATCCCTCCTACAGTGAGATGTCGGGATTCGGAGATCCCTCCTACGGTAAAACTAAATGACCCTATACGATATAGAGGGTACAACTGAAATAGAATAAGCGAGCGGTATCCATAAAAAAAGAGGAGACGGATCCTTACGGATCCATCTCCTCTCTGATCTGTGAAGCAGGTTACATCTGTCTCTCTTAGTCTGACTGGTTTTCCAGCGTGACGAATGCGGCGCCCCTATTGTTTGGCAGCCTGACGTATAGCAGAACCTTTGGTTGATTTTTAACTGCTTGGATCCGCTCCCGGTAGTCTTTGATGTCTGATATTTCCACATCTTCAATTTCTTGGATCAAAGTGCCGACACCAATCCCTGCCCTTGCAGCGGGGCTGCGTCGCTCAACCGCAGCGACGATCACGCCGCTTTCGTCTTCATATCCATATCGTGCTGCCAGTTCATTGGTCAAATCCTGTACATGGATATCTGCAAACGCTCCTACATCCGCCTCATCGGGGATAAAACGTTCTGCCCTACCACCTAACCGCGCAAGCACTTCTGGGGTGCGTTTTTCAAGCTTGACCTTTAGGATTTTTTCTGCCCCTTTGCGGCTGACCTTCACTTCAACCGTTTCGCCAACGCCTGTTTCGGCGACAACGTGCATGAGATGATTCATATCACGGATGGTCATCTTATTGAACTCGACAATCACATCCCCACGGCGGATACCGGCTTTGTGTGCTGGCGTTCCTTTGTACGCCTCTCGAATCAGTGCGCCACGCGGTTCCTCAAGTTTTAACTTCTCTGCCAAGTCGTAGTCGATAGGCTGAAGCGAAACGCCCAACCAGCCGCGTTCAACTTCCCCTTTCTCAATTAATTGGGTCATGACTCGCTTTGCGAGATTAGTCGGGATGGCGAATCCGACCCCGACATTGCCGTATGAGAATCCGCCCCCGGTGGCGATTGCGGTATTAATGCCAATTAACTCACCACGGATATTAATGAGCGCGCCGCCGCTGTTACCGCGATTGATTGCGGCGTCGGTTTGGATAAAGTCCATATACGCGATGTCAATACCAGGAGCAGGAGAGGTGCGTCCTTTTGCACTGACCATCCCGCGTGTTACTGTTTGGGCAAGTCCGAATGGGCTTCCGATGGCAATCACCCACTCTCCGATCTCAAGGTCTGCCGAGTCACCAAGAGGCAAAATGGGTAAATCATTCCCATCAATCTTCAGGACAGCGAGATCGGTTCCTTGGCGACCTGCGTCTTTTCCAACCACCTCTGCCCGATATTCGCGTCCGTTGGGTAGGACCACCATGATATCTTCGGCGTTTTCAATAACGTGGTTGTTCGTCAAGATGTAGCCATTTTCGCTGACGATAACGCCGGATCCAAGCCCTCTCTGTTCTTCTCTCTCTTGAGGTTCATCTTGACCTCGCCGTTCGCTGCGCTCTCGGGGACCGAACCAAAATTCGAACCAATCATCGCTAAAAGGATCGGACCGATTCTGTCGGGTTGGGACAGATCGGGTGGTTGCAATCTGCACAACGGCGGGTTTGGCGCGATTTACCACTTTGATGAATGCACGATTTGCCCGCTCTAAGTATTCAAAGTCCTGATTCGGACTATCATTGGTTTGGCCAATTGCAGTCTGAGGGGTAAATGTCGGATTATCTGGGCTTATCGTTATACCGACAGCGATTATTAATGCTATAACTACGAGTGAAATTGTCCATTTGGTTGAATTTGACTTAAACATTGCTGGACCCTCCTTT
The DNA here is from genome assembly GCA_022822005.1 of Candidatus Poribacteria bacterium. Taxonomy (GTDB): domain Bacteria; phylum Poribacteria; class WGA-4E; order WGA-4E; family PCPOR2b; genus PCPOR2b. Next base: position 36,896 of record JAJECO010000014.1, read on the forward strand.
TCTGGTTCAAAACACACCGTTATCGAAATGAAAGTTTCAAAAAAGTACAGCGTGTTTGACAGAAAAAAAGCGTCCTACGTTTAGACGCAGGACGCTTTTTTGCAAATCAGGTGATTATTCGACACTGATTTGAATCTCTTTGGGTTGAACCTCTTTTGCTTTTGGAATGGCTACGGTCAACACGCCGTTCGTGAATTTGGCTTTGATGTCTTCAGGATCCAAGTTTGCTGGCAATGTGAAAGACCGTTGGAATCGACCATAGCTCCGTTCCACACGATGGTATTTCTGGTCGTTTTCGTCGCTTTCCTGCATTTTTTCGCCTTTGAGTGTGAGGACATCATCCGTCACAGAGACTTGGACATCCTTCTCAGAGAGTCCCGGAATTTCGGCACGGATTTCGACGTGATCATTCGCTTCTAAAATATCAACAACCGGCATCCAATCCAAAGTCTCACCCTCTGCACGATAGCGCGCGGGTCTTGTCCAGTTATCAAACAATCGACTCATCTCATTGTGAATGCTAAAAAGGTCTTGTATCGGTCTCGTGGTTAGGCTTTTCATTTTTTTGCTCCTCCAATTTTTCGATTTATGGTTGGTTTTGTGAGTATTGTCACTCAGACGATCTAACATGGGGCAAGTGTCGTGCCAAACTCTGTTTCTTGTGCCAATTAGAAAAAGGAAATATCGCTCAATCCCTGTGAAGACGCGGGTTTCAGCAGAGCTTGAGCGATGGGATCTATTATAAATCTGAAGGACTCGCAGACAGGTTTACCGTTTGTTGTCTAATCACTGTATGTCATTATGACATGGTTTATGGTCGAATCATTGCACTACAACGATATGTCATTTTGACCTGTTTCTCGGCACGATTGTTGCCACTGCGTTATACCAATCCTGCGCTCTTCCGTTGTTAACCTTATGCAGGCTTGAAACTTTTGCAGATGTTCCCGCTGGGGTAGGGCGCGACTTGAGCGATGGGATAATCTGTTGGCGAGGAGATATGCACGAAAATATTTCCAATCCATTCCGTTTTGTGCGAAAATAGCTTCTCTATCAAGGCATAGCGTCGAAGGAGACAGTTCCAATGAAACCGGTATTGTCACGGTTCCTGCTGATTGGACTTTTACTTTTTTGCGAAGTATGGGAGGCAGCTGCCCAATCGCAGGGGGAGGCAGCTGGCATCGTCGGCACCATCTTTATGCCTGTCCCTGATCACACAACCCCGCATGTCGCGGTGCTTGTCCAAGCCGTTAGAGATGGGGCAGTGGTTGGCACAACGTTGAGCGATGCAGCAGGTAGATTTTCGTTTGCCAACCTGAAAACGGGACAGTACCGGGTGCGCTGTCAAACGCCAATGGGGTATGTCTATCCAGCGGGAGGAGAAACACATCGGATTGCCGCTGGAGAAACGCTTCAAGTGCATTTCCACCTAAGTTCTTTCAAAAAAGGTACGTGGAAACACTATGATATCCTTGATGGTTTGGCGGATAACGATGTCACTGCCATCTATCGAACCTCCGATGGTGTGATGTGGTTCGGTACCGATGGCGGCGGTGTTTCTGTATACGATGGCGAGCGGTTCAATACCTTCACAACTCAGGACGGATTGGCCAGTAATTTCGTCCGTTCCATCTATAGCCCAGACGATACCACTATCTGGTTTGCAACCCAAGGCGGTGTATCTCGCGCCCGCGGGGGCGACAAAATGACTTTCACCAGTCTGACGGAAGAGGAGGGATTAATAGATAACGATGTCCGCACGATTTATCAGACAGCAGATGGGATGCTGTGGTTTGGAACCGCAGGCGGCATTTCCCGATACAACGGCAAAGAATTTGTCAATTTAACGGAGGTATATGGATTGTCACACAACCAGATCCACGCTATCTGCCAAACTTCAGATGACGTGCTATGGTTTGGGACACACGAGAGCGGTGTGTTTGGGTATGATGGAGAGAAAATTATCAAACGGCTGATGGAAGAAGATGGCTTGGTAGACAACCATGTTCATACCATCTATACCACTCCTGATGATACACTGTGGTTTGGCACTGACGGGGGTGTCTCCGTATACGATGGAAATGAATTTGTCACGCACCTCACGGAGAGCGATGGATTGGTGGGCAGCCCTGTGCAAGCCATTTGTCGGGCATCGAATGGAGTGATGTGGTTCGGCACACCAGCGGGTGCGTCTCGGTACGACGGAAAGATAGTTGTCAATTTCACCACAGGGGATGGTCTGGAACATAACTCTGTTGCCGCAATCGACCCCGCACCTGATGGGACGATATGGTTTGGGACATTGGGCGGCGGCGTTTCCACCTACGACGGGAGTAGCTTTGTCAGCTTCACTACGGCAGATGGACTGGCAGGTAACTGGATTTATGATATCCATCAGGTGTCGGAAGGGGCAATATGGTTTGGGACATCAGATGGAGTTTCTCGGTACGATCTTCAGCCGGTACTCGGGACAGATGGACGCAGATTTGTTAATCTCACGGTTCAGGAGGGTTTAGCAAATAACACTGTACGAACTATTCATCACGATGCGGATGGGACCATGTGGTTCGGCACGGATGGCGGCGTGTCTCAATACAATCCAACGCATCATACTGACGGCGGGCTATTCGTTCATCTCACTACACAAGATGGCTTAATCAACAATACCGTAAGAGTCCTCCATCGTGCACCCGACGGGGTGATGTGGTTTGGCACGGATGGGGGTGTCTCTTCGTATAACGGAGAACAGTTCTCCAACCTCACCATCCGAGACGGATTGGTAGACAACCGCATTCATGCCATCTGTGACGGGTCCGATGGCACGCTGTGGTTTGGGACCTACGGCGGGGTGTCCCGTTATTATCCCACAGTTCGTGACGGTGAAAATCGGTTTATCAATTTCACTGGCGCAGAGGGGCTACCGAGTCATTTCGTTAACGATTTCCTACCCACGCCCGATGGTATGATGTGGTTTGCGACATACAGCGGTGTATCTCGATACAATGCGTCCCCTCCTTCCGATGGAGTGCCATTTGTCAATTTTACAATTACGGATGGATTGGTGGATAACGAGGTCAACACCCTTTATCGGAGTGCCGACGGGGTGATGTGGTTTGGCACGGATGGGGGCATTTCTATGTACGATGGAGTTGCGTGGAGTTCTTTGGATACATGGGAGGGATTGGTCTTCCCCAATATAACGGCGATTCTCGAAGACGCAAACGGCCTCTTATGGTTTGGAACGACCGAAGGTATAACACGCTACCGTCGAAACACTGTACCGTCAACGGTTCGTATCGTAGCTGTCAATGTTGCGTCTGTCGGAGCGAATAGGCAATATACACCTTCTGAAAAGATTCCATCTATCACGGTTGGCAGCACCGTCACCATCGAATATCAAGCTATCGATTTCAAAACCCACCCACAGAAGCGGCAGTACCGTTATCGAATTCAAGAAATTGACAGGGACGGGCACTCCTCTGTGCGCCCCTATCTCTCACCAACTAAGGAAACACTGTTTGCGTGGACACCTCAAAAAGCGGGCACCTATATTTTTGAAGTCCAAGCGATTGATCGCGATTTGAACAGATCTGTTTCCGCGAGTATAACCTTGAAAATCGTGCTACCATGGTATCTCAACAGTTGGATCGCTATCCCCTCCACGATGGGGATTGCGGGAATCTTCACTCTGGTTATCATTTTCGCTGGGCGTTACTATGTTAGACGCCGCGAAGCGCAGCAACTACGTCAGGAGATGTTGAGACAGGAGCAAAATGCCCGTGAACAGGCGGAGAGAAACGCCAATATACTTCGTAGTCTCGCCCATGCTGTTAAAAATCCGTTGGCAATCATCGAAGCCTGTTCGGATAATTTAACGATGTTAGAGGAGACAACACCGACGGTAACCTATTCGGAAGGGCCCCCGAGCAAATTCTTGCAGAGGATTCGAGAACAGGTGGATCACGCACGTCAGACGGTCAATCAACTGCTTGAGGCAGCGGCGCAGCCTGAATTTCAACTTTTTGATCTACGCCTTGAGATGGAGGTTCTGCTGCGCGAAACATTGCAAAGAAATCCGAATTGGGAACATAAAATCACGCTGAGTAGATATTACGAGGCGATCCCCCACATTCATGGAGATGCAGATAAGCTGCGGATAGCATTTGAGAACCTTGTTATTAACGCGTGTGAAGCGATGGAGGAGACCGGGGGCACCCTGACCCTCCGAATGAATCGGACGGTTGATATTGTCCGGATTGGTATACAAGATACCGGCTGCGGTATTGACGCGAAAGCGTTGCAAAATGTCTTTAAGCCGCTATATTCAACGAAAAGAGATAGAGGTGGTACCGGATTAGGCATGTGGATTGCACAGCAAATTATCAATGAACACCGCGGGCAAATTGATATTCGGTCAAAACCCGGTGTTGGAACAACCATCTATGTAGAGTTGCCAATTTTTTTACTACGACAACGACGAGATATATCACTACTGTCAGGGTAACCCTCGTGGTTACCCTGTTTGGGTTGTCTGTGTTTTTGGGCGGGTACAAGACCCCGATAAATCCCCGACTTATCGGGACAGGCGGGACTCCGACAAGCCGAGAGCAGGCAGGCGGGATTAAGAAACCTGCCCCTACTGGGGGTGAAATCATGTCAGATGAACCGGGAAAAATTCTCATCATTGAGGACGAAGAAATCTATACAGACGTGTATAGCGCAAAGCTGACTCCGTTAGGATATCAGATTGAGACAGCAACGGATGTGTCAATCGCTTCTCATAAACTACGGTCATTCCAGCCGGATATAATCATCCTCGATTTGAGATTACAGCGTCAAGATAGTGAAGAAGGGCTTGCGTTTCTAACAGAGATTACGGGGTACAACTCTGCCATCAAGGTGATTGTTGTCACCGTTGAAGGAACGATAGAAAATGCCATGAGAGCTCATAAGCTGGGGGCTTATGACTTCATTGAGAAGAAAACGCAAGGCTATAACGAACTTCCCTTCCGAGTCAATCAAGCTTATGAGAAATTGCAGTTAGAACGCCGAATCGCAGCCCTACAACAATCCGAAATTAATCGCATAAAAGGATATCGCTACGGACCCGACAAAGTCATCGTTGGGGATTCCGAATCCATGCACCGCTTGTTTGAGAGTGTAGACCGCGTCGCCTCAACGGACGCAACCGTTCTCGTCCAGGGCGAAAGCGGAACGGGGAAAGAACTTATCGCCCAAGCGGTTCATCATCGCAGTTCCAGAGCCAAGCATCCCTTTGTTACGGTTGCCTGCGGACAAACGGACAGTGCCCTGCTCGGCAGCGAACTCTTTGGACATGAACGGGGGGCATTCACCGGCGCAACTGGGCGGAAGGGTGGAAAATTTGAGGACGCGAACCGCGGTACCATCTTCCTTGATGAAATTGCTGAACTGGATGCGGAGTCTCAAGTAAAGTTCCTGCGCGTCTTGCAGGAGAGAAAGTTTGAACGGCTCGGCGGCAAGCAGACCATTGAAGTGGACGTCCGAGTGATTGCAGCGACCAATAAAAATCTGGATCAGGCGGTCCAAGAAGGCACATTTCGCGAGGATCTCTACTATCGACTCAACGTTTTTCCGTTATACGTTCCGCCGTTACGCGAGCGCAAATCCGATATACCCCTACTCGCCACTCACTTTCTCACTCAAAGATCGCAGCAGATCAGAGGCTTTCAGGAAGCAACAATGGCATTTTTAATGAGCTACGCATGGCCAGGGAACGTCCGTGAACTGGAGAACCGTATCGAACAGGCGATGGTCTTAGCCACAGGTGATTGGATTTCTGCCGCTGACCTCCGGATTGACACCGCTGGAAAATTCGATATCGAAAACAAAGGACTCACTGAATTGGTTGATGAGTACGAGCGAATTTTAATCATTGATGCGCTTGAAAGTGCTGTAGACCAGCAGGCTGCGGCGGCCCATCTCGGTATCCCTGAGTCAACGTTGAGACGTAAAATGGATAAGTACAGTATTGAGAGAAGTCAATCCAGAAAAGTTCGCCAGAAGCTGCAATAACGAGAATTTGCGTCGCCAAAAATGGCGAAGTGCCGGAGTCCAGTGGCCACAAGGCTTTGCGGGTTAATTTACTACCATATACTGCCATAACACGAAATTTGCGTCGCCAAAAATGGCGAAGTTACAGAATAGGCACGTGAGAAGTGATGAGAATGGGGTCAAATTCCACTCAAATTAACAAATCCCGTGTGGCGGAGAGACCAGGGGCGGCACGGCACAAGCCAGTTAAGTCTAAAAAGTTGACCTCCTTCAAAATGTTGGCGTGGGGCTTGCGCTAAATAGGGCGAAGCCAAGTTATCAACACTACGAACACTTGGTGAGAAAGAGAACCATACATTAAAAAACCACGTCCTGTCTCACTGGACACGCAAACGGTCACAAAGACAACCTCCTTTAGAATAGAATAAAGGAGTCGCTATGCGAATTGCTATCCTCGTGGCTTGTCTCTGGCTTGCCACGAGCCCCCTTTGGGGCAAAATTGCTTTTTATTCCACGCGGGATGGAAACAGTGAAATTTACACGATGCACTCTGACGGGAGCGGCCAGACGCGGCTGACGTTCAACGCGACGAGGGATAATGCTCCCTCCTGGTCCCCCAATGGGCGACAGATTGCGTTTCATAGCTCCCGCCATGATGATAATGACCCGCATACGGCTGAGGAAAACACGGAGATTTATGTGATGGACGCCGATGGAGGTAACCAACGGAGACTGACCCACTACACCGGACTGGATACCTGTCCAGATTGGCATCCCGACGGTTCACAAATTGCGTTTACTAGCACTCGGGACGGGAATTTCAACATTTATGTGATGGACACCGATGGAAGCAACGTGAAGCAGGTCACAGATCTGAAGTTTGCCGCAAGACCAAGGTGGTCGCCGGATGGGAAACGGATTGCCTTTGAAGGATATATGGGTGGCAATCAACGGAACATTTACGTCATCAACGCCAATGGCACCGCTCCGTTCAGGGTGTCAAAGCCGCGGCCTAAGGCGCACATGTTTTTGGGAGATTGGTCTCCTGATGGGAAACAGGTTCTGTATAAGGAAACGGTTAACGCCAACCTTGCGAACTCCTTTGCGGTCATTGCCACGCTGAACTTGGTTGGGCAAAGGAAGGTGAAGCATTGGGACCGACTGCTAGTCCCACGGATGCCCTTCCAAACTACTACCTTCTCCGCCGATGGGAAGTCCATCCTTTTTGCGGGCAAGAAAGATAACGACTGGAATATCTACCGTTTTCGTCTGGTAGATCATGCCTTGATACAGTTGACCGACACTCCGGGCAGCGATAAAACTCCCCACGAATGGAATCCCCGTTTGTCCGTTAGACCCCAGCGGTTACTCCCCCTGTTCTGGGGTGAGATTAAATCTAACCGATTACGGCACTGAGGATTGGCTTCGTCGTAAGGGAGTCGTTATGCGAATGACTATCCTCGGGGCTTGTCTTTGGCTTGCCACGAGCCCCCTTTGGGGCAAAATTGTGTTTTATTCCAAACGGGATGGAAACCTTGAAATCTACACGATGAACTCGGACGGTAGTAACCAAACACGCCTTACGTTCAACAATGTGAGCGATTCCTCTCCCACTTGGTCTCCCAACGGACGCCAGATAGCATTCGAGAGTTATCGGGATGACGATCGAGAAATATACATCATGGACGCCGATGGGAAGAACCAACGACGCCTGACACATCACCCCAGAAAAATTCGCCAAAATCTGTGCAATTGTCAGATCAACAATAAATAATAGGATTTACGCGCTGTCAGCTTGTAATCGGTCAATTTATCGCCCTATATGACCCTTCTAATCGCTGCGCTGGCTTTTTCGTATCTTTCCGTTAAAAACTTAATACTGATTTTGGGATGCTGTTGTTTGCTTGGCATGGTAATTGCTCATACTGATTCCGCCTCCGGTACCCTTAGCACCACAGTTATCCTTGTGCCTTACTTTATCAACACTTTACAGACGAAGGAGGAACAATCCATGTGCTATCGGTTAATACTTATAGCGATTGTTATACTGCCCAACGTTGCCCACAGCGCAGTATGGACAGGACTCAACCATCACCCGCTTCCTTCGCCTGATGGTGAACATGTTGTCTCAATCAGTGAGCGAAGATACCACCCCGATAAGAATGATTACTCGCAGACGCAGAGCGAATACTCACTGACACTCTGGACCGCTAACCCACCACCTGGTTATGTTTTGACTGCTTTTAGCCTCACCCCCCGGATCCGTGATGTCATCGTCCCCCCGGATGGAAAGGTGATTGCTTATTTGGCTCTCGATATTCACAGCTGGTATGGCATCTATTTTTATTATCCCGACAGCGGTGAGGTTGTCGGTATTGCGTATTGTTCCACAGGATCCGTGATAGAGGCGTTCCAGTTGTCCACCGATTTAGAGTACATCCGTTACTATGTCGAACCGAATGTTGATATTGACAAACCGATCTATGATGCGGCCCCAAATCTCCCGACCAAGAAGTCCTTCAAGCAACGGCTCGTCGGCGCGATAAACGGGGAATGGGTCGGAATGGCACTCAATCCACCTGGGGGGTATCTTTTCTCCAAGCAAGAGCAGGACCAAATCGACTGGGCGCCGATCCAAAGACCGAAAGAAATCCCCGCCTTTTTGGCACAGCCCGTGCCAAAAATCCAACAGGATACGCAGATGCAGTGGTCGCCAGACTCCAAGAGCCTTTATCTCTTGGATGACCAAGGGATCTGGCGGAGTGACATCGGTAAGCAGCGATATGTCTATCAATGGACTCAGATTGTAAAAAAACGCGCCATTTCGCGGTTTCAACTGTCGCCCACAGGGACACACTTGCTCTACGAAGTTCGGGTCGGACAGGAGATAGAACACGAGATCTGGATTGTCAACCTTCAATCCGATTCATCAAACAAAATTGGAAAGGGCTGGACAGCGACTTTCCGTCATGATGGCAACACTCTCTTTTACGGGAACTTTAAGGAGTATTACGAGTACAATCTCGATGGTACGCAAGCTCAGTTCCTGGGGTGGGTCAGTTGGACACCTGAGTGAATGAATTCCGATTTGTGTCTGCATGTATCATCACCTTTGCCTTTACGCGCACGCGCACCCTACTCACACCGTTGACAATGACAATTGGGGTTTTCCTATTTTTTCAATACGTTGCTCAACCGACGTGGTATGCCGTTAGTTGATTTACAGTAGAGGGTCGTCTTAAATCAATACAACCCAGCGGTATCATCCCCTTTTTCACGGGTATGATACCGCTTTTTTATGCTTATATCGACGGTCGCTTTCTTGTTGAGATAAAAGCTTCAACGCTTTGTTGATGAATCCGAACGGATTTTAATCATTGACGCGCTTGAGGGAGCTGCGGACCAAAAAGCTGTAACAAACCCCCTCGGTCCTCCTGATATAACGCCGTTCTAACCGCCGTGCTGGCTGTTTCGGATCTTCCCGTTAAAATTTAATACTGACTTTGAGACGTTATTGTTTCATTTGGCATGGTAATTGCCCGGTATTATCGTACAAGTTGAGCGTGGCGAAGTCGTAACCAATCAAATCGTGAAATTCAAATTTGTAGTCACACAATTCAACCTGTGCCATATACCAACAGCTCACCATACACTGTAGCGCAACATGCTGGATATTTGCTAAATTGCCGAATAAAGTGTAACTGCCTCCTGATTTATCGAGATCAAAATAATAGTCGAGTTGTGCTGAAATAACTCAAATTTCCACTCCGATAAATCGGGATTTCTAACAGGAGGATATGCCATGAAATTAAGGGTTGCAATTATCGTTGTTATGGTCTCCGTAGCTGCGGGGTTATCCCTCTATTTCAGACAAAGCCCGACAGAGAAAATCACTCACGAAGTGAAGGAATCAGCGTCAGAGGAATCTGTGTTGCCTGATGATTCCGATAACTCGGATTTCGATGATATCCCCACCCAACAGGAACCCAAAAGCCCTGACAGGGTTCCGCCCGTACATTTCCCCACTCGCGTGGCAGCTCTCGAAAAGCGGTTAACACCTGCTCTGCCCCAGCCGATAGGGTTGAAATGGAGCGGAGGCATGAATCGTAAAGCAGAGGACAATCCAGGTTCACAGATGTAGCAATTGGCAATCAACCGTCAACAGCCCTCCGGGCAAGGAGTCAGAAAATGACAATGCATGAGTATCTCAACCTGCGGATAAATCAGGTAGACAGAATAGCAGCGAAACAATCCGGGCTTCCGACTCTATTCTACACTATCAAGCGATGCTACGGAGATAATGAGGCATCAAACTATCTCCATACCTACAAGAACGCCATGCCTGCCAGAAAACGATTGGTGGACGCTTTTTCATCGCGGTAGGGAATACAACTCGTTTTTAGGGAGATTTGTCTGTGTTATTGGCACTTCTATTGTGAAAGGAGGTCATAGCAGTGTCTGATTACTACGTGGGAATGAGGCACGAAACCTTCTTAGCGCGCAACAGGAACAATATACTCCGCAGTGATCTACTGTTCGACTATGAGGGCGGGAGTGCGTCAGAATACCAATGGAATGACGGCAGCATAATCCTTATCCTATGGCAATCCCGGTTGAATCAACTCCGTATCATTTATATTGAGGAATAAAAGGGAGTAAATCGCTGGTAAGACGGTATCACGTTATCCTCGTAGTTTGCCTCCGGCTTGCCATCAGCCTCCTTCAGGGGCAAAATTGTGTTTTACTCCCAGCGGGTTGGATACTGAAATCTACACGGTGAACTCCGACGGGAGCAACCAATGGTATTTTGAAACCTTTGCAAGATCGGTAAGATGAAACACAATCTGAGGTAAGGAGGGAAAAGACTATGTTAGTTCGTATGTCATTCACAATAACGATGTCTATTTTCTTCGCGGGCTGGATCTGTTGCATCATGTTTGGTTGTAATGATCAATTAGCGGCATCACCGAAATGTCAACAGAACCTAGCAATTTGCGTTAAAGTAGATTAAACGGGGTTTTTTGTCATTTTAGGGGCAAAATCAACCGATTTTGAGGGTATTGACCCGTGAAGTGAAAGCTTTCTGAGATTAATCCCGATTCATCAGGACAGTTCCTAAGGTGAGAGGGGTATCAAATGAGACAGAATCTGTTTTATATCGTATCGCTCTGTTTTTTTAGCCTGATGGTGAGTTGTGGCGATGGCGAAGGTGAACCGTCGATGAATGTTTTAACAGAGCCAATGGACGATCCGGAGGAAAAGGGCCCCAATCCTGACGGCGAGGACCTTGGACGAACTGACCCCGGCGCGGAGTCCGCTGAAAATCCCAATCCAGAGAAGGAAATGGAGGTACCTGAGCCAGTGTTTGTCGAGCCCGAAGTGGAGGGGGTTGATGTAGCCCTTCAGGAGGCCATTGATGGGGTTTTGGAACGCTTGCGTGATGGGTATGAAAATGAGGACTTGGAACTGTATCTGAGCGCATTCTGGATGGAGGGGTTTGAGTACACTTCTGATATGGGGACATTCGCCGATCTATTCGACGATGTGGTGTTTAACGAACTCAAAGATGAGGGAAAATCTGCAGCGCGGGTTTTCGCAATGTACCGGGATATTGAGTTGGAGCTTTCCTTTCCCGTTGACATTGGCAGCGCAGCGCCCAAACAAATCGAAGCCTCTAACCATTATCGGATCCAAGGGTTCGCTAACGAGGGGCACGCCCTAGAGGGTGGATTTCTTGGATGGTTCGCAGAAGGGGATAACAAGTTCACCTTTGAGTTGCGTCGGGGCGAGTGGCGGATTACAAAATGGGTGGATGAAGCCTTTGGCGCAGAAGCGATAAAGGCTGCAGCAAACAAAGACCTTGATCCTGGCGCCGCTGCTCAACTCCACGGGCAAGTGGTAGCGATGTGGGGGCACATTAAGATAAGATAGTGCTTAAGGGGAGAGATAATATGGGACATCACATTGCCTCTTTTACGATAGGTCTCACTCTCATCGCACTGCTTGCAAATGCAGAAGAGCAGATCCTATTTGTATCCAAGCGAGATGGGGATCAAGAGATATACAGGCAGGTCCTCGGCGACAGACCCAAGAGACTGACATTTAAGGAAGGATCGGATTTTGATCCAGTGTTGTCACTGGATGGGACCAAGATGGCTTATGTCTCGACTATCAATCGAATCTTTGAAATTGCTATCATGGACCTCAAATCTAGGGAGCATCAGCAACTTACATTTTCACTAAAGAGCAATCTGCATCCAACCTGGTCCCCGGACGGAAAACGGATCGCATTCGCTTCAGATCGAGATGGTAGCTTCGATATTTATATCATGGATGCAGCAGGAGAAAATATCACGCAGATGACTGATAACTTCCCTTGGGATGATAGTTGGCCCCATTGGTCGCCAGTCAGCGAAGAAATTGTGTTCACATCTGACCGACACGGTGGAGATGATGTCTATCTGCTTAATGTACGGACCGGGGATCAGAAACAACTCACTAACTTAAACTATCGGACAGCTTATCCCAAATGGTCGCCGGGTGGAACAAAGATTGCTTTCTTTTCTGCAACCCGCGAGGAGATATTACCCAGGGACCGACTAATTTGGCAAATGAAATCCGATGGCACGGATTTAGAGGCGTTGGTTGTAGATGGAGCGTCCAATGATGAGCCCACATTCTCACCTGACGGTAAGTGGCTCGCTTTTACATCTGCAAGGGATAAAAATGAGGAAATTTATTCGATCAATATTGATACCCAGCAAATTATCCGTCTGACAAATCACCCGGACCGGGATTATCTACCCGATTGGTCCCCGGATGGTGAAAGCATCGCTTTTGTATCCCGTAGAGATGGTAATCCTGATATTTACACAATGACTGTCAACGGCGAGCAGCTAACCAATCTGACCAAAAGCGAAAGATTTGAAATGATGCCTGCTTGGTCCCCCGATGGCGAGCAGATAGCGTTTGAGCAGGAGACCGTAGATGGTCAGTATGAGATTCATGTCATGGATAAAAACGGAAAAAATCAGGTTAAAGTAGCGGATATACCGTTTGCAAATGGTTTTCCAACATGGTCTCCGCAGGGGGATAAAATCGCCTTTGTCAATCTCCCGGAAAAGGGCGTTGAAACTACCCGAATTTACGCCATTAGCGTTGATGGGCAAAATCAGCGACTCTTGTTTGAAGACCGAGACGGTTTGATTGGGAAAATCCGTTGGTCTCCGGATGGCACACAAATCATCTTTGGCGATTCTCACCATAGAACTCAACATCATAGCGGTCCTAGGATCGGCTTACTGGATTTTAAGAAGCGAGAAGTCCGCACTATTGAAGTTTCCGTATCATTTCCTAGGAACGCCGCTTGGTTGCCCAACAGTCAAGAGATTGTTTTCTCTGCCTTTCCACCGTTTCCGGAGACTCGTCACGGCGTTTTCATAATCGATCGTGATGGAAATCCCTTACGAACCATTTTAATGGACACGCCGCCATCAACGACCAATGGGCTTGCTTGGTCACCGGGCGGGGATAAGATTCTCTTTGGTCGGGAGGGTGGATTATACACACTTGACCTGAATAGTGGAGCGATCGGGCTATTCCTCGAATCCGCAACTACTCCTGACTGGCAAGATCCGTCACGTCCTCGCTCTGTTTCTCCGCGAAATAGGCTAAAAACGACGTGGGGCGAGATCAAAAAACGTGATAAAAGATGATACGATTCCAAACCATTTTCCAAAGGAGGAGCTCTCATGTTTGAACGTCAAAAACAACTGACAATCTCTGTTCTGTTTCTCTGCTGTTTCGTGTCTGTGATTGCCCATGCTCAAGATGAAGCGGTTGATGAAAAAATCGTGATGCGCTACAAGCAGATGCTGGAGCGCAAACCGAAGGAGGGCAGCACATTTGACCGCTTGTATCAGCTTTACCTTGAAGGGGTGGGCTTAGAACAGATGGTCGTTGATTATCAAACGGAGGTGGGGGCAAAACCGGAGAATCCGAACCTGCAGTTGATTCTGGGACACATCTACAAGCGATTGGGCAAGAATACGGAGGCAATCGTGGCGTATCGGCGTGCCGTTGATTTGGCATCGGACGATTACTATCCACATTTTGCGCTTGGGCAGATGTATGCGACGTTGCGGCAGCATGAGGGAGCCATTGCTGCACTCACGAAAGCGACAGATCTTGCGATAGCATCACAGTCTGCCACACCCGATGAGTTGACGGCAACCTATAAGGCACTCGGACGCGCCTATTTCCGTCGCGATCGGATAGATGAGGCGATTGCGGCATGGGTCAAAATCGCTGAACTGGATCCAGAGAACATCTTCTCCCGCATTGAGTTGGCAGATCTGTTTCGTGAACAGAAACTTTATCCCCAAGCCATCGAACAACACGAGGTGATCATCGGATTAAAGCAGGAGGATCCGTATCGAGTCTGCTTGAGTCTGCGGGAGATTGGGAAAATTCAGGAGGAGATGGGGGAATACGATGCTGCTATCCAGAGCTACGACAAAGCCCTCGCGTTGACGGGGCAGGGGAATTGGCTGCGAAAGGACATTCAAGGACGAATTATCGGTATCTACGCCGCCGAAAGTGATTGGCCCGGATTAATCGCCTACTACCAAGAGAAACTCACTGAAACGCCAAACGATGTGGAGTTAATCGGCTTGCTCGCCTCGGCGTATACCGAAAACCAGCAGGTAGATGAAGGCATTGCCAAGTACCGAAAGGGGTTGGAACTTGCGCCGACGGACGCCGGGCTCTGCTTGAACCTCATCGCTGTTTTCCGTAACGCTGAGAGATTTGAAGAAGCGGCGGCGGAGTATGAAATCCTCAGCGAGGCACAGCCTGACAATTTTGGGATCTATCGTGAGCTTGGTGAGTTGTATCTGCAACTGGAGGACGAAAACCGGGCGAAGGCGACCTATCAGCGGATGATTGATCGCGATCCAGATAACGCAGGAACGCATCTCACTCTCGCCGAAATTTACACGAGGCATGAATGGATAGATGACGCTGTCGCAGCGTATGAAAAAGCAATTTCGCTCGCACCTGACAATCTCGACTATCTCGAGTATTTCGGCGAATTCTATTTTCATCAGGGCAATCGTGAGAAGACCGTTGAAACGTGGAATCGGATGGTCGCCGGAGAGGATGCAATCGCCGAGAATTAT
>JAJECO010000041.1 GCA_022822005.1 Candidatus Poribacteria bacterium
TTCAAGGTAAGGTTGTGTTTAGCTATTGGGGTATTATCAGTGCAAATTGCTATGATTGTTAACGCCATATGGAACTTACCACCTCGCAATATCTCTCATATGATCGCTGTCTTCCAATGATAGACCATGCACACCCCTCAAATATATAGACGCTCACCAATAGTGCCCTGTATCGAAGCCTAATCAAGTCCCCCTGAGAAGGGGGATTTAGGGGGTTGGTTGTGTATCGAAAGTGTATAAGTAATTATAGGATTCACCATAGTAGATCTTAGAATTAATGAGACCCTCCGAACCGAACCGCATTACCCCCAGGCCCGGTAGGTGCGGTTTCTAACCGCACCGCATCCCGACGAGTCCCCGATTCATCGGGGATTTATCGCCGCCCCACACGTGAAGGGTAAAACGTGAAACGTAATTAAGATAACGCAAGTTGCACATGTCGCCCCGCTGGGGCTTGGGGGTATTGGTTTATCGATGTGCTATAAACATGTCGCCCCGCTGGGGCTAAATACGACGCTGTTACGTGCTTGGGTAAATACCCATCAACCATCATGTCCCGCCCTGATAAATCGGGATTCAAAGCAACTGGAGCGAAAGCTAAAAGCACCTAATCTTAATCGCAAACCGTTGGGGTTTTAACACTAGCAACTTGCGTTATTTTAAGCAGTTACTACAAGCGAATTTTGGAGGAGGTTTAATTGGCTTTACCGGTTTCACAGTGTGCGCACCGTCGTAAAGGCTTGTGATCTTCTCAAGGGTGAGACACTATATCGAGCCACCGAGCATCAGGGCACCGAGTTCCGCTTCATCCGTCGCCGATGGCTGTAGAATACCGACAATCTTGCCGTTATACATCACCGCTATGCGGTCGCTCAGGGTCAAGAGTTCCTCCAGATCTGCGGAGACGAGTAAAATTCCTTTGGACCGGTTACGGGCATCGATTAACTGCTGATGTACAAACTGACCTGCGTTAATGTCCAGTCCGCGCGTGGGGTGTGCTGCAATGATTAATTCGGGGTCATTCTCCAATTCACGCGCTACAACGACTTTCTGTTGATTGCCGCCGGAAAGGGTCCGAATTGGGAGACTTACGCCCCCGGCACGGATTTCGTACTTTTCAATGGCGTTATCTGCAAATTTCTGGGAGGCGCTTCGTTTCAACAATCCGTGTTGGCAAAAGGGAGATCGATTGTGGCTGCCGAGAATCAGATTTTCATCAACTCGGTCGTCAAGACTGATGCCGTGGCGATGTCGGTCTGAGGGTAGATGTACCACACGCCTCCGACGAACTTCAGCCGGTGATCGGTTTGCAAATGACTCCCCATTTAGGGTAATCGTTCCGCTGTCACTTTTCCGGAGTCCTGTTAGTATCTCAATGAGTTCGGCCTGTCCGTTTCCCTCCACGCCAGCGATCCCGACAATCTCCCCGGGGAAAACATCGAGCGCAATCCCATCTAATAAGGCTCGTCCGTTTTCAGCGTGCAGTATAACGTTATCCAGATGTAGCATAGGCTCGCTCGGTTTATCGGACCTCTTCTGTGTTGGCAAATCGTTGAAAATTCTTTTCCCAATCATCAGTTCGGACAGTTCAGCGGTATCCGTCTCCGCTCTCGGAAGTGATGCAACCGATTTGCCACTGTGCATCACCGTAATTGTATCTGCAATAGCCATGACTTCGCTGAGTTTGTGAGTAATCAGAATGACACTTGTTCCCTCCGCTTTCAGCCCGCGCAGGCAGTCAAATAGTCCGGTAATCTCCTGTGGTGCGAGCACCGCGGTAGGTTCATCAAGGATTAAGATCTTTGCACCATGGTAGAGGGCTTTGAGAATTTCTACATACTGCTGCACACCAATCGGGAGAGATTCGACCTTCGCATTGAGATCAAGCTGGAAGCCAAGCTGATTCGCGAGCGCTGTGATAGTCCGATGTGCTGTCGCCGTATCGAGAAGGGTCTTGAAGCGGCATGGCTCTTTCGCTAAGACAATATTTTCGAGCGCAGTCAACGCCGGGATAAGTGTGAAGTGCTGCTGCACCATGCCAATGCCAAGTGTAATCGCGGTACGGGGACTGTCAATCCGGACGTGCTCATCCCGAAAGTAGATCTCCCCACCGTTCGGTTGATAGAGTCCATAGAGAATCTTCATCAACGTCGATTTGCCGGCACCGTTTTCTCCAATGATCGCATGGATTTCGCCCTGTTGTAACGAGAAATCCGCTCCGGCGTTCGCAATAACTTTGTCAAAGCACTTGGTGACACCGTGCATTCTGATGAGCGGAGGGTTGGTCATGAGGAGGTTGTTGGATTTGAGGGTTGAATGGATAAGATTTTATCTTTTGCGTTTCATACGAGGGTGCCAATGCTCAATTAGGTTGGATGGGATTTCGCGGAGGAACATCGAGCCACCCCGCTCATAGCCATCTTGGCGGCGGAGGACAGACGTGAGGTAAAGCCGCGCTTGAGCGCGAGTCATGCCGACGTAGAATAGCCGACGCTCCTCCTCAATTTCTCCTAACGATTCATTGCTACGCCAAATTGGGAGTGTTCCCTGCTCCAGTCCCATAATAATCACGACCGGGAATTCTGTTCCCTTTGCTGTATGCAGTGTCATCAACGTAATTTTGTCCTCTTCAACCTCCACTTCATCGGCATTGTTAATTAACTTCTGATAATCGAGAAAATTGGTGAGGCGCCTTTCAACGCTGGTCGTCTCAAAATGTAAAACGCCGTTCATGAACCTTGCGCGTCTCGCCTCCCAATCTCTGTCTTCCGGTGATTCCTCAAGCTGCGTCTGCTTTAGTGTATTGATCAGATTTTGAAGCGATTGTTTCTCGGTAGGCTGCAGATCCGTTTCAAGCCAATCTAGATCTGGCAGATGTGTCCGAACATACCGTGCAGCAGCTTGATAATAGGTTTCTATTCCGTCTGCCGTCCCTTCATCCACTCCGAGATACTGTTGGTCCCGCTGAGCAGCAAGTATTCCAATACCGACCAAGGGTAAAAGTTCAGGCAGGGATTTCACTTCGCGGCGGCGCAAATCCTCTTTGATCAGTTCATCAAACACTTCGTGGTTGACCCGTACATCCTCAATCGCTTGGTGCATCGTACCATGCTCGATATTGAATTTGGTCGCAAGAGCTTCTAAACTGCAGCTTTCGCGTGGATATAGGCGTTGCGCCGTGGCAAGGGTGTCGTAGTATGGATTGGAAAGTCCATGCTTCAGATATTTTCCGAGGTCCCGTTCAAGCACAAGGTTATCAAAATCGGCGATATTGTGCCCGATGAGGATGCGATCTTGGATGAAACTCAGAAACTGTGGTAGCACAATTTCAATGCCCGGCTCATTCGCTACGGTCTTGTTGTCAATACCGTGGATAGCTGTACTCGATTTCGGTATCCTGTCTGTCGGTTTGACATATTGATGATAGCTTTGAACCTTACTTCCGATTGCGCTTAAACGATTAGCATAGATCTCAATAATCTCGGCAGTTTTTGGGTTATTGTCTATCGTTTCGAGGTCGTAAACGATCATGTCCGCAAGGTTTGGCTTTTCAAAGTTGCTCAAGAGTCGTTGACACAGTTTTAATGCAGTAACGCTGCGGGCTTTGGTGAGTTGTGATTTGTTGAGTTGGATAACGTTTGCATCTGCATCGGTCGCAGAGCCGAGTAGAATTGTCGTATTTTTGCGTTCGGGCAGCTCTCCAAAATCCCCAATTAGGATGTTGACTCCACTCTCGTCCATTATCGGAGGCAAAGGTGAGTTAGGAGGCAGCAGATCTGTATAAATCGAGAAGTTGAGGTATCGTTCCAACGTCAGCCGAATAATGTGGGCAGCACAATGGGAATCAATTCCGTAGTTTGCTGTCAGATGGATAGGATCTCCCCGGTCAAGGGCGCTATACAGTGTATCTGTCGCAGCGCGAAGTCCGGGAATTTCCGGTTGATTCTCAATCTCGTGCATGGCTTCGGATTGATACGGGCTGCGCCGTTGCGAAAGGAGATCGAAGAGCCGGGTTGCGACCGTGTGAATCTGCTCTCCCTCAACCCCCTCATGAAAACCATCAATCTGTTGGAAGAATTGACGCACATTCCAGCGGGTGAAGGGACCGACATCGGCTGGATAGTTGTCAATTGTTCTGAGCAGTTCAATCAGTGTGAGACCTTTCTGTTGGGCGAGCCACTTCAATCGGACCAACGTGAGGTCATCTATTAGCTGCTGTGGAAAATTGACTGCCTTTTCAATATCGCGGGGGAGTTGCCACTGGATGAAGTTCAGATAGGAAAGAATTCCCTGGGCGTGTTCCTCTTGGAAGGAGTTAATTCGTCCAATACGCTGAAACCCGATGCGCTCTTGGTGCAGCCGATCGACTAACGTATCCGCTAATTGGTGGGTGCGGTAAAAAACCGCGATATCGCCGTATGAGTAGTGTCGTTCTTTGACCAGTTTCCGGATCAACGCAATGACGAGATTTGCCTCTGCATCAGGAGTGTCTAGCGTGTAGTGATAGAGCGTGTTTCCAGCGTCCTTGTGCGTTCTCAGAACGCTCTCTTTCTGACGTGTGTTTTTGGCAATCACCGCTCCCGCAGATCGCAGAATCCGCTCGCTGCAACGATAGTGTTCCTCTAACTCAACCACCGCTGGCTTGAAATCTTTCTTAAATTGTTCAATATATTTGGGACTGGAGCCGCGCCAGCTATAGATAGATTGATCTTCGTCCGCTACAACCATCACGTTATGTTGAGGGGCGCGGGAAAGGAGTTTGAGCAAGGTATACTGTGCAGCGTTAATATCTTGGTATTCATCAACAAGGATGAAGCGGATGTCTTTGCGGTACTTTGCTCGAATATCTGGCACCTGCTCAAGTACCTCGACAGATTTGGAGATAAGATCATCGAAGTCGAGGGCGTTATGAGCGGCGAGTTTTGTCTGATAGGCTTTGAGCAGATCAGTAATGTCTTGCACTTGCACAGGATCGTTGATAACTGTTCCATCACTTAGCCAAATTTCATCTTGATTAGCAGTTGGGTTTTTCAACTTCACCTTGTATGCACCGATGATGTCGCGCAGCATCCACGGAGGATAGGTGAGCCGATTCTGACGAAGTTCGCGCAGACATTCGATTAGCACCTCTTCCTGTGTCTCCTGACTAAAAATCGCAAAGTTGCCCCCCAAGCCAATCTTTTCCGCGTGTTCACGCAGCAGACGTACGCAAAATGCATGGAAGGTGTGGATGCGCACCTCCAACCCTTGTGTTGTGCCCAGCAGTATCTTGATCCGCGTAAGCATTTCGTGGGCGGCTTTGTTCGTGAAGGTAACCGCGAAAATCTGCGCTGGTGCCACGTGATGGTTTCGGATCAGATGTGCGATTCGGTGGGTGATTACATTGGTTTTGCCGGTGCCAGGGCCCGCTACAACGAGCAGCGCACCAGTTGTGTGGGATGCAGCTTCTCGTTGCTTCTCATTTAGTTCTTGTAAGATTTCCATAACCATCACCTCGCTCAAATATGTTGTTTTTTTGGTTAATTGTATTTTAACATATTGATAAATATAATTCAAGCAGGAATGTGCGAACGAGGGAAAAAGTGGCAAGGGTGCGTCCGTACCCTTGCCACTTGGACTGATTAATCTTTCGATAAAGTTTCAAGGGCGTTGAGGTGCCAGTCTGGATCCTCCAACGCTTCATACACAACGCCCCCTTCTACATTCCGGGGCATGGGGAGACCCAACAAATGGCAAAGTGTTGGCGCAACATCAATTACACGCACCTGCCGTTGGAGTGCCACCCCCTGACGGACGCCCGCGCCAGAAAGTATAAACGTTGAATGCTGTCCACCGATACCAAAGCTGACGGATGGAAGCTGTTTGCCGTGTGCACCGTCAAATTCCGGACGTAAGGCGTAAACCACATCCCCCACGAGATTGCTGGTGAGATTCACCATTTCGGCATCCGCATGCGTCAGTGCGAGGGAGAATGGATGTCTACCGGTCGCAGGATCTTTATAGGCGTGGAGGGCGGCAATGATTTCACGCTGTGTCGCCTCATAATCCGCCGGATCAACAATGCCATCCGGTTCGCGGCCCCTGAGGTTGATAAAGATATGCACCAAGCCAACGTCGACTGCGCGCGTCTTCGACCAATCGATCTCTCGTGTCCCTTCCTTGTAGACGATGAAGCCGGTCTCTTCCAACACCTCGGTAATATTTACTGACCGAAATTGGTTTGGGGTTCCGCCATGGTCTGAGCAGACGAGGACAACAGTGTCGTCGTCCGCAAGTTCCATCACGCGTCCGATCATCCGATCTGTTGATGCGTATGTCCGAATAACGCCATCTCGGCACCGTTGAACTGTTTCGGGAGGTGCACCGCTGATTTCATCTGCCTGACTCAAGAAGAAATGGCTGGTGTAATCTGGCGCGTGCGTTTCTACCATGAGAACATCCCACTCGCGGGTCTTCGTTAGTTGCTCTGCGACATCGGCAAGTCGCTGATGGTGGTACTCTAAAGTCTCAAAGTATGTGTCATCGTCGATCACACCCAATGCATCACGGCCAGGATTCTGAAGGAAGGTGCCGACTTCCTGATCAATCTCGGTTGCAATTTCACCGGGAACCGTATAACCCTCACGGGGCCAGATCTGCGGGGAGAATAATTCAAACGCGTCAGCATTTGGGGTGAGGGTAATCAGTTTCATACGAACATACCCCTCCACCTCCGACCCATCAATCTCGAAAGTATCCAACCAAAAATCACTCCAATCTCCCACACCGAGTTCTGTAACGATATCAGTGCCAGATCGGCTTCGACATACCCGCACAGAATCATAGCCGTTCTCTCCACTCGCATAAATCAGCCCAAAGAAGGGCTTGGGAGTTCCCTGTTTTCCCCGGTTCATATCTGCGCGTCCCCGCGTGAGGGGTTGGATTGTTAATTCTACTTCGCGCGGCGGTTGAGCCGAATCCGGCAGATCGGTCCACCCTTTTCCGTCAACTGATTCAATCGTGACCGGATCGATATCGCTAACGTCTTGTAACCCGCTTGGATCCAGCGTCTCTGGATCTCGCTCGCCGCCGATCGGACGGGGTGTCCATTTCCCACTGACAAAAAGGTGATAGCCCGCAACCTGATGGTGGTTGGACACACCGGGTCCCGTGCCTTCCACCTGGATTCCAGTCGTTACCGTTGGGGGCCATGACATTTCCCACTTAACGAGCATCGGTGTTCGTCCTGCCCGTTCCACCAAATTCCAGATGTATTCCGATTGACATAATCCCGTATTGATGCCCCAAACGGTCTTATCAAGTCGCTCTCCGAGGGCGCGAATGTTAAAATCCATCACCCGGTGGGTACCAGGCCATGAACCGGTGCCGAGTGCTGTCCAACCCGGCGGGGTCAGGGTCGGAAAAACGCCGATCATCGGTCGAAAGACCCCTCGCTCAAGGAGCCGACCCATGTTCGGGGCGTGTCCCCAATCAATCACATTTTTAACCAGTTCCATACTCGCTCCGTCCATGCCAATTAAAATCGCACGTTTTGCCGGAGACAGATTAGATGCGTTAGATCTTGTAGGCATTATAAGTTCCCTTCTTCCGTAATTTCCAGATTTCTTAATGACTCCGATTGATTCTACCATAAGTGCATCAATACGTCAATCTCCAGAGATTTACCTCTTGTCAAGAAGAGGGTACATCAAGTATATTATCATAATGGAACTTATGGCTGGGATACTACTGCAGCTCATGTCTCTAAATCTACGTTCTCACAATCGTATAGACCAACGCAAAATAAGGTGCTATAATGCATTCTACCTCGGCTACGAATTTGCTAAATATGGAGAAAAACTATGAATGTCATTCCAGATGAATTTATCCGCGTTATGCCAGATGCACTTCGAGGCTTCATCAGTGAAGCCTTCCAGAGGGCGGGCACCACGGAAGAGGGCGCCGCGCACATGGCGCGCCTACTCGTTCTTACCGACCTGCGCGGTGTATTTAGTCACGGCACGCGTCAGACCCCGGGGTATGTGGACATGATGCTTGAGGGTAAAGTGAATCCACAGCCCACTGTTCGCTGCATTGATGAATCACCGACGACAGCGATTTATGATGGCGACGGCGGCATGGGGCATTTTGCCTCGTACCACGCTGCCAAGGCAGCGGTCAAAAAGGCGAAAGAGATGGGACTCGGTGCTGCAACAAGCCGCAATCACTTCCATTTCGGGAGTGCTGGCAAGTATTCACGGCTCGCCCTTGAAGCGGATTGCGTTGGATTTGCTGTTTCCTGCCACCGTTTTCGACATAGTCCCGACGCCCCAATTGCTACCGCAACGGGGGCTTCACCGATGAGTTTCGCGCTGCCAGCGGGCGATCAACCGCCCATAGTTGCCGATATGGCGACTGGAATTGACGCGAAGCTGCCACTGGACCAAGCATTCGAGCAGAGTCCGGCAGCATTTTTCAAGATGTTGGGTTTAAGTCATGTGAGCCACGCGCTCGGTGGGTTCATGGCGGGGATTTGGCTGTTCGATAAACCGCCCGATCCGCCGACAATCTGGGAGGGAGCCAATCAAGGTGCTTTCATCGCAGCGATTGACATCTCTCGATTCAGACCAGTTGACGAGTACAAAGCCGAGATCGACCGACATATTCGCGATGCGCGAGAGATGCAACCCGCACCGGGTTATGACCGGGCGGATCTGCCCGGCGGCTTAGAATGGGAGCGGGAACGGGAGTGGGCGGAAATCGGAATCCCGGTCGGCGAGCTACATCAGGAACAGTTGCAAATCGTTGCAGAACGGGTTGGAATCCCGCTGCCATTCTGATACCACCCCAATTTTATTGGATCGACGACAATGGAATCAGGGTAACTCCTGTAGATTTCGTCGGCTAATTCTTCCTAAATTTACTGACAGCAGAAGGAGCTTGCAAATGTCTCAGATTAAATCTGTTCTACTGTGGGAAAATCCACGACGATATATCCGCGAAGCCATTGATGCCGGAACGCTTAGGGGCGCAATTATTCCAACAGGCAGCACCGAGCAACACAATGAGCATCTGGCGATGATTCATGATACTGCAAGTGCTGTGCATGTCTCAAAGCTGGCTGCTCAAAAGCTGTTTCCCGATGTTGTTGTCACGACACCGTTGGCAATCGGCGTGTCCGAGCACTGGATGGATCACAAGGGTACGCTGACACTTCGCGCTGACGTGTTCGGAGAGGTCCTATACGACGTAGCAGATAGCATGCGGCGTCACGGAATCACAAATATACTCATTATCAACGGCCATGCTGGCAACGCTGGTCCGGTGCATGAGCGGCTGGATGGCTACCGCGAAAAGCTCGGAATCAACATTGACTTTCACTCATATTGGGAGGCGTATTCACCAGAGTTAGTCCAAGAACAGTTGGAAACCGGCAGATGCCCCGGCCATGCAGCTGAATTTGAAACCGCGTTTGCTTGGGCAGCCTTTCCAGAAAATGTTGATTGGGACGGCGTAGATTATGACACTGCTAAGTTGACTATCTCCAACCCGGATCAGGCTGAAGCCGATCGCATGTATCACCATGACGCGAAATTAGCCAACGCGGAAAAGGGGCAGGCTATGATTGAGGTCGCTGTTGATTGGGTCGCGGGAAGAATGCAAGAGATGATGGGGTAATGTGCACCCCTGCGCAGGTCTGATTCCTTAGCGCAGTGCACTTGATGAGGTAAAGATCATGAAAACCAAAATTCTGGGCAGAACCGGACTTGAGGTGCCGATTGTCGGTTTGGGAGCTGCGTTTATTGGGATTCCCACCGCCAATCAGGCAGCCGAAGAGTACCCTGAAGATCCCAACAACCTTCGGGGCGATGAATTCCTCACCAGTTATATGGAAGAAGATCTCGGTATGCGAACCATCCATGCTGCCATCGAAGCTGGAAGTACGCTTATCGACACCGCTCCCCTTTACGGTGGCACTCGAAGCGAGACCACGGTTGGTCAGGCGCTGAGAGCGCGTCCCGATCTGGCTGCCAAGTGCACCGTTACCACCAAGGTCGGACAGATCACGATGGATGCGAAAGATTACAGTTTTGATGCAATTCTGCGTGATGTGGAAGCCAGCCAAGAACGCTTGGGCATCGAACAGTTTGATGTCCTCTATATTCACGATCCCATGGATATTCCCATGGAACAAGTAATGGGACAGGATGGTGCATTGGGCGCCTTGCGCAAACTGCAGAAACAGGGAACTGTCCGGTTTGTTGGCGCTGCGGCTAATGATCCCCATACGAACGCCCCCTATATTGAGACTGGAGAATTCGATGCCGCTGTGCTTCCGGAGGCTTGGAGCCTGCTGAATCAGTTGGCCGCGGAACGTATCCTACCAGCTGCGGAGAAGCACAACGTGGGAATTGTTGTAGCTACGCCGCTTGAGCGCGGCTTGCTTGCAACAGGGCCGATAGCAGATATCAACTATCTTGCACGGAACTTCAGCCAGGCTTGCTTGGATCACGTCTCCAAAATCCAAACTCTTTGTGGGGACTACAATATCCCAATGGTCGCTGCTTCTCTTCAATGGTGCACCCGCCACCCCCAAGTTGCTTCCACGATACCTGGTGCTCGCACCCCCGCAGAAGCTATGGAGAACGCAAAGGCAGGGGCAGTGGAAATTCCAGATGATTTCTGGGATGACTTGGCGCCTCTCGTCCGACATTTTGAGATTGGCGTGGATCGTTAAGGTATCCGAGGCGTAAACTTATTTCCCCTTCAGGAGCAGCCTAATGAGACAGATGTTGATGATGAAGGTTTCCGGTTTAGTGGTCGCTTTAGCAATGATTGGGTGCGGTACTACAACTGAGCGTGCAACAGAGATCATTTATGACGCCAAAATGCGGATCAAAACAGCCAAAGCAGCAGACGCTCAAAACCTTGCACCCCAAGAATTGGCGGAGGCAGAGCAGATGGTGGCCCGATCGGAAGAGATGTTAAGCGCGGGCAAAGGGACAGAAGCATATCGACTGGGGATGCGCGCTCAGCTGACGGCGAGAATTGCGGAGGCGCTTGCTGTTGCGAACCAGTTAGAGGCGAAAGCTAACAGTTCAGAGGCCACACTCGAATCACAATTAGATGCTGCAGAAGCCGCGAATCGAGACCTTCAACAGGCAGAACGGGAATTGCAAGAGTTGCAATCAACACCTGAAGAATAGCGACGTACTGATGTAAAGGGGCAGATTGGTTTATACTTGAAGGGGAAATGTTTCTCAACAGTAGATACTGGAGGAATAGATTGAATCAACTCATGCGACACGCGGTACGGTATGCGCGATATGTCACCTATATGGCTGTCACTGCGTTTCACATCCTCATGGTCTTCGGACTCGTGAGTTGTGCTGTAAACGTGGATCCGATCCTCCTCGAAACGAGCCTGAACGACGCACAGAAAGCTGTTACGGAAGCGCGGCGATTGGGAGCGGAAGAATATGCCAGCGAAACGTTCAGCAAAGCGACACGGCTCATCGAAGGAGCGCAGCAAGCCCAACGTAATGGCGATGGGATCCTGAGCATAGAGTTGGCGTTTTGGGCAGGAATGGAATCCCGAATTGCAGGGGCACAGGTCCGTCAATCTATCGCTCAGTACCGAATTAATGAGGCGGAGGCAGAGGTATTGAGAGCCGTGATCCAGGAGATGGAGTATAAAACAAGAGCGGCACAAGTCCGTCAGTTAATTGCAGAAGAAAAAACGACTCGCGCTTTGGCAAGGGCACTTCAAGCAGAGCAGCGCGCAGTAGCGGCGCAAGCCGAATCAGCCCAAGCAAAGATGGATGCTCAAAATGCACTGTTACGATCGCAGATACAAGTGACTGTTGATAAAGTGGAACTCATACTTGATGATGTGAAAACACAAGGTGCGCTTACCTACGCCGGGGATAACTACCAAACGGCAAAGGATCTGATCGTCCAAGCGCGTGCTGCTCTCGCACAGGATAATTTTAATCAGGCGAAATTGCTCACTACAGACGCGGAAAGCTACGCAAACAAGGCGAAGATTGCAACCGTGGCAGGGAAGAATGCGGCGGCTACCGAATCCCAGGCGGCAAAACTTGAAGCACATACAAACGCAAAAGTAGCAATTGCGCGTGCGCAATTTGAGATCGATCGAGCAGAAAAGATGAATGCGTTTGAGTATGCGCCGGAGCTCTTTCAGCGTGCGACCAGCAGCTTTGACGGCGCAAATATGGCGCTGGCACGCGAGCAGTATGATCGGGCATTGAGGCTCGCCGCGCAAGCCGAAAGCAGTGCTAGCGATGCTTTTGTCCTTGCGGAACCGATTGAGCGGGAACGCTTGGCGAAGGAAGCACTTGAGGAGCAAATGGCTCAAGCCAAGGATGCCGTCTTCCGTGCGGAAGAAGCGCTAGACCGAGAGGCAGCCAAGGCAACAACGCTTGTCCCAGCGTACCACGAGAAGGCAAAAACGCTCCTCGCAGATGCCAAACAGGCAATTGCAGATGAAAATTATTCTCAGGCAATCGATTTGGGGCAGCAAAGCTACAAGCACTTAGCCGCTGCGATTGAGAAAGGTAAAGAAATCGAGGCGGTTGAGAGCCGGATCCTCGAGGCAGCGACCACGGTTTCCGATGCAGAGACGGCTCAAAGTGAGAAGGGGGTACTTATCCGACTCAGTGGAGCCCTTTTCAAGCAAGGAAGTTCGGAAATCAATCCGAAATTCTTTCCAAAGATTCACCAACTTGCTGAGGTTATCAAGACGTTTTCTGACTACAATGTGCGAGTCGAAGGTCATAGCGATAGCAGTGGAGGAACAGACGTGAATCTGCGAATAACACAGAGGCGTGCCGATGCGTTCATGAAATACCTGGCCGAAACATGCGATATCCCGCGAGAACGCATGACAGCTACCGGTTTAGGTGAGGAGCATCCTATCGCCGATAACAAGCTTCAGGAGGGCAGAGATAAGAATCGGCGGATTGATACAATCCTTTTGACAAGAGAATTAATAATCCACGATTAAAGCGTGGCTGCTGGATTTACACGCTCTGATGGAGGCCTGAGGGTCCGTGCGAAATAGAGAGATATCTCAGAAAATTAAACCATTTATCGTTCACCAGATAGCGCAAAGCATCTTCGGAGATCGGTATATCATTATTTACGATAACACGATTCAATTCCATAGCCATTGCTATCATGTCAAGCGGATCGAGGATGCAGCGCATCTCTACGTGGGCAACTATTACCTAATGGACGCAAATACGCAATTGGCGATGCAGACGGATGAAGATTTCGCTGCACCGGGCAGCTACGGCGCAATCTTCGATGCGACTACAGGAGAGATAGTTGGTTACGACGACGATAGGTGACGCAGCAGAGTCGATCCCACACGTTTCAGTAAATTTGCACTTTTTGGTTGACAAATGCGAGTGTGTTTGATACACTTAAAATCGCTTTTGCGGGAGTAGCTCAGTGGTAGAGCTCTACCTTGCCAAGGTAGAGGTCGCGGGTTCAAATCCCGTCTCCCGCTCCAATGTGGCGGCGTAGCCAAGTGGTAAGGCCGGAGTCTGCAAAACTCCTATGCGTCGGTTCAATTCCGACCGCCGCCTCCATTCCTTATATACGGGCGGTTAGCTCAGGTGGTTAGAGTGCTTGCTTGACATGCAAGAGGTCACTGGTTCAAATCCAGTATCGCCCATCACATACCGTTTAACATTAAAGAGCCGAAAGGCTCTTTTTTTATTGAAGAACATTCGAGAAGTGGGGATTTTACATAGAATTGAACAGGACTCGAAGCTCCGAGAAACTCGGAAGATACCATAATTACCGGAGAGGACTATGGAAAACTCAGAAAAAGATCTGCTTTATAAAATCAGACACAGCACCGCACATATTATGGCGCAAGCGGTCTTGGAACTATACCCAGATGCGAAACTCGCCATTGGACCGCCGATCGAAAATGGCTTCTACTACGATTTCGATCTTGGTGCCGATAGCGATGGCAAGCTGATCGCATTTTCGCCGGAAGACCTACAGAAAATTGAGAAACGTATGCGGCAAATTGTCGCTGGCAAGCATGAATTCAGTTATCGAGAAATCGGACCTGATGAAGCACGCGAGTTGTTCAAGGATCAACCCTATAAATTGGAGTTGATAGAAGGCCTCATCGAAGGGGATGCCGACGAATATGGTACTGTAACCGATGAAACACCTGTTCTGAGTACCTATCGGCAGGACACCTTTGAGGATCTCTGTAGAGGTCCCCACGTCGGAGATACCGGTGAAATCCGACCCGATGCTTTTAAGCTCTTGACCGTTGCTGGTGCATACTGGCGCGGGGATGAAAACAATGCCATGCTTCAACGTATCTATGGGACGGCGTGGCACACCAAAAATGAGCTCAAGCAGCACATCCAAATGCTTGAAGAGGCGCGAAAGCGAGATCATCGGAAACTGGGCAGAGAACTGGAAATCTTTATCTTTGATGAGGATGTTGGGCCTGGACTCCCTTTATGGCTACCCAACGGGGGCATCGTTATTGAGGAACTGGAAGCACTTGCCAAAGAGATGGAAGAGAAAAGGGGATATGATCGCGTCAGGACGCCTCACCTTGCCAAAGACGCGCTGTTTGAGCAGACTGGTCACCTGTCACATTATGCCGAGAGTATGTATCCGCCGATGGAAATGGAGGGCGTGCGGTATTACATGAAGCCAATGAACTGCCCATTCCATCACAAGATCTTTGATAGTAAGCCGCGTAGCTACCGTGATCTGCCGCTGCGCTTGGGAGAATATGGGACCTGCTACCGCTTTGAAAAAAGTGGTGAACTTTTTGGTCTCATGCGGGTGCGTTCTATGCAAATGAACGACGCACACATCTACTGTTCCGAGGAGCAGTTTGAAGCGGAATTCATGGGCGTCGTTGATCTATACCTCGAGTATTTCCGAATCTTCGGCATTGACAAATATGTAATGCGTCTGAGTACGCATCACAAAGCGGGACTTGGCAATAAGTATATCGACAACGAGCCGATGTGGCTCAAGACCGAAGAGATGGTGCGTAACGCTATGACGAATGGGGACGTGCCGTTTGTAGAGGTTCCGGATGAGGCAGCGTTCTACGGTCCGAAAATCGATGTGCAGATCTGGAGCGCGATCGGCAGGGAATTCAGCCTTGCTACTAATCAGGTCGATTTTGCTGTGCCGGGACGATGCGACTTAAGTTTCGTCAATAGATCTGGTGAATCCGAAGTTCCGATATGCCTTCATCGCGCACCGTTAGGGACGCACGAGCGGATGATCGGTTTCCTGCTTGAGCATTACGCCGGCAAGTTTCCTGTTTGGCTCTCACCCGAACATGCGCGTGTTATTCCAATCAATGACAGTCACAACGACTATGCTCAAGAAATTGCTGGACAGCTAAAAGCTGCCGCAATTCGTGGCAAAGCCGATTTGGGACCCGATCGAATGAACGCCAAAATTCGTCAAGCCCAACTGATGCAGGTGCCATATATGCTCGTTGTCGGAGATAGGGAGATTGAAAACAACACCGTTTCTATTCGTAAACGAGATGGGGCGCGCCAGAACGGTGTTCCTGTGAAAGAGTTTGTAGCAACTGTCCAAGAGCGGATTGCAACCCGGTCGAACGAACTATAGGAAATAGTATGTATCATAGATATTAAGGGATTTCGTCTAATAAGCGGAGGGTTCTTACATGACAGCAAAAAGCGTTGAAATAAAGTTTAAACTTCCTAAATCAATTTTAGCAGTCATGGGTTCGACGGAAACGAACATAGAACAAAGCGTGATGGAAACAGTTGTGGTTGATCTATATCGCCGCCGCCAGATTTCACTTGAAAAAGCCGCGGAAATTGCAGGGATACCTATATGGCGACTGAACCAAATTCTGGCGAAACATGATATATGGTTAGATTACACTGCCAAAGATGCAGAGCAGGATTGGAATGCACTGCGAGAGGTATTGAAAACATGATTGTTGTTAGCAATTCAACGCCGTTAATCCATCTTGCCGCTATGGGTAGGCTTGAACTGTTGCAGCAATTTTTCGGTGAAATTGTTATTGCTAATGAAGTTCATGAGGAAGTTGTTTTGAAAGGCACAGACTGGCCCGGTGCCAGTGAGGTCCAATCCGCAACGTGGATTAAGCGTCGTGCCATTGACAACAGACTTGCCTCTACTATTTTGCAAGACAGGTTAGGGGCAGGTGAATCAGCCACCATCGTTCTTGCGCTTGAACTGGAGGCAGCTCTCACCATTCTTGATGATCGGCTAGCACGCCTCCAAGCGCAAGCGCAATCAATCAAAATCACCGGGACCATTGGTATCCTCTTAATGGCGGCAGAACGAGGTATTGTTGATTTCCAGCAAGCTCTTGACGCTCTACTTGCTACAGGTTTTCGCTTGAGCACTGCAGAATATCAGCGAGTAATCAATCTTTGGAAAGCCGAGCAAGCGTAGTTTTCCTCTGATTTCTTTATAATCATAGGGGTGGTGAAAAGCCATGAAACGTATTTATCTCGACCATAACGCAACGACCCCAGTTCACCCGGAAGTACTTGAGGCGATGCTCCCGTTTATGATTGATCAATTCGGCAACGGTTCCAGCATCCATACCTATGGACGCGAGGCACGGAGTGCTATTGACGACGCGCGCGAACAGGTCGCAGCGCTCATCAACGCTAAAAGCCCAAGCGAAATCGTCTTTACTGGCACCGGGACGGAGGCTGACAACTACGCCATCAAAGGGATCGCTGAGTTGCAGCATAGCCGCAACAGTGGCAACCACGTTATCACCTCTTCAATCGAACATCACGCTGTGTTGCATACCTGCCACCACCTTGAAAAACACGGATTTGAGGTGACGTATCTTCCTGTTGATCGCTACGGGCTAATCCAACTCGACGATCTGCGCGAAGCGGTTCGAGACACGACAATCCTTATCTCAATTATGCATGCCAACAACGAAACCGGAGCCATTGAACCGATTGGGGAAATCTGTGAAGTTGCTCAACAACATGGCAGCCCTGTCCATACGGACGCGGTACAGTCCGTAGGCAAACTACCGGTTGATGTTCAGGCGCTAGGAGTTAGTATGCTCTCGCTTTCTGCCCATAAGATCTACGGTCCAAAAGGTATCGGCGCGTTATACATTCGGCGGGGCACACGACTTGAGAACTTGCTTCACGGTGGTTCACATGAGCGCAACCGGCGGGCTGGTTCAGAGAACGTCCCTGCAATTGTTGGACTTGGTGCTGCAGCAGCGTTGGCACAGAAAGATCGTGAAACAAGCGTCGAACATCTGGCACATTTGACAAATAAGTTGCGCAAAGGGCTGCATAAGCATATTGATCGTATCCACGAAAACAGCAAGCCCGAACACAGTTTGCCCGGAACACTGAATATCTCATTTGAGTATATTGAAGGGGAGAGCCTTATTTTACGACTGGATATGGAAGGTATCTGTGTTTCGACCGGTTCCGCCTGCACCTCCGGTTCGATGGAGCCGTCGCATGTTTTGGCTGCGCTTGGTCTGCCACCGCAGTTGGCACAAGGCACCGTCCGATTTTCGCTCGGTAAGGATAACACTGAAGCGGAGATCAATGAGGTTATCGAAAAAGTACCGAAAGTTGTTGAACAGATGCGAGCGATGTCGCCGGCGTATAAGAGATCAAGTAAACATGTCGGCGTAAAATAATCAAGTGGGAAGGTACACCAATGCCAAAGAAGCGTGCGAAGAATAAGTATCAGAAGAGGCAACAACGGGGCGGTGAGGATCGGTTGCGCGGCGATGAAATTGACTTCTACATTTCGCTGGCGTATTCGGATGCCCCAGAGGACAGAAAAGCTGCCATGGAAAATCTCTGTCCGTGCCACGTTCGCAGACGAATTGATGCCGTATGGGAAGCACTATACAGGGGGCTCCAGGACCCTGACATTGAAGTGCGCAGGGCAGCTTGGCATACCCTCGACGATGGCGGACGACCGAACGATCCGCAACTACAGCCAGTTCTTGAAAGGATTGCGAAGAAAGAAACGGATCCAAAGCTACGGCAACGCGCAATTGATCTCATCCAATCTGCAAGACGACTAGTTGAAAAACATCAGGAACTCGTGGCACAGAGGGCGGATTATTTTCGTGGGAAATGTGATTGGTGTGGGGCGGCAGATGTGGAGGTGACCTACGATTACGAAACAGAATTTGAGAGCACCGGTGCGGAGAAAAGATTTGCCCTGATGTGTGCTGACTGTGGTGGAAGATTAGTTTCATCTTCTGGTGTGTCATCCACACGGAATACTACCACATTACCCGACCATCACAGTTGATGTCCTGTCCCGTTATGCTTGCTGAGTCATCCGAAGCGAGAAATAGTGCTAAGGCAGCCATCTCTTCGGGGCCAGATCCTTTTTCATGATAGCCTTCATCGGCGCACCATCTTCCAGCGAGAACACCTTTCGGATCCGGATGTCTGATCCGCTCTCGAAATCCTGCCTCATCAAAGGACTGATTCATGTATTCCGCCCGTCCCCGTGCAAGTTCGACGCTCCGCTCTTCATGCCCGCCCGGGCAAATTGCATTGACATTGATATTGTAACGTCCAACATCGGCAGCGAGTGTTCGCGTGAAACCGATTACCCCCATCTTAGAGGTGGCATACGGGGCTCTGTGGGAAAGTGGCTGTTTGCCTGTTCCTGAACTAAAATTTATGATTTTTCCATACCGCTTCTGGATCATTTCGGGTAGTACTGCCTTGCAGCAGAGGAACTGCGAATCAAGATTAACTGCCAGCGTCCGTTTCCATTCCGCCAGAGTCATATCCCAGACATCCTTGGTCGGACCAGCGATACCAACAACGTTAGCCAGTATGTCAACGCTTCCCAGAGTTTCAATCGTTTCCTGCACCATCTGGTTCACTTGCTGCTCTTCCGAGACATCAGTTTGAAAACACAGAGCCTTTCCACCAGCATCGCTTATCTGTGAACCAACTTTCTCTTGCAGCGTTGCTAATGGAATCACATCGCACAAGGAAACTGCGGCCCCCTCTTCTGCGAAGCGCAGCGCAATCGCCTCGGCGTGACCCCTGCCAGCGCCCGTAACTATTGCAACTTTACCGTCCAATTTTCCCATGAAATCTACTCCTGCTTTCCTATTACTCTGGCTGGAGGCAGACCTTGCCAAAGTTTTCTCGTGCCTCTATAAGTCGATGTGCCTCCGCTGCTGCTTGTAACGGCAATACCCGAGCGATAATGGGCGTCAATTTTCCCTGATCAGCAAGCCGGATAATAGTCTGAAGTTCAGATGTCGTCCCCAGTGCCGATCCCATGATGGTCAACTGTTTCTGATACATCTTGCGGATGTCAATCTCACCGATATTCCCTGTCGTGGCACCGCACGACACAAGGCGTCCTTTCTTTGCAAGGCTTGTCACGCTTTGGGACCAGGTCGCTGCACCAACATGCTCAAAGACGACGTCAACGCCTCGCCCCGCCGTTGCATCAAGAACGGCTTCACTGAACTCAGTTTGCGTATAGTTTATCGTGAAATCAGCTCCCATCCGACGCGCGCGCTCCAGTTTCTCATCGGTACTCGCTGTCGCAAAGACACGTGCCCCGCACAGTTTGGCAATTTGTAGACCAGCACTCCCAACGCCGCTACCAGCGGATAAAATTAGCACATCGTCCCCGGGACGCACTTGTGCCCGCGTTACAAGCATATGCCACGCGGTGAGATAGGCGATCGGAATGGCAGCAGCATTTACATATGAAAGATCCGCAGAAATCTGAATGACATTTTTCGCCGGCACTTTGACATATTCTGCGTAACCACCGTTGGTCTGAAACCCCAAAAGCTCCTGAAAATCGCACATATTTTCGTCGCCGTTGAGGCAATCCGGACACTGTTCGCAAGGAATGCAAGGTGAGAGCACCACCCGATCACCTACTGCAACATTGTGAACCTCAGCACCGACTTCGACGACGTCCCCGGAAATGTCAGATCCGAGGATGTGCGGAAATGGTTGTACCTCGGGGCGATCCCGCCGAGCGCGAATATCGAGGTGATTTACCGCACACGCCTTGACTCGGACCAGTACTTCTGAAGATGTGATCACTGGGACAGGGACTTCTTCATAGCAAAGTTTATCAATGCCGCCCTGTTCGTGGAAAACAATCGCTTTCATGTGGTTACTTCACTCTCTTTTGGGCACCTTGCCATTCTTCTATCACCATTAACCGTACGCCCCATGGTCAAGAAATCCCAGTAGTCGGCGCAGTCTCGGGTTCGCATCTTCGTAGATGTGTTCTGGCATGGTGTAGTTCATGAACGGATAGTACTTGTGTCCAATCATGCGGCGGCCGTAGGTAATCTGGGTAATATAGCGCGTTCGATCCGTGCGATTAAGTCCGCCATGATGCCACACCTGATTGTTAAACATGACCACGCTTCCCGCTTTGCCCAAATTGTAACGAATCTTGCTCTCCCACTCCGTTCCCTCAATTTCAGGCGGTGGGCCCGTACCGAACAGGTGAGAGCCGGGAATCACCTCGGTGCCACCATTTTCAATCTCAGTGACATCTGTCAGGTAATAGTTTGCGGTGAAGAACATAACAGACAAACGGATATTTTTCGGTGGCTCACCATCGGTAACAGTGAAATGGGGGGCATCATCCTGATGCCATCGTGTGATACCGCCACCGGGAAAACTCTGGAATGAGTTATTGTGGATGACGTGGCAGTTTGGGGCGATAAGAGCTTCGGCAAAGCTGACAATCGGCTCCAAGTCAAATAACTTTAGGTTGGTTTCGCTGGTCTCAAACATCCGGTGGGCAAGTGCGGTGCGCTCATTCACACCGTTGAGACCGTTTGGATTTTCCTTCAATGCCCAATCGAGGTCTTCACGCATCTGGGCACACCAATCTGGTGGTAGGACATCTTGTAGAAACAGAAAACCATCCCGGTGAAATTGCTCCACCCATGCCTCAATCTGTTCTTCGCTTACAATTTGATTGGCTAAATAGCTTCCGTCTCCTGAAATCCGGCTCATAGGCGGTCTCCTTATGAAACATAGGATATAGCGTATAAACGGTTATGCTATACCGACGTTAAGCGTTTGTCAATGTCAAATTCCCTCTGGAGATGCATGTCGTCCGTGCTAATTTACATACACCCCCATAGGCAATTTGTTACTACTGCTCTGTCAAATAAATCGTGATAAGTTACCCACTGCTCGGCTTGGATAGCCATATCCAAGCCATCTTTGCAGGAGTGCTGTGGATTTGTCAATCCACAGCAAGCAGGGACATTAACATTTATCTGACAATGTACTACAACTGAACCGAAATGATCTCGCTGCCTTGCAACGGTTCGGGTAGATCGTCCGGGAAGCTGCGAATCTCTCGGAAATCAGGTACGGGTAGTGGAATCCTGCCCTGATTAATCGATGCCTCGGAAACCAACCCTGGCACCGTCATATCGAGTGTTTCGTAGACATCAATTGGGGGCTTCGTATCTTCAATAATCGAATCGACAAACTCGCGAATCTCAAAATAGTCACCACCGCCGTGACCGGCCTGTAGGGCTTCCTCCGGCGGATTCCGCCACATCTCTGGCATAAACTCCGCTTCAAAATCCCACAGAGAGCGCCACTCCATTTGCTCTGCATAATCTGCTAACCAAATCTTCGGCGCATCTCCAAAACCCCGTGGTGCCTCGTAGCAGCCCTTCGTCCCTTGCAGACTATAGTAAGTGAGATTGTGAGGACGGTTAGACAACATATCTACCCTGATCTCAATCAGTCCGCCGTTTGTCGTCTTGCACATCATCGTCGTACTATCTTCGTTCTGATAATGTGCACCGCGTGGATCGCGATAGTGATGCCCCGTACCAAAACAGGAAACGGTACACACCCGCTCATTGAACCACTGTAATACTGGTCCCAGACTGTGTGTCGGGTATGTCGATCCGTTGCGCCCGGTTTGCCATTTGCGTCTCCACGGCGTCCTTTCGTTGCCTGCTTTCAGTTCATGGATATATGCCCCTTCACCAAAATAGATCTCACCGAACAGTCCACGTCGAGCGAGTTCGCGGACCAATACATTCGGTTTCATATAGGTGTAGTTCTCCGCCATCATGTACTTCTTTCCGCTCTGTCTAACGGCGTTGACCAGGTGCCAACACTGTTCAAGATCCGTTGCGGCGGGGACTTCTGAAAGCACGTGTTTTCCCTCTGATAGCGCTATCACGGCTTGCGGTACGTGCAGAGGCATGGGTGTAGACACAAGAATCACATCAAGGTCTGACTGCGCCATCTGTTCAAAATCTGTATAGCGTTCCTTAATCCCATGCTCATCGCCTACCTGATTTAGGACCTCCGTGTTAATGTCACAGATAGCAACCAGCGCAGTCTCATTTACCGTCTGAAACGCCCGAATAAATCCAGATCCGCGTGGAACTCCGACCAAACCCACTTTCAATTCATTTGCCATAGTCTTACCTTTCTAGTCGCGAGTAGTTGACTGATCCCTTTTGCGGCCTACTGCCTCCTTTCAGTTCTCGATTTCCTCCTGTTCCTGTTCGTATACCAGCGGCTTTCCAACGATTCGCGCCAATTCCCTGCCCTGTACCTCAACCTGATTTAGTTGATAGGCGCGAGCGATAGATAGGTGTGAACCATCGACCAGAAAAAGGTAGAGATGCAGGATCTTGAGGAATTTTCCGTGACTCACAATTCGCACAGACCGAATGCCCGAAAATGGCACGGACCGTTCAGCCGGAAAAAGAAACAGGATGCGCCGTTGCCACAGGATTTCGTTTAGCGGAAGCCGGATAGTCATCCTCACAGAATAGATCAAAAAATGCAGCCCAACGAGTAAACAGGGCACCGCAAACCATATTCGATCATCTGCCTTAAAGGAAAACATAAGGAGCGCAGCAACTCCAAACCAAATCAGACCAAACAGCCGAGAAGCAAGGCTGCGCCTAAGGATAATTGTCTCTGGGTTGAGCTGCCTTAAAATAAGAGTCATGGATAAGATTTAGGTTAAGTAATCTGCCATCTGCTGGGACTAGGACATCAATAGGTGTTGCAGGAACCAAATGCCTAATGTACCGATTTGATTGGGAAGCTCCAGGGGGCCATAGCCCAGTACTGGCTAAAAACCAACCCATCTGTTGAGTGTCAACGCTTACATCTGTTACACTTCAACCTTGTAATTCAACTCGATTTCGTCACCCGACATCCCACGGAATCCCCAATTATGCTTAGGCGTGTCAGTGATGGTGATCTCAAGGTCTTGGGGGAGGATATTTAGGTGTTGTTGTATCCTCTCAAAAAGTATGCGAATTAGATGTTTCTTCGTTGCTACAGATCTACCTTCAAACATACTAATTTCAATAATCGTATATTTTGTCGTGCGTCCGCTGGGATAATAGAAATCGGCGGGATCGAGTGGGAAGAAGCGGTGGGCTCTTTTATCCGGTGGCAAATGCAGGGCGTCAACGACACAGGAATGGATGACATCTGAGAGTTCCACCTTGATAGGATCAAGATTTTCTCTTAAACCGTAGATCTTAATCTGTGACATGATATTTCCCTGTGATGGAATTAGGCTGTCAGAATCTCAACACCGGTCTCCGTCACGCGCACGGTGTGCTCCCATTGTGCTGACAACGAGCCATCCACGGTGACCACTGTCCAACCATCGGAGAGCGTTTTGCATTCATAACGACCAGCGTTAATCATCGGCTCGATTGTAAACACCATGTTCGGCACCATCTCGGACCCACTGTCTCTTTGCCCGTAATGAGGAACTTGCGGGGCTTCCCAAAACTCTAAACCGGTGCCGTGACCGCACAAGTCGCGCACCACCGAATATCCCAACCCTTCGGCATGCTGCTGGATCGCGTAGCCAATATCTCCGATAGTGTTGCCGGGTTTCACTTCATCAATGCCAATGTACATGCACGCTTTGGTCTGCTCTACCAATTTCAGCGCTTCATTCGAGATGGTCCCTATGACAAACATGCGACTGGTATCGCCAAAATAGCCATCCAGAATTGGCGTGACATCAACATTGATGATATCCCCCTCCTTCAAGGTGGTATCGTCGGGGATACCGTGACAGATCACATTGTTAATCGAAGTGCAGCAACTCTTATGAAACCCTTTCACATCGAGCGTTGCAGGATATCCTCCGTGATCGCAGGTGTATTCGTGGACCCAGCGATCAATCTGATCCGTTGTAATGCCAGCAACAATTCGTTCTTCCAGCATGTCCAAAGAACTTCGCGCCAACTGACTGCTTCGACGAATGCCCTCAATCTGTTCCTCTGTTTTGATGACAATCCCCGATGCCATTCGTGGTTGGACGGTTCCCGATTTTCTGTCCTGCTTGAGGTGGCAATTCTTGTATCTTTTACCACTTCCACACCAGCAGGGCTCATTTCTTGATGGTTTTCTCATTTCGTTAATTGTCTACCTGCCACATCTCGAAATCCTTTATGCAAGCCACGACCTCATTAGTGATAGCGGTCAGCAAGGATTTCCCTTTTTCCTCTGTGGCGTGTTGTGGCTCCCCCATCGCCCCGGTGGGTGCCGACGTGACCAACCGCTTGGCTACATTCATGCGTCCGCCGTGCTCGCTGTGATAAAAAGGCGAATCTACCAACGGTGGACTGGACGTTACCCGGTCCATCCGCATAATCTCGCCGTGTAGGAACAACATCATTGAGGTTTCGTATTCACAGGCATGGGTCAGATGTGGTGTCTCCATTCCATGAAGCTCTGGTGCCATAGCTGGTTCAGCTACGGTCCAATAAGAGGACAGCGCGATCCACATTTTGTCATAAACCTCCGATTCATTCGCCAGTTCCGTGATCGCCTGCGTGCCGGGAACAACATTCCCACCGTGACCGTTTAGCAGAAGTACACGCTGGAACCCCGCCTTGGCGATGGATCGCACGACATTCTTGATCATCAATGTGTAAATATGATTGGGGACACTCACAGTGCCCGGACGATCCAGATGATGATCCGAGGCACCAAGCCATAGCGTCGGAAGCAGATAAATCCGATCGCTTAGTTCCTGTTCGACTTGCTGTGCCACTGCCGTTACAAGATAAGTATCCGTCAGCAGAGGAGAGTGATGGCCGTGCTGCTCCAGCGATCCAAGCGGAAGAACGACCACCCGATTCTTGTCCGCTTCTTGGATATCAACCCAACAGTTGTTCCCGTATTGCATATCAATCTAATCTCCTAAATGTGTTCCTACTTTGTAATCTATTATGTACACTGACACAGTATGGCGCTTGAACAAATCGTCGTATATCTTCAATTAACACAACTGATTCAGAGCTTCAGCCAGCCGCTGAATCCCGACGTTTATTGTTTCAAAACTAACCGCATAAGCGAACCGGAGATAACCGGGTCGCTGAAACTTGCTCCCCGGTACCGTCACGACATTCGCGTTTTCAATCAAGTAGAGTGCTAATGCTGCGTCCGTGTCAAGAACGTGTCCCCCCGGTGTTCGGCGACCATAGTAGTTGCGCATGTCCGGAAAGAAG
The DNA here is from genome assembly GCA_022822005.1 of Candidatus Poribacteria bacterium. Lineage (GTDB taxonomy): Bacteria > Poribacteria > WGA-4E > WGA-4E > PCPOR2b > PCPOR2b. The sequence goes on from JAJECO010000041.1 coordinate 25,562, forward strand.
TAGAAGGCACCCGAAGGACGTTTCCAAACCGCTTCCCCAACTAACGAGTTAAACCGCTCCGTTAATACATCTCGCCGTACACGGAGCGCGTCCCGAATTTGATGTCGCACGCGCAGGTCCGTATCCTTTCGCAAAAAGTGAGCGTATCCCCTCTGGGTAGGTAGGTTGACGCACGAGGAGGTGTTTCCCTCAACATTTGCCATTACCCGCATCGTCGCTTCCGGTCCCGCGATAAATCCCAGACGGAGGCCGGTGCCTGAAACCTCTTTGGACATTCCTCCGACGAGCAGTGTCTGATGCGGGAGATATGATGCGATACTCATATGTTCGAGATTGTCATAGACTACGGTGCGGTAGACTTCATCCGACAAAACGCAGACCTGTTCATGTTTCCCAACGATTTCGGCAAGTTCTCGTAATAGTGAAGGCGGGTAGACCGTCCCGGTTGGATTATTTGGAGAATTTAACACAATCAACGCAATTGTGTCATCTTGGTTCAGAAGGTCAGCCAGCTCATTCGGATCCGGCAGAAAATGTGCATCGGTCTGCAAGACAATGGGTGGTTTACCCGTCAACAGGATGGGCAAGTTCTCGTAAGATTCGTAGGTAGGGGCAAATGCGACCAATCGGTTCCGGTGCGAACTTGGATTCAACATCCCTAAACAGATTTTGAAAAACGCATCTTTGGGGCCCGGGCAAACAACGATCTCTGATAGGGAATAGTTTAGTCCGAAAAGACGAAGGTCTGCATGGACTGCGTCGAGTAATTCTGGATCGCCTGCTTCGGGGGAATAATGCGTAGCGTCGCCCATCACGGCTTCGGAGATCGCGGTTTTTAAGAGATGAGGCACCGGAAGTTCTGGGTTCATTTCACCAATCCCAAAATCGTAGATCTGTTTGCCTTCCAGTCTCAGGCTGTCAGCTATCGACTTGATTTCCAGCGTCGGCGATGGTTTTATCTGTTGTGCCCAAGCTGATGGCATTAGCCCCATAGAAAACCCTCCTCGTGATTTGTGACGTGATACACCTACCGGTTCACAGTGCCTGTAGTTGATCGAAATAATAGCATGAATGTGCTAAGACGTCAATCTCAAACTTGGGAAGGATTAGGGGGATTTGGTGTCTGGTTTGCTTCATGCCTAAACAGAAGATCAGGATTCTTAAATCTCTGCTACCAATAACCGAACTTCCCATCCGGTCTGTAACATGAAGGCTTGCGCTAGCGGCTGGTCAAAAAAATATTGACACTCGAAAATTGAAAGATTATACTTCACTATATGAAGTATGAGGGTTAATCGCGATATTTGACCATTCTTGAATCACAATCTACAAAAGGAGGCAGATCATGTACAGAATCGGCATATACGGCGACACCGGCATGGTGGGCCAAGAGATTGAAAAAGTCTTACAACACCACGATCAGGTTGAAATCTGCTTCAGAAAAAATTCAAGAAGAGAAGAAGGGGTGTTGAACTCCTGCGAACTGGTCTTTCTTGCCACGAAAGATCCAGAATCAATGGCGTTTGCACCATCGATTTTTGAGCTTGGAAAGAAAGTAATTGACATGAGCGGTGCTTTCCGATTTCCACGCGAAGAATTTGAAGGCGAATACGCACCGCGGATTGGACTTAACCCCCACAAGTCAGCGGACTATATGCCTGAATTGCTAGCCGAAGCGGTATATGGTATGCCAGCCCTGCTGCAGGATCACATTTCTCAAGCACGCTTAGTCGGAAATCCGGGTTGCTATCCAACAAGCGTTATTCTGGCTTTAAAACCACTCAAGGGGCTTGTCCAAGGAGAAGCGACGATTGTAGCAACATCAGGAATTTCGGGCGCGCGCAAAGATGTTGAAGAAGTCCCCAATGAGATTACCTATGCCTACGGCAGAAGGCACAAGCACATCCCAGAGATGGAACTATATTCTGGATTTCGTGTGAATTTTACCCCGATCGTTCTCCAGTCAGTCTTTAGGGGAATCAACACGAACATCAGGACTGAATTGACAGAACCACTAAAGAATGTCTCTGAAGCGGTAGCGACCGAACAACTGAGCCAGACCATCCGAGATGCCTACCGACCAGAGGATTTAGTATTCGTCGTGGAAGATACGGACGATAAACAGTGGGGTACGCGTGATGTCGCTGACACCCATAAACTGCTCGTGAAAGTATGCGTCGATGAAGGATTTGCCTATATCTGCTCCCTTGAGGACAACCTCGGCAAGGGTGCCGCGAGCCAAGCGGTTGAAAATATGAATATCATGCTTGGATTGCCTCGGTTATATGGCATCGATCCAGCTTACAGTACGAGTTGAATTGGGCGTACGAATCAATCCCGTAATGAGGTAGCTGTCCGCAAGAATGGATCAGCGATTTCTCATGTTGTAAATCCGTGTGGCCATTACCAATCGGTAGTGGTCGCACGGCTACTCTCCGCATCTTGTGCTCCAAACTCGGAGACTGATGCAATGACATCCCCACCGAACAGATCCTTCCACACTGACCAAAATATCGACTGATAACACAAGTCTCCAAGGAGAATTTGATGACCTCAAACAGCTATCGTGGTGTATTTACCATCCCATCTACGCCGTTCCGAGAAACCGGGGAGATTGATATTCCCAGTTTCCAGCGCATGATCGATTTTTGCATTGAGTGCGGTTCACACGGCTTGGTTTATCCAGTAAACGCCAGTGAATTCACCGCTCTCAGCGATGCAGAACGACTACAATTGTCAGAGGTGCTTGTTAAGCAGAGCGCCGGTCAATTACCAGTAATTATCGGTGTTGCGGGTGTGGCGCGAGAGGTTGCCGAAGGATTCGCCAAGCATGCGCGCGATATTGGCGCACATGGTGTCATTGCGATGCCGCCCTATGTCAATCATATCTCCGAGAGCATGGTCTTTGAATACTATCAAACCATCTCGGATGCCGCACAGATGCCGGTATTCATTCAGAACAACATGCCGCCTATCGGGTCAAATCTGTCAGCAGCATGTCTGCTCAAACTCTGTCGGGAGATCGAGCATGTCGATTATATCAAGGAAGAGACGCTGCCAAGCACGGTAAAACTGACCGATGTAGTAGAAGGAAACGATGGTTCATGCAAAGGCGTATTCGGTGGAGCGGGTGGTCGCTATCTGATTGAGGAGTACAGGCGTGGGAGCGCGGGTCAAATGCCTGCCAGCCACGTCGTTGATGTTGTGGTCGCTTTATGGGATGCTTTAGAGGCAGGCGACGAAGATCGGTCGACTTATATCTACAAAGAGATGGCGCCGCTATTCCTCTTCGAGCATCAGCTTCCCGGCTGTTACAAGGAGGTTCTATACCGTCGCGGGATCATCGATTGCCCTCTCAAGCGTAACGGGAAGATGCCGCTGGACGATATATCCTCGAAATACCTGGATGAAATCCTCGCGCAGCTGGAATCGTTGATGACTTGGAAAAAGTAAGTGGATGGGATGGTGTGATAGGAAGGAGGGGTTGGAATGAAGGCGGGCTGGGAAGCCCGCCCCGTTAGCATCGGGTGACAAGTTGGATTAGGGGATAACCGCATCTTCTCCGAGGTGCTCCTCAATCCAGTCTCGGAGAGGTACATCTTCATCTTTCGGTGAGGTATATCCCAAACCACCTGTGCTAGCACCCAACAACTGTCGCCGAATTGGGTCACTGCGTTCCATATAGTGGTCAACGGTCATATTATCTCTCGGGCGCAGCCATCGATAACTGTAACCGTAGAACAGCACCTTTCGCGTGATATCAGAATGGTTTGGGCTTGCGGAATGCCAAATCCGCCGATCGAAGAATACCGCCGTACCGGACGGCACCTTCACCGCTGTCGTTCCTTCCGGGTTGGCGACTTCATCTTCAGGCAACTCTAACTGATTCCACAGGTGACTGCCGGGGATAACGTAGAAGTTCCCACTGCCCTCTATCGTTGTGTCGGTCAGAAAATATCCGATTTTGAGAGAAATTCGTGGACGGGGATTGCTCTCTAAATCCATGTTCAAGCGTCCGCTGTCCTGATGCCAGCCTAAACGCGACTCATCCGACCGCTCCTCGGACGGCAATGGTGGCGTGATACCCAAGTGCGAATGATAGAGCTGAATATGCCATCCCAGAATCCCCCACACCTTTGGAAATGTTTTGTGCCAATCCAGTAACTCTAAGAAGAGATCGTCCTTCCCGATGAAGTCGAAGATATTCAGGCGTTCGTGGGGCGACAAGTCTTGCTGAGGTCGAAGTTCTGCCTCAAGCCGGTCTAATACGGCGTTGAGGTCATCGACCAGTTTCGGGGGCAACGCATCTTCAACAATGAAGAAGCCATTCTTCTCGAATTGAAGGCGTTCCTCATGCGTCAAGCAATAGTCTAAACAGGTAGTGTCCATATATACCTCCTGTACTAGGCACGGTAGTTGTAACGATCGTAGCTCATTCTATTATAACAATCATAGTGGCTGTATGCAATAACAAGTCACATGCTTTTCTTATTTTTTTTGCTAACACTGCGATACACTAGTGATAATAAAAACAGCAAGAATAACAGATAAAATAACCCCAAAAATAATCCTAGCGTCCCTAACCTCTTCTTTTGAACTCGATTGAATTTGCACATCCTGCTGAACATCT
>JAJECO010000083.1 GCA_022822005.1 Candidatus Poribacteria bacterium
CTAGCCCCCCTTGTCAGGGGGGAAAACATTGTCAGGGGGACTTTGGAAATTTCACTCAGGAGAGCTACTAGAACGTCTACTTATTTTTATAATTTACCATAATTAGACACTGCCAATCGGCGCAGTTGGAAACAGCGCCTACCGGGGTGATAGCCCGGATTTTCCCATCCTTTGTTCACAATTCCCGTAAACCCTGCAAAGGATGACCTTTATCTAGTTATCCCCAAATGATTCATAATTTCACGATTTACCGCCCATGCACCGTCGGACGTATTAGAGATCACCGTTATAACTGAATCCTTCGACGGACATGTGCTCTTGAAAGAAACGCCGGCATCCCACCCCATGAGAGAGTGAACTGGATCTTTACCCTCCCCATGGTGAATCCAGATACCGCGCCCATAAAATCTGCTGTCTTTGTCTTTGACTGCCTTTTCCAAAAACAGGTTCGTCAACCGTTTGGAAAGGATCTTTCCCTCAAAAAAAGCCCCCCACAACTTGTCCATATCTCCTACCGTTGTGAAAAGCCCCGCATCAGATGATCCGACAATTGGCAAGGTAAAAATGTTGGTTCTCCACCCGTCCTCCGCGTCAATATATCCGAAAGCCGTCCGTTCTGGCAGACGATCCATCGCAAAAAATCCCGAATCGCTCATGCCGCATAACTCAAGGATATTGTTTTGTATAAAGTCGATATAGGGCGTTCCGGAGATTTCTTCAATGACGATTCCTAATAGAATAAATCCCCCGTTTGAATAGGAAAACCGCTCCCCCGGGTGAAACTTCATTCTCCCATCACGAAATAGCGGTATGTAGTCCTTGGGACCTTTTAGTTCAAAACAGGGAATATCCAACTGAAAGTTATCGATATCCTCTACAAGCTCTTCGTCATAATAGTCATAGACCCCAGAGGTATGGGTTAGGAGATGGTCGATCGTAACATCTGCTGATATATGTGGAAAATCAATATTTACACAGTCGCACAATCTTGAGGTTAAAGCGAGGTCGCCACGGTCAATCAGTTTTCCGATTCCAAGCGCAGTCAAGAATTTGGTTCCTGACGCTATGCCAAAACGGGTGTCAACCGTATTCGGAATTTTATTGCTCCTATCCGCATAGCCGTAGGCACTCTCAAATTCTACATTTCCGTCAATCTTAACGAAAATCACGCCTGAAAAACGAGTCTCATTGACAGTCTGTTCTATCATCGGTTCAACCATAAGGGGCATAGGCTTTCTCGCTTTCTACGGGTACGACGACAATCAACGGAACTATATCACGCACCATGAAGGGCGTCAAGCGTTAAATCTGCCGTTGGCAGGAAACGATTTTGCGCTATCTGAAGGAACGCCAGTTAGGGTCATTTATGGTAGATTTTAGAATTATTTAGACACTATGAATGAGCCCTAATAGATCGGGGTTCACGGAGTTACGGCACACGGCGTGTGCCTACTACTATTAATGTCTACTTATTTGTATTGTTCACCATAATTCTCCCGTAGTTCGATCTCCCGGTCAAGACTACGGCGGGGCAAGATGCCCCGCCTACGGATTTAGGACATTCCGAAATCGGTCAAAAAACGGAAAGCTAAATAGCCCTAGAACGCCAGCGTTTCGCTCTTGACCGCGTTCCGGGTATATGGTACAGTGATTCAAAATCTCCAACTTCACTGAAACGACTGAAGGACATGCAACCCTCGAAAACCAATCCCTTAAACGCCTCCGATGGATCGAGGAAAAACGATGATACCCAAACTCCGCATTGCCGTCATCGGTGTGGGAGCCAATCACGGTTCCCGCGCTCGTCAGTATCTGGAAACAATCACACGCTTAACCGACCACTACGAACTCGCCGCTATCTGCGATCGCGACCCCAACGCGCTTCGGGAAGTGGCGACTCAATACGGGGTAAAGGCGTGTTACGAAAGCGTCGCCGGTCTTTTCGATGCTGAGAAGCCTGATGTTGTACTCAGTCTGGCGCCGAAGGATTCACATATTGTCATTGCTCTCACTGCAGCGCGACACGGTGCACACATCATCACAGAAATACCAGCAGCGTTGACACGCCGCTACGCCGCAGCAATTGCCGACACATGCCGATCAACTGGAGTGTTGTGGGAGGTAGCAGAGCAGGTCTGGCTCTGGCCCGCTGAACGGCTCAAGAGACAGATTATTGAAGCCGGGACCATCGGCAAACTTACCCATGCCCGGCTGTGGTATCTGACCGGACAGTATCACGGTTTCAATGGTGTTCGGACGCTGTTGGGAGCGAGGGCGACCCGCCTCCTCGGCTACTGCGGCGAGGTGGAAACCGAACCCTATATCGCCTACGGGGGAGAACCGGAGTCAACGGTGAAATGGGATCAGGCAGTGATTGAGTTTGATAACGGCGTTACCTGCTTGTTTGAGAAGCCGCCGCGCGCGTTCCCGTTGCGGGAACAGACCTTTTCAACGGGCTGGCAGGTCGAGGGCACAAAGGGGCACTTCGACCGGAACAAACTCACGCTGTATGGGGAAACGCAGCCCTACGATATTACAGAGCAGTACACTGAGATAGAGGGAGAACGTGTACTTGAGACAGTCCGGGTGGACACGACGCCGCCGATGGTCTGGGAAAATCCCTTCAAATCGTATCGAATCGACTCGTCGGATGGCGTTGCCAGGGCGAGCATACTGGTCAGTTTCCACCACGCAATTACACAAGGTGGAAAACCGCAGTACGGGGCTGAAAACGCGCTACATGATTGGGAGATCTGTCTCGCCATCCGCGAAAGTGCCCGGTTGGGGAACACATGGGTGACACTGCCCTTGGACACGCCCACCGAGTTAGAGGGTCAGATCGAGGCGGAATTTGTCCGTCGCTATGGACACGATCCGATTGAGGAGACCGAAGCACTTCTGGATACCTCTTTTAGCCGATCAGCCACGCTTTGGCCCTTCGCGCATTGGCTTTAAGTTACCAGTACTTCGTCAAATAAATTATGATAAGCACCTTCATTGCGATGGCCGGTGCGGTTACAAACCGCACCTACCGGGCATGGGGAACATAGAGAATTACCGATTTATGTTCTGGAACCTTATACAACCTTTGGTGTTAGTTAGTGAGAGGGTCTTCCCCACATTGTTGAAGCGTTCATTGATTCATTAGGGTAACTCATTGGTTCTATCCTTGGGCTGCACATGTCGCCCCTCCCCGATAAATCCCCGATGAATCGGGACAGGCGGGATTCGAAACCGGGGCTAAAGGCACCGAAGAGCCAATAGTTTTGATGTTTCACAGCCTGTCCCGCCTGCCTGCTCTCGGCTTGTCGGAGTCCCGATGTATCGGGGATTTATCGGGGCATCACGTTTGACGTTATCAACAGCTGCAAACTAGCACCAGTGGTTATACAGTTTGGGCTACATTGTTCTGACAATGTACCGGGGCGCCTTGATATTTCGTCGTAGCCAGATGACAGAGACGCATACACCGGTTCACTGACAGAGAAAAGAAACCGAGTTTTCAAGAAAAAACTCGGTTTCTGGCAGCTTTTCCATTGGTTTAGTGTTTCTCGCAGTAGCAAAACCAAAATGTCAACCCACCTTAGAAAAATTGAGGAGTATCAAGAACCGACTATCAAATATTCGGATGCCGATTGTGCCACTCGGTTACCCCTTCGTAGGCGTGACCGATTCGACACAATAACGGTTCTGACAGGTGCTTGCCCACCCACTGAATACTTAGGGGAAGCCCTTCGTTGTTAAATCCGCACGGAACCGATAGGGTCGGTGCGCCGTTGTAATCGAACGGTGCGGTGAACCGTTGAAATTTCGGTTCTCGGTTTTCTGGCATCGGACCGTATAGCCCTTCTGGGGTGACAGGGTATGGCGGTGCAGACGTTGACGGACAGACAAGTACATCGATCCCCTCAAAGGCACGACGGAAATGTCCCGTGCAGGCGGCGCGCAAGTTGTTGGCTTTGGCATATTCTGCCCCCGTCACCTTCGCCCCCTTATCGAGCCAACCACGAAACCAAGGACCGTAGTCGTCTCTCTGGGAGGGATAGGTCGCTTCGTGTGCGGCAACCGCTTCAGCGGAACACAGAGTTGGCCACGCCGCAATGTATGGGTCTATATCCGGCAGTTCTACCTCAACAATCTCAGCGCCCAAATCTTCCAGAACCTTTACACCGGCGAGCACCGCCTCCACAAGTTCCGGGTCGATGCCGTTGGTAGCATATTGCAAATCCAATCCGATACGAAGGCCCGCCACACCCTTATCTATACCGTCGAGCATGTTTGGCACAGGGGTAGGTAGAGATGTGGGATCTTCGGGATCGGAACCGGAGATAGCTTCAAGCACGATACCCGCATCGGCGCTGCTTCGCGTCAGTGGTCCAACATGGTCGAGTGATTCAGCCAAAGCCAACACGCCGTAGCGACTGACCCGCCCCCATGTGGGTTTGAGACCGACCGTCCCACAATGTGCGGCGGGGAAGCGAATCGAGCCACCGGTATCGCTGCCAAGGGAGCCGTAGCATAACCCCGCCGCCGTTGCAGCCCCAGATCCACTGGATGAGGCACCCGCAAATCGTTCAGCGTTCCACGGGTTGACGGGAATCTGGAATTTGGGATTGTAACCGCCCATCGCGCCTTCTGTAAGATTCAGCTTGCCGAGTAGCACCGCTCCGGCGGACTCCAGTTTTGCAACAACGGTGGAATCAAAGTCAGGCACATGCTCGGCAAGTGCGTGTGACCCGCCCATTGTGCGGACCCCCTTGGTGAAACATAGATCTTTTACGGCGATCGGAACGCCGTGAAGCGGTCCCCGATATGTCCCGGTTATTATTTCTGATTCAGCCTTCCGAGCCGCCTTCATTGCGTGGTCTGCCATGACGGTGGCGTAGCTTTTGAGACGGCTATCGAGTTGGTCAATGCGATTCAGTATTGCGGTGGTAATCTCCACAGGGGATATATGTTTCGCTTTTATTAGTTCAGCAACTTCGGTAATTGTTTTGAAATGAAGTGGTATTTCGCTCATCTCTTTGCTCCTAATAGAAGTCTGTCGCTATACGCTGTGTTTTCCCATGTGCAGCGTTCGATTAAAGATCGAGGACTGGGTTATAATAATCTAAGTTGCTAGTTAACCATAGTCAAACCAGTCGCGATTCGGAGATCGCTCCTACCGTATGTTTTTTGTAGGAGGGAATTCCAATTCCCGACTATTACGCCGGTTTCTGGTGCCTGGTTTATCGACTAACAACTTGCGTTAGTCTAACGTAAGTTGCTAGTTGTTAAGTCTGCTATACACATTGCGCTCCGCTGGAGCGCGAGACTGGACGTATCCGCATTGCTATAGACATATCGCTCCGCTCCGATAAATCGGGATTCAAAACTGGAGCGAAAGACAAAACCTATTAACTTAGACCGAAAACCGATGGATTTTCAGCACTAGCAACTTGTGTTGTAATAATTTGTGTCTATAATACACGGTCAGTGGAGACCTACAACGGGACCGGTGACGAGTTCCTTGAGGATCTCAAAGGAGGGCAATCCCACCGTAGTCACGATCCCACAGGCAATGTAGGTGTCGGCATCCCCAGCAACAAGACTACCATTTCCACCACCGTGACTCCGTACCCATTCGGAACCGATCAATCTCTCACCCTCCCACATGCCGCCCGTAGCAACCAATAGACCGAAACGAGCGAGATCCTCCGCACTCATGACGACCCAACCGCCGCCGCCCCGAACCACATGACCATTAATTTCATATGGCGGATCGAGGAAGTCACCGTATCCCGGCATGTCAGGATAGAAATCCTTGTTCTCGTATACGATCCGTCCGGGTATCCAGTCCCACCCATCTGCACGAATACCAATTTTCCTGAATAGCCTTTCATCTAACACCCCTTTGAGGTCCTGGTCCCAGAGAACCGTCAGTGCCTGATTGAGGCGCCACATACCACCGCTGCTGTAGATGCCGACAGTACCCGGTTCAGCATGGGCATAGTTATCGTAGAACGGGTCGCTAGTCCACTTTGCCCATTCGGGAATGGGACTTCCTTTGTCCGCTGCCGAGCTGTTAGGCGCGTAAAATCCTTGTCCCCAAGACGTTCTGCTGTGTGCGTAGGCAGCTCTGCGCCAGTAAAATCCGTTGGTGACAGGAAAGCCGCCATAATGGACCTTACTGTCTTTTGATCCGATGAGATGGTTCCAAGTGAGTGTCCGATGGTACTGCTGATCCAAGTGTTTGTGCGGATGCGAAAGCTGATTCCTACCGGTCCACGTTTCCCATATCACATCGTCCGGCTGGATTAAGCCTGCCTCTACAGCCAGCCCAACCAGTGCGCGACTAAATGCCTTGCCAACAGACGCCGTTTGGTATTTATAGGTCGGATCCCCCCAGACCTGCACTAAGTAACCTCCCCGGGTGAGAATTGCTCCCCATTCTTTCTCTTTATGAACTTCGCCTTCCCATCTCGCACCTTCAACTTGGGAATTGTCAACAACCGCGTTGAATTCCACCGCATCAAAACCGGCTTGAGCGGGTGTAATTTGCACCCACTTCTCCTGCGGGTAGACTACCCAGTCAGGAATTTTCGTTTTGTTCATGGGTTTCTCCTCTTCACGGTTTGGGAACATGGATTTACCCGGACGAAGATCGGTCCCCTGTGCGCCCGCTCATCGCTTATCCTGTGGTTTGAACTTTCCTGATAGCCGATTGCTCACGCCACTTTATGAATGCTCAAATCGTACGCGAATTTTACACGAAAACCGGAGGGATTACGAGGGAAAAATAGCAGGAGGATAGTTCGGAAAAACGGCTGTTTTGCAGAATGTGTCTGCCAATGTTTATCTTGATCGCCCTTTTTACCGATGCTATAATTAGGTTCGTAGTCGAACGATTCAGTAAGCGCGGGTTGGACGACTAGCAACTTGCGTTAATGTGTGATCAATCCATCTGATGTCAATTGGAAAGGTTTGGTGTGTCGCATGAAAAATTTCACTGACATACTTAGATCGCAAGCTGCCTCAATCTGGGAGGCAGAGCTCAAGCACCCGTTTGTACTTGGTATTGCGGACGGCAGTTTGCCAAAGGAAAAGTTCAAATACTATCTCTGTCAGGATTATCTCTTCTTGTTGGATTATAGCAAAGTCTTTGCTTATGGTGTGGTTAAGTCGTCGAACGAAGCGACGATGGCAAAGTTTGCCCAACTCCTGAACGAAACACTGAACACCGAAATGGATCTCCATCGTGGCTATAGCGAAAAATTTGGTATCTCTCCTGCTGAGATGGAAGCGACCCCTATGGCACCAACAACGCACGCTTACACACGACATCTCCTTCACGTTGCACAGGTCGGTACGCTCACGGACCTCGTCGCAGGCGTGTTGCCGTGTCAGTGGGGCTATTGGGAGGTCGCCACCAATTTGGCAGAACGCGGTAAGTCGCCGGAACCCCTCTATCAGGAATGGATTGAGATGTACGCCTCCGATGCGTTTGGGGCATTGGGGCGGTGGCTGCGAGACCTCTTGAATGGTCTGACAGCGGGGAGTTCTGATGATGAAAAACAGCGATTGAGGAATTATTTCCTGACAAGTAGCCGCTACGAATACCTCTTTTGGGAAATGTCGTATAATCAGGAGGATTGGGAGATTTGATGCCAATAGGGCTATTCAGTTTTAGACTTATGCCCCATTTTGTTTGAAAAGTCAGAGTCGGTAAGTCGCTCTTAGAACCTGTTTTAAAAAGCAAGGAATGATTCCACAGTGCTGTGGATTTGTCAATCCACAGCGAGCCGTATCGCAGGATAGGGGTTGAGTTCCCAAACCCGTCGGGCGAGGTCTCCTCGCCCCTACGAAACTAAGCCCCTACTATCGACCTGACCCGGTTCGCTAAATATAGTGAGCACGTGTCGTTGGATAGCGGATGACGGAAGAAACCGAGTTTTGAAGAAAAAACTCGGTTTCAGGGCAAATAGCTTCCCCAAATGACTTTTCAAACAAGCTCTTAGAGCGAAGTGTCGGGATTTGGAAATCCCTCATACATAAAAACTTAATGACCCTATGATGCCAATGTACTGAATTGAGATTTTGGGTGTGACATGATATACTACCAAGACTTAAGCAAATTTAGCACGCAGGG
>JAJECO010000007.1 GCA_022822005.1 Candidatus Poribacteria bacterium
CACATTGCGAATGCGTTCTGGAGTTCACTATTTACCCACAACGGCGACATTTACCTACTCGGCACATCGCAAGAATATGGATCGATTCTAATTCGACAAAGCTGCGACGGTGGGTATACTTGGACCCACCCCAAAGACGAGAAATCTGGTTTACTGTTTAAGGGCGGTCCCTTCCGTGAACCTCCCAACTACCACTGCGCCCCTGTACCAATCCTTCTGAAGGACGGTAGGTTATATCGGGCGTTCGAGGACTGCGATCCGTGCGTCTGGGGTACCGGTTTCCAAGCCATTGTAATCTCCGTCAGTGTAGATGCGGATCTCTTAGATGCTGCCCACTGGACAATGAGCAACAAACTCCCCTTCGACCCGGCATGGGTCCCTGAGGAGTGGGGAGAACTGGAACGTCCGGGCTGGCTCGAAGGCAACATGGTGGAAACGCAGAGCGGCGAGATCTGGAATATCCTTCGCGTCAACTCGCTTCCGTTGTGGGACAAGGCGGCAATCGTTAAAGTTCACGACGATGGTGAGAGCATCACCTTCGATCCAGAGACAGGGTTCATCGACTTTCCCGGCGGAATGACGAAGTTCACCATCCGTTTTGACCCGGAGACTGGACGTTACCTGACCCTTAGCAACAACAATCCTAACCCAAGTCAACCCTCTCGGCGCACCGTGTTGTCGTTGCACACCTCAGATGATCTCCTCCACTGGGGGCACAAACTAACGCTTTTAGAGGACGATCAGGGCTTGTCCTATGAGCAATCCGTCCAGTTGACCGGTTTTCAATATGTGGACTGGCAGTTCGACGACGACGATATTCTCTACATCGTTCGCACTGCCTACGCCGGCGCACATAACTTTCACGATGCCAATCGGATTACGTTCCATCAGATCCGAGATTTTCGAAGTCTACTGTAGCGACGAAACGAGCTTACCATACAAACACCGTTCCCAGCAGCTCTGTGGGGTTATCCCGCAGTGTATCATAGATACGCTTGGCTTCGTTCACGGGGACGACATCGCGGATTAAGGGCTTAATCTTTACCAGTCCACGGCCAACTAAACGGCAGAGGTTTTGTAAGTCATCGCGATCAAAGTGGCTATTCTGTTTTATCTGGATCTCGCGCCCCTGACCGAGATTAAAGGTATAGGTTACCTTGTCTCGCCCGGCGATAAATATAATCCTTCCGCGTTGACGCACAGCACTGAGGAATTGATCCTCCATACCTGGCACACCCGCAAAGTCAATGACTGCGTCGAACGTCCCCTCAGCTACTCCTTTTTCCCAGCCGTCCCCCGACACATCCAGAACGGTTTCAGCCGCACCGATCTCCCTTGCAAGTTCCAGACGGTTGGGATTGATGTCACAAAGCGTGGCACGGGCACCCATCACGGCTGCAATTTGTGCGGCGACCTGACCGATAATGCCAGCCCCCACAATCAATACCCGTTCTCCCATTTTCAATTCGGTGTTGCGGCAGGTACGCATGGCAACACTGGTCATCCCGAGAAGCGCAGCCTCAGTGCGGTCAATCGAGTCGGGCAGCTTAATGAGCAGGTCATCCTCTGCCATCACGACATATTCCGCATGGATGGCACTCATATACAGCACATCTCCAACCTGCAACTCACTAACATCAGGCCCCACTTCAATCACCCTTCCCACGTTCTGGTAGCCACCTCCGCTGGTGGGCAACTGTTCATCCTTGGGGGCGTAGTTCCCACCGATCAGTTGGTTTCGTTCCGTGCCGTTTGTTATGCCAGAATAGATTGTCTCTGTTTTGACTTCGTTGCCGGTCGGCTCTTCCGGTTCGGGCCAATCGTGGATCAGCACTTTCTGCCGTCTCTTATCAGGTAAACCTTGAATGCTGAATGTGCGCATTAGTTTCTCCCCTAAGTCCTTCCCGCGAGCCACTGAATTCCCTGCGAAATCACCGCCCGAAAATTTGGGTCAGAGAAAACCTGATCGTCGTGACCTGACTGACAACAGAACACACGCGCATTTTTGTACTCTCGCGCCCACGCCAGCGTTTTCATGCTATCAGGGTGGTTCGTGGTCAGCAATGGTTCACTGTCCGCCCCCGGATCTGCCATGATATAGATTTCATCCACCATCTCCCACGGCGTCAATCCCTGTGTCGTCGGGTGCTGTGGATTCAGGATTTTGACCGGCACGTTCTGATCAATCTGGACACCGAAACTCCGATCTTGGATGCCGCACAGATCTGACCATAGCTGCCACTGTGGAAATGCAAGGATGGCGTGGTGGAGCACCAATATGCCCGTCCCATTTTCGCCCAACGCTTCAATGGTTTCCTTGACTCTCCCGTCCTCGGGCATCTGCCGATGAAAGTTATAGAACACAAGGACATCATACTGCTCTCGAACCTTGCCGGCATCCGCTGCAAAGTTTTCCAGATCCTGAAGGTAAAAATCGATTTCGGGAATACTCCTGAACAACGCATGAAACCCCGGCACATCAAAGGCATGCTGTCCGGTTATCACAGCTGTTTTTATCTTGCTCATAATTCCTCCAATGACAAAGATCAGGTCGGCAATCTCGCGCCGACATAGATGAGATCGTGGCGATTATAGTCAAAAGCAAAATGGACATACGCCTCCTCCGCATCCACAAAACCATCCGGATACTGAAGTTGTCCAGGAAAATCAATCAGGGTCCGTTTGTGCGACCATGTGTGCATATCATCGTCAGAAGCCCAAAGTGCCAGTGGGTTACGGACCCCGGGTTTCGGATTCGGGTTATGGATAAGGATGATTCGTCCGGTACTAAGGCGGTGCAGGCGGAACTTTGTGCCGGGGTTCGGGATGTCGGTCGCCACCGGCGACGACCACGTCCGCCCACGGTCTGCGGACTCAGCTCGTTTCAGCGAGCCAGAGCGGTCAGCACGGATGAGCATCACAAGCCGACCATCGCGCAGTCCAACGAGGTTATTTTCCGCCCATCCAGCTGTGGGACCGATTTCGGTGGATTTCTCCCATGTTTGCCCCTCATCGCTGCTGATGAGCACACCGTTGACCGCACTTTTGAACGATCCGTCCGCGAGGGGTGAAACACTGGGATCAGGCATGGTGTCGTAGCTTTGATACGGCAGCATCCACTCACCCCACGTGCTGATGTATAGGTTGCGTATAAAAGTCCTTCTCGGCAGCGGGTTGAAGGGCACTGGTTCGCCCCAAGTTTCACCGCTATCCCAGCTGGTTAGGACAAAGACCTGTCAATCCTCAAACCGACCGAGATGACTCACCCCCATGATGTGGATCTGTTCACCATGTACAATGACTTCGGAGAGTAGACAAGCGCGATCCTCGAAACGGAGGACAGTTTCCGGCGGACTCCAGGTGGCTCCCTCATTCACCGATCGACATATCGCTATATGATTCTCTAACTCCGGCTCGTGCTTTCCGCCGGTCATGAAAATGATGCCCCACTCGCCGTTCGGGAGTTGACGCAACGCTTGATCGCAAACGCAGTGATTCGGCGGAGAACCTTTGTACACATGTGCACGATGATCCATGAAGTTCATCTCCCCCAACTCAAAAACTGGGTCACAAATACATATGTCTGCCCATATAGTTCATCAGGACGGTACGACGTTGGGTATCGCTCTTCCACGGATAAGCGCCGTGTGTTTGCGCTCCCGCCATGAACATAAGCACATCACCCGCTTTCATCGACACATGCTGGACCAGTCCCATCGGTTCATCGCAGGATTGGACCCCCGGCGGCATAGGATACCTTGCCTTGTGGCTACCCGGAAGGCAAATAAACCCGCCGTCCGCTTCCGTCACATCGCGCAGCTGCCACGCCACGTTTACAGAGTCACAGTACGTCCGCCCATTTTGGAAGACATAGCTATTTCCGGGCCTGGCAGGATCGCTGCCACTGTGCATCGCGTGCCCAGCAGTTCCCTCCACCGAGCATATTGCTGTGGCGTTGCCACACCGGAACCCACTCCCCTCCATCCAGTTTAATCGATGTATCACCGCTGGATGTGCGATCATCTCTCGGAAAGGATCGCAATACGGCTTCGGCAGTTCAAACAGTCCTCCAAGATCGGGTCTGCCCGTCCCCGCAAGCGTCTTTGAGCCTTTGTCAGGGGCAGCGCCCACCACAATCTGATCCGCAAATTTGTCGATAGCCTCATTTGCCGCTTCAAGCCACGCGACATCCATCACATTCCGAATCACGAGGTGTCCGCACAGATCCCAGAAGTAGAGTTCCTTTTCATCAATTGTTGATTCCGGATCGCGGGTATAGATTGACGGATGATACACTTCAGACGACTCGTCAATCCAACAGGTCTCCCCATCCGATTTCACCGCGGGTGGAGGGTATGCGTGATAGAAATTCTGCCCCTGCATCACCGCCCGTTGCACCGGCGTCAACTCTGACATCCACTCAGGAGGCGGTTCCTTGTCATCAGCAGCATCAGTATCAATCGATTGGCGCGCGCTTTTGCCGATGTACCCGTATGCGAGCAACCGCTGCGGCCCTTTCCCCTGCCACGTTCTTACCCCGTGAAGCGTGGTTTCCGCACAGAGCAGCAGGTCGCCTGCTTTAAGGGATGGCTGGACGGTCAGTCCCATATCGTCCGCGCCGGTCAGTACATCTTCCGGCGTTTCGACGTAGTTCTTGTGACTTGCTGGAATCAGTACGAACCCACCATCACCTTCGGCCACATCTTCCAACGCCCAGACCGCAAGTACTCCTTGACAGAACCGGGCATCGTTCTGCTGATAATAACCGCGAGCCAGATCCCGCGGTTCGTTGCCACCGACCAGTGGGCTGCCTACGTCCTTCCCCGCCTCTCCAATGAGACGCGGCTTCCGGTCAAGTTGAAACTCTTCCCCACAGATCTGGTTGAGATACCATTCCAACACAGGATGGTCACGCAATTTTTCCAGAGACTCCGGTAGTGGGGCAGTTCCTTTCTGATCAATATCCCGGTTACATGTCTCAAGATCTTCCCGCGTTAGGACATCTCGAACAATAAGATAACCAGCGACATCGAAGCAGTAGTTCTCCTCGTTGCTCATCTGCTCTCGGTCCATCATGTCCCCCTCGGCACTTTGCCCGATATTTTTACCTTTCGGAAATCACGTCAAGATTTCAACTAAACGCTTGGCGATAGCCTCCTCCTCACCCGGCATCAGCGTCATCGGATTGAACACCACAGCATCTCCACCTCCGCCGTTCACGATGGAAGGCGTTCCTTCTCTCAACTCGGCGTTCACCTGTTCCGCGGTTTTGCCGCATGAAGAATCAAGGGTAATCCGCACTGACGGGTGCTGCTTGGCATCCGCCACCTCCGCCTGAACGCCATCAATTGATTCGGCGGCTTGAGCAATATGCTTCATCTGCGCGTACCATTCGGCATACTCCTCTTTCTCATCCTTCGCAAGGAAGATTTCAACGGCCGTGAGAAGTCCCATGACCTCTTCTTTGCCGACTTTCATACCGCGTCCAATAGCGCTGTGGGGGTTCGAATTGTAACGTGCTGCCTCAACGAACTCCGGCTTCCCAACGACCAATCCCGAATTCTGAGGACCGCGCATCCCTTTTCCGCCGCTGAAGTTCACCAACGACGCACCCATTCCAGCAATTTCCGTCAAATTCGACCGAGGCGGCAACTGCGCTGCGGCATCAACGACCACAGGCACACCGCGTTTCGTGGCTTCGGGGATAATCTCCGCCAGCTGTTCTTTCGGCTGTGCACCAAAAAAGAAAACGATTGCCGCAGTATTGGGACCGATTGCATCGAGCATATCTGCTGCCGTAACCGCTTCGCGGGTGCCTACTTTGACCAGAGTGCCACCGACCGCTTCAATACCTTGATGAATGTAGTAGTGCGAGTCGACAAGACTGATGATAAACTCGTTTTTCAAACCGGTTGTGTTAGGCAGTCCGTGAACGCGGTCCATATCTGTACCTGTCAGACACGCGGCGGCAGAGACCTGCACACCACTTGCCGCCCCGCAAGAAACGAACGCGGCTTCGACCCCAATCATCTCCGCTAACTTGTCGCCCACTCTTTCGTGAAGTTCGTTGAGATGGATGAACGAAGTTGCGGCCTCACGCATGGACTCGACGACCTCTGTTGGCATGATGCTGCCGCCAAGCGTTGTGATAGTACCGCTGGCATTAATAAAAGGTTTAAGACCTATATCTTGATAGGTTAGCATTGGATCCCTCCTGCATAGATTTTTTTGCTATAAGTATAAATCCAGCCAATTCTTGGCGTGGTTATTGAAATCAGTGCATGACGAATGCCCCAAGTCGGGATAGATCATCAGCGCTTTAGGACTTACGATTCGTTCAAACACAGGAACAATTGTATGATACGGGCAAACGTCGTCTTTCATTCCGATATTGACGAGCATAGGACGGGTAATCATTTCGACCAGATTGAGCGGATCGAAGTAGGCGAGGGTTTCAAGAACGGCTTCTTTCTGCTCAGGGTGCTGACCGAGATACTCGCCGAGTTCAACATACGGATTCGTTTTCACCTCAATCGCAAGCGGATAGTTACACAGGAACGGCTCTTCGGCAACGCCAGCCTTGATTCGCGTATCCAACGAGGTCGTGGCAAGGGTCAGCCCGCCGCCTTGACTTCGGCTCCACATCCCGATCCGATCCGCATCGATTTCGGACCGATTTGCCAGAAAATCGATACCCCGTACACAGTCCATGTAGGCCCCACGATAAAAATATCTGTCCCGGTCAGTGATATGATAGGTGAGGTACGTCCCCGATTCAATCTGCCACTCTGCCTTGCTCTCTCCCTGACTTCGCGGAAATAGCGTGAGGACAGCGTAGCCTTGCTGGACAATATGCGTCGGGATCTGCTTACTCCCACTGTAGCCGGGGACAGCCAGAATCGCTGGACACTTTCCCCGCGGATTATCCTTCGGCACTGAGTACCAACCTCGGAGTTTGATTCCAGCAAAACTGGTCAGTGTCACGTTATAGGTGTCAAACTCTCTGACACTGTGGTCTGGCGCAGGTGAAAGTTCGGCCTGCACGGGAATTTTGTCGAGCGCTGCACGTGTCTCTTCCCAGAACGTCCGAATGTCATCTGGTGAATACATACCCCAACACCTCCGTTGAACGTGAAGCGTAAATTGAGGAGAGGTGATCTGCGTCTCCCCTGATTCGTCAATTTTTCATCATACCGTTTTGCAGAAACAGTGTCAACAAAAAAGATAGGACGGCTATAGATTAGCGCATGGCACAGAGGCGGTTTCGCGGGAAACGAAAAATTGAATTCTCGGTACAGATCGGTGTCTATCTGGGATAGCAGCGACGTAGATGATTTTATCAGAAATCAGATGAGTTTCTCTGTTGATTTAGTTGTCGCATTCGTGTTATAATTACGGTCGATTATCTATCTGCCCAGGATTTATTCGCATTAACCGCTAATTTCCGCCACTCATTCCAACTGAAAAGTCTTTTAATTCAAAAGGAGGGAGCGCGTTTTTAATGGCTTACTACATAACAGAAGAATGCGTCGGTTGTATGGCATGTCTAACAAACTGCCCTGTTGACGCCATCACCGGCGATCGCAAAATGCTTCATATTATCGACCCGGACATATGTATCGATTGCAGTGC
>JAJECO010000092.1 GCA_022822005.1 Candidatus Poribacteria bacterium
AACATTCAGATACCTGTAGTTCGGCGATTTATCGCCGCAACCACCTGATGAAGGGTATCCCATCAGCATTTAAGATTCAAATGGGACCAATAAACGGGGTTGAACACAGATTTCTATCCTTTTTCCTCTTTTTATCTGCCCTGATGTATCGGGATAAACTTCAATCAGCGAAATCTGCGTTCCTATCTACTCTTAGAAATGAAGTGCATAACTCCTATTTCTGTAATAAATTCTCGGTATCTGCGTTTTATTTATTGCAATGGGACGCCGTAATATGTTAAAATAAGAATCACAATCGTTAGAAAGATGTGGGAGCACGGTTTTCTGCGATTGTTACACCCATCGTTTTTTACTTTAACTTATGAGAAAGGAGTATTATGATTATGTCTGTTTCAGCACGTATCAAAAGACGTCGTTCTAAACTCGGAATGACGCAAACACAACTCGCCAAAGCAGCAAAACTAACACCTGCGGCGATTTCACAGTTTGAATCTGGTGCTCGTAAACCGGCGTTCGACACACTTTCGAGCCTCGCCGATGCGTTGAAAGTTACTACAGACTACCTGCTCGGCAAGAAGGAGCATGGCTACGATGATCTTTTAGCGGATCCGAGAGTCAGCGTTATGTTTAGAGGTATCATGGAACTTTCGGAGAAAGATAAAGACTCGATGCTCGAATTCTACCAATTTCTTAAAGACAAAAACGGAAAATAGAACAGTTTAGAAGGATCTGTTGTACAGCTATGAATCAGAGGCCTTCCCAAAAAGATCAGATTGCAAAACAGGTATCCTCAAACCCCACCTTGGAAGCCGCTGAGGGTGCGCGACAGTTGTTGCGTGAACTAAATATTCAGGGAATCCCGATCCAACCGCGAGAAATTGCGGAACGACTACAAATCGTCGTCTGGGAACGTGAAATGGAAAGCCGGTACGATGGTTGCTTGATGCGGGTCGGTGATACTTGGGGTATCCTGCTCAACAACCTGATTCAATCACAGTCTAGAAAGAACTTCACTATTGCTCATGAGTTAGGGCATTACTACTTAGAGAGAGGGCAAATTTCTGCTACAGATCATAAAGACACGGTGGCGGAATTTGTCCCTCAGCACCGCTGTCAGCGCGAAGATCTACGCGGATTTGATTCGCACCGATTGGAGGAGCAACGTGCCAATCAGTTCGCAGTCGAGCTGCTGATGCCCTCTCCCATTTTCCGAGCAGACGCTGCAGATCTGCCTGAAATCGGTTTGCCCGCGATTGAAGCCCTTGCGGAAAAGTATTCGACCTCTTTGACCAGCACAGCCATTCGCTACACCCGCCTAAGTTCGCATGTCTGTGCGATTGTCCTGTCTGAGGGTGGTCAGATCAAATATTTTGCGTATTCAGACCGCTTTCGTCAAAATAGCGATTGCTATCTTGCGAAAGGCAAACCCCTCCATCCCGATTCGGTTGCAGCCCCGCTTGCCAAAGGCAGCTTCACAAAGGTCAAAGAACGTCAAGGGAAAGTTCCGTTGGCCCATTGGTGTTCGACCCAATCAGATCAACCCCTGGTTGAGCAATCCCGCCGATTATCCCGTATGAACCAAGTGCTCTCATTTCTCTGGTTGCCGGACTCACCTTGACGCTGTGACGTAACCCGTGGAACTCTTGAGGAGAGATTCGATGTCACAAGCTTTTCGCGTTGCCGCTATCGTAACCACCTTTTTTCCGAACAGTCACGCCGGCGTAATAGTTCCCAAATTCCTACGCGGCTTTCCCACGGACGATGGCCTAATTGCGCCGCGTACTCACCTTGCTTCACTCTTCATCGATCAAATTCATCAAAATGATGTCGGGCGACAAATCGCGCACGAATATGACATCCCCATCTACGAGAGTATCCGTGCTGCGCTCACGCTCGGCGGGGAAAGTTTGGCTGTAGATGCGGTGCTGCTTATCGGTGAGCATGGTGACTACCCACGCTCTGTCCTCGGTCAAGAGATGTTGCCGCGGCGATACTTCTTTGAGCAAATCTGCGGTGTGATTGCTGAATCCGATCGCCCCATTCCCATCTACAACGACAAACATCTCTCCTACCGATGGGACGATACCCATTGGATGTACACAACCGCCCAGCAACTTGAAATACCATTCTGGGCAGGATCGGCCCTACCGGTAGCATGGCGTCGCCCGAACTTTGAGCATCCGCTTGGCGAATCGATTGATGAAGCCTTGGCTATTGGGTTTCACATGATTGAGCGCTACGGCTTCCATGCGCTGGAAAGTCTACAGTGTCAAGTAGAACGGCGACAGGGTGGCGAAACGGGTGTTCGTTCAGTGCAATGCCTGTCTGGCGATGAGGTTTGGCGTGCTGCCGATGAAGAGCGATGGGCGACTGAACTCGCTGACCATGCCCTCGGCACGATTGAGGAGGGACCCGGGCGTCTCGACCCTTCGCAGGTTGAAGATCCACACGTCTTTCTAATTGAGTACTGCGATGGGTTAAAGGGTGCGGCATTGATGTTGGGCGATAACGGCTATGTCCGAAAGTTCGCCTACGCAGCCAAGCGCGACAGGACCATTAACGCAATGGAATATCACACCGATTCGGGACCAACGCACGCCGTTTTCAGCTATATGGGGCTGAATATCGAAGACTTCTTCCTAACCGGTATCCCACCCAGTCCGGTCGAGCGAACCTATCTGACCACTGGTATCTTAGAAGCGGGGATGCGTTCCCACGGCAGCGATGGTGCACAGATCGAAACCCCTCATTTGGCGATCCGCTATACGCCTGCCCAATCCGAACTTCAACGTCCCACAAGTACTCGCCCAACCGGTGCGTCCCTCTCATCGTGGGATATGCCGGAACCGGGATCCACTCCCGCTGCGGATTCAATCCCCATTGGGCGCGATGGAACGGTTCGTGGGCAGCGGCGGTAAGGTTCCGGGTTCCCCGTATCGGACTATATCATCATCACACCACAATGTTCTACCGATTCACGTCGCCATGGCAATGTGACACTACTCCTTCTATCTGTTTCTCTATCTGTATCCTCTCCAACGGTAAAAATAAAAACAGGCTCAACTCTGTATTCAACAGAGCAAGCCTGCAATGAACTACATGAAACAGATATTTTATTGACGTACTCCAAAAGCTGAAGCATTTGGATTCTTGTTAGGGAATCCACCTTCTAATTGTGCGGTCAACACGACTGCGAACCGTCGTTCGTCTTACTGTCGCTCTCACAAGGGACAACGCCCTGCCCCTATGTCAGCGTCTTTACCCTGCTTCCCGGTGCTGACAACCAAGAGAATTATAGCAATTTCTATACTTAACATCAACAGAAAAACATGCTAAAGCAATCTGTATCCCAAGCATAAATGCTTGGGCTTTAGACCTAAAGGGGTTTTCGGTAAGCCTAAGTTCCTCGGGTTTCAGTAGGCGAGGCATCCCTGGTCACGGTATCCTCTCGGACTTGCCCCGCGCAGCTCTTGTTACGAATTCCCGACAACCATACTCGCAAGCAGCTCTGGTAGCAATGCCCACCACCCATCTGCTGCGCTGATGTGCAACAGATGGGTATTGCCCGGCACATCATTCGCACCCAAACCGCGTTCGATAACCTCCGTATCTGGATCCTCCTCCAACTGCTTGGCGAGCCTATCTTCCAATCGCTTCCGTGATCGGATTGCGGAGATGCCCACAAGTTCCACCGAAGGCAGGTCCAAGAGGAAATCTACGTTCCAATGCAAGGTTTTGCCCCGTCGAGGCAATAAATTCCCGTCTCCCAAATCACATGCAGCAAATCGGCTGAGCATCACCTCTCGGATATGGTGTGCGGGTTGATCGCCGCTTCGCGTTGCGTGCCGAATCAGTCGCCGCGCCAACGTAGTTGCTCCCTTCTCTGCGAGTGCGGAGCCAACATAAGCATATTCACCAGCAGGAAGTGAAATTAGCTTCCCTTTCTTGAACCGTCCAAATCGTAGTGTAGTGTCCTCTTTGAGACGAATCCGCAGGATATATGTTCCAGCCTGTGAATTATCGCCGATTATGACAATGCTCGGAATGTCCACTGAATCACCAAATATGTCATCGGTTTACTTTAAACCAATCAGTCGACCAGTCTATTGGGGCAGTCTTTTCATCTGAAAATGTGTCGAATTTTCATCGACGATTGCAAACCCTAACCTTTGGTAGAAGGCAGTAGCACGCGTGTTAATTTTTAGCACCTGAAGCGTCACAGACTTTTGTTCACGGTTGGCATCGTCGATAATATCCCTCATGCACGCCGCCCCAATTCCCCTTCCTTGATACTCAGGCAGGATATAGATCTGATCCACCTTGAGCGTGTCAGGAGTGCTGGACGTTGATAAAAAACCAACATCGGTCCCGTTAAACTGGATAATGCGAAGATCCTGTGAAGCAAAACGCCGATCGTGGAGTTCTTTTTGATAGGTGTCATCCCAACCCCAGATCTGCTCCACATATTCTCGGAACGCTGCCTTCTTTACGGCAAAAACAAAGTCGCTGTCGATTGCCCCTGCCTCGCAAATCCTTAACCCTTCCATCCAAGACCTCTATGTTCCCCCGCGGGGAAATTTATGCAAGCCATCGGGGATCTTAGACCATGGGACTGCCATTTTGGTCCAGATTTCTCGTGTGGGTTGTAGATCTTCAGAATTGTCTAAGGTGCCCGCCTTAATAAACACCATATCGGGGTAACGCGTGAACAGTTACGAACCGCATTCTGGACAAAATTCACGAATCTTTGTAATACCTTCGTCATTCGTAGATTCATATCCCTTGGTGTTTCCACTCAGTTGAAACGTGCTTGTTGGTACGCGAACTCCGACGTTGAAAGCGCTGCCCGTGACCCTACGGCAATCGTCACAGTGGCAATAGGTCACAGATAGAGGTTCCGAGTCACTTTTAAAACTGACCGCCCCACAAAGACGCCGACCTGTTTGTGGCATTGGTAGCCTACCTTTCCAGATATCTGAAGTGCGTAAGCCGCTCCGATGTCACAATATGTCACATATTCTCACATATTTTGCATATTTTCGTTGGTCTTGGGGCGGACCGTTGATGAACATTAGCTTTGATTTTAATCAGATGTCACATATTCTCATGGATTATCACATTTCCTCACATATTTTTTACTTGAGTGTGCGTTTTAGTGCGTTTTAGTGAGGTGGTTTGGACTTCTGAACCCTGATTTATGCCGTTCCCCTGATACATCGGTTCCGTTCCGTTTCACCAGAATCCCAAGAATCGGGCGGTCCTCCCCGATAAACCGGGACAGGCGGGAGTCCGTGCCGAGACTAGGTAGGCGGAACGGAACAGGTGGGATGTACCACTTATCAGGGGGACTTATGAACTGGCTGCGTAAGTCCCAGGGTTGTCAGGATTATAGCTGATAGTCCCTTCTGCCATCTGTGATTGTTATTTTAACATATCGGAATGGTATATTGCAAGCAAGAAGTCAATCATTCCGCCAGGACTTACGCGGTTGGCTGCTTAAAGCCCCGTACCGTTTCCCCGATGAATCCCCGATAAATCGGGACAGGCGGGATTAAGAAATGCGCTGCTGCAAACTGAAGTGCGTAACTCTTAATAAAAATAAGATTTTTCGCATGGAAGGCATATTAGCCGAGCGCGCTTAGTACAGCATCACCGACCTGTGAGGTTGTGGATTGGCCGCCGAGATCCGGCGGGAGGGTTTCGCCCTTCTCGATCACCTGTAGCACAGCTGTGTCTATCGTGTCTGCTGCTTCCGTTTCCCCGATGAACCGAAGCATCATCGAACCAGAGGTAATCGCCGCCAGTGGGTTAGAGATACCTTGCCCCATAATATCTGGGGCGCTGCCGTGAACCGGCTCAAACATCGACGGGAAACGGCGTTGTGGATCGATATTCCCGCTCGGAGCCAGTCCCATGCTTCCGGTGATAATCGCGCCGATATCTGTCAGGATATCCCCAAACAGATTGCTCGCGACCACGACATCGAAATCCTCCGGTTTCCGCACAAAATCCATACACGCCGCATCCACGAGCAACGATTCCGTCTCTATGTCAGGGTACTTTTCCGCTACTCGCTCGAAGGCATTATCCCAGACGATCATGCCATAACCCTGTGCGTTCGACTTCGTGACCGAGGTAACCTTGCGTTTCTTATTTCGGGCGCGCGCTTGCTCAAAAGCGTAGGTAATGACGCGCTCGCTGCCGTGGCGAGTGAATACACCAACCTGCACGCCGATCTCTTCGGGGAACCCTTGGTACTGAAACCCGCCGACGTTAGCATATTCGCCCTCCGTGTTCTCCCGTATCACCACCAGATCAATGTCCCAAGCCTCTTTGTCTTTAAGAGGTCCGTTGATGCCGGGAAAAAGCGTATTCGGTCGCTCACAAACATACTGATCGAACCTGCGCCGGATAGGCAGTAAAAGCCCGTTGAGCGTCAGGTGGTCTTGGATGTCGGGATGTCCAACTGCGCCAAGATAAATCTGATTGAATTCCGCCAATATATCGAGGGCATCGGGTGGCATCATGTGACCATGCTCAAAATAGTAATCTGAGCCCCAAGGAAATTCGACAAAGTCCCAGGTGATGTCATATCTGTCAGCGACAGCGTTGAGGACCTTGAGGGATTCCTCCATCACCTCGATCCCTATGCCATCGCCTCGAATAACTGCAATCTTGTATTTAGCCATGTCTTCCTTTCCAATAGTTCGAATTTAAGTTTATATCTGTCGTCCGTGCGGTGCGAATGACACGCGATACGTGAAACGTGAAACGTAATGTGTAAGAAGAATCGGTGTGCGCGGTGCGGTTAGAAACCGCACCTACCGGGCCTGGGAGCAATGTGGTCGTGTTTACGGGGTGGTGAAACTGTTCAATAACTCCAACGCTGCATCGACCATCTGTCCGCCAGCGTCCGGCGCAAGATAGCTGCTCCGTGCTAACCACGTCTCATAGCCGCCATGCTCGTGCCCAAGCGGGGTTGGAACATAGCCGGTGTAGTCATTGGCAAGTTCGATGATAAACGTCGGGTTGAGCGGCGAAGCACCCTTGAGATCAATGCCGAACTGACAGAAAATCTCCCCAGTCAACGCAACGATTCCACAATCTCCGATGCGGAAGGCTTGAATCGGGGTCGTGCGTGTATCTTCCCACTCGTTGACGAGAATCCGTTCACGGGCATAGAGTTCATCAACGGTCGGATCGTCACTCGCGTTTGCCCATTTCGCTTCAGACTCGGCGAGTTCTGCGCTGGTCGGTTTCCGTATACCGCAGGTGATTTCTGTCTGCGCCGCCGAAAGGGGTACGTCATCGGTCATCGGTGCCGTCTGCCATGTCCGCCAAACTTCCGCTGCAACGATTCGGGCGACCTTCCGCGTCTGGGCAAAGGGGCGTCGATCCATCGGCGGGTGATGGACGTTAATGTTATTAATGTCGCCTGAACAACCGTTGGAGAGCATTGCAACGAATCCTGCCCCCGCCATCCGTTGAAGTTCTTCGGCAAACAGCCCGAAGTAGTCTGCGGAGATCATGTGTCCCGGTGCGCCGACATAGTGCAGCGCATAGTTGGCGAGGACTGCTATCGGTTGACCCTCAATTGTCTCGACGAAAAGTCCAGCTATATCCGGGTCGGTAGGTCCCACCGTTTCGACGATGTCGGGGTTATTATATCCCGGATTCATCTTCACTGTGCCATCCTTCATGCGGAACCGCCGATTGAACACGCAGCGCGATTCTTTCCCTACCCCATAACCCAATCTCGCTGGCTGCGCCCGTCCCGCTGCCAACTGAACGGCATCGGCGACGCGGGCAGAAAAGAAGTCAAGGTAGCCCTGATTGGGAATAGTCTCAAAGCCCGGTTTCATCGCAGGGGCAGAATGCGTGTGGGTTCCTGCTATCAGCACTCTTTCAACCGGTATCCCGACACGCTCCGCGATTAAGGCTTTAGCAGCGTGACATACTTCGCGGGGAATGCAGATGACATCACAGATGACAAAAGCGATTTGTGTAGTCCCGTCATCCAGTACCAGTGCCTTCGCATGGAGTTCGTCGTGAACTTCCGTCGCATGACGCGCCTTCAACGAGCCAGCGAGATATGCGCCGAGCGGTGGCGTGATGTTGGTTTGGGCAGCCCCGGCTTTCAATTTAGCCATTCACTTTCTCCTCTTGTTCCTTCACCGAGTATAACGGGCAAAATAGAATGTCTTGAGCGGTTCATCCGTGTCATTGATGAGCGTATGTCCGGGATTTGACGGTGCGACAGAGACCGCATCGCCGGGATGTTGCCGGTAGACGTTCTGGCTCACTACGTGGATGCCATTCCCTTCTAACATATACCACACCTCATCCATATCGTCGGCATGTCCGTGGGTATCAGGGGTCTGCATCGCGTCGATCGTTACCATCAGGACGGAATGCATCTTCGCAAGCCCGTCATCCTCCCCGAAAATCGGATGGACGAGATGCGTCCAATGCCCCTGGCTCAAAGGACGTTCCCGGTAGTTTCTGATCAGTACATCTTCGCGCGGTGTCCCTTCAGCGTCGGCAAGTGCTTCCTCCAATATCAGAAATTCTAACGGCGTGTTTGCCTCGTTTGTTAGCGTATGTGTGGTCCCCGGCGGCACAATGATGCCGTCTCCTTCGCGTACGTCCTGCTTGAGGTCTGCCGTCTCGAAAATGCCATCTCCATTAACGACGTAGAAGACCAACTGCCGATCATCAAAGGACGTTGGTATCGACGCGATCCGCGATTCGAGATAGCACCGGGAAAAGCTATCAATGTAGTTGAGGATTGCCCCCGGTCTCTGGGAATCATCGGGATCTTTCTTGGAGAAGATTTCTCGCTTGATAATGTTACCGTGTGTGAGACTTGATGGGGATTGTAACCAACTTCTCATTTCCATCTTTCGTTACCTCCAATTTGTTTAATTAGGAGTTATGCTCTTCAGTAGAAAGGGCAACCACAAGTGCTTGCCCCTACAGAGCATGGATCCAACGTAGGGGCAGGCTTCCTAGTCCCGATGCCTCATCGGGAGCTTGTACCTGCCCAACACTTAATCGTGAGTTAGATTAAAGTGTTGGATTTCACTACACTCATCCATATCGTCGGCATGACCATAGGTGTCAGGGATCTGCACTGCGTCGAAAGTAGAACGTCTTGAGCGGCTCCTCCGTATCATTGATGAGGGTATGCCCGGGATTTGACGGTGCGACAGAGACCGCATCGCCCGGTTGTTGCCGGTAGACGTTCTGGCTCACCACGTGGATGCCGCTACCTTCGAGCATATACCACACCTCATCCATATCGTCGGCATGTCCGTGGGTATCAGGGGTCTGCATTGCGTCGATTGTTACCATTAGGACGAAATGCAGCTTCGCAAGTCCATCAGTCTCTCCGAAAATGGAGTGGACGAGATGGGTCCAATGTCCCTGGCTAAGCGGATTCTCCCGGTAGTTTCTGATCAGTACATCTTCACGGGGCGTTCCCGCAGCGTCAGCGAGTACCTCCTCTAATATCAGAAATTCTAACGGTGTGTCTGCCTCGTTTGTCAGCGTATGCGTAGTCCCCGGCGGCACGATAATGCCGTCTCCTTCACGGACCTCCTGCTTGAGGTCGCCGCCCTCGAAAGTGGCTTCACCGTCAACGATGTAGAAAATCAGTTGCCGATCGTCGAAAGCGGTTGGTATCGACGCGATTCGCGATTCAAGATAGCACCGGGAGAAGCTATCAATAGAGTTGAGGATTGCACCCGGCTTGTGGGGATCGTCAGGGTCTTTCTTGGAGAAGATTTCTCGCCTGATAATGTTACCGTGTGTGAGGCTTGAGGGGGATTGTAACCAATGTCTCATTTCCATCTGTATTTACCTCCAATGTACTTGAACGCCCTAAGTTATTGTACATTTTATCCATTAAAATTATAGCACGATTGGCGAAAAGGTGAGAGCCGAAAATGGCCTAATCCCTCACCGGGGCACTACGCGGGCATCACCACCACCTCAACCTCATCAACAACAACCTCGGTGTCCGTATTGGGGGACGTAAGCTGCACCTTTAGGTAGTTGTCACCGTTGTTAAGCAGTTGCTGATTCAGGTTGAACCACACACTCGAGAACGGCGGCAGCGGTCGTCCGAACATCTCCAATCGACCATCTGGATGAAAAACGCGCTGGGCATCTTGGATTTCAATCCCATTGAATTCCACGACGATGTCATCCTTCGGGAGCAATCCCTGTGCGCTGAAATACAGAACCACTGCTGTTCCTTGTACGACGGACTCGCAGAGGCGCAGACGGTATTCTCCGCTCGCCCCGCTCCCGCAGGTCAAGACGATCTTATCGTCCTTCACAGATCCGATTGGCGATTCTCCGCCCCATAGGGGATGAAAGCGATAGTGGCGCGCGCCACGTGCGACAGTTTTTGGATCACGCAGCTCCCGCAAGTAGCTCAATGAGAGCGGATAGCCTTCCACAGGTCCCGGATAGCGGGCAATCCCTCCCTTTCGTGCCCAGTGGTACTGGTAGTTGAAAACTGAAATACCATCGGCTCCTGCGCCGTAGAAATTCTGTGCAAGGGCGCGATAGTTTTCTGGCTTGAGAAGTGTTGGATCGTCTCCGCGACACAGCACAGGACTCAGCGTGGGGTACAACATACAATCCGATCCGCGTGTCAACTGGCTGAACTCCTCGTAGGGCGCGTTGAAATCGGCAAAATGGAAATCACAGGGACAGATGTAGTCGATGAGCCCTTCCTGGATCCAAGTAGGGATATCGAATCCCAAACTGTGGCACTCCTCCAACCCCTGCGGAATCATTACCCCCAGCGTCAGGTTTTTCTGCTGCTGTGCGCTCCGGCGGTCCAACATCTCACGTACCCGCCGCAGGAAGTCAGTCATAACCGGTTGACGGTCACGGGCAACATCGGTCGGAAAACAGTGCCCATGCCGAATATAGTTGAATAGCAAGCCGTCAACGTCGAACCGTTCTACCACCTCATCGGCAACAGAAAAAACGTAGTCCCGGACCGGTTCAAAGCTAAAGTCCTGACCGCCGGGAAATTCCTCCAGCTGCCACGCGGGGTTGTCCAGTATGAAACGTGCACCCTGACCTCCGCTGCCGTGGCGGTCGTTCATGCGAAACTTTGCAATGAACTCCATCCCCCGATTGTGCGTCTGGTCGATCAAGACTTCCAACGGTATTATACCCGAATCCAGCATGGAGACGAAACGTTGGTGTTGGGGTCTGGCATCATACTCAAACCGATCTGAACGATATAAGAGCGTCCACCCTTGGGAATAGGTGGCTTGTGCGTAGCTGTCCACACCGTGATGGGCTAGGTCGTCTACCCACTGGATCAGATCCTCGCGTTGGGCAGGATCAGCTTTTGCCGTTGCTGCCTCAGGCATGTGAGCAACCTGCTGTCCGACCTGATAAAATGCGAGATTCGACGGATCGCTTGTGTAGATCAGTCTTCGCTCGCCGCGTGGTTCAAAGGGAGGTAGGGATTGATTTACGGGGTTTGTTGCGGCGTTGGTCATGGCATTGTGGCTCCGTTTATTATCGGTTCATTGGTTAATTGGTTCATTGACCTGTTCAGTCATATATATCGCTCTGGTGTGAATTCAGTGCTTATCTGGTCATTTGATACTATTTCAGGATCATCATCTTTCGTGTCGCGGAGTAATTTCCTGCTGTCAGGGTATAAAAATACACGCCGCTCGCTACCCGCTCACCGACATCATTTCGCCCGTCCCAATAGACTGCCTTTGATCGATTTTCGTAGGCAGACGCAATTCGATGTCCAACCTCAAGGGTACGGACAATATGACCTGTCCCGTCATAGATGGTCAACCTCACGGAAGCATCCTCCGCCAACCGATACGGTATCCATGTCTCTGGATTGAACGGGTTTGGGTAGTTGGCTAACAGTTCTGTCTCTTTTGGAGTCAGGGCTACCAAGAGTTGTTCAAGTACCATCAGCCCCCGTTTTATGATGAGATCCCTACCCTCAAGTGCCCTTGCCTCGGTCAGCCAATCCTGAACCTCTACCGCTGTGAGTGCCTCCGACACTTGTGGCTGCGTTGAAGGGGCGGCGGCTGCACCTTCAAACATGCCCGCAACGGATATCAGGTCTAGAATGTTGACCTCTCCATCTCTGTTGACATCCGCTGCTATATTCTCCACTGTATTCCCAAGATTGGACGCTATGACGACCAAATCCAAGACATTCACACTACCGTCGTTGTTGACATCGGCCGTAATGGATGGTGCTTCCGTATCGGAGATGGCGTAGAAAGTTACTGGTGCCTTAATTCCGGTGGCAGACACCTGTACGGTGTTTGTTCCTATGTTCGGACCCAGCGTGAGTGTGCTCTGTGCCCTGCCGTTTTCATCTGTCCTTGTGATTGTGGTGTTGAGCGTACCCCCGCCTGCGACAACGGCAAATGTGACCGAAATCCCTATAAGTGCAGACCCGTTTGCGTCCTGTGCTTCAATGACGAATGGCTGAGACAACGGCGTGAGGGATGCCCCGTTCTGGTTATCGCCTGAGATTTTCAGAAGGGCAGGATGCGCTTGGTTGTCAAACTCGACTGTAACCCCTCTGCTTTGGAGGGTTGGGATGTGTGTGTGGATAGATTGGTAACTCAGAGGATTTCCCTTCAGATTAATCTCATCTCCGCTTTCCAACCCTGTATTGGCTACTAGAGGTGAGAGATCCGAGATGTTGTTCCAAGCAAGACGCATCCACTTCAAGCTAGTTAATGCCGTCAAAGGTGAGAAGTCTGATACCGAGATGCTGTCAATACCTAGTTTTGTCAGTTGGGTTAATCCCGCCAGAGGCGAGAGGTCCGATATCGGGTTACCGTCAAGAAATAATGATCCCAGATTGGTTAAGCCTGCTAAAACCGATATGTCTGAGATATTGTTACTTACAAACCCCAAGTGTTTCAGATTGGTTAAGCCTGCCAAAGGCGATAGGTCTGATACCAAGTTTGACCAAAGATCCAGGTCTTCGAGATGGATTAATCCTACAAGGGGTGAAAGATCCG
The DNA here is from genome assembly GCA_022822005.1 of Candidatus Poribacteria bacterium. Taxonomy (GTDB): domain Bacteria; phylum Poribacteria; class WGA-4E; order WGA-4E; family PCPOR2b; genus PCPOR2b. Next base: position 13,044 of record JAJECO010000092.1, read on the forward strand.
ATACCGAGCTACTGTTGACGAAACGATTTCCTACCTGCTCACCGCCAAGCCGCAGCGATTTCAGATTAGTAGCATATTCCAGCCCGGTCAAATCGCTAATGTCAGCGTTTCTCGCTTCAAGGCGTGTCAAAGTTGCCATCTCTGACGGGGCTATCGGATCGCCTTCTGCTTTGCCGAGGGCGGTCTCAATTTTAGCGCGGAGGTTGGCGTCAGGAATGTCCACCGGAGCCTCCGCTACGGCGTTAAAGGTAATCGTCCCCTCAATTCCATTGGCAGACACAGAAACGGTATTTGTTCCCCGATTTGGTCCCAGTGTGAGTGTGCTCTCTGCTCTACCCTTTTCATCAGTGGTTGTGCTTGTAACACTGAGCGTTCCATCGCCTCCGGTAACGGTGAATGTGACCGAAATCCCTTCAAGCACTGAAAGGCTGTCATCCCGTACTACAATGACAAATGGGTTTGCAAGGATCACACCGGCCACACCTGTCTGGTTATCACCTGAAAGTTTTGATAGTCCAGGCGTTATGAGAAAAGGGGTGAAATCCCATAGACGCACCAAATTGTCGACACTCCCACTGGCAAGCATTGTTCCATCGGGACTGAATACAACAGATACGGCATCCCCTATATCCTCAGCGAGGGGCTCTTTGTATTGACCGATCTCTATGTCCCACAACGAAATCCCACGGTTTCCAATGACAAGCGTCCCTCCATCCGGACTGAATGCCACCGGATTCACCCAACCTGTCTGGTCGGGGAGGGTTCTTATGTTTTTTCCAGTGTGTGGATTCCATAAGCGAATCGTTCCGTCCAGACCGCCACTGGCAAGTGTAGTCCCATCGGGACTGAACATCATACGTCGAACATCACTCGTATGGCCAGTGAGAGTCCTTATGTGTTGTCCGGTATGTGGATTCCACAACCGAATCGTTTTGTCCGGACTACCGATGGCAAGCATTGTTCCATCCGGGGAAAACGCCACTGAATTAACGAGGCCTGTAAGTGTTCTTTCGACCTGCCATGTGGTCGTATTCCATAACCGAACCGTCCGGTCGCTCCCGCCACTGGCAAGCATTGTACCATCAGAGCTGAATGCGACAGATGCAACTCCGACTCCGCCGCTATGGTCAGAGAGCGTTCTTTTGTGTGCTCCGGTGTTTGGGTTCCATAAGCGAATGGTTCCGTCCCAACTGGCACTAGCAAGCGCCTGTCCATCCGGACTGAACGCTACACTCGTGACATGATCTGTATGTCCTATGAGGGTATACAATAGTTGTTCAGTATCAATATCCCACAAACAGACGGTTTTATCCCAACTCGCACTGGCGAGCGTTTGACCATCCGGACTGAACGCAACGGACCAGATATGATCTGTATGCCCTTTAAGGGTCGCTTTGAGTTGACCAATTGCTACCTCTCTGGATGGTTCTGACAACAGCATTATCACTGCCAAGAGATGTTCAAGCCCTGCAATCCCTTTTACCAGTGTTTCATTTTCAACTGCAAGCTGCTTGGCAGCGGTCAGCCATTGCTGAACATCTGCCACAGTGAACGTCTCAGCTGCTTGTTGAGGCACGGAAGACGAGTTTGCTGCAACCAAGAGCACGTCGAAAATATCGACAACCCTATCTTCGTTGATATCCGCCGAATCTTGCCCCTGCTGTCCGAAACGCGAGGCAACAGGTGTCAAATCTAGAATGTTCACAACTCCATCGCTGTTAACATCTAAGACGTTTTGGGTAGGTACTGCCTTATCTAACTGGATAGGAAAGGTCGCCCAGGTGATATTCCCACCCACATCGATAATTTGAAGTGTGACCCTATCAACAAGTTCTGCCGTTCTAACGGTAGATTCGACGGTGTCCGTTGTGCCCTTTAATCGTTTACAGTCGAACAACCTGTAAGGCCCCCATCCAGAGCCTTCTTGGCCAAGTTCTGGCACCAACAACTGCGCTTGATGAAGCCCATCGGGATCTGTCACCTCAAAACGAAGGCTTATTACGTCTCGGCTATAAGTCCGTAAAGAAAGAAGTTGAATTTCCCCCGGCGCGTTGCGGAATATTGATTTGGTATTAAAGAAACGGCTGACAGATAACCACTCAGCAGCACACTTAGACAATCGGATTGGATGAGCGTTATAAGCCATAACGTAGTCTCTCGAAATACCTACCCGGGAATCGTGGTTCAATCCAAAGGCATGTCCAAGTTCATGGAGTGTCGCACCCCAAAAATTATTATTGGTCCCGTTCCCAACACAGGCATCACCAGACGCGGGTATTATGGCTGAACCTCCAAGTGCTTCTTCCCCTTTCGTCAAATCTCTGTGTCTCATTGCTCCTGCGCCAAAAAAACTTAATGGCCGTCCCCTTGAAGGAAAAAAAGCGACCCCGGCCAGACCGCATGCCCTGCCTTCGTTAAGTTTTTCATAACTAAGATCTATTGCAGTGAGATAGACGTGCTGAAGATCGCTACCGTTAAAATGTTCAAAAAATTCTTCCCAGACGTTGAAATCTGTATTCCCTGTATCCTCTGTGTAATAATAATAGTCCTCTGTGAACTTCCCATCAATTTGATGTACCACCGGTTCTCCATTTTCATCGGTTTCAACGGTAAAGGTCTTTCTGCCATATCCGTGACGTTCCATCTCATCCGCAAAAAACCGTTGCATATCTTTAATCAACTGACGCAGTGCTGCCACTATGTCTGGCCGGGCGGGGCGATCGCTTGGGAGGAAGTAGAGCAGCCGAACCATTCCGTTCGTATCAATAGAAGGTAGAGGTGGAGGTGGGCGGTTGTCAAACTCGACTGTAACCCCTCTGTTTTGGAGCGCGGGAATATGGGTGTGGAAAGATTGGGCACTGAGGCGGTTTCCCCGAACATGAACCATATCTCCACTTCCCAATCCTGTATTAGTTACTAGCGGTAAGAGGTCCGAAATCCAATTGTTCTGAAGCCGTAGTTCTATCAAGTTGGTTAAACCTGCTAAAGGCGATATGTCAGTGATGGCGTTGCCTCCAAGCCACAGTCTAGTCAGATTGGTTAAGCCGGCTAAAGGCAATATGTCGGTGATATTGTTGCTTCCAAGCCACAGTCCTGTCAAGTTGGTTAAATCTGCTAAAGGCGAGACGTCCGCAATGTCGTTGCCCCCAAGTTCCAGTCTAGTCAGGTTGGTTAAGCCGGCTAAAGCCGATATATCCGTGATGTTGTTGCTCCAAAGACTCAGGCCTGTCAGGTTCGTTAGTCTTGCGACCGGCGATATGTCGGTGATGTCGTTGCCTCCAAGCCACAGTCTGGTCAAATTGGTTAGTCCTGTGACCGGCGATATATCCGATATGCTGGTGTCCTCAAGCCGCAGCACTGTCAGATTGGTTAATCCTACAAGGGGTGAGAGGTCTGATACCGAGCTGCTGTTGATCCAACGCCCCACCTCCTGCACATACTCGCGCTTAAGCAACAATTCTGTCAGGTTGGTCGCATGTTCCAGTCCCGTTAAATCGCTGATGTTGGCGTTTCGTGCTTCAAGACGGGTCAACTGTGCCATATCTGACGCGGTGATGGGGGCACCCGACGCTTTGCTAAGTGCCTTTTCAATCACGGTGCGGAGGTTGGGGTCAGGGATGGATACGACTTGTGCCGTGGCAGGCAGCGGAAGGGTGAGATATATCAACAGGAGAAAGGGGAAATGCAGATGTTGTTTGTTCATAGATTCTTTCTTTGTAAGTATCCCCTAAAGATAAATGTTGCATCTAAAGAGCACCGTTCCGACGGAGTTCTTCGATCTCTTGTGGGGACATATTGAGGTAATCTCTAAGCACTTCATCTGTATGTTCGCCCAGTTGTGGTCCGCGATGATGTTCAGTTTTGGAGTCGCTGATCTTAATTGGACTCGCTACCTGACGTGCAACGCCGAACTCCGGATGCGGAATCTCAAGAATCATCTCATCCTCAGCTACCTGTGGATCACGGAACGCTTCCTCGACTGTGTTCACGGGAGCGCACGGCACTTCACCTTTGAGCAGATCCAACCACTCAGCGGTTGTCCGACGACGAAACAGATCTTTCAGGATCGGCACTAAGGTTTCGCGATTTTCTAACCGATCTGCAAACCCGCGAAAGCGAGGGTCTTCCGCTAGTTCCGGTGCCCCTAAAATCTGCACAAGATTCTGGTAGAAATTCTGCTTTGCACACGCTACAACGATCCAGCTATCCTTGGTGGGCATCACCTGAAACGGTATCTGAGACGGATGTGAGGAATCCGCCATCCGCTGAGGCTGATATCCCTTCGTTAGGTGCCAAGCGCCGACATACCCCAGTTGGGATAGAGCGGTATCGAACAGGCTCACATCCACATCGCAGCCCACGCCGGTGTCCCGTGCCCGCAGAATAGCGCTCATCAAGCCGAGTGCCGCCATCACGCCTGCGCTCAAGTCAACGAGCGATAGTCCCGTCTTCTGGGGTGGGGTGTCCGGTTCGCCAGTTATGCTCATCCAGCCGGCATACCCTTGCATCAGGTAATCGTATCCCGGTTCCGCAGCGCGGGAGTTGTTGCGCCCAAACGCGGAGAGCGAGCAGCACACAATTGACGGCTTTACCTTTCCGAGGGTTTCGTAGTCCAAACCGAGTTTGGCAGGCAGATCGCCCCGTAGATTGTTAAAAACGCCGTCCGAAATGGAAACGAGTCGGTGGAAAATATCAGTCGTATCGGGGTGTTGCAGATTCAAGGTGATACTCTTCTTGTTTCGGTTGAAACTCTGAAAATAGACACTATCGCTCTCAACTGTATACGGAGGAACGTAGCGCGCTACATCCCCACCTGTTTCGGGGTTTTCGATCTTGAGGACTTCTGCTCCCAAGTCGGCGAGCATCATCGTTCCCCAGGGACCTGCGCCGAATTGTTCAACCGAGATAATTCGTACCCCTGCAAGAGGTAGGCGGGCACCGGTATGTCTCTGAACTTCCGTCATCTATTTTTCCTTCATTTCAGTTTGTCATAGCACAATTTTTTAGGGTTCAAAGGTTCAAAGGTTCATTTGTGGTTGCGGCACACGCTTCACATGCTACGGGTAGAGAAACCGAGTTTTTGAATGAAGATTAATTTATTACTTGGGTAATTTTCGAGCGCTGTCCGGTGCGGTTGGAAACCGCACCTACCGGGCCTGGGGGAAAAGTCCCTTCTTAGGGGCGCTGTCCCGTTTGTAGACCATGATAGAACGCACGAGATCAATCACCACTGCCCCGTCCTGATTAATTCCCCGTGAACAAACTCTGACGATACCTGCTTCGGGATAAGAATTCGACTCGCGCTTCGACAGTACCTCCGTTTCGCAATAGAGGGTATCGCCTATAAAGACAGGGTTCGGCAGCTTGACCTCCTCCCACCCCAGATTCGCCATTGCATTCTCACTCACATCCGAAACGCTCATGCCGGTGATCAGTGCCAGCGTGAAGGTGCTGTTCACGAGGATTTGCTCCCACTTTGTCTGTTGGGCGTACTGTCGGTCAAAATGTAGGGGGTTGGTGTTATGCGTGAGCTGGGTGAACAGTGCGTTATCAGTTTCCGTAACCGTATGGCCAAACCTGCTTCGATAGACATCTCCAATCTCAAAATCTTCATAGAAACGTCCCTCCCAGCCCTTCTGAACTCTATCCTCTGATTTCGACATCTATCTCTCCTGTTATATCAGTTCATCGACCCAGTGGACCGTGCCTGCTAATTTAACCCATGGCGCGAGTTGCTCCGGCTATCGTCTTTGGAGTGCTGAAGGGTTGTTAATGCGTTGGCTTATTTCCTGTTTCGTACCCCACGTTTCACGCCTCTTTCTGCTAATAACTCTACAATGGATGCGAGGAATAATCAAGCCTTTTTGTCCTTGCACCACTTATCTGTTTGTGCTATAATTCACGCACTATGAAAGATGCGAAGCCTGTTGCGACCTCTGGTCCAATTGCCACTAATAAGAAAGCGCGGTACGATTATCACCTGATGGATCGTTTCGAAGCAGGGATGGTGCTTCAGGGAACAGAAGTCAAGGCGATTCGTGCTGGCAGGATGAATTTGACCGATAGCTACGCTCGTGTTGAGGAGGGCGAAGTCTTTTTAGTTGAGGCTCATATCGGTCCCTACGAGCAAGGCAATCGCGAGAATCATGAGCCGAAGCGTAAACGGAAACTCCTGTTGAACCGTAGAGAGATTAAGCGGATCGAAGGGAAAACCCGACCTACCGGCATGACGATTGTGCCGACGAAGGCTTATTTCAGTAAAGGCAAGGTGAAGGTCGAGATTGCATTGGCGCGTGGTAAGCACGACTACGATAAACGCGAAGATATGCGGCGGGAGGCAGATCAGCGGGCAATCCAATCGTATATGAGATAGCATCTGTATACCGATTATACGTTAGAAGCAGGCTCGATTATGGCTCTGAAATTTCGGTGCGAAAAGTGTGGGAAAGATATCGCCGTTAGGTTTTTGAAAATCGGCGAGGCTGCCGAATGCAAAAGCTGCGGGGCAAGTAATTCTGTTCCCGAATCAGCAGAAGAGATCAGTGACGAAGCTGCAGAAAGCATAATCAAGGCTCCTGTTTCCGAATCAGCGGAACGTATTGGTGATACCCCCGCGAAAAGTCCGCCTATAGTTAAGGCGCTACGCATAATCGGTATATTATCAATAGGTTTCGGGGTTATTGCAGGAATAGCTATGCTTATCTTACTCAGTCAATCTGTATCGTCCAGCTCTTCCTCACCAACGGCAGAATTGTCTCTTGGCGGGGTTGTAACAGCGCTTGGTATGACGTTTTATTTCTGTACTCTTGGTGCGCTTTGTTTAGGTATTGCCAAGGTTATTGAATTGTTAAGCATATAGAAAAATTGGGATAGTTACTTCTTAACATACGGGGGTGAAAAGGTTTCGACGAGAGTAGATGATATAAAGGTTGCATGCCGAGGTCTCCGCAGGCCTCGTTAAACAGGCGGAAACAATTTAATTGCCGATGAAGAATTGGCTCTAGCTGCTTAAATAAAGCGGCTCGTCCGGCTAATTTGCGGTCCCGTCGAGTTAGCCCGACGTCAACAAACGGGCTATGCGCTTTGCTTATTCTCAAGGGGCATGGCGCGAGAATTAACTTGAGATAGTCCGCGGCGAATCCGGCATAAGGGAGTCCTGTGGACGAAACATTAAAGCTTATGCTAAGCATGTAGTAGCCTCTATTGAAATGCTCTCGGACGCGGGTTCGATTCCCGCCACCTCCATCTCGTTAATTTTGGTACATTAATGGTTCATTGCGCCGATGTGCATTTTGATCCACTTTCACGCGTTACCTTCCATATCTCGTCTGCTATAAATGGCAATATCCTTGTAGCCTCCGTTTCTCACAATTAAGTTAGCTGTTTTGGCATATAATTCATGTGCAACAACGTTACAAGGAGGAACGGAACCGTGCAAACGCTAAATCGAGCCAAACTCATCGTGAGATCGCATGTGAACGATCTCTTAGAAAAAGCAGAGGATGCGGACAAAACGCGTGCCCTGATGTTGGAAGAGATGCGTCAGAACGTGCGCCATGTTAAGGCTTTAATCGTAGGTGCCATCGCCGATCTCAAGCTGATAGAACGGGAGATTGACGCACACGGCACAGAAGCCGAAAGGTGGGAAGAGAAAGCGGTCTTCGCTTTGAAGAAGGGGGAGGAAGATCTCGCTCGCCGTGCACTCACCCGCAAAGGTGAGCACGTAAAAAAGGCAGATCTATTCCGCGAGCAGGTCAACACACAACAGGAAATAATTGACTCCCTCAAGTCCAGTTTGAAAACGCTGGAAACCAAGCTGGACACGATGCGTTATCAAACCGCGAAATTGGCTGCCGCTGAAAGTTTAGAGGTGTTGCAGTCCACCGTCGGTACAACACCACCGGCTGGTGGGGCCATCGACACAACCGCGTTTGATGCCTATGATAGGTTAGTTGACCGCGTCCGAGATCTCGAAGCCCATGCGGAAGCGTTGGCTGAACTGACACAAGGCGATGACCTTGAGCAGAAATTTCATGAACTTGAGAATAACGAAAAGGTCGAAGCAGACCTCGCAGCGCTGAAAACCAAAGTCCGTCCTGGGAACCAAGAGGGTGCATCTCCGTAGGGAGTGACGTGGATGGCTGAGTTTCATCGGTTACCTTCTCGCATTCAGGAAACAACCCAAGCGCAACTGCGCACAGATGAGCAGATCCGATTGTGTATGCTTGGGAGATCCAGCCTGCTGAATCCCGACTTTGTCGTTATTACTTCTGACCGGGTGTTGGTCTTAGAGGAGCGGCAGATGGGGAGTCTGAGTGCTTCCTACATCAACGTTAGATGTAACCTGTCGCTTTCTCAGATTACAGCGATCGAACTGGACCAAAGCCTCAAACACCGTATCTTTGGTCAAGCTGCCCTTGAAATTACAGTGAACGGGAACAAATATCTGATTAACAACATCAGCTACCGCGATGCCAAACGCGCAATGACATTGATTTCCTCTTGCCGCGAATGACTTGGGAGCGGGAGCAGATATGGGCGATTTCCTTAATTACATTGCAGTTGGGCTTGCAAAGCTATTCTCTAAAAAGGAACGCTCCATGACCGACGATCAACTGATCGGCTTAAGAGGGCGAGTGATTAGCGGTCGGGTCACTACCACCTTCGGAACAGTGCGCATCTCGGTTCCGAGTGGGTCCGAGTTGACCGTCAGTTGTCGGGTTCGTGAGGGTGACGATGTTCCCTTAAAGGGGGACACAGTGGTTCTCATTGCCTACGATTTGCACAGAGAGATTTTTGATGTGACGAAAAAGGGGATTGGTAATGTGGACTAGGCGGATATGTTTGCATGTGGGTATGGGTTTCTTGTTCATGGCTTTGGGAGTGATTTTTACCGCTTTGAACAGCAATGCAGATGTACCCAAAGAATCACCTCTAGCAAGTGGGACATCCGTGAAACTGGAAGAGATTACCTTTGAACTCATCAAGGACATAAAGTTTGCGGATGGGACCGAGGTGAAGTCGATCGCCAAAGCCAATATTGATGATCTTCGGGATTTGCCTGTTTGGATGGGCGGGAGCGACCATATTGATGAATTAAGGCTAACGCATAAACAAAAAGAAAAACTCTACGTGCGTACTTGTAGAGAATATGATTCTGCGATGGAGAGCGGCTATTACGCCGATACCGGTTTCGAGGTCAAAATGTCGGTGTGGTTCAAATATCAGTGTGGATTGCTGACTGCCCTTGAGACAGCAGAGATTCCGCGCAAAAGTTTTATTTCAGATCCCAAGGTAGGGGTTCTCAATTTAGAGTTATTGCGTTTCGCTATCTTCCCTTATAATATAGCTGAGAGTTTGGACTGGGAGGAAGCAAGAGATATAAAGACGACATATCAGGATATGGTAGAGGAAGGGGTGCTCAAGATCGAGACCGCAGATAACCACGTCTTGCGTGTCGAAGATGAGGGGATGGCGCAAACGCTGGAAGAGGTGGTACGCGCCGATTTTAACAACGACGGTATTGAAGATATCTTGGTGTTTGAGTATCACCGTGCTATAGGAGGCACACTCGGCTTTGGTGGGATAATTATGTTGACTCGGAAATCAATAGATGGAAAACTTGAGGAAGTACGCCCGCCTGATCCTGTGCAGTCTTCCGCACATCCATATTGGTTTCATCGCAGATTGTACTAAAGCAACCATTTATTGCTAATAACTTTCCCAAGTTGGTGCTTATGGGGTAAAGTAGTTTGGGTCGGCGGGATCTGCACCATGATCCCAATGAGAAATAGTAGGTCGAGATATAGATTTTGACCGCTGGGATAAGCGTTAATTATTGAAGCACGAGGCGAAAACAACTGACCAAGATTCAACATAATATAGCACGGGTTGAGATGCCAAACCTGGATCGGTGTAGAGGACAATCAATGGTTGTCGATGATAGGGTGAGTGGCAACATTCTTGTAACATTCCTTGCTCCATCGGCGACTCCAATTAGAATCTCAAATTAGCGGTGCGATGAAGGAGTCCAAGATGACAGAAAAAGCCGATGAACACCTCCAAATGGATGGAAAAAATATGATCGCAGTAGAAGTGGCGTTCATTTCTATCGATGCAAGCAGTGGCGCGCCGATCCTCTTCTTGAGGGAAACGGAAGGCGATCCAAAATTGGTCCTGCCTATCTGGATTGGGCAAGGGGAAGCACTCTCGATTCAATTCCAACTCAAAGGTGAAGAGCCGCTACGTCCGATGACACATGATCTCATGAAAAACATAATTGACAGCCTCGATGCTACTGTCGATGCGGTCTATGTGCATACCATGAAAGACTCAACCTATTTTGGGCAAATCAATGTAATAGCCAACGGCAAAACGTTAGAGATTGATGCGCGTCCGAGTGATTCCATTGCCCTCGCCTTGAGATTAGAGGTGCCTATCTATGTGGCAGAATCGATTGTTCAAGAAATAGGGTTTCCAGAGTCGGAGTTAAGAGAAGCGGAGGAGCAGCAGTCCCGTGAAGAATTAGAGCATCTGGATGAGGAAACCTTGGGTAGATATACAGTGTAATCGCTGAAATGGGTAAGGGAGTGACCATCATGCCGGTCTTTGAGAAAATCAGGCGGATATTCAATTCAAATATAAACGACCTGCTCGATCGGGTGGAGGATCCCGAAAAGATTCTGAATCAACTCTTGGAGGATATGCAGCACGAGCTCAAAGAGGTAAAGATTCAGGTCGCTGCGGCGATCCGGGATGGGAACAAATTTGAAGCGCAGTATAAGGAGAACCTTGAGAGCGCTGAGAAATGGGAGAAACGCGCCATCGTGTTCATTCAGAACGGCGATGATGTTCGCGCCAAAGAAGCACTTCGCCGCAAGCGATCTGCCGAAGACTTAGCAAACGGGTTTCGTGAGCAATTTGAAGCACAGCAACAGAGTGTTTCTGTACTCAAAGACGGGCTGGCGACCTTACAACAAAAAATCGAAGAGGCAAACCGCAAACGTGCCTTGCTGATCGCTCGTCAAAGACGGGCGGAGGCAGAACGGACAATCCATCAAACCGTGTCAGGTATTTCGGATTCCAGTGCGTTGGATGCTTTTGATCGAATGCAGGACCGGGTCCTTGATGCTGAAGCAGAGGCAGAAGCCCTCAGCGAAATGCGTGAACCGAGCTTGGAAGATGAGTTTGATAAGCTCGACAAGAAAGATGAGATTGATGATGAGCTTGCCAAACTCAAAGCCCGCTTGAAAGAGTAAAAACCATAAGGAGCTGCATCTAATGGGACTACTGAAGAATCTCGCCATCCTAATACTGATATTCCTGCTGATTTTAATCGCACTGAGGATTGTACTCCCTATTATCGCCTGGGCGTTTGAACTCGCTTTTACACTCATCTTGCTCGGTGCAATCGGTTTCGCAATCGTGTATCTCTACCGAAAACTGCGCGCATAACGGCTACAATATATATCTTAATCATATTCCCAATTTAATACCAAAAAGCCGGGAGAGAGTGCCACCCTCCACCCGGCTTTTTCTATTTGTCGCGACACGTACTGGGTGCCGCAATTTACTTCCCGCTGATACAAAAACGGGAGATTGTGTAAAATAATTCCGCTTGACAGCGTTCAAAATAAACTGTTATCATAACCCCAATCTTTGAGACGAAAGATCGGATTCCTATCGGACGCCAAGTGCTTTAAAAATCTACGATTGAAAAATTGAACGAGGTGAGTTTTGAGAAAAAGTTGTTTTGTCCTGATGGTTAGCCTCCTCTGCTTGAGTGCTGTTCAGGTGGGCGCAGAGATCAAATGGGATTCATCGAAATTTATGCCGTTATCCGAGATCACGCCCGGCATGAAAGGCGAAGGCTATACCGTCTTTTCCGGCGCAACCGTTGAAAAATTTAACTTTGAGATTATCAGCATTGAGTACAACTTCTATCCCAATTGGCACGTAGTATGGGTGAAAGGCAGTGGCGAGAACTTCGAAAAAACAGGCGTCGCTGGCGGTATGAGTGGGAGTCCGATGTATATCAATGGACGGCTCATCGGTGCAATTTCTCTCGGATATTTTAACCAACGCGAACACGCAAACCTCATGGGAGTGACACCGATTGAGTTAATGATTGAGGTGACGCAGCGGGGGATGCAACCGAATGTAAGCTATCGAGGCGGCTCCCGTTTTAGCTTCGAGTCCGATACGGTCTCAAGCGGCATTGAAATGTTACCCTTGATGCCGAATAAAAAACATATCCCTGAAATGCGAACGCGAATCTCACCAATCCCCAATCGGTTCGAGAGCTCCGCGCAGCTTCAAATGCCTGTTGCGTTTTCAGGCTTGCCAACGGGTGCTGTTGGATTTTTCAAACAGTTTTTCGATAGCTATAATCTCAGCCCCATGCAAGGTGCAGGTGGGGCAGCACCTGTCAAGAGTTCGCCGATTGAGCCGGGGCAGATTGTGGGACTTGAGTTTGTCCGTGGTGCTTTCACCGCCTTCGGTTACGGCACCATGACATATGTTGATGGCGATCAGCTTATCGGCTTCGGTCATTCGATGTTCGGTGAGGGCAATGTCAATCTCCCGATGTCCGGTGGTTATGTTCACTTCATTTTACCAAGCACGTCCCGATCATTCAAAGTCGCCTCTCCAACGCAACCAATTGGCACACTTGTCCAAGATCGTCAGGCAGCGATCGCTGGTATAATGGGGTCCCATCCCAGCTTTATTCCGGTTAATGCCAACATCCAGACAATGGATGGGAAGGTCCACCCCACCCACTATGAAGTCATCCGCCATCGTGATTTCTCGACGCTATACACCCTCATCAGTTTGTGGTTCATCATTGATGGTATCGAGATCTATAGCGGTGACCACTCAGTCAACGTTGAGGCAAAAATTCTGCTGAAGGATCAGCCAAATCTGGTGTCGCGCGAAATTGTACGCAAAAATGTTTACTCCTCCAGCGCCTCACCGGGATTTCAGGCAACCCGAGCACTGACCCCCTTGTTTAGCTTAATCGGAAATCAGTATGAAAAGATTGATGTGGAACGGATAGACCTTGATATCAAAATGGAGGACAAACGGAAGACAGCGGTCATTGAGGCGGTACGAATCGACAAAAATCGATACCGGCCCGGTGAAAAAATTGAAGTGACCATGCGCCTGCGTCCATATCTCGAATCACCGATTATCCAGACCGGAACGGTAACGATTCCGGAAGATGCTCCTGAAGGTTTAACCACCCTTCTCGCTATCAGCCCGGATTTATATCGAAGTTGGCAGCAGACACGGGCGCCCCTAAACTATCAACCGACAAACATCAACCAAGTGATCAAATTGTTGCAGCAAGAGCAAAACAACAATGACATCATCTTGGAACTGTTCGTCCCTAAAGTCGGAATGACCGTTCAAGGACAAGAGTTTCCTGAACTGCCTCTGTCGATGCTTTCTGTGATGACTACGCCCACGCAAACTGGTGAAGGTGGGCTCACGCGTGGAACAACCCTGCATTCTGAAAAGGTTACCACGCCCTATGTGGTCTCCGGCAGTCGGTTCTTGCGGTTTACCGTTGACCGTAACGCTCCGTAATTAGAACCCGCTGATCCCTAAGGACGGACGAGTTTTCCACCTACGTACTATCTTCTAAGAATATAAAGTTTTCCCTACATGCTAATACACCAATGAACTAATGAGCCAAATCTAACGGAGGATACCTTTTTGATAACGTTATACCGTGCTTTCTGTGTCTTTAGTGTTGTTCTCATTTTCTTTGCTGCCCACCTCCTTTCAGCGTTTGGGGTAACGACTCAAATCTGGGAACAGCAGCACCAAAAGGATTTTGAATCTGGTAAACCCGAAAATGTCTCACTCTCGAGTAAGGGCGACCTTATGCTATCCCCTAAATTGGATGCTTTTTTCGAGGATACCAAAGAGATATACATCTGGTGTCTCGCTGAGGATTCCAAGGGGAACATCTATGCGGGCACAGGAAATGGAGGCAAGATTTATCAAATCACCCCCGATGGCCAGTCGTCCCTCTTTTACGATTCACCAGAGGTGTCCATCCTGGCACTGGCTATTGATCCGAGTGACAACGTCTATGCCGGCACAGCCCCCGACGGATTAATTTACAAACTTGCGGATAGTAGTACCCCGCCGACGACAATACTCAGTTCGGAGGAGAAGTACGTTTGGGCGATGACCTTTGATGATGTAGGAAACCTGTACGCAGCGACCGGCACGGGTGGGAAAATCTACAAGATTACACCTGATGGGCAGAACAGTGTTCTTTTTGATTCCGATGAACGTAACATCTCCTCCTTGCTCTATCGTGAGGGGATACTATATGCTGGCAGCGACGGCAAGGGGACTATCTACAGTGTAAAAACAGAGGACGGTACCGCTGCTGTAATTTACCAAACCGGACAGAAAGAGGTACGCAGACTCGTTACGGGAGCGGAAGGCTTAATCTATGCCGGAACTGTCACAACAGCGGCACCGCAGCCCGGCGGTCCCCCTCCACCGCCCGGTCCGCCCGGACCTGGAGGCCGTAATAGCCCCGAGAAAAAGAAGTCGAAGGTCTATAAAATCCAGTCGGATGGCATCGTATCTGTTATGTGGGAAGCGCCGGATCCCCTGATTTTGGCAATGGCGTCTGATTCGGAGGAGGGACTCTATATAGGCACAGGGGACAGCGGCAAAATTTATACGGTCAACACAGATGGCGATTCTGTTTTAAAGGGCAAATGTGATGCGACCCAAATTGTGGCGATTCACCGGACAGCAAACTCAGATCGACTCCTATTTGCCACAGGAAATCCCGGGAGGATCTTTGAATTGAAATCGGACTATCGTGCTGAAGGAACCATTGAATCCAAGGCGCACGATACAAAAGTTGTTTCGCGATGGGGTAAGTTAGCGTGGGAAGGTGTGATACCCGAGGGGACGACAATCGCTTTCGCAACCCGCACAGGCAACACAGAGAAACCGAATAGCACATGGAGTGAGTGGTCAGAAGAACTGACGGCTGCCGAAGCACTCCAGATTACCAGTCCTCCCGCACGGTACATTCAGTGGCGCGCCAAACTCACAACGAGTGCAGTTGCCGAGACCCCTATCCTCAAAAAAGTAACTGTCGCGTCTGTCCAATCTAATACCGAGCCCCGATTCACCTCGGTCGAAGTCCGTCGGGGTGATGCCCCCGAAAGTTCAGGTCCACCCGAAGGCGTTCGTAGACCACGGGAAAGAGGAGCGTCCTCCAATCCCAATCCCGGAGGCGACCGTACCAAATACACTGCCTCGTGGAAGGTGAAAGACGACAATAATGACACATTGCAATTTGACGTCTATTACAAGGGAATCGATGAGACCAATTGGAAGCTCCTGAAAAAAGAGCTGAAGCAGAACAGCCATGGTTGGGATAGCACCTCAATGTCCGATGGGCGTTACGTCATCAAGGTCATGGCGACTGACAAGCTGAGTAATCCGCCTAATTTTGCAAAATCTACCGAGAAGATTAGCGATCCATTCGATATTGATAACAGCCAACCGACCGTTGCCGATATCACCGCAACGGCGAATGAAGATCAAACCTATCAGATCTCCTGTACGGCGGCGGACACGTCCAGTCTTATCCAGAAAGCCGTCTACAAAATCGACAACGATGAACATTGGCAGGTCATTTTCCCTGACGATGGCATTTTCGACTCCAAAAGCGAAACCTTACTACTTCAGACCAACTCCCTACCAGTGGGTGAACATACCATCACCATTCGCGTTACCGACGCAGCAGGGAACACAGGCGTTGGACGCGCAACGTTCTAAAGTGATCCGCTGTTCGACAAGCGTAGCGGATCCGTGCGCGGAGAGAGTTTTTTAAACCATGAGGAGAGTTTCATGATTATTGATTCACATAGTCACGCATGGCCCCGCTGGCCCTATGAACCCCCTGTTCCTGACAGCGATAGCCGTGGCAGGATCGAGCAACTCCTCCACGAAATGGATCGTAACGACGTCGATCAAGCTGTCTTGGTCTGCGCCAGAATCGATCACAATCCAGATAATAACGACTACATTTTCGAGCGTGCCCAACAATATCCGGACCGTATCATCCAATTTGCCGATGTCGATTGTTCCTGGACGGATACCTACCACACCCCCGGTGCCGCAGACCGACTCGCGGAAGCAGCGGATAAGTACGCGCTTAAGGGGTATACCCACTATTTTCGTGGAGACGATGATGGCAGCTGGTTCTTCACAGATGAAGGACAGCGCTTCTTTCAGACCACCGCAGACCGAGGATTGATCGCCAGCCTCGCCATGGGCCCCCAACTACAGGCGCCGCTACGTAAGTTGGCGGCACAATTCCCGTCCATCACCTTTCTTTGTCATCACATGGCGGGTGCAAGAGCCGGGGAAGAACCGCCCTATCCGAATCTGAAGGAGATTCTGGCGTCAGCGAGTACGCCGAATATCAACATCAAGATGTCTGGATTTGGGTATGTCTCCCAATCTCCATGCGAATATCCTTATTCCGATACCGGCTGGATTGTACGCTCGCTCTACGAACATTTCGGGCCCGATCGTCTCTGCTGGGGGTCGGACTATCCCGTGGTTCGCTCTTACATGACCTATCAACATTCCCTCGAAGCGTTCCGTACGCATTGCACCTTCATCCCAGATCCCGACAAGGCACGGATCCTCGGTGATTCCCTCCACCGGCTGCTGACCGTGGGACAGGGTGGTTAATGGGGGCACACAATGAGTCAACACGAATTAAGCCTTGAAACCCATAGACAGGCACTTGAGTTTCTGCGGATTGCCAATCGCGCCGCCAAAAGAGCACAGGAAGAAAATCGAAAAAAAGGGATCCCCAATGTCTACTCTTTTAATGGGCACATCTACTACGAACTGCCAAATGGGGAACTGACGAAAAACAAAAAGATAGTAGACGAACTGATCTCAGCCAATAACCCTCCAAAATGCCGTAAAGTAGTTTCGTAGTATAACCTAAGGAGTCATATCAAAAGAAAGTGCAAAATACGAAGAGAAACCGAGTTTTTTCGGCAAAACTCGATTTCCTCCGCATAGCGTGAGTCCTCGACGGAGTCGGGATTTGCACTATTTCTTAACACGAGCGTTTTCTCTAAACAACTACAGGAGGTTCAAGATGAACATCAGACAGTTTACCAAATTCGCGTCTGTCTTGGCGATTGTCGCACTGATTGTGGGGCTTTCCGCCTATAACCCGATTGGGCAATTTGCCGTCGCCGCACCACCTGAAGATGTAGCGAAAGAGATTCCCATTGGGGTTGTTATAGCGCAGACAGGACCATTCGCTTCCCCCTATGGTCTGTCAATGCTAAATGGCTTTGAGCTAGCACGCAAGGAGATGAACAACTCCGGGATACTCGGAAATACCAAAATCACCTTCGTCGTTGAGGATGATCAGAGTGTGAGCGCCGTTGAAGCGGTCAAGAAATTGATTCATCAAGATGGAGTGCCTGCGATTGTTGGGTTTGCTATCTCAACCCAGCTCGAAGAGGTAATTCCAATTGCCCAAGAAAATAGTGTTATCATTGTTAGCTCGGTCTCGTCTGCCCCTGGTCTGAGTGCGCGTGGCGATTTTATCTTCCGTTCAGGGCTTAACTCAGGTGTGCTTAATCCCGCTGCTGTCAAGGCCACTCACGAGAAATACGGTTACAAGAGAGCAGCGACAATATATCACCACCGCGATACCTACTCTACGCGTAGTGACGAAGCGTTCAGGGCTGCGCTTGTCGAGAGCGGCGTCGAGATTGTTGCCACACAGATCTACGCAGGTGACGAGACCGACTTTTCGGCGCAGTTAACTCGGATAATGAAGTCAAATCCTGATGTCCTCTTTATTTCCGCTTTGGGATCCCACATACCGCCGATTCTGATTCAAGCGCGCGCGCTCATGCCCGGTATACGCGTTGTCGTTCCTGAACTGACCAGCATTGAGGTGGAAGCCGCGGGCGATGCTGCCGAGGGGGCAGTTACTGCTATAGGGTGGCTCAGTACGAGTAACACGCCAATGAATCAAGCGTTCGTCGAGACCTATATCAGGACATACGCGGAAGAGCCGTCTGCTTGGGCGGCGCAGTCCCATGCCGCGTTCCATATTCTCGCCGTGGCAACTGCAAGAGCGCAATCCGTCAATGCAAATGCGATTCGAGACGCGCTAGCGAATATCACGGATTTTGATACCGTTTTGGGTAAATTCTCTTTTGACCCCAACGGAGAGGCGGTTTATGACCCCATAGTCCTTACCGTCGAAAACGGCAATTTTGTAGTTTTTGAGTAATCCTCAACGGTAGGTGTGCATTACCGGACCCTGTCATCAGCTGCTCGCCGGTGACAGGGACTAAGGACCGCGGCGGCTTTACGGAAATCCCAATCATGACAGATGCCCCAAGTCCGAAATTCCTCGCCGATGAAAACGTGGGAAAACTGGGTAGGTGGCTGCGGATTATAGGATACGACGTCGCCTACCAATCCCCCGCGCTCGATGCACAACTTGCGCTCAAAGCGTTGCGTGAGAATCGGATAATCCTGACGCGAGATCGAGAGTTTGTAGAGCGTCGTATGGTCGAGCGGCACCTCCTACTCACCAGCCAAGATCCGATCGAGCAGCTCAAGCAGGTCATCCAAGTTTTTGGGTTAAAACTCGATCGCAATTCCTTCTTTACCCGCTGCCTCGATTGCAACACCCCCATCGAATCCGTTCCCAAAGCGGAAGTGCAATCGGTTGTGCCGGCCTACGTCTATCGCACACAGGATCAGTTTCACAGATGTCCGAGCTGCGACAAACTCTTCTGGGCGGGCAGCCATACAACTAATTTTCAGGATTGGCTAAAACGGGTGGGTGAGACGTAGTGCGTGAGGTGTTCAGAAGGTCTTTCTTACGAATCACGCATTACATATTATTTTTGTTGTCCTGATCGGGGCGGTAGGAGAAAACTTGAGCCTGTAGGTTAGGTTAAACGCCAGTGAAACCCAACACCAAATGAACTAATGAACCAATTGACCAATGAACTTTACACTTCAATAATTTCCACATTTGCTCGTGGCAAAACAACTTTGTTACCATCTTCCAATTCAACCTCCAACACACGCACCTGTGCCTCCGTCTCAAGCTCTTGCAGCTCGACTGGCAGCAGGGACACCCTTCCCAATTTGCCGAAATAAGGTTCTCGGATGATGCGGATTGGGGTGCCGATGTTGAGTGCATCGCCGGCGATGTCTGTGTCAACTGCGTCTCGTTGCCCCTCAACGGGGATGATGATTTCCGGACGCACAACGCCAGCGCGGATTTGTGTCGCGCCATTGATCGATGCCACCATACCCTCCTGTGCTTTGAGCAGATCGAAGGTTCGCGCCGCCATGCTTATCTCTCCGAACCCTTCCGTGACCACCAGTGTCAGACCGAGCTCCTCTGAACCCGTTATTGCGACCCCAAGCTCGTATCCCAACAGCGCACGTAGATCGCCATCATGAATGCCTCCCACGATTATTCCCTTGACGCCGTGCCGGATAGCCTCCTGAATTGCATCATTCCCAACGATAGCACCGCCACAGAGAATCCTGTCTCGATGTGCAGGCTGGATGAGATCTTTGGTCAAGGGCGCATCTGGAGACTCCACGACAATTTCGAGTGTCCCAACCGTTTCCCCACCGACACCAAAAATTCCTTGGATGTAAGTGCCATACGCTTCTACAATAGCACCTTCGTCGGAGAGAATCTCGACAATCGATCCAGCGATATGTCCCATGACATTGACCGGGATCGGTGCTTCACGAATGATTACCTGCCCCGTCACATCGGAGATGCTTTCAATTGTCCCATCAATCGGAGACCGCGCTTGTGACTTAAACAGTCCGAACAAGCCCTTCGTTTCCCCTATAATCTCGTTCTGATCGATGGGGGCTCCCTCTTTTTTGAGCATATACTCGTGTATATCTTCGGTCGGGATACTCAGTAAATTTGCGATATTCACAAGTTGAACGTTCCCCGGCAGAGATGCTTTTGCGACCACATCCTCCGCGTCGATTGTATCCCCTACTTGAACAAGCACCTCCCCTTCGATTGGGAGTCGGCGCTCATTGCGGATTGTTGTACCCGCCGCAACTTTGAGTCCGGGGGTGTATGCGTGTGCCATAAATTCGCCCTTCTGCGTGGAATCTGATCCATTCTAAGAATCGCGGTCCAGTATGTTATATATTCGACTTAATGATAGCAGATTTCGTGTCAAACGACAATGTAAATCAAAAAGGTTACAAAGGTATTGACAAGCCGGTTTCACCCCATTATAATGACCACGAATACTGGTAGCACTTCAGATCTTCGTATGCAGCGATCTACTTGACGGTGTCTTCCCAAATCGGAGACCGCCTTATGAATGCAACCGCCGAAATCCTCAAGGGCAACAACCCCATGAAGGTTGAACAGATCTCGGGTCCTGATATCAAGCCTTATGAGGTACTTGAATTTGAATCGATGCTGCGGTATGAAGATTTTCAGATGTTCGGCGAGTATGGGCTGCAAAAAAACGGGCAGGTCATCATTACAAGAGCACCAGCCCGGCTGGAGGTGATGGGCGGAATCGCAGCACACTATGGCGCCACCTCCTTTGGCTTGACGCTTGAGCGTTCTGCGGTCGTCGGTTGTCAGGCGAGGCAAGACAGCCAGTTGAGCGTCCTCAGTTTCGACGCAGCGGCGCAGGGGTATCAGTCCGCCCTGCGAATCTCAGTTGACGATTTCTATGCAGGTGGAAGCCTAAAGTCTTACGAGGATATGCAACGGCTCTTCGCTCAAAATCCACAAACCGCGTGGACAGGATCTGTCCTCGGCGGGGTTTTCGCACTCCTGAAGGAGGGAGTGGTCGATCATCTGCCGCACGGCGCAGCCCTCATTATTCGGAGCAATATCCCGACGGAGGCGGGAATCGGTTCTTCCGCAGCCATCAAAATCGCAACCCTCACAGCAATTAACCATCTGTATGCACTCAATATGACCGCGCTCGACATCGCTCAAATTGGTGCGATCGTCGAAAACCGTATCGTTGGGTCGATAGGTGGAGCCACCGATACGATTGCTATCGCCGCCGGCAAACAGGACCATCTGCTTGCCATCCACCCTCAGACGGATCCGACCCTTGAAACCATGCCCCTTCCGCCGCATACAGAGCTGATCGGTATCCACAGCAGAGCGCAACGTAGTCCCTCTGATTCAGCCTATGTTGATGCGCTTATCGCGGCACTCATGGGCTTGACGATTCTTCGGAAGACCCTCGACTTGGAGCCACTGCGCGATAACGCGCTTTGTCGCCTGTCTATTGAGGATTTTCGTCAAAAATGCTGGGACGTCTTACCGGCGCGGCTGAAAGGAGAAGATTTCCTTGACCAATACGGTGCCACGATCGATCCCCGCGCAGAAGTAGAGCCTCAAAAGGTATACGCCGTGCGCAGCCGTGTCGAACATCCCATCTACGAACGCGACCGTGTGGAACGCTTTATTGAACACCTCAAGCAGGCAAATGCCAATCCGCAGCACCTTCTTCACCATCTTACGGCAGCGGGTAAGCTGATGTACGCTTCGGATTGGAGCGGTCGTTTCCGTGCCGGACTCGGCTCACCCCAAATTGAACAGATTATTCGGTCTGTTCGGAAGGTCGGAGCTCGCGGCGGCTTCTTCGGAGCGAAAATTACTAACAGTGGCAACACCGTCGCAATACTATGCCATGGCGATGTTTCTAACGCTATGATCCAGATCTTCTCCGCCTATAAATTGGCATGGGGGCTTGATGCGGAACTGCTCGCGGGGTCATCGCCGGGCGCGTTTGAATTTGGACGCGTACTTTTGCGATTAAGCAAGGGGTAGAAATATCTCTATCATTATAAGATTCAGATTCAGTCTGGGACGATTTCAGAGTTCTGCGGACTGCAGGTCGATTATCCAAAATCAAAATCGGTGTATCGAGGTATGAATATAGACCCTTCCTTCAGCGATATAACCGTTGACACGCCGGATACAGAAGGTATCAAATATGCTGGCTCAAAACTGAAACTCCTGCCGTATATATTGCAACTGGCTAAAAGAACCGATGCTAAAGCCGTCCTCGACGGTTTTTCTGGAACGACACGGGTATCTCAAGCCTTTGCCAAAACAGGCTATCGAGTCCTTTCAAACGACATCGCTCCCTGGTCTCAGGTGTTCGGGATATGCTATCTTCTCAACCGCAAAAGAAAAACCCATTATGCTAAGTTAATCGAACACCTTAACGCCGTGCCTCCTAAGGATGGATGGTTCACCGCGCACTATGGAGGCGATCCGACATCAGCGCAGGGGGACGGTCTCAAGAAACCGTGGCAGGTCCATAACACACGAAAACTGGACGCAATACGGGAGGAAATTGATCGGCTTTCCTTGGCGAAAGTTGAAAGGGCGGTCGCACTCACAAGCCTCGTCCTCGCACTCGACCGGGTTGATAGCACCCTTGGGCATTTTGCTTCATATCTCAAGGATTGGTCACCCCGATCGTTCAAGGAATTGGTGCTGGAAGTACCGAATATCTTCTGTAGCGCGGAGCAGCACGAAGTATCGCGCCGGGACATCTTTGAACTGATAAACGAAACCGCCGTCGATTTGGCATACTACGATCCACCCTACGGGTCTAATAATGAGAAAATGCCGCCCTCCCGTGTTAGATACGCTTCATACTACCACCTCTGGTCGACCGTATGCCTTAACGACCGACCTGAGCTGTTTGGCAAGGCGCTGCGGCGCAAGGATACGTCGGACACTTTGGCGTCATCACTGTTTGAGGACTTCCGAAAGGATAATCACACAGGACGCTTCATCGCAGTTGAAGCTATCGAACGGTTGATTCGGAACACCTGTGCTCGATGGATCATCCTCTCCTATAGTTCGGGAGGACGCGCAACTGCCAGCGAACTCAATGAAATCCTGCGGGATAACGGTTCGCTGGTTGAGGCTGTTGAGATAGACTATAAGCAGAATGTGATGGCAGGTATGAAATGGACCCACGATTGGGTGCGGAGTGCCGACATGCCCAATAGAGAGTTCCTATTTCTGATAAAAACAAACAACCAAAATTAAGGAGACACTTGGATGAGCCAACAACGGATGCGGGGGATGTTTCCAGTGCTTGTTACACCCTTCGACGAGCAGGACCGTGTTGATGAAGACAGCTTGAGGAGCGTCGTTGAGTACAATATCGATGCCGGCGTCCACGGTGTGGTAATAGCGTTCGCTACAGAAATTATGAAACTCACCGAGGCGGAACGATTGCAGGTTGCCCAAGTAGTGGTTGATCAGACGCGCGGTAGGGTGCCAGTCGTGGTGAACACCGGTGCCGTATCAACTGTGGCAACAGTGCAATATAGCCAACAGACCGAAGAGCTCGGAGTAACGGCGGTGATGTGCACCCCTCCCGCGGCGGATGTGCCGGTCGACGAGAAAAAGGCACACTTCAAGGCACTATCGGACGCTGTCGGTGTCCCGATCTTTGTGCAAGAGGCTGGCACGTCGCTCGGTGGAGCGCTGCTGCGGGAAATCGCTGAAGAGAGCGAGCGGGTCCGCTACGCTAAGGTCGAGAACGCACCGCCAGCGCAAAAGGTCTGCGAGGCAATTCAGCATGGCGGCGATTTAGTCACCGTATTCGGTGGTGCAAGCGGGACATACCTAATCGAAGAATTGCGCCGTGGCTCACAAGGCACGATGCCGTGGCCCAGCCATCCGCATGCCTTCGTTCAGGTCTGGGACCTCTGGCAGGCTGGTGACGAAACCGCCGCCCGCGAAGTATGGGAACGCGAGATCGCTCCGATTCTCCGTGTGGGTGGACTTGTCCACAAGGAAATCCTCTACCGCAAAGGTATCATTAAATCCGCACGCTGGCGTTCTCCGCAACCGGCTCTACTTGATGACGTCGGTCAGCAGGAGTTGGATGAGGTCTGTGAACGATTAGGGATCAGTTGATACCTGTTGGCGCAGACTCTTTCCGTGAGCCATCGTACAGTGACGTCGGGAAAAAATTAAAATATGCTGCCCCAAGTTGCTGTCCATTCAGAAACTATCTGTGTCCTCCGGGCAAAGCCAAAAGGGGTCGAAGAGGTTTCGTTTGCGGTAAATCTCGTTACACTCGATTTTAGGTGGCAATTTGAAGTATTTTAAATTATAATAATTAAGCTGTATATACTACCCATTTGGACTCTCTGTGGAATAAGGGAACAATGTCAGTGAAAATTAGGGAAGCAGACCTGCAAGCTGCCCTGCCCGACGTCACCTCCACAATGCGTTTCTCAGGAATCCACAAACACGTTGACGTGTATCGGGACAGGTGGGGCATTCCGCACATCAAATCTCAGAGCGAAAACGACCTGTTTTTTGCACAAGGTTTTGTTACCGCACAGGACCGCCTGTGGCACATGGATGCCGATCGGCATCGTGCGCTCGGCAGATGGGCCGAGTTTGCAGGAAGCAGTGGCGTTTCTCAAGACCGGCTGCTGCGAGCGGCGGGAATGGGGCGTACCGCGAAACTTGACTACGAAGTCGCTAGCCCTGAAGCCAAGGCTATGATTGATGCCTACACCGCCGGTGTGAACGCCTACCTCGACACAGTCCAAACCCTGCCTATTGAGTACAAGATCCTTGACCAAACCCCTGAACGATGGGAGAATTGGCACTGTCTCGCCGTCTATAAAATACGCAATACCCTCTTAGGGACGTTTGAGCCTAAGCTCTACCGGATGCGATTGGCAAAGATGCTCGGTCCCGAAAAACTTGCGGAACTCTTGAAGGGCTACCCGAACGGTCACCTGCTCACAGTCCCGCCGGGCGAGATCTACGAAGGTCCCCCGCTTGAAGGACTTGATGAACTGAGCGAGGCTGCTGAAGCGGCGAACTGGCTCGATGAGGTGGATGCTGGGTCGAATGGCTGGTCAATCTCCGGTGAACTTACCAAATCCGGGCTGCCACTCGTGGGCGGTGATTCGCATCGCGCCCTCGACACACCAAGCGTCTACTACCAAGTCCATCTATCCTGCCCCGAATTCACAGTGATAGGGCACGCTGTGCCGGGGATGCCGGCCGCGCTCCACTTCTGTCATAACGAATATGTGGCGTGGGGGATGACGCATGGTGGTGCAGATACACAGGATCTCTTCATCGAACGTTTCCGTGAGGGACCCGATGGCCGTGAGTACCTGTTCAAGGATCAATGGCAATCCGCCGAGGTACTAAATGAAACACTCGAGGTTCGCGACGCCGACGCAGTACCACTTGAGGTAACGATTACGCACCACGGTCCCGTGATCGCAGGGAACCCGGCATCGGGGATAGGTGTGGCAATTAGTGATCCGGGGTTGATTGGCTCCCACTGGGTTGATGCCGCACGCGACGCGATGCGAGCGAAGTCCGTAGATGATTTACATGAGGCGTTCCGCAACTGGACAGACCGTGTGAATAACTACGCTGTTGGCGATGTGCACGGGAATTTTGGCTACCTCCACGAGGGCAAAATTCCCATTCGATCTGAATCGAACGGTTGGCGAGCGGTGCCGGGCTGGACGGGCGAATATGAGTGGAACGGCTACATCCCACACGATGAGCTACCAAAATCCATTAACCCCGACACCGGGTACGCAGTTACATGCAACCAGCGTGTCGCGGGACATGACTACCCATACTATGTGGGCTTGTCTTTTACACCAGAGTATCGTGCCCGCCGTGTTCAAGCGCAGATCCTTGCGCTGGAACCGGGGACCGCAACCGTCGATGATATGGCACGTATCCACGCGGAACGGATTTCAAATCCAGCGCGTATCTTCACAGAAGCGTTGACTGGTGTCGCACCTCTGGACGGAGATTCGACGGAAGCCTTGGCGTTGCTGTGTGCATGGGATTATAGCATGGGCAGTAACTGCGCCCAGCCGTTGATTTATGCCAAGACCAAGACGTATGTCATCCGCTTCCTGCTCGATCATCTAATGGGTGAGATGGCGGAAGAGCTGTTTTCAGGCGCTGCGGGAGGCGATCCCCATGTCCGTCAAATTGTCGTAAGAATGAACCAAGCACTCGCGGACGGGGATAACGCCTTGCTACCGTCCGGGTACAGTTGGTCCGATGTGTTGGCGACCGCACTCCAATCTGCTGTCATGGACCTTAAAGCGCAACTCGGAGATGATATGGCTGAGTGGGCATGGGGTAAGCTCCACCGGACACAGCCACAACACCCACTCGTAGTGTTGTTTCCGGAGTATGCCGAATTGCTGAATCCTCCGGCGGTACCCACACACGGTGACGGCGACACCCCGCTCGCTGGCAGTTACGCCTATCACAATGAATTCATCGCCACAGGTATGTCCGTCAACCGTTACATCCACGATCCGTCAGACTGGACCAACTCGCGATGGATTGTGCCGTTGGGTGCATCGGGTCACCCCGGCAGTCCGCACTACGCAGATCAAGCAGAAATGTGGGCTAATGTAGAATATATCCCACAACTTTGGGACTGGAGCCAAATCTCGGCTGAAGCGGAATCGCATCAGCAAATTGAATCAACAGAATCAGGGTAGGTTGTCAATGACTGTGAAAGGTTTAATTTCCCTGTTCTTTTTCCACCAATAGCCAATAAGAAAGGAAGGAGGAGATGGAAGGAAGTGAATGCCTGTTGTGCCTGAACTTCCGACCTTGTCCGCAAAAACAGTTATGAACACCCGAAGCAGCATGCTTTCTAAATACATTGATGCCAAACAGAATCGACGCAGGAAGGCGAAGTATCACCAGAAACGGTTGAAAATGGGCTTGCCGGCTGCTGTTCAGTTGAAGGGCGTTTCGCTCAATCAAGAAGAGCGGGAGGCGATTGCTTCCACCGAAGCGATTGGCACGGCGAGGCAGAAACGACTTTTTGTCACCCGGCATTTTGCTTGGCCCGTTTCGCTCGGTGTCCATGTCTTTGCAGGGTTTTTGATTACCATCTACGCCATTACTGAGTATATACCCGAACCGGAGCCTGTCTCTCTGGACTTCGTGGAGCCGGTTCGGGAAGCCCGAAAAATAAGGCGTCGATCTCCTATAAAACCCACAAGACCGCCCGACACAGTACAAATCCGAGCACCCCGCGTGCAGCGAGCGCCAACAGCTATAGAGATTCCACGCGAAGAGGCACAGTTTCACACACCGACTGACGATTTAATTGGCGCCGGAGATGCCCCAACCGCTGGCGGTGTTGCGATACCAGAGGGACTGGGAAATATCCAGGTCCAGCAGGGGCGCGCAGAGATCCCCACGGAAGCACCGGGGGTCAAAATTGAGCGCGAAACATCGATCACCCCGGAAGATAGTGACCTAGATATTGGGGCTGATGCAGGTCTCGGTGACCGCAACATTGAGGCGGAAGTGTCCGTGGAGGTCGATCAGGATCCGCGTGTCCTCAGAAAAGTCGATCCAAAATATCCGGACGCCGCGAAACGCGCCAACCGGGAAGCTGTTGTGTTCGTCGAGTTTACTGTCGATGTGGACGGAAGAGCAACCGACATAAAGGTAGTGGATCCCAAAGGGTTCGGATTCGATGAGGCGGCGATTGAAGCCATCAAAAAATGGCGCTTTACGCCAGCCAAGAAAGATGGCGTAAGCGTACCCAAACGGGTGCGACAGCCAATTCGCTTCAACTTGGATGACTAGGGCAATTTGATATTCTGATATTACTGACTCGGCCGATCCCATAATCATCGGGCAATCTGCTAAATGTGGTGTAAACTGTTGGGCTGCGTAAGCGAAGTCCCCCTGATAAGGGGGATTTAGGGGGTTGAATGTGGATTGATCGTGTCTAAGTTATTCCAAAACCTACCATAGTTGTATTTCGGTTTATCTGCCTATAAGCCAGCAATGTCAACAGAACCTGGCGGACGCTATCAATCCGACTGTGTTAACCACCAATGTGTGAAAATCCTGTTCAATACGTCGCTCTGCCGCCACTCACATCGTAACATTGGCCCGTCACAAAACTCGCGTCATCCGACGCTAAGAAATGCACAACCGCTGCAACCTCCTCCGGCTTTCCTACCCGTCCTAGCGGAATCTTGCTGACCATATAATCGATCGTTGGCTGCGACACCTGTTCCAAGATCGGAGTTTGGATAACGGCGGGTGAAACACAGTTCACGTTTATACTGTACTCGGTGACCTCTTTCGCCAAAGCTTTCGTCAGGCAGATGACACCCGCTTTAGAAGCAGAGTACGGGATAAGCGTTGGATTGCCCTCCTTGCCAGCAATCGAGGCGACACTGACAATCTTGCCGTATTGTCGTTCGATCATGTGATCGATCACCGCCTTGCAGCAGAGAAATACCCCCTTCAGATTTACATCCAGAACCGCATCCCAATCCGATTCGTCCAGATCCGGCAGCGTCGCAGTTTTCCCCGCAATCCCAGCGTTGTTCACCAAGATGTCAATCTGATTGAATGTCTCCAACGTCTGCTGCGCCAGCTGTTGCACCTGATCCAACTTTGAGACATCTACTGATACGACGAGGGATTTACGTCCCAACGCTTCAATCTCTTGGGCGACCGCTTCGCCGACCTCACGGTTCATATCGGCAACGACAACCGTTGCACCAGCACCCGCCAGCCGCAGCGCAATCGCACGACCAATTCCCTGTCCCGCGCCCGTTACAATTGCAACCTTATCCGTTAAATCCATATAATTTTCCTCTCTAAGTGTATTTCCAACATAGTGGACAAATATAGTTTTTGTATCGTTTAAGGATTACTACATGAAACGTGATGCCCCGATAAATTGGGACAGGCTGTGAAAAGTGAGAAGAAACAGAACACGGTTTACTGTTGGGTTTCATTGTCGTTCAACCCAACAATAGTTCCTCTCCGTAGGTCGGGCATCTTGCCCGACCCATCTCCAGCAGGACGTAGAAGCTCGTATATTTCGTAGGGAACAGAGATCTCCGTTCCATTTGTTCTGAACTACAAAGGATAATCGTCTGTCTTCTGCGATCCTGTAGGTCGAGATTCACATTTCGACACACGAATGTCGATTTTGGAAAATCGACCTACAACAGGCCAACCACGAGTTTCTTAATCCCGCCTGCCTGCTCTCGGCTTGTCGGAGTCCCGCCTGTCCCGCCTGTCCCGATTTATCGGGGATCCTATCGGGGGATTTATCGGGATTCAAAGCAACTTGTACCTGCCTATTGAAGGTTCTCGGAGCGGAGAATGGTTCAATTTTTCAAATGCCAACAGAACCTAACAACTTGCGTCAGATTCATAAACCAATGAACTCATGAACCAATGAACCAATTAAGTTTGGGCATATTGCACCCAGTTGGCGAAATATCGGGGCGCCCATCTCCGTGCCAGATAAAAGGTTTTCTGAGAATAGCGACCGTGTGGTGGAAGTACTTCGTTGTCAATCCACGCCTCCGCTCCTTCAAGACTCGGAAACTCAATCACCCACGCCCGGTGCCACGCATCTTGGGGACCCATCAACTGAAACGCCTCTAACCGCATCAGCCCGTGTTCGCGAGAGACCGACTGCATAAGCTCAATATGCGCAGTGTCGGCGCGCATCTCTGGTGTCGCCTCACTTGCCTCCGGTCTCCACCGCCCAAACAGCAGAGCAACAACGCTTCCCCTATCAACCTCAAGTGTGGGAACATGATGCGGATCCCTACCGTCAGGCACAACCGGTTCCGGAGAACGGACTGCCCACTGAGAAAAGTGCCCGCGACCCCAATGCCGCGCAGTATAGTATTCGTAGTACCCGTAACGCCCGTAAGGCGGTGCCATCTCTGCGTCGATCCACGCCTCCGCGCCCTGCAGTGTGGGAAACTCGATAACCCAGAACCGTTCCCACGACCCCTGTGGCGTCATCAGCTTAAAACCTTCCAAGCGCATCAGTCCATGTTCGCGGGCGACCGACAGCATCAGATCGACATGCTCCTGCTCGTACGCAGTGCGCTCCGGTGGAGCCAGATCGTGCCACGTCGGCAGCCGACCACCTTTGTAGAGTATAATAACGCTATCTCTGCTTACTTCTGGCGTAGTCGCCACACTCCTATCCTCCTTGGCTTATGTGAAAAGAGAGCGCAAAACGCAACTTGGTTCATTTTCTCGATAGTGAACGAGTGAACCAATGAACAAATAAACTAAATCTATTGCACAATTGCTTAACGTAAGCCTTTTCCTTTTTAGCGCGAAGATCCTTTCGAGAGGTTCACCGCGTGGTAAGCCATTCAATGAGAAGGTCAACTTGTCGCAAGCCTTTATCGTCTATCGCTTGCGGCTCGATGGCTTCATGCGTGATGCCTGCCACAGTCATGATCCCCGTCATAGTGGGATGCGGTGCTGCAAGACGAAAAATGGGATCAGATGAGCTGTTCTCAGTTTTTCTCAGAAATCCAAGAACCGGAAGAACCTTCGCCATCGGGATCTGAACGATCCGAATGTTGATGTTCTTCCCAAAAACCCGCCACGCTGCCTCCCGTGTTACAGGTCCTTTATCGAGCCCCTTCCGTGTGCCCACCAAAGCGAAGTTCACGCCCGTCTTTTCTCTGATCAGCTGTGACAGTGCTTCCTCGATCTCAGTAGCTTCGAGCGGTTCACTGAGATGGGCGATCGGTGCATCGGTTTCATCGGCGATGGCTGGACGGAGATCCAGATTACGCATCGGTCCCGCTTTCGGTTTAATCCAAGCAAAATGCTCCCGCTGCAGACGACGACCTGTCCGGGTGAGATCGATGTATTGTCCCACAATACCCACCGATTCGATGAGATGGATTTCGACGTAGCCGTTAGTTGCCATGGGACCCGGATAATTCACAGCACCGGTGTTGACACAGACTGCGTTACCTTCCTCAAACCCTTCCGGCACCCACGCCTCAAACCTATGGGTCGTGGCGGACAGCACCAAATCTGCCTTGTCCAGCAGGGATTTGCGCCGTTCTGGAGAAAGTACCATGTCCCATGCTCCCGTCCGCGAATGCGCCGCCACTATGATTAGGTCTCTGCCCCCTTTTTCGATTCCTTCAAGCGTGTCCATCATCCACGCGCGGCTGCTTTCCGGGAACGCCACCGCATCATCCATTGGTTGATCTGAAAAGTGCATCTGGATCAAGTGGACCGTGTAATCGCGGACCGGAATTTGGGCATAGTATTCCGAGCTGTTAGGACGGATAACGCTCGCGTGGGCTTCCAACTTCACGAGATCGAGTATCGGTGCGCCTTCGCCGTAATCGGACTGTCTGTGGGTCGGGCTGTAATATTCGTTCTCACCGTCCGCGACGTTGGGGTAGAAGTGTTCACGCCACCAAGGCTCGGATCGCAGCCAAGGGATAAAGGTGTTCTCGAAGCGATGTTTCACGTGGTCGCCTAAACCTACCACAAAGGCGGGATTTCCCTCTTTCATCCAAGCGGTCATTCGGGCAAATTCCACACTACTGAGCGGTGAGTCCCCCTTGTGATCACTCATGAGGGCAAAGTGCAGATCCGCTATTCGATCTAAATCCGCGATGGACGCAACGCCCGGTAGTCCATTCCCAACAACCTCCTCTGGGTTAGTGCTCTCGGCATCTGTTATCTGTGAAGTCGCCCAAATCAGAAGGGTCAAGACAAGAAGCTGCCCCAGTCTGTCCTTCATCGTTGTTCATCCTCACTCCTACGCTTCCCAAATGGGCCAATCAGTTTCTTGGAGCCGCTTCCAGAGACTATCGAATCGCTCACTTCCATCGTCCTCCCATTCGTCCAATCTGACACCGGGCGCGAAAGATTCGTCTACCCCCTGCTTCATCAATCGTTCCGCCTGTTGCAGGCTTTGGTAATAGTGTTTCAAGCCGCCGGGGAGTGTGACGACGGAGATATGTCGAAGCCATTCCGGCGCGAGCGTCTCGGAATAACGGCGGACAGCATCTTCATCTAATTCTACCCCCAACCCCGGTCCCTCTGGAACTCTCATAAATCCCCGCTGAACCGTATGCCCGTCCACAATCAGGTCATCTTCGTAGGTGTGGCTTGCCGTTACGCCCGGCAGCGTCGCTGTCGGCATCACCGCCCCCAAATGACAGGCAAACGCTGCGGTTATGCCCGTCCCGACGTACTGTAACAGGATTGGCGTGTTTGCAGCGGCAAACGCCCAACTTGCTGCCAACGCGCCTTTGATCGTTTCATGGCTGCACAGCGCACCATCGAAATCGCCTGCGCGAAGCCCGACCCAAGGACCTGAGGGTTGACGCGACGCACCCTCTTGGACAACACCGACACCGTGCAGATAGAACGGGATGCGAATCTCCTGATGCAGCCGCCGCCACCCTTCAACGTCGTATGCGAAGATCGGTTCTTCCACACCCTTGACAATCGGAATCTTCTCCAGCTCTCGAAGGATGGGTAAGGCTTTCTCTACGTTGGTCAAGGCGCCATTAAAATCAAACTCGACACGAAAGTCCGGCGGTGCAACCTCCTGCATTGCCTGCGACTGTTCGACAATGTCATAAAATGCTCTGGCTTTGCATTTGAGCCCACGATATCCGCGTTCAGCCGCTACCTGCACTTCAGCGGCACTATCTTCGGGCGACATTGAGGGCATCCACCACCCCATCGACACCCACTGACGTACCTGCTGCCCCATCAGTTTCCATGCCGGCAAGCCCAGGTGTTTGCCCATCAGGTCATAGCACGCCATGTCGAGGTTGAACCGCCCCTTCCCCATGACATGGTCGAACGGATTCGTGCCGATGTATGCGTCCAAGAGTTCCTGCTCAAAAACGGGACCGGGATTCTCTCCCAGTCCAATTAAGCCGGTGTCCGTATGAAATTTATAGACCGTTACCTGTTCGTCCAGTCCAAAATGGTGATATTGCTTGCGAATGCGTTCTTCATAGGGAATCCGCAGGAGGATCGGTTCAATCGCGGTGATTTTCATAGGAGGTGTCCTTTCGTGGTGGGTTATAAACTCCCCCATAATAGCAAAGATCCGGTGGTCGGACAATAAAAATGATGCGTGAAACGTGAAAAATGAACCAATGAACTAATGAACCAATGCACCAGTATAGTGTGAGCAGGGGGAAAGGAGCGCTTTTTGGCTTATGGAAACCGCTCTATTAGGAGTTGCGTGATTGGATTGGGACGGCTGTAATAGTTCTGTGTGGCGTCGTCTTTACCTTCCCACAAACGGCGCGGAAAAATCGTATGATTGCTGAGATATCGGTCCGTGGTACGACCACAGTAAATGTGAACGGTGCGGCGTTCCGAGCTGGTCTGTCGGACATTCCCGGCGTGGAAGGTTGACGCGTTGAAGAGGATCGCTGTGCCGGCGGGACCGACGAGGTGCTGTGCCGCGCTGAGGTCATAAGCCTCAAGCGGGAATAATTCTGTGGATTGCGCGGTGCCGGGCAGGACGCTAAAGGTGTGCGTTGTGTCGTCTACATCCGTCAGATAAAATACCACCGATAGATAGCGCGTATAATATGGAAGTTCGGCAGCCGCCCTATTCTCACGATTCGCATCGCGGTGCCAGCGGCATTCGGTATCGCCATCGGGGTTCGGCGCACGGAGCATCACCGAGTGCTCCTCTGCGCAGATATCTTCTCCCATGATAGCGTTCATCAACGGCAGCAACGTCGGTGGGCGCATGGTCACGTCCATCTCCGGGCAGGCGAGTAGGGCATGGACGTTCTGGCAACGTCCGCTCTGTCCACGGTCTATCCACATCACCGGATTCTCGACGAGGTCCCGATCTATCGCTTCATTGATAGATTGAACCTCCTCAACAGAAAGGGCATTGGGTACGACAAGATAACCGTTTTCCTTGAAAAATTTTAACTGTTCTTTCATTAGGTCTTTCCTCGCAATGTGTTAGGGGAGGCTAATTATATTGAGAATTATAGGAACGAGAAGGTGGATAGTCAAGCATAAAGGTCGAAATTCAGATTCTTGTTTTTGGATAGATGTGCTATAATTGAAACACAAATCTTTGCATCGTCAGGTCAAATTTTCTTGGTGAGACTTAGCCGGGATTGCGTGATACTATGCTTGATGTATCTTAAGTTCTATTTGCCAAAATCGAAATCGGGGGATAGCATGCATATCGTAGAACTCCTCGAACTCAGTCTTCTGTAGGTCGATTTTCCAAAATCGACGTTTCTGGGTCGAGGTATGCACCTCAATCTATGCCGTTCCGAGGGTCGGCATATGCGAGGCGAAAACTCTCGGGACCGAGTACCTACGATCAAACCCTTTTCACATAAATGTCAACACGTCCTAAGCATATTACTTGGAATCCTATTCGCAGCCGCAGGACACTGTAGTCGGTATATGGA
This sequence comes from Candidatus Poribacteria bacterium, assembly GCA_022822005.1. Classification (GTDB taxonomy): domain Bacteria; phylum Poribacteria; class WGA-4E; order WGA-4E; family PCPOR2b; genus PCPOR2b. The sequence goes on from JAJECO010000092.1 coordinate 47,412, forward strand.
ATACGTGAAGCGCGAATCTTCAAATCAACCAATGAACTAATGGACTAATGAACTAATATGGCTAAATATTTCGCATCTGCTATAGACAAACCGACGCTTGCACCTTACGAAATCTCACGGACGCTGCGCGGGCAGCTCCACTACTTCACCGAAGGTGCCAGCGCCCGTCAATGGGAACATAGCGGCGATCCAAATGCGTTTTTCTTCCCGCTCGACCTGACCACCGAACTGTTTGACGAAGGCGTGTTCTACGTGACCTCCCCGTTGGACGATCAGAACCAAGCCGAAATTGAGATCACGGAAGAACAGGAAGACTTTTTGGAGTGGCTCATCTCGAATGAAGTTGAGCAGGTAAAGGTCTCGGAAGTGTAACGTGATGCGTAAATTGGTTCATTAATGAGCAAATGAACCAAGGACAGGAGTTTCAGATGACCGTCACCCCAAACAGTATTAATCAGATGCAAGTAGTCCCTACCGGCGGCTCCCTTGGGGCGGAAATCCAGGGGCTAAACCTTGTGCATCCCTTGCCCGAAGACACGGTTCAGGGGCTACACCACGCGCTGCTATCGCACGCTGTCCTACTCTTTCGTGGACAGCAGATTAGCGACGAGGACCAAGTACGGTTCACCAACTACTTCGGTCAGGCGGTCGAGCACGTGCGCAAGCAGATGCCGCGCCCAGTCAAAGAGATCTTCTTCGTTTCCAATGTCGAAAAGGACGGTCAACCCATAGGCGCACTCGGGAACGACGAGATCCCCTTCCACTCCGATCTGTCATATCTGCGGCGTCCGGGAACACTCTCCATCATCTACGCGGTCGAACTTCCTTCCACCGGCGGTGCCACGCAGTGGTGCAACTGCTACGCTGCCTATGAGGCACTTGATCCCGACCTCAAGGCACGGCTCAAAGGGATGCGCGCTGTCCATCGCCATCACGTCGAAAGCCAGAACCCCCCAGAACTGATTGACCATCCGGTTGTTTGTACCCACCCCGAAACCGGGCGCAAAGCGCTCTACGTCGGTCCCCACCTGACTCGACATCTCGTCGGCGTTAGCGAATCGGAGAGCCGTGAGCTGCTTGGAACACTCTTCGATCATATGTCGCAGGAACGGTTTGTCTGGACGCACGATTGGGAAATTGGCGATCTGATCATATGGGACAACCGGTGTACCATGCACCGACGAGCAGGGTTCCCATCGGCTGAGCGACGAATAATGAAACGGACACAGATTTTCAACGACGCAATCCCGTATGAGTAAACATGAAACGTGATGCGTGAAACGTGAAGATTGGAAGACGAGTTCCGCTAAAGTGCTAAACACATTTCGCTCCGCAAATTAAGTGGGCTGTCGTATCATAAACAAAGTTATGATCCGGTAGGTGCGGTTTCTAACCGCACCGAATCCCGACGAGTCGGAACAGGACATGAGGAGCAAAAGTGTCTATAAGTGGATCGTCGTATCGTAAACAAAGGTAAGGAAGAGACAGTGAAAAACACTCGATTTTTGCTCTCTGCTCTGGTTGACTTCCCGGATGACTGCAATCGTTTGGTCTTTACACCCGATCTGGTGGAAAACTTAATAGATCGCCTCCACTGGATGGGTGTCCGTCGGGTTTACTGGAACTACTACCAAAAAGGGATGTGGGACAATTTCGCCGACAACTCGGACGCGACTCGCCAGACCCTTGCAAATTTGGGGGAACCCCTAACTGTGGGATGCCGCTTGGCGCATGAGCGAGGGATGGAATTCTACGCCACCATCAAGCCGTACGAAACCGGCGCAAGTCATGCCAATCCCAAAGATAGCCCTGAGATGATGGCTGTGCCCGGCTTGCCATGTATTGGTGGGGTCTGCAAGGTCGATCCATGGGTCATGATGCATCCGGAAATGCGGGTGCGGGGGCGTAGTGCGGACAATCCGATGGGGCTGGAGAGAATCCCGATTGAGCGCATCCAGCTCCGCCAAAAGGACATGGCGCCCGTCCGTATCACACCAGAAAACATCGAAATTTGGACGAGTAACGATAACAACGGCTACCGAAAGCAAGACCTGACCTTTGCCTTGACCGAATCTGTTGAAACCTGTCCAAGAGATGTCTTTGAGCTTGATGGTGATCCAGTCACCTTGCAGGGGGAATCGGTGCGAGCCCTCAACCTGAGTGGACTGAATCTGCTTGAACCATTTATCGCAATTACCACAAATTTTGAGGACAGAGAGGGCAGCTTTCGCAACACTGCGATGGAGATGGTGCGGGCATTTGGCCCCGACGGTCAGCCGATACCTATTGTCGTCGCCAGTCACAAGGCGGTTTGGCGACCACTGCGGGATTTCCGCATAGGTGACCTTGAGTACGATGCTGGACTCGGCGATGCCATTGTTTGTCTTGATGTTAACAATCAACCTACAGTTTCATCAGATACGTCTGCGGGTGACTCCAACGACGGGGTGGTTGCGGTTGCAAGGGGACGAAATGAATATTTCTCCGGTTCGCTCTGTGAAGCGTATCCAGAGGTACAAGCGTACTGGTTGAGTTGGGTCGGTGCCTGCATCGCGGCGGGCGTTGACGGGTTGGACGTTCGCATCTCCTGCCATAGCAGCTGGACGAATACACCGGAGATCTACGGCTTCAATGAACCTGTGACGGGGGAGTACCGGCGGCGATACGGTGTCAATCCGGACGTGGAACCGTGCGACCCAGCGTTGGTCGGGGCATTGCGCGGCGAATTCTTCGATCAGTTCCTGCGCGCAACAAAGCGGCGCCTGTCCGCAGCCGGTAAACGGATGCAGGTTCATGCGGAGATGGAATCGTTCCGGTCCGATGCCTGTCAGGGGCGCTGGCGCACCCGTCCCGGCAACATCACGTTTAACTGGCGAAGTTGGCTACATACCGGGCTAGCGGACGAAGCCACGCTGTTTGGACGTGGTTGGATGCCCGATCGGATGCTCAACGACGCGCTCACGTTGGAGATGCTGCGGGAAGCTGCTGATACCAATGTGCCTGTGCATTTGAGCAAGGCGGTCGGACATAGCCGCGCCGGAGGGATACACGCCGATTTGTTGGAGTATATCTACCGTTTCGGTGGACTCGCTGGATACACGCTTTATGAGACCGCAGCGATGTATGATGGGCAGCATCTTGGGGCTGACGGTCAGTTACAGTTTCACCCGGGGCTGTGTGAAGGGATACGTGACCGTGTTAGAACTTTGGGGCTGATTGATTAAAAAAGTTGTAGCCGTTCAGGGTGTATCGATCATATTGCCTGGAACAGCTACAAGAAATTGACACAAATGGAGTGCAAATGATGGGCGATCAAAAATCAGCGGGTTACCGTGCAGTGATTATCGGGTGCGGGAGTATCGCTAACAGCCACGCCTCCGGCTATAATCGGACTGACGCGACCGCGCTCGTGGCGTGTGCCGACACGGTAGACGCGAAAGCGGCGGATTTCGCCGAGCGGAACGGTATTCCTAACTACTACGCCGATTACCGAGAAATGCTTGACGTTGAGAAACCTGACATCGTGAGTGTCTGCACGTGGCACCCCCTTCACGCAGAGATGACAATCGCTGCCGCGGCACGTCAGCCGAAGGCTATCCTCTGCGAGAAGCCGATGGCGACCAACTTGGGTGAGGCTGAAGCGATGATGATTGCTTGTCAGCGCAATCAGGTCAAATTGGCGATCGGTTTTCAGCGTCGATTTCTTGGGGCATGGACGGAAGCGAAAAATCTGATTGCATCGGGCGCGGTTGGCAAACCCGAACGGATATCGCATACCCGTCTGACCGGGCTGCTCAATGCGAGTAGCCACGGGTTTGACTGTATGCGTTATATTCTGGGCGATCCCAAGGTGGAGTGGGTCTTTGGTCAGGTGGAGCGGAAGACCGATCGGTACGAACGCAGTGTGCGTAGTGAAGATTGCGTGGCGGGATTCTTCCTATTTGAGGGCGGTGTGCAGGCAAGTTTCCAGACAGACGTTGTCCCCGAAAACAAATGGGCGTTTGTGCAGGGGACGGATGGGCTGATCGATTTCGACGATGGTTGGATCCGCTACTTCAACGCTGAGACGGCTGGTTGGAAGGACGTAGAGGTTGAGGAGGTGGATGCGGCTGCTGCTCAGGTGGGGGAGTTGGTTGAGTGGATCGAAGATCGCTGCGTCCATCGCAACGAAGCGGAAAATGGTTTGTGGACGATGCACATGATGATGGGTGCGTACGAATCTGCACGCTGCCACGAGGTGGTCCGTCTACCTATGCAAACCCGTGCGAACCCGCTCGATCTGATGGTCGAAGCCGGACAGTTGCCTGTGCAATACCCCGGACGCTACGATATTCGCAGTTTCTTACTTGAGGGCGAAGCGATGAATCTGGAAGAGACTGAGTGACGAGGGAGCGGGAAAGTCCTTTGTTCATTTGTGCATTAATAAACTATAGTGAATTCTAAAAATAAATAGACACCTTCGCTCCTCGATTTCGATCCCGCCTGTCCCCATGTATCGGGGATGTATCGGGGATCCTATCGGGGGATTTATCGGGACCGGTAGGTGCGGTTTCCAACCGCACCGGTTTGGAATGTCTCATTAATTCTACGGTCCACTATAGATCGGTTTCTGTTGCACAATTTTTTAGCATGGCGATTCTTTTTTATTTGTCTAGATTAGTGTGGATTGACGGGGGAATGAAACGTGGAACGTGACGCGTGAGATAGACTAAAGAGGGGTGTTTTATGCACATTATGCGGTCTTGGATGTTTGTACCGGGACATCAGCAAAGGATGATTGATAAAGCCTATGAACTAAAACTGGATGTAGCGATGTTTGATATAGAGGACGGGGTGCCGCCCGGCGAAAAGAATACCGCCCGCGCCATGATGGCGGAAACCCTTGCCCGTCCGTCTGATAGAATGCTCCGTTTTGTGCGTATCCACCCCATTGGAAGCAAGGAGATAGAGTCGGATCTATCTGCCGTAATTCGTCCCGGTCTGGACGGACTCACGTTGACGAAAGTGAATTGCCCCGAAGATGTGTTCCAAGTCAGCGCGATTCTGGATGAGCGAGAGGAAGAGGCTGGACTCCAACGCGGCAGTGTTCGTTTGCTCGCCACCATTGAGAGTGCCCGCGGGTTGATTCAGGCGCCCGCGATTGCAGCAGCCAGTCCCAGACTCGTCGGATTGATGTTCGGTGCCGAAGATTTTGCGATGGATCTGGGATTGTTTAACGTCCGCCAAGACGAAGCGAGTGATTTCCTGTACGCCCGCTCTGCACTCGTCGTCGCTGCCGCCAGCGAACGGTTACAAGCGATAGATCGGGTCTATCTCGATATCCGAAATCCGGCAGGTTTGGAAGAGGACACCCGTTTCGCCCGTGACCTTGGGTTCACCGGCAAAGCCTTGATCCACCCCGCCCAGATTGAGGTCGTAGAAAAAGTTTTCCATCCAACCGATGCCGAAGTTGCGCACGCCCAGCGCGTGGTAGAAGCCTTTGAGGCAGCGGAAGTGGAAGGCGCGGGGGCGGTTGCCGTCGATGGCCAGATGGTTGATCTGCCGGTGGTAGAGCGCGCCCGACATGTCCTGCAGCTTGTCTCTGAAGATGCTTCGAATAAGTGACCGTCAAAACGTAATACGTAAAGAAGGTGTAACGCAAGGACGCAAAGAAAAAAGAGAGCGAAAAGAGAGAAGGCGGGAAAACGAGAAAACGGGAACGGAAGCATTTAGCCCCAGCGGGGCGACATGTTTATAGAATGTGGTATCGCCCCCTAACAAAAGCCCCGGCGGGGCGACATGTGATACCGTAAAACGTAATACGTAAAGAAGATGTAACGCAAGGACGCAAAGAAAAAAGAGAGCGAAAAGAGAGAAGGCGGGAAAACGAGAAAACGGGAACGGAAGCATTTAGCCCCAACGGGGCGGCATGTTTATAGAATCTCCAGCAGGACGATATGTCCAACCTCGTACAGATAGCGCCGGTATCTCCACTGTCGAAACAAAAATAAAGGAGGAACACTCATGAAGATCCGAAGAGACGATAAGGTTCGGGTTCTTAGATTTGCCGTGCAGTTTTTGCCAGCGATGATACCTCTTTTTTTTTCCTTGTATTTCTGGAAAAAGGGGTGGACTGAGCCTGCCATAACCTTTATGTTGCTAAGTATTGGACTGATATTATTAGGGGGCTTTCTGATTTTAGTCAAGAGGATCATAGGCAATGATAGGTATTTTGTGGTTATAGGTGGAATTCTGCTTATTCTGATAGGGTTGTATTGCTGGATAGGCAGCGGTAATATCTATACGGGCATATTTGCTGTATTGGTCGGTATGGCTGTAATATTAGGGGAGATGTTAAAAGAAAAGCGGTGGCAGATTAGCATCACTGTTGCATTAGTGCTTGCTGTAGGTACTATCATCTATCTGGAAGAAACCGGTGAGGATAAAGGACATGCTGTTGACAGCGAGATAGGCGTACAGCAGGAGGTCGTGGATAAAGCATCGGCACCCAGCGATGTTCCAAGCGGTAAATCCTCAGGCTCAGTTTCAACCGAGCAATCAATGACTGATATAATGAACCGGTTCTTAACCCCCGAGCAACGTGAGGATCCACTGATGCAAAAAACGATGAAGGTCGTGGGATCCGATGCGTTTCAGAAGCAGATGCAGGAACAAGATCTGCGGACCCCGCAAGAATTTATTGACCTCATGGCAGCACATGGGTTAACGGAGTTTGCAGAGATAGATTTTGATAAGGTCATGGCGGATGCCTATGCCCTTTCCGCACAACAATACGCAACCGCAAACCCCGGTAAAGACCCCAAGGACGAAGACGAGGCGATGGCAAAACGAATCGGAGAAAGCTTGAAAACCGCCGATCCAGTATATGGCATAATGGAAATTATGCAGGATCGCGAGATTGCTTTGTGGATGAGTGCCCGTTTCAAAGGGGACCAAGCTGCAATGAGTGAGTGGTTGATGCCGGTGATGAAAGGCGCCGTATCGGCTGGCTCGGCAAATTCGTCGTCCGCACCAACGGATTTTGAATTCCCCGACGGATTTTTGTCCGATAGCCCTTCTGGCGAACCCACAGAGCAGCTCCCTTTCGTAGAACCGGAACCGTCACTATCTGATCCTATCCCGACATCAACGCGGAAAGAGCCTCCCATCCCCGACACCGAAAAGAGTTCCGCAGCAGCACCAACGGTTGAACCGGAAAAGATTCTCACCGAAGTGTCTCCGGAGCCGCCTGCGCTTCCTACCGAGGAGGAACTTGAAACGGCGTTAAGAGAACGGTTTTCGCCTGAGCGTTTCGAGCGGGCGATGACCACGTTGGAGCGGTATGGACCGGAAGAGGGGCTTCGCCGCCTGAGAAACGTTGATCCGGAAATCGCCAAGCAGATGGAACGGCGCCGTGGCGGAGAAGAAGAGGAGAATTCCCAGTGAAAAGATGAGGAGATTTAGTTATGGCATTTGGAGAAAAGGTGCGCGAGTATATCCTCAGGAACGTCGGGAAGTTGGGGATTGGTTGTGGGATATGGATGATTTTGATGGGAGTGTATATTCTGATAATAGCGAGCAATGCAGGTAAGGGTTCTATCTTTCATCCAGGCACGGGCTATGTCCTACTGGGTATAAGTTTCGTAACCATGAATCTCCTAGAGTGGAAACCGTTGTTGATGCTTACGTGCACTGTGGTTGCGCTTGGACTCGCGCTGTTGCTACTCCTGTTCAAGCCCAGAGATGATCCTACTAAACACGTGGGTGTTGTGCAGCAGGAGATTGTGGAGGAAAGATCAAAGCCCAATGAAACACTAGATGCACCGGCGTCTTCTACGCGGTAGGGACATCTTAAGAGAACACAAAACGCGGTATCACGCCTTGTGTCACGGGCATGATACCGTTTTTTTGTGCTCACAGCGTGACGTGAGTGGGTTAAAACGATTCAAAACCTCCGCATCTTTTTATCGGAATATGGTATAATCACGCAAGGTGCTACCATCAGAAAGGCGAGCGATGAGACTCCTCGAACATCAAAGCAAAAAATTACTCTCCAACTTTGGCTTGGCTTTCACGGAATCGACACCTATTGATTCTATGAGTGGAGTGCGAGGAACCGTTGAGCGCGTCGGGCTACCCTGTGTCCTGAAAGCACAGACCCCTTTCGGTGGACGGGGGAACGTCGGAGCGGTGAGGTTCGCGGAAAGCGTTGATCAAGCTGTCATCGCAGCAGAAACCTTGTTCGGAATGGACCTCCGCGGTACAACCGTTGAGGTAATTTCGATTGAACCGAGGCTAAACTACGAATGCGAGTTTTACGTTGGTATGACATGGGATACGGTCGCAAAGCTGCCGGTTGCCTTGTTGAGCCTCGCCGGTGGTGTGGACGTTGAAGCTGCCCAGAGCGATCAGGTCGCACGCGAGCCGTTCGGTCCGTGGACGGGACTCGCGCCCTATAAGGCGCGGGAAATGACTGCCAAAGTCGGCTTGAGGGGAAAAACGCTCGTGGGGATCGGTGAGGTTCTTGCCAAGTTGTCGGAAGCGTTTCTCGCCTGCGATGCCGTTACGATGGAGATCAACCCGCTGGTCATTACGGAGGACGAGACACTTATCGGGCTTGATGCACGTATCGAGGTTGAGGACGAGGCAGTCTATCGACAGCGGGAAAGGTTGAAACCGTTAGGCGAATTAACGATGACCGCAGCGGGTCGTCCGCCCACGCCTCTGGAACTGGAGGCACAACGAATCGATGCGATAGACCATCGGGGCGTTGCCGGACGGGTTGTAGAATTTGACGGTGATCTCGCGCTCCTAATCGGTGGCGGCGGCGCAAGTCTGACCGTTTTCGACGCGATCAAGGCGCATGGCGGAAGTCCTGCAAACTACTGCGAAGTAGGCGGAAACCCGACTGAGGAGAAGGTCGCCGCCATCACATCCCTCCTACTATCGAAGCCGGGTGTCCGGGGAATGGTGGTTATCATGAATGTGGTCAACAACACCCGTGCGGATGTCATCGCTCGCGGTGTCCTCATGGGGGTCGAGACCGCAGGAAGAAAACCCTCGGAGACAATCAGCCTCTTCCGTGTCCCCGGCAATTGGGAGGCGGAAGCGCGGGAGATCATGGAGGCAGCCGGTGTCCAAGTGTACGGACGCGAGGTGTCGTTAGATGCGGCTGCCCGGTTGGCTGTTGAAAGGAATCGCACCCATGCTGCTTGACCCGAAGGGGGGCGTTCTCGTTCAAGGGATCACCGGCAGGGAAGCGAGCCGTATGGTCGAAGATTCGCTCGCCTACGGGAGTAATATCGTCGCCGGTGTAACACCCGGAAGGGGTGGGCAGCAGGTACATGGAATACCCGTCTACGACACAGTCACAGCAGCGGTTGAGAAGCATCGCCCCACCATCAGCGTGGTTTCTGTCCCACCGCCCGCCGTGCTTGATGCCGCCCTTGAGTCCTTTTCTGCCGGTATGCAGCTCTGTCTGATTATGACGGAACGTGTCCCACAACTGGACACCAGTAAATTGCAGGTTGCCGCCCGTCGCGTTGGTTGTACCGTCATCGGTCCCAATTCGCTTGGACTGATCCGTCCGGGAATTGCCAAACTCGGCACCATCGGTGGACGTGTGGATAATGTGCGACGTTCCTTTATGCCGGGACGTGTCGCCGTGCTTTCCCGCAGCGGAGGGATGACCTCCGAAATCGCCAGCTATCTGACGAACCGTGGGATCGGGCAGAGTATCGCCATCGGCGTGGGTGGGGATGCAATCGTCGGTTCTAATTTCACGGAACTGATTGAACTCCTCGAAGATGATTCCGCCACCGATGCTGTGGTTATCTATGGTGAGCCGGGCGGGGCTGCGGAGGAACAACTCGCAGCCCGATTGAAGCGAAAGCCGTCTCGACTCCAAATAACCGCCTTTTTGTCCGGTAGGTTCGTCGATGATCTTGAGGGTGTGCGGTTCGGTCATGCCGGAGTGATTGTCGAAGGCGGACGCGGTTCGGTGCGTGGCAAGGTGAAAGCGTTGCGTGAAGCGGGCGTATTTGTCGCGGAGACGTTTGAGGATCTTTTGGAAGGACTTAACCGTGATGCGTAAGTTAGTTCATTATCTATTGGGCAGCCTCTTATCTGCACTGTTCATATACTTATCCCCCGCCTATTCCCAGCAATCTGTCGTGATGGATGGCGAAATTCGTGGTATTGTCTATGGCCAAGAGACGAGCGAACCGTTAGTGGACGCTACCGTCCGATTGCTCGAAAGCGACCGAGTTACGCTGACCGATGATAAGGGTGAATTCCGATTCGAGGATCTGGCTCCCGGCGATTATACCTTAAATGTAATTGCCATCGGTTATCGCCTCCTTGAGGAGAACAACATTGCCATGGTGAAATCGGGCGAGGTAACCGAGGTGAAAATTTATCTCGCCCCGGTTGATACGATCTTAGATGAGGTCGAGGTCAGATCGAGGTCCATACCGACGACCGTCGGCAGGCAAACCGTAGGTGTCATGGAGATTAAACGCATCCCCGGCAGCGCGGGGGACGCACTCCGAGCACTCCAGGCGTTGCCGGGGATCGGTGTCGCAAGCGATTTCGATGGCCAGCTCTATATCCGTGGTGGCGCGCCCGACGACAACCGGTTTTACCTTGATCGTGCCCCACTCTTTTATCCCTACCACTTTGGTGGCTTGGTCTCAACTATCAATTCAGAGGTGCTCAACAGAATTGACGTCTACGCCGGTGGATTCGGGGCAGAGTTTGGCGCGGACGCACAAGCGGTAATCGATATCTATTCGCGGCGTGGCAGGGAGGATCGGATAGGCGGCAAATTTAACGTGAATCTCCTCTATTCGGAGGGATTGGTTGAGGGGCCGATTGGGGGACGTGGATCGTGGTATCTCGCAGGGCGGCGGAGCTATGTCGACCTCTTCCTGATGGAGACTACCCAGATCACGGCGTTTCCGCGATTCTGGGATTATCAGGCGAAGGTCAGTTACGATCTCTCTGACAATCACCAATTCGACGTTAAGGCGTTCGCCGCGGGCGATGTCATGGGCTTTAAGTTGGGTTTAGAAGATGTTGATTATGATCCAACGCTCGCAGGAAGGTTCGACCTTGAGGGTCGATTTGGTGTGCAAGCCGCGGATCTCAGATCAACACTGACCGACCGCCTCACTTCGCATCTCTCCGTCTCGCGTGCGACTTTCTTACAAGCCTTTAGCTTCGGTCAAGGTCTTTTCCTGCGACTGGAGCCGATCCAGTACGAAGTCCGCGAGGACCTCGCCTACCGCTTGAATTCGCAACATCAGCTTGAATCGGGGCTGCTTGTTTCGACGGCGCAGTGGAACGGATCCGCCAACTTTCCTCGCCGCGCCGACGAAGGGGACCCGCAGGCGACCGAATCTCAATTCTTCACCTTTGCGGAAAAGATCTCTGTAGATTTTGCCGAACGGTTCAACGTCATTGAGGGGTATCTCCAGAATCGGTATGACCCGTTTGCCTTCTTATCGCTTACGTTAGGGCTGCGGCTGGACTATTTTAACCTTACCGATCGCGTCTCCGTGGGACCGAGGGGCAGCCTTCAATTCAATATGCCGGGCGGTTCAGAGCTCCGGTTTGCCTACGGTAGATACGAAATAAGCCCCTATCCGTGGCAAATTATCCCGGGATACGGAAATCCGGAGGTCAAGGAGAATACGGCGACCCACTATATCTTGGAATTGGAACGAGAAATTAGCGCCCAAACACGGCTCAAGGTTGCGGGCTATCAGAAGGATTTCAGGGATCTGATTACGCGTGACCAGAGTGTGGGATACCTGAATCAAGGGCAGGGCTATGCACGTGGGATGGAGGTTTCTCTCAAACATCGCGCCGGCGATCGATTCTTCGCTTGGGCGAACTACGGCTACTCCGTTTCTAAACGCGAGGACCGGCCCGGCGATCCAGAGCGACTCTATTCGTTTGATCAGCCCCACGTCGCGACACTCACAGCGAGTTACATGATTACACCGACATGGGAGATCGGTGCGAAGTGGCAGTATCGCTCCGGGCTTCCCTACACGCCGGTGGTCGGTCGGGAAATTCGACGCCATCCAGATACAGGTCGGCCCCGCTACAGCCCTCTCTTTGGCGAAACGAACACGGCGCGAGTGCCGCCGTTCCACCGCTTAGACATCCGCATCAGCAAGTCGTTCATCTATCAGCGTTGGCGATGGAGCATCTTCCTTGAGGTACTTAATGCATATAATCGCAAGAATGTGTTGGATGTCGATTATAACCGGAGCTATACGGAAGAGCGATACGTCTACCAATTGCCCATAGTCCCGTATCCGGGGTTAACCGTTGAGTTCTAATCCAAGACTGCCATTAACGACTGCTATTTGAGAATCACCATCTTACGGGCGGTGGAATAATCCCCTGTACGTAGCTGGTAGAAATAGATACCACTTCCCACCGACTCACCTAACTGGTTGCGTCCGTCCCAATATGCCGCCCGTGCCCTATCCGTGTAATGCCCCGCCTGCTGATGCCCTAAATCAAATTGCCGGACCAACGTGCCTTTGGTGTCGTAGATGGTAAGCGTCACATCTGCAGCGTGAGCGAGTTGATACGGGATCCATGTCTCTGGGTTAAAGGGATTCGGATAGTTTGCCAGTAGCGCAGTCTCTTCAGGAATCAGCGAGGCTAGCAGATTTTCCAGAACCTTTAAGCCTTCTTTGAAAGCAAGTGACCCGTCGTCCTCCAACCGCGCTTGTGCTATCCACGCTTCTATCGTTGCAGCATCTATGCCTACTGCTTCAATCGTTGGCGCGGCGGGTGCGGTGGTGCTGCCGATATTTCGTGCGATGAGGATGACGTCGAGGATACTGACGACACCATCGCCGTTGAGATCCAGCGGCGAACCTGCGGACACCCTTTGTCCCAACCGCTGTGCAATGAGAATCAAATCCAGAATGCTGACCCTTCCGTCTCGATTCACGTCCCCGGTGGCAAGCCGTCCCGCCACAGTAATACGAATTGCATGGGGTCCTGCGGGGATGTGTTCACCAGTGATGCTACCGAATTGGAACTTCTGTAGTGCTACCCGTGTTTCGCCAGCAGATTTCGCTTTGAAGGTCACCTGAACGAGGACACCGGTGCCATTGACCCCGCGCGTAGACAGTCGTAGCGCACTGATGCCCTGGATTTCACCTGCTACGTTATCAATGGTCCCACCCTGAAAGAGAGTACTACTGCCCATCTTTAGGAAAGTACCTTCACTTACGTCAACCGCTTCAAGGGCAGCAGGATCAAAGGCAATATCAAATTGCCAACCTGCCATATCGAATACATCTATCGCGCCAATGTTGAGCGTAAAGGTGTCGTCACGGTGAATTGATGTTTTGGATAAAGTGTAACTGACACCGGGGTTTGCCACTGTATAATCGGTGCCGGGTTCAAAGCCAAAATGGGAGTTATATTGGGCTCGAACTGCAACTAATAGGACATTTCTCCCCTGCTTCAGTGTGACCGGGACAGTATGTGTGTAACCAAAACTCGCATGATAACGGAGGGACTCGTGAATCAACTCCCCGTTGAGCCAAACCTTAAAATCATTATGGCTACCGACGTATAGTGTTTTCATCTGTTGCCGTGGTGAATGCAGCGATACTGTGCCGTAGAGGGTGGCATTATCAATTCGACCATCAAGCATCTTTTCAACATTGTTCCACCCCGTAGGCGGGAGGCTGCGGAATGTCCATACATCATCGCCGAGCGGCTGCCCCTCTATCGCACCATGGGTAGCAATCTCTGTCTCTGTCACTGTGCCTCCACTCGCTTCTGACAGCAGATCTCTAGTACTGGGCCTTGTGTTCGGTACCACGACCCATAACCACGGACCCTCTATTTTGGGACCCACCTTTGGAAACCCCGGATTGTCATGCCAGACAAACGTCGGTATGTTCTCGCGTATCGCATCCAAAGGCGAGATGTCGGAGATCTGGTTGTCACGGAGTATTACCCATTTCAAGTTGGTTAACCCTGCAAGCGGCGATATATCCGATATCTCGTTGCTTGAAAGATCCATACGGACCAACCCGGTTAGCCCCGCAAGGGCAGATATATCTGATATTCCGGAGTTGGCCATAAATAGTTCTCTCAAACGTGTTAAACCTGCCAAAGGTGTAAGGTCTAAATTATCTCCGTCGTGAATATCAATTATTTCGAGTTCTGTTAATCCCGCTAGGAATGATAGATCGAGTGACGAACCGGATAGGTCGGCTATGCGAAGGTGTTTGAGGTTGACTAACCTCGCAACCGGCGATAGGTTGGATACACTGTCACCATCAAGTGCTAAGTGCTCTAGATTGGGTAATCCCACAATCGGCGAGATATCGGATACCTGAGTATCGTCATCAACCCACAGGTTGGCAAGATTTGTTAACCCTCTCAAGGGAGATATATCAGATACAGGATTGCCCCGAAGCGAAAGGCTTCTTAGGTTGATTAATCCTGATAGCGGTGAAAGGTCGGATACCAGCGAGCGACGCAGATACAGGAGGTTGAGGTTTATTAACCCTCTCAAGGGAGATATATCAGCGACGAGACTCCCGTTAATCCAGAGCCGGCGCAAGTTGATTAAACTGGCTAGCGGTGAGAGATCCGAGAATTCATTGTTATCAAGATTTAGCTCTCTTACATTGATTGCAAACTGCAGCCCTCTCAAATCACGGATGCCTCTGTCCCTTACATCAAGGTTCGGTCCCAACTTTTCCAGCTCTTCCACAGTGATAGGGGCATTAGGGTGTTTACCAAGTACTTCGGCTATTGCTGTCCGTAGATTCCTATCCGGAATCTGAATAACCGTACCCGGTGGTTGTACCGGCGGTGGCACAACCGGTGGCACCACAACAGGAGGCACCACAACAGGAGGCACGACTCGTGTTGGAAAATCGAGTGCAAAAAGCACATCACCGAAACTCGATGTCCATGTGTCCCTTTTCATACTCCCATTACTCTCTAACACCAACAGACCTGCATTCTGTAATCCTACATTCTCCCGTATCTTCTCAAGGAACGCTTCCGTCTCTAACCCAACAACAGCGGCAGCATACGCCGCATCGACCGGTCCCTGATACACCTCATGGAATCGTGATATCGGTTCGATATCTCCAAACGAACCACCCGTTTCTTCGAGTGCCTGCCCGTATCTGTCTATATCTTCTTGGACGAGCGCATCCATTTCCGACTTCTCTACATACAACCGCAGCGCCTGCGCCTTGTCGTAAGTTGGATTAGTAGTACTCTCTATCACAGAGCGGGCTTGGTCTTCAAACGTATTCATACCTTCTATATGGCAACCGAAACAGGACAACCCCGTCCGCACCGTTGGGTCACTCGCTGCGGGGTTAGAAACAATGTCTATCGGTGCGGCATCTAATCGAAAACCGGACGCATCAGCTATATAGTATCCCTGCAATCCGTTAGGTAGATTGAAGATAACCTCACCACCGTCATGGGTGAAGTTGAGTGGGTGGGTGAAGACGTTCTGTGTCCCAACACTGCCAGCAAAGTCGTAACTCTTCCAGTACGCACCATATCGAGAGAGATGTCTTTCTAACACACGATTGTTAGCCGATACCCCTGAATCGTTAGTGCCTGCTCGCCAGACACGCACTCCCGGTGCATTTCGCAGATTACGGTCTACATCAACTTCCAGTCGTGTCTCTAACTCCCTGTCTGTCAATCGTAGAGATAGCAGGTCGTGATACAGTGGAGGTAGAGATGCAGTTGCTATAAACCAGTCAGCATGAACCGATGGTGCGGTACTGTTGGTCTCCCCCTGTAATCGTCCGAGTTGTGCCTTGAGTGCGGTCTGTGTCGGTGCATCAAATGAGATGTGATAGGGATATACTGTTTCTATCTGTCCCCAGCCATCATTGACATCCCATTCATAGTGTCTAAGATCGATGTAGAAGATTGTTCCTTGTGGGTCGATAGGTATAGGGTTGTTGACATCAACCCCCCATGAGAGGCTATTGACTAATTTAAACAGTGCTTTGCGGTACTCTTGGAGTATCCCCGCAG